>NZ_JASJOO010000002.1:0-600000 GCF_030070105.1 Bermanella sp. WJH001 | reverse complement strand
GAAACTATTCGTCCTGAGACGACACTTGAAACCTTGTCTAAGCTTCGTCCTGCGTTTGATCCTAAGGGTGGTACCGTTACCGCGGCGACTTCTTCTCAGATCACTGACGGTGCGGCTGCAATGTTGCTAATGAGCGGCAAAAAAGCGAAAGAACTTGGTCTTAAGCCTCGTGCACGTATCAAAGCAATGGCGGTTGCCGGTTGTGATGCTGCGATCATGGGTTACGGTCCTGTTCCTGCCACTAAGAAAGCACTTAAGCGTGCTGGCTTAACTGTACAAGATATTGATTTCTGGGAATTGAACGAAGCGTTCGCTGCTCAGTCTCTACCATGTGTTAAAGACCTAGGTCTTAAAGATGTGGCTGATGAGAAGATCAATATCCACGGCGGTGCAATTGCGCTAGGTCACCCATTGGGTTGTTCTGGTGCGCGTATCTCTACTACTCTAATCAACGTATTAGAGCAGAAAGATGCTAAATTTGGTGTTTCTACCATGTGTATTGGTATGGGCCAAGGTATCGCTACTGTATGGGAGCGTCTATAAGCTTTTGCTTGTAGGAACTAGGGGGGCAACCCCCTATGTTGAGGAAAGGTTGGGCATTTGCTCAGCCTTTTTTTATGCCGAATGATTGAGGTGATCATGATTAAGCCTGGTATTTATAAACACTATAAAGGTGCTTTGTATAAAGTTATTGGAGCAGCGCAGCACAGTGAAACTGAAGAGTGGTTGGTTTATTATCAGGCTCTGTATGGCGAATATGGTTATTGGGTTAGACCGCTTGATATGTTCAAGCAGAGTGTGATGATTGATGGAAAAAGTTGCTTACGTTTTGAAATGCTAAAAGAAGATTAATCTTTTCTAGTTTTGCCTGCCATTACGTTTAAATCGCTGGGGAAGCCAAATTCATCAACTGCATTTTCTTCTTCAATTTGTTTTTCAATTTTATCTTTTACAATGTTGCCAAAGAGTAATTGATTTTTTTTAGTGATTTCTCTTATGTGTTCATGTTTGCCGTCAAAATTTATATCAGACTCAATGAGCAATTTTTTAGCATATTTATAGTAGTTAGTAGCCACGGCTGGATTTTTATTTTCACCGGCGATGTCACCCAGTTTTTCATAGGCTTCTACTTCAATATTCAAAAGGGTGAACTTTAAGCCATCCTTCATTTGCTTGTAAGAATCTTTGCCAATGAATTGTTTAGTTAAACACGCACTAAGAATTTTAATGGATTGATTAAACGCTTTTTTGCATTGATTGATTTCAATGTCGCTGTTGAGTTCAAGGATGATATCACTGGGATTAAATTGATTTCTGAATGTTTCAGCTTGAGTAAGCAGGCTGGCGGTGTCAGGCTGAGGCATGAATTGTTCACGTTTTTGGATGCAGTACTCGTAGTATTTCACAAGGGTGTCGATGACATTGCCGTCTTTGATGTATTTACTTGTAAGTGTGATGGTGTCCCATATTTCATTGGCACGTTGTAGCAAACGTTTGCATTTTGCAGCAACTAATCGTTTTTGGTGCTCTTTTTGGGCCACTCTTTGAGCAAATAATAAGGCTGCAATGCCAATAACGACGAAAACAATCATGACTAAATAATTCATAAAGTTTGCAATATCCGCTTTTAACAACTAGATCTTTGTTTAAGTGTAGCAGCTGTATTTAGTATTAATACGTACAAAAAATAAGCATTTTACGTTTAGCTTGGCAGTTTCTCGGGTTTTTACTTGACCGATGAAAAACAGGGCCTTATATATGGGCCAGCCAAATTTAGGACGTACCTAGGGAATCGCAAGGTATATGGGAAAATCGCTCGTAATTGTCGAATCGCCGGCAAAAGCTAAAACAATCAATAAGTATCTAGGCAATGACTTCATTGTGAAGTCATCTGTGGGTCACGTTCGTGACTTGCCAACTGGTGCAAATAAACAGCCGGTGGATGCTAAAGAGCGTGCGCGTCAGGCTGCTATTACACGCAAGTTGTCCCCTGAAGATAAAATCATTCATAAAAAGAAGAAGGATAAGATCAATCTTGTAAACAAGATGGGTGTGGATCCTGAAAACGACTGGAAAGCCCAGTACGAGATTCTGCCGGGTAAAGAAAAGGTGGTTGCTGAGTTACAAAAACTGGCAAAAGACGCTGACACTATTTACCTCGCAACGGATTTGGATAGAGAGGGGGAAGCCATAGCATGGCACCTCAAAGAAGTCATTGGCGATACCGGTGCCCAGTATAAGCGTGTGGTTTTCAACGAAATTACAAAAACCGCGATCAAGGCCGCCTTTGAGAAACCTTCCGTTTTGGATCAAGCCAGAGTGGATGCACAACAGGCTCGTCGATTCTTGGATCGAATAGTTGGTTTCATGGTTTCACCTTTGCTTTGGGCAAAAATTGCCCGCGGCTTATCTGCTGGACGTGTACAGTCGGTAGCTGTGCGCCTAGTGGTTGAACGTGAAGCTGAGATTCGTGCATTTATACCCGAAGAGTATTGGGAAACCTTTAGTCATCTTACTTCTAAAGAAAAAGATGCTATTCGCTTTCAAGTGGCGAAAGAGGGCGGTAAAGAATATAAACCGACCAATGAAAAACAAGCTATGGCTGCCGTTGCTAAGTTAGAAAGCCAGCCTTATGAAATTGTGTCCCGTGAAGATAAGCCAACACGCTCCAAGCCTGCAGCGCCTTTTATTACCTCAACACTGCAGCAAGCGGCGAGTACGCGTTTAGGCTTTAGCGTTAAAAAAACCATGATGATGGCCCAACGTTTATACGAAGCGGGTTACATTACCTACATGCGTACCGACTCCACGAACTTGAGTAAAGAAGCGGTTGAAGGTGCGCGCGAATATATCGTGTCCAAGTTCGGCGATAAATACTTACCAGAACAACCACGTATATATAGCAGCAAGGATGGCGCACAAGAAGCTCACGAAGCGATTCGCCCATCAGATGTACGTATGAGTTCAAATCTATTGAACGCCATGGAGCCGGACGCTCACAAGCTTTACGATCTAATTCGTAACCGTTTCTTGGCTTGTCAGATGGCAGATGCTGAATTTACCAGTTCGACGCTCACCGCTAAATGTGGTGATTTCGAACTGAAAGCAAAAGGCCGTGTGATTCGCTTTGACGGTCACATGGCGGCCATGAGTGCCATCTCAAAAGGCGATGATGATACCGTGCTACCAGACTTGAAGTCGGGGGATGTGCTGGGTCTTGATCATGTTGAGCCCAAACAGCACTTTACCAAGCCGACTGCGCGTTTTAATGAAGCAAGTCTAGTGCGTGAATTAGAAAAACGCGGCATTGGTCGTCCATCAACCTATGCCTCTATTATTTCTACGATTCAAGACCGCGGTTATGTGCGTCTTGAAGGTCGTCGTTTTTATGCTGAGAAAATGGGTGAAATTGTCACCAGTCGTCTTGAAGAGAACTTTGAAGACTTAATGGATTACAGTTTCACCGCCAACATGGAAGAGCAATTAGATGATATTGCTGAAGGCCGTGAAAAGTGGAAGCAGGTTCTCAATAAGTTTTATGAAGGCTTTTCCATTAAGTTAGACAAAGCCAGTAATGAAGACGGTATGCGGTTGAATGCGCCAGTACCGACCGATATTGAGTGCCCTGAGTGTGGTCGTCATATGATGATTCGTACCGGTACTACGGGGGTGTTCTTGGGTTGTGAGGGGTATGCCTTGCCGCCAAAAGAACGTTGCACTAAGACCATGAATTTAACCCCAGGTGATGAAGCCATCAGCGCTGATGACGATGAAGAAGCTGAAAGCCGACGTCTTCGTGAAAAACGCCGCTGTAAAATCTGCAGCTCAGCAATGGAAAGCTACCTGCTGGATGAAAAACGCAAATTGCATATTTGTGGCAATAACCCAGATTGTGCTGGCGTAGAAGTTGAAGGCGGAGAATTCAAGATTAAGGGTTATGAAGGTCCTGTTCTTGAGTGCGATAAATGCGGTAACGAAATGCAGCTTAAAAATGGCCGTTTCGGTAAGTATTTTGGCTGCATGAATGAAGAGTGTAAAAATACACGTAAGCTACTTAAAAATGGTCAGCCAGCTCCACCTAAAATGGACCCTGTACCTTGCCCTGAGCTGAAGTGCGAAAAGGTAGATGATACCTACATATTGCGTGATGGTGCGGCTGGGTTGTTTTTAGCAGCGAGTCAATTTCCAAAAAATCGTGAAACCCGTGCACCTAAGGTGTTTGAGTTGATTCCTCATAAAGCGGAGTTACCTGAAAAGTATCATTATTTAACGGAAGCGCCCGTTAAAGATTCGGATGGTAATCCAACTACGGTGCGTTACAGCCGTAAAACAGCTCAGGTGTATGTTGCATCTGATAACGAAGAAGGTAAAGCAACGGGTTGGACTGGCTTTTATGAAGATGGCAAGTGGGTCATAACAGAGAAAAAAGCCTCGGCTAAAAAAACCTCTGCAAAGAAAACCAGTGCCAAAAAGAAAACATCGGCTAAGAAAAGCAGTACTAAAAAAAGTACCGCTAAAAAAGCTAAGTAATAAAATTTAAGTTTTAACAATTAACCCAGCACATGTGCTGGGTTTTTTGCTTTTAAGAGGAAATGAAAATGAACACCAAAATATATAAAAGGGTTTTGTCCTTAGCTGAAAGCTTGCTAAAAGCAGCAAATAAAAAGGACCAAGTCACGTTTGATGCCTTGTATGCCGAATTAAATAATATTTGTTTAGAGCATGAAGGTGATGAAAAAGACCATCCTGTGCAGTGGGAAACATTAGCGGATTTCACCGATGATATCTCGAAAGCTGCTGCCCTGTATCGCAAAGCACTTGAAAAAGCCGAAGCAATACAATCTGCTGATTTTTGTTCATCGGTGCGTTTTTCGTTGGCGACAATGCTTATTGAACTTGGTGAGACACAAGAAGCAATCGAGATTTTACGTGAGGCTAAAGTAGTATCATCTAATATTGAAGATAAAGCGCTTAAAAATGAAATTCATGATTTGTTGCAGTCACTTATTAATTAGTTAATTGAAATGAATCTTGTTGATCGCTATTTGGCTGTTTATGGTGAGTCTGTCAGGCAGCAGGTTGTTCGTTTGATTGAAACGAATAAATTGCAGTCCTATCTCGATAGTCGCTATGCCCAAGCTCATGATGTTAAAACTGACGCTGATCTGCGTCAGTTTGTGATGGGTTATAAAAACCAGTATTTAAAAAAATCGTCACCACTGAGTAAGGTGGTGTACGACAATAAAATACATGTCATAAAAAATGCACTGGGTACACATAGTTATGTGAATAGGGTGCAGGGCAGTAAAATAAAAAGCAAAAATGAAATTCATGTGAGCTCGGTTTTTAAAGCGGCGCCTAAGGCATTTTTAGAAATGATTGTTGTACATGAATTGGCGCACATAAAAGAGAAAGACCATAACAAGGCCTTTTATCAACTGTGTCAGCATATGCTGCCTGATTATCACCAGTTGGAGTTTGATATGCGTTTGTATCTGATTCAGCGTGAACGATTAAAATCTGGCGTTTCCTAAGTTGGTTGTGATGGTTTGCTTGTTTAATGGGAACCCCTAAGTGCGCATTTGGGGTTTATGTGTCAGCCTTTAGTTTCAAGTTTGGAGGGTAAATATGTTTATCTTAAAGCGCTTGAATCGATATATGGAACGTAATCAGGCAGCATCAAGAGCCATGCTGACTCAATTGGATGCTTCATCCATTGAAGATTTAACAGACATAGACCCTGCGCTATGGCATGCAATATCGATTAGTTGCGAGCCTAGTTATACATTAACTATCACCGATGATGGTTCGCTGTCATTTCATTTTGTGGTTAGATTATTTATTAAAATTGGCTTTTCTTGTGATGATGCGGTTCGACTGATGATGGACTTGCATCGCTTTGGTCAAGTTGAGCTAGCCAGAGCAGACAGTGATACGTTAGAGCGGCTAAAGCAGTATATAAATGATCAGGCTCATTCTTACGGTCAGGTTATCAAAGTTGACGTGTTAATGTTGAAATAACCTCTTTGTACCTTTGCGTCGCTTAGACGTTTCTTAATACCAGCAAATAAACGTTACTCATAAAACCCACCGTCCTTCGACAAGTTCGTGCCTCACAGCTCAGGATGAGCGGAGCTTTTCTGTAAATACTTTTTAGTAAAACAATAATGAGAGGTTGTTGAACTCTGAGTTTAATAGAGAGTTTAGTGTTTTTTGTAGTGAATTATCTTTAGGTATAAAAAAAGCGACCCGTCCTTCGACAAGTTCGTGCCTCACAGCTCAGGATGAGCGGAGCTTTTTTGTAAATATTTTTCAGTAAAACAATAATGAGAGGTTGTTGAACTCTGAGTTTAATAGAGAGTTTAGTGTTTTTTGTAGTGAATTATCTTTAGGTATAAAAAAAGCGACCCGAAGGTCGCTCTTTTTGTAACACTAAACTAATTCACAACTTAGATGTTGTTGAACTGGTTAGAAGTGTTTTTCGCACCGCCAGCTTTAAGAGCGCGATCACCAAGGTAGTATTCTTTGTGATCATCACCTAGGTCAGAACCAGCCATGTTTTGGTGTTTAACACAAGCGATACCTTGACGGATCTCTTTACGTTGAACGCCTTCAACATAACCAAGCATACCCGCTTCACCGAAGTACTCTTTAGCTAGGTTGTCTACAGACAACGCAGTAGTGTGGTAAGTCGGTAGAGTGATTAGGTGGTGGAATACGTTCGCTTCGCGAGAAGTATCTGCTTGGAAAGTCTTGATGCGAGCATCAGCTTCAGCAGCTAGTTCAGAATCGTCGTAGTCAGCAGACATTAGACGGTCACGATCGTAAGCAGAAACGTCTTTACCAGCTTCAGCCCATGCATCGTATGCTTGCTGGCGGAAGTTAAGAGTCCAGTTGAAAGATGGAGAGTTGTTGTAAACAAGTTTCGCATCTGGGTGTACTTTACGTACTTCGTCCATCATGCCTTTGATTTCGTGAACTGTAGGAACTGCAGTTTCGATCCAAAGAAGGTCTGCACCCGCATTGATAGCTTCGATACAATCGAATACACAACGCTCATGGCCAGTACCTGCGCGGAACTGGTATAGACCAGAAGCAAGACGCTTAGGACGTACTAGCTTGCCGCCACGGTTAAATACAACATCACCTTCAGCCATGTCAGCTACGTCGATTTCTTCAACGTCTAGGTAAGAGTTGTAAACGTCGCCTTGATCGCCTGGCTCTTGTACAACAGCGATTTCTTTAGTTAGGCCAGCACCTTCAGAGTCAGTACGTGCAACGATAACACCGTCGTCAACGCCTAGCTCTAGGAACGCGTAACGTAGTGCACGGATTTTACCGTGGAAGTCAGCGTGAGGAACAGTAACTTTACCGTCTTGGTGACCGCATTGCTTCTCATCAGCAACTTGGTTTTCGATTTGAAGTGCACAAGCACCCGCTTCGATCATTTGCTTAGCCATTAGGTAAGTCGCTTCAGCGTTACCGAAACCAGCATCGATGTCAGCAACGATTGGTACTACGTGAGTTTCGTGGTTGTCGATTTTAGCTTGGATTTCTTTTTCAAGAGCAGCATCGCCAGCTTCACGAGCAGCGTCTAGCTCACGGAAAAGACCACCTAGTTCACGAGCGTCAGCTTGACGTAGGAAGGTGTATAGTTCTGCAACAAGAGAAGCAACAGCTGTTTTCTCGTGCATTGATTGGTCAGGAAGAGGACCGAACTCAGAACGTAGAGCAGCAACCATCCAACCAGAAAGGTACAAGTAACGACGTTCAGTAGTACCGAAATGCTTTTTGATAGAGATCAGTTTTTGCTGACCAACAAAACCGTGCCAGCAGCCTAGAGACTGAGTGTACTTGGTTTTGTCTTTATCGAACTCAGCCATGTCACGACGCATGATCGCGGCAGTGTACTTAGCGATGTCTAAACCAGTTTTGAATTTGTTTTGAGCGCGCATGCGAGCAGCAGCTTCTGGGTTGATTTGATCCCATGGGCTACCGGCTTGCTCTTTAAGAGCAGCAACCGCTTTGATGTCGTCTTGATAAGCTGACATATGTCCAATCCTTAAAAAATAGGTTAATTGTCTAAAGCCGCCTATAAAAATAGCAGCTTTATCGAGGCGTGCCTCTTAAATGACTCGCGCATATTAAGGTTTTTGTGATAATTTATCTAATTTATAGTTCTTATAATGGGTATTCACGAGGTGAATGTGGACCGCTTTGATTTAAACTTGCTAATTTATCTGGATATTTTGCTGCGTGAGCGCAGTGTTACCAAGGCTGCGCAGTCATTAGGCATCACTCAGCCAGCCATGAGTAATGGCTTGAAACGCTTAAGGGAGCTATTTGATGATCCCATTTTAGTTCGTACTAGTGATGGCATGAGCGCTACTGAGCGAGCACAGGCCTTACAACCCATGGTGAGAAATATCCTCGCAGAGGTGGATGCTGCGGTGCAGCCTACAGGGGAATTCCAATCGCTAACCAGTGGCAGGGTGTTTCGCATTATGGTGAGTGATTATGCTGAAGCGACTTTGGTACCCGCCATTGTTAAGCGTCTGCGCACCGAGGCTCCTGGGGTTATTTTAGACTTTTTAACCCCATCTGATGTGACGTACAAAGATGTAGAGCAGGGCAAGGTAGATATGGCCATTAACCGCTTTGACGAATTGCCTCAGTCTTTCCATCAAAAAACCCTATGGCGTGATGGCTTTGCTTGCTTGGTTAATCCAGCTAACCCTTTATTAGAAGGCTTCAATCTAGAAAAATACCTTGTGGCTAACCATATTTGGGTAAGTAAAACCGGTATGGGGGTGGGTACAGGGGTTAACCCGAGTAAAGATAAAGCTGTGCAGTTAGGTTGGGTGGATGAAGCGCTGGCAGAAACAGGGCACAAGCGTAATATCAGTGTGTTTACGCGCCATTATCAAATGCCTGCTTTGTTGGCCATGAACAACGATTTGGTGGCGACATTACCGACTAAGGTGGCTAAAATGCAGGCGCAATCCGGTGCACTCAAAATGGTGGATGCGCCGTTTCATATTCCAGCATTTGAACTAAAAATGGCTTGGAGCCCTCTATTACATCATAATCCGCCCCATCAATGGATGCGTGCACTGATTACAGAAGAATCTGAGAAACTGGCTCGGGTTTAATGGACTGATTGAATAATTATAAAAATGGTTACTTTATTATGCGTTATGTGATTTTTCTTTGGCTTGCAGTATTAATCGGTTGCAGTAACTCGGTTGATGAAAATGTTGGCGGCCTACCCAATATTGAAATCACGGGGTTGTTGTTAAATGGCAATATCAAAGATGCCAGTATCCAAGTGGTAGGTATTGATAATTACGGGCAACCTCAGCGTAACGCCAGTGGTGAAATCTACGCAGATCGTTTTTTTAGTGATGAAAACGGCCGTTATAATTTATCAATTAATGGTGCGGCCACCGGCTCTTTATTGTTTGTTGTTAAAAGCTACTTTGAAGAAGGTCATAACACTCAAATCCGTTGTGCCTTAAAAAACGGCTGCCTTGATGAAGCAGGTGACTCTGTTTTTTACGGCCAATGGTATGACGCTGCGAACGATTTTGAATTGTGGGCAGTAGTCAATGATGCACAAAGTATCAGGCAGGTTCATGTTGGCCCGCTTACGCATTTAGCGGCAAAACTCGCATTTACTGAATTTGTTTCTAATGGCACGTGTTCAAGCGCTAATTGTGATGGTGTTGTCCCCGTTAATAATATGTTTACCCCGCAAAGCATTCACGAGGCTAATACCCGGGTGCAAGCTTTGTTTAACTCATCTTCAAATATTCATGGGTTTCTTGAGCCGTTTTCGCCGTTTGTATCATCGACTTTGGATTCAGTGGTTGCAGTTGACGGTGCTAAACACGGTCTGCTGAATTTAACCCTGCAATATCAAGCCCGTGAAGAAAATAAAACTCTTAATCAAGTATTGGCCTCTTGGTTAGAAGGTGCGTTTTTAAAAAATGCGGGTCAGCTGTATGGTGATGATCAAACTAATACACCAGCGCAATGGAGTTTAAAAACCGCTTTTACCAATGCAAATATTGTAAAAGATGAACTGGCTTTGCCAGATAATGCCTCACTGACATCTGCGGCGTCTGCATTATTGTTGATTGCTGATGGTCTGAGTAATACGGTTACCAATGAAAAAGGCAGTAACTACAGCGAAACACTGGCTGATCAAATAGCCGCGGCAAAAGTGTTTGTGGGTAACGCACAAAGTTGGATTGCCGATTATGAAACCAAGTCTTTTGGCAATTTTCTAGATGATGATACGGCGACTGAAATTACCTCAATGGAAGCTCAGTGGGAAGCCTTTCAGAAAACACTTGGGCCAGAATTACAATCTGTCTTTTTACCTATGGTCCAAATTGTTGATTACGCTTTAATTTGTACGGCGAACAATAGTTGTGCCGCAGGTCAAGCGTATAGTTTTGATGAGTTGACGGCGTCTATCGCATATGAAGCTAATGAAAGCCGTTTTACTTATACGGCGGATTCACAACCCAATACCCTGGTTAAAGGGCAGTTGTTGAATTTTGGTGAAAACACATTAATTAAATCATTTACTTTCTCTCAAGATATCTATGTAGAAAGCGCCACTGGGTTGGCAATAGTGCAAAGTCGCAATGACGACAAAGCCAATATAAAAGTGTATTTAGATTCGGCTCTTCAATCAGGTGTAGCACCTGCTGTTAGGCGAATTGAATTTGATTTTCCTAAGATCACTTTAAAAGCAAAAACGGCAGTTAATGCGTCAACCTATCAAGATCTCGTTTATACCGCTGACACTGCCACTCTTGTAATGCAAGGGGTTAAAGACCCGGTGCGACCTAATGAGCCCATTCATTTTAATTTAGAGTCTTTATCACTGCTTGGTGAAGTATCAAATGGTAGTGATGTGTTGGATGTTGAACTGATTATTAACGGCAGTAATGCCAGTTTGCATTATCCTGCGTTGCGTTTTCCGGATTTGAATTTTGTTTGGAAAAGCTCTGACATTAAAAATTATGCTCAGTTTGATGCGAGCGGTTTAGATAATGCTGAATTTGCGGGTTGGTTAGAATTACCAAGTAATGTTGTGATGGGAGAAACACTTTCTTCTGCTGTTAGCTATAACGAATTATCTGCATTTTCGCAGTTACCGGCGGCACTGAAAACAGAATTGCAAATAACATCATACAATCAATTTAACTTTGGCGAATTACGTTACCCAGGTGGCGCAACGGCCTTGGTTGTATACAAGCAAAAAGCAAGTGACGCTAAAACGGTTAAACAGTGTAATGAAATTGATGGGCAATGGTTGTGCTCAGATCCAGTAGCATTAAAAGATTTAGGTTGTGAAAGTGCTTACGGCAATGATGCTAGTTTTAATGACGATGTAACCGTAGCGGATGCCTTTTTGTTTTTAAAGAATAACGTCAATTCAGATGGTGTTGGCTGTATACCAGAAGTGAAAATAGTAGGGCGTGGTGTCTATGAAATTAATTATGGTGCAATCACCCAATTTACTGATGGTGATACGTTTGATGTGACGTTAGAGACGCCTCATTATTTAGGTGTGTCGTCTTTTAGTATTCGTTTATTATCGCGTTTTGTGGACGGAGCTGAAAAAGCCGATGATACCCCTGTATTATTTAGTGTAATAGGTGCGTTTACTGACCCAAAAAATATCAGTGTTGCCTTTGCGGTAAGCCATGATTTTATTGGTTTTGGGAATACCAGCTCACTTGGCTTAGTAGAAGTGATTCCTTATGGCGAGCGGACTTTGTGGTTTGCCATTGGTAATAGCAGTGATGCGGAACAAAACTCAGTCATTTATTATATTTTAGATGATGCTGTTTCACTGCTGATGACAGGGTTTGATTACACCACTGGTGAGAGCTATCACGATGCAGCATTGGGCTTTATTCGTTATGCAAATACATTGGTGGGGACGCTGCGTAAAGAAAACGGTTTGTATGTGATTCGATATACCGATGGCAGTTGGCAGTTGCTTTGATTTATCGTTTTGTTATTGCCGTTGTATGCTTAATATCAAATAGTGCGTGGGCCGAACAAACAGTAGGGCTGCGCACCGATGTGTTATTGGCCAGCCCAGCAATGGCCATAGATGAGATCGATTCAAGTTGGCAAAACCCTTCTTCGGGTGATTATGCTCAAGCTAGAGCACGGCTCGAAACCTATTTTAATCTTAACTCTCAGTGGGCATTTGGCCTTGAAAAGCGCTGGCATTATTTGCTTGGTTTTTCTGAAGATACCGCCCAGTTTTATTCTCGTTTAGAAAATAACGCCATTGAAAGTGGTGACTACGATTTGTCACTTACTATTAATGCGGCTTCAAGTAGCGGAGTATTTGCTCAATACTTTATACCGTTATCTTTAAAGATTAATATGTTATTCACTGGGCATCTTCTAAGAGGAGAGCGTATACAGGACGGTCGGCTATCCGGTGCAGGTTCGGTGAGTGATGATGGTTTAAGCTATGTCTGGCAGCTGGATTATGCCTATGATGAAAACCGCATATTTGAAAGTGCGCGTAAACATGAATCCGCTTGGGGGTATAGTTTTGATATCAATATGCAATGGCAGTTGAATCAAGAGCAGCATGTCGAATTCACCTTAGAAGATGTACTTTACACCCTTTATTGGGACGCACTTGATCAAGATAAAGGCTGTTTAGATCGCCCATTATCAGCGGATTGTTCGGTTTATAGTGCCCGTGACGCTTATACCCAAACCTTACCGATATTTGCTCGAGCCAGTTGGCAATATGACTTTAAATCAGCAAAGGCAAGCATAGAAGCGCAAGCCTGGCAGCGTTATAAAGCATTACTTTTGGGCGTCAGTCTCCATGGTTTTCAAGCTCAAATCGACACCATTAACGAAAAGATCAATCTTGGCTATGAATCCTCAAGGGTCAAGGTAAAATGGGGCTTTGATCAAGCTGAATTTGCACAAGCCAAGCATTGGCAACTGTCCTTGGATATGAACTGGCCTATTTTATGATTTACGAACATTATTTTGCTTTAACACAGCGCCCGTTCTCTATTGCTCCGAATCCCAGTTTTTTATATGCCTGTGGCCAATATAAAGAGGCCTTAGCGGCACTTGAATACGGAATGTTGCATCGAGGCGGATTTGTACTGCTGACCGGGGAAGTGGGCACGGGTAAAACCACTCTTTGTAAATTCTTATTGCAATCCATTCCGCAAGATACTGAAGTTGCATTAGTGTTGCACCCGCAACTAGACCGTTTGGAATTGCTGCATTTAATCTGTAAAGAATTTGGTTTAAATAGTCAGGGGCTAGAAAAGGAATCTCAATTAATAGACTTGCTTACTGAATTTTTATTACAAGTTTATTCAAAAGGGGGTTACAGCGTTTTAATCATTGATGAAGCGCAGCATCTCGATGGCTCTGTGTTAGAACTCATTCGCTTACTGACCAATCTTGAAACCCACGAAGATAAACTGCTGCAAATTATTTTATTGGGCCAACCAGAATTAAAAGAGCGCTTAAATCAATATCAGTTGCGCCAACTAAATCAGCGTTTTACAGCTCGTTTTCATTTAAATAGTCTGAGCTTTTTGCAAGTTAAAGCCTACCTTGATCATCGTGTAGAAGTTGCAGGCGGGCATGAATCGTTGTTTTCACTCTCGGCTGCTTGGTTGTTATATCGGATGACAAAAGGCATTCCCCGTTTAATTAACGTATTAGCAGATCGCTGTTTAATGGGCTGCTACGCTGAGCAAAAAAAACAAGTGACACCATTAATGGTTTGGCGGGCAGCTAAAGAAGTATTGCCACCTAAGAAAAAACCGAAATGGAATTTTGCTGTGGCCAGCATGGTGGCTTTGGCTGTCATGATTATTGGCTATAGCCAGTTAAATAACGATTTAACACAGGGTGTTGATATGCCTGAGTTTAACCGTGATTTTATTTCCAAACTTGTATCCTTACCTGATCGCTCAACAAATCAAACGCTTCATGCAAATCCGTGTGAGGGTAATACCAATTGCTGGTATGGCCGCTTGCCTGTAAATATTGTGCAAGGGTTATCTCTTAATGCAAATGTGTTTATTGACGGCAAGTGGCAACGTTATCAAGGTCAGAATATGACAGGTGAGCAGATTGGTGTTGCATTAAGTGATATGGATTCCCGGTTTGTTGATGCTTTGATAAAACCTTCACAGTCAGATGAACTGATACCTTGGGTAAGAGAGGTTTTGTTATCACAGCAAAGCCTAGTGGGTGAAGACGATATTTCTCAGTGGCAAATGATTACACCTAATTCAGCTTCGAATAATTCATCCATTGTTTATGATGTGGTATTACATGAAATGGTTAAATCATTTCAGCGCGAACACGGCCTGATAGTTGACGGGGTACTTGGCCCTCAAACATTAATAAGTTTATCGTTGTGGGATCAGCAACTTCAAATGGCGGCGCAATAACATGTCTTATTTATTAAAAGCGCTGCAAAAAGCGGAACAAGAACGTCAGCAAACGATTCAGGCTGAGCATGATGAACCTGTAATGATTCAACCAAAATCCAGTTTGCCAATGGGGCTGGTATTGGTGATTGTACTTTTATTAATTGTAACCTTGTGGCAAGTTTGGCCAAACAAAGTAGATGATTATGATCATGCTGTCGCTGAAGAAGCACGATTAGCAACGCCTAAATCTTTACTGACGAGCACACCTAAAAGTTTTGATACAACAGACTTGTCTTCCAGTGAGGCAGAGAATGTGCAGAAGTCTGCCATTGAGCCACAACCGACTACGGTTGTAGATAAACCGAAAGATTTATCCCAACTAACTGCCCAAGAGCTTGCACGCATCCCAAGCTTAAATTTAGCCAGTCATATTTATTCAAGTGCCGCTGAATTTCGCTCTGTGGTGATTAATGATCAAACCTATAAAGAGGGCGCTTTAATTCGAGCAGGCTTGATCTTAGAAGAAATTAATCAAAGCGGTATTGTTATTAATATTCATGGTCAGCGTGTTGAACTGCCCAAAGGAATTTCGTGGGTAGCCAGTCAAGATGCTAAGTAGTGAAGCAAAGAGTAATATTCAGTCTGGCTACAGCAAGATACTCGAAAAAAATAAATTAAAACCTCGTCGCGGACAAAAGCAAATGATTGCTGCTATTGCTCGCACGATTGGTAATATCCAACAAGATGATGATGGTAATCGAACGTCTAACCAGCAAGTGTGTGTGGTTGAAGCTGGCACAGGTACCGGTAAAACCCTCGCATATCTAATTGCTACTATTCCTCTGGCGGCGGACCTTAATAAAAAAATCATAGTTTCTACCGCAACCGTCGCACTGCAAGAGCAGCTCATTGTTAAAGATATACCTGATGTGGCTAAAAACAGTGGTTTGGATTTTAAGTACGCATTAGCGAAAGGCCGTGGTCGATATTTATGTGTACACAAACTTGATCAAGAATTAAAAGATCAGCGCATGCAGGATGCCGCCATGGATATGTTTGGGGGCATTGATGCATCGGATGATCAAAAGGCGCTTTTTCAAAAATTATTAGATCAGTTTACCTCCGCCAAATGGGATGGTGATCGTGATAACTGGCCCGAGCAAATTGAGCAACAAGATTGGTCAATGGTCACCGCTACACATCGAGAATGCAGCAATCGTCGTTGCCCACATTTTAATGCTTGCCCATTTTTTACCGCCCGCAAATCTTTAGAAGATGCTGACGTGATTATTGCCAACCACGACTTGGTGATGGCGGATATTAATTTAGGGGGTGGGGCGGTATTACCTGAACCAAGCAATAGTATTTATGTCTTTGATGAAGGCCATCATTTGCCTGATAAAGCCATTAGTCATTTTGCATCACAGGTTAAGTTGCACCAAGAAGAAAACCTGCTTAAACAAATATCAAAAGCGGTGGATACCCTAGGTAAGCAGTGCGGTACACCCATGGGGTTGTTGCAAGTGGTGTCTGCCATGCCAGAACACATCGGCAATATTAATGGCCAATTAAGTTATGTGCGTCATTTATTGATCGATTTTATGGGTGACCAAGCGGATGCTGAAGGGACAGTGCAGCATCGTTTTCGTATGGGTAAAGTACCTGATGGCTTAAAAGAATTGGCTGGTGAATTAAATAAAACCCATAACACGCTTTATGGTTTGGTAGATAAAGTAGTTGAAGCCCTTAAAAGCTCCATCAGTAAAGATGATGGTGAATATAAACAAAGTGATGCTGAGCGCTGGTTTCCGATTATTGGTATGCTGCAAGCCAGATTAGAAGGGGCTGGATTGTTGTGGTTGAGTTACGCCCAGGCCGATTTTGATGATGCGGTACCCGTTGCCCGTTGGATCGACCGAATTAATAACGAATACGAAGATGATATTGGTATGTACTCTAGCCCAATCTTAGCGGCTGAGTTGTTGGCCAAAAATTTGTGGAGCCGTTGCTTTGCAGCCGTTGTCACATCAGCCACATTAACCGCCCTTGGTAAGTTTGATCGTTTTAGAATGAAGTCTGGTATTGCCCGTGATAATCACTGCGAGATTATCGAAAGCCCGTTTGATTACCCTAACCTAGGCAAACTGGTGGTGCCAAAAGATGCGGTTGAAGCTGGACATGGTGATGAATATTCGCAAAAAATCAGTGATATTTTACAAGGCCACTTAAAAGAAAGTGAAAGCACCTTGGTGTTGTTTACCTCACGTCGAATGATGAACGACGTAAAATATAAATTACCCTATGACATCGCTGATCACATCATGACCCAAGATGATTATTCGAAACAAGAAGTGATTAAACGTCATAAAGATAAAATAGATAACGAGTTGCCCAGCTTTTTATTTGGCTTAGCCAGTTTTGCAGAAGGTATCGATTTGCCGGGCAATTATTTGCAACATGTGGTGATTGTAAGATTGCCATTCTCAGTACCGGATGATCCAGTGGATGCCACTTTGGCTGAGTGGTTAGAATCAAAAGGGCGCAATCCATTTATGGAGATTTCCGTGCCGGATGCGTCTGTGCGTTTAATTCAGGCGTGTGGTCGTTTGATTCGTACCGAAACCGATACCGGAAAAATTACAATTTTAGACAAACGTATCGTCAGTAAGCGTTACGGTAATTTATTGCTGGATGGTTTGCCTAATTTTTCAAGAGATCTTCACGGCTAACGGGTGGCTCAAGCGTGAGGTTGAGCCAGTTGACTCACATGGTATCGATTGCGACCTGAATTCTTAGCTTTATATAAAGCTTGGTCAGCCATTTTTAGGGCGAGGTCTTTATGCTTTTGCATCCAAGCACCAGGTTGGTTAACGATGCAAGCGCCGCAGCTAATGGTGAGGACTTTACCCGTGCTTGATTCTGCGTGCTCAATGTTTAAATCAGTGATGCTTTTTAAAATTTCGGCCAGTAATTTCTCAAGCTGAGCATTATTATCGACTTGGCACACCATGACAAATTCTTCACCACCATAACGGGCTAGGAAGTCCATGGCTCTTCTTGTATGAGACTGTAACGCATGTGCTACAGCTACAAGGGTGTCATCCCCTTTTTGGTGGCCGTAATGATCGTTGTAACGTTTAAAGTGATCAATATCCATCATGATGATGGCAATTGGCATTGAGTTTCGTGTACTGGCTCGCCATGTTTGATCATAATATTCGTCAAAGTGTCTTCTGTTAAATACTTTTGTTAAGCCATCTGTTTGTGACTCACTTTCTAATTTAGCTTGGTACTCTTTGTTATGGCTAACAATTTCATTAAAAATATTTTGAAAGGTATCAAACTCACTTATGTAGCTATTGATATCTAAATTTGCCATGTTGCCGCTATCAGACATGGTTTTTATTTGGTTAATCATTTTGCTAATAGGTGCTAAAAAAACCACCCAAATAATAATAGTGATAAAAATAGGGAGCAGTAATAAAGCGCTGATACTGTAAATGGTGAGTTCATCAAAATGCTTTGGAATGCTGTTTTTAGGGTACTTAATTTCAATTAAACCAAATGGTTTTTTAATACTGTTACTAACCCATATGTAATATTGTTCATTGAGTGTGTGTTCATTGATTTCTGTATTGCTAATGAGAGGTTCTGACGATAACCCCATCAAATCAATCTTGTTGACGTCATGGTGGGTAAAACTCGCCTTGGATATATAGCTGATACGTTCGAAGAAATCAGACTTTAAAATTTGAATAAAAATCAGGGTGCCGTTAACTGGGCGTTCTTGATTGGTATCTTGGATGTGTGAGCTGGCAAAATACCCTAGTTCATTATTTACTCGGATAAAACCGAAGTTCTCATCTTCTGCTATTAGTTGTTCTAGCTCTAAATCCGGTGAAAGTTCAGCTAAGTTTTTTACCTTAGTAAATGCAGTGCTTGTATTAATGCCCCCATAAAGCAGTTCGCCGTTTTTACTTAAAATGCCAACCGCATCAATGCCAGTATCTAGAAAAGATCCGGTAAAATTTCTTTTTATGAAATTGTGATTTTTAGTGTGGGTGAATTCATATGCCTCATCCCATTTTGCCCAGTCACTGGTGAATCGTAATAAATTGACCTTCTCTGTTTCATAGGCTGCAAATACCGCTTTGATATCGTTTTGATGCTGCTCGATGGTGGATTCAATTAGAGCAGGGTGAACAATGAATAAGCGGTAGCCAAACAAACTACCACCTATGATCAAGGTGTATGAAATAGCGGCTAATAAAACTAAGGATCGTAAGGTCATAAGCCCTCCTATATTAAGCATAGCCGCCTTTTTGAAGGTTGGAGATTTATGCTGCCATAATGATTTGAGCGGCTTTGCGTCTTTTTAGCCAGACCTTTTCATGGATGTGAAAGGCCACGGTATTGACCGCAGGCTCGATTAACGCAAGGGCACCGCCTATCACGATGCTACCAGTCATAATGTAGGTGATGGTGAATGCCACTGAAAAGTGAACAATGGCAAAGCTGATGGTTTTATTCATGGCATTTCCTCCTAATGAAGTGCCATTATTTAATAATGATTCCTATTTGAATAATTAATCGTGTCTAACTTATAGATAGTTTTTGTCTATATTGGCTGCGTGGGTATGACGGCAGTCACAAATCCAGCAGGCTTGCTTTGTCATTCATATTAAATGGGCCCAAAATAACTAAGACTATAGTTTGGGGTTTTATATTGTGAATAGTGCCGTTAGCCTACAAGAAGAAGCCGTTGTTGACTCATTGCCCATTAATATTGAGGCCATCAAAAAGGCGTTTATTCAGTTACATCAGCTGCCTGCGGCCAATGAGCAAATCATTCGCGAGACGGTTGATGCGGCTCATGTGATGCAAGTGAAAGATTGGCTGCAAGACTTAGAGCGCGAGCTTGGCGTAAAAGCAAAAGTCGTAGCCAGTCCACAAGAGTGCGGTTTGACGGTAGAGGCCCCAGCTGCGGTGATTAATGATGAGGCCGTGATATTTGCCAATCGAATTGCCCATCAAAAAATGGCGCTGGATGTTTTTGAATATGCCGTGGTTGGTTTATTAGGAATAGAGCGTCTATTAAAAGACGACAAAACCAGTCTGCGCCTATTTGCTGACCTAAACCAAGATACCCAAGAGTACCTAGCCAAACGCTATCAATTATCACTTGATAACGCAGAGGATCAGGTTTTAGTGGTCAAAATGTACCTAGCGGATTTGGCGAGCTTGAATATCCGCCTAACTTGGTTGCAAAGAAGAGAAACGTGGCAGCGCCAGTGCATACGCTTGCTGTACCCTAAACTGAAATACGAGTCGCAAGACTTGCATTACCTACTGCTTAAAGCGCGTCGCAGCCTTAAAAAAGGTTGAAGGTTTTAACGTTAACCAAAACATCATTCCCGATGTGTGAAGCACGTTGGTTCATTGATGATATTACACTGGTTGTAACATACGTCATCCCCGGCGCGTCAAGCACGTTGCTTCATCGATGGTATTGCACTGGTTGTAACATACGTCATTCCTGACTGGCCCATCGATGAGATTGCACAGGTCGTAACATACGTCATCCCCGACGCGCGAAGCGCTTTGATCGGGGATCCACTTCGGTTACTAGAAAGACTTAACTCTCCCAATAAGCCAACAGAACTGGACCCCCGCCTGCGCGGGGGAGACGTTGAACGTTACTTTTTATCGATAGGGCAGTAATGGCAAATACACACTACTGCCGCAAAATAAAATACGATTGATTTTAAACCAAAAAACATCATTCCCGACGCGTCAAGCACCTTGGTTCATCGATGTATTGCACTGGTTGTAACATACGTCATTCCTGACTGGCCCATCGATGATATTGCACAGGTCGTAACATACGTCATCCCCGACGCGCGCAGCGCTTTGATCGGGGATCCACTTCGGTTACTAGAAAGACTTAACTATCCCAGCAAGCCAACAGAACTGGACCCCCGCCTGCGCGGGGAGACGTTGCATCTCAGCTGATTTTAAAACAAAGGGGCAGTTGTGGTTGCCAGATTTTTGCCCATTGAGGTTGTTTATTTCCCCATAATCATATCGGCGGCTTTTTCGGCAATCATAATGGTTGGGGCATTGGTATTGCCCGTCACCAAGTTCGGCATGATAGAGGCATCCACCACGCGCAAGTTGTGAATGCCTTTGAACTTCAGCTTATCATCCACAACCGCCATTGGGTCGCTGTCTGGGCCCATTTTACAGGTACCAACAGGGTGGTATTCGGTATCGGAATGGTTGCGAATATACTCTTTAAGCTGGGCAATGTTGTCGCGCTCAACCGGGTAAATCATCTTACCTTTTACCTTATCAAACGGCTTAGACTCCAGAATATCGATGGTTTTTTGCAGGCCTTTTATTAGGCGGTTCATATCGTCTTCATCGTCTAGGTAGTTTGGATCGATTAACGGATCAGCCAACGGGTCCTTGCTAGCAAGGCGCACGCTGCCGCGACTTTTCGGGCGCATCAAGGTGGCGTGGGCGCAGTAACCATGGCCAAGGTGAAACTTACGGGTATGGTCATCTACGATGCCAGTAATAAAGGTGATCTCAATATCGGGGGCTGGCACCTGCTCATCTGTGCTGTAAAAGCCCGCAGACTCCGCAAAGTTACTGGTCAGCAAGCCGCGACGCTTAAACACCCATTGGAAAATGGCTTTAATCACATCATAACCACCACCTAAAGAGTAACCAAAGGTGCCCTTGCTTGGGCTAAATAGCTTGGTTTTATAAAGCGGCACCACCGAAATATGGTCTTGTAGGTTGCTGCCCACACCGGGTACGTCTTTCACCACCTCAATGCCTAGGCTTTCAAGGTGCGCTTTTGGGCCAATACCGGAGAGTTGTAGGATTTGAGGCGAGCCATAAGCGCCGGCGCTCATGATCACTTCTTTATTGGCATTTACCGTTACCAAGTCTTTGCCTTGGTAAAAAGTCACACCTGTGGCGGTATCATTGCTGACGTTAACTTTGGCAACATGAGCCTCGGTGATGACGGTTAGGTTAGGGCGGGCAAGGTTAGGGGTGAGGTAGCCTTTAGCGGCACTGCCACGTTCGCCGCCTTTTTGGGTCACCTGATTCATGCGACAACCCGCTTGGGAAGCGCCATTTAGATCTGGCTTACGTGGAATACCATTTTGCTCGCAGGCGTCCAAAAAGAACGTATTAAAGTGGCTTGGGTCACGCAGCTCGCTTACGTTTAGCGGGCCACCTTGGCCATGGTATTCATCGTGAAGGGTTTCGTTGTTCTCAGCCTTGATAAAGTAGGGCAGCACATCTTTGTAAGACCAGCCCGTGTTGCCTTGCGCCGCCCAGTTGTCGTAATCCCAGTGGGCACCACGAATGTACATCATGGCGTTAATCGAGCTAGAACCGCCCAGCACTTTTCCTCGTGGCTGCATGCCTAAGCGGCCATTCAAACCCTTTTGCGGCACCGTATCGTAGTGCCAACTAAAAATGCCATAAGGCACGGTGGCAGCCACACCGGCTGGGGCGTGAATAAATGCGGAGTTATCTTTTTTACCGGCTTCTAACAGGCACACACTGATATTCGGGTTTTCAGTTAGGCGGCTAGCGAGTACGCAGCCTGCACTGCCTGCGCCCACAATGACGTAATCAAAGGTTTGTTTGTTCATTATTATTTTTCTTTTGGGTTTTATTAGCCATTAGTTTGCCAATTATGGTGTTTAAAAACTTGCCTTTTTTAGACAAAAACTTATCATTTTTGGCGCATTCGTTTTTTTGGAAAGCTAAGCCATGACTCAACTGGTAAGAAGTGAATCCCTAACTGGCTACTGCCAGCTGGTTGAACAACTCGGTGGTGATCCAGATGCCTTGCTCGCCCCATTTAAATTAGACCGCACCAAGCTCAACACCGAAGGCTACATGTTCCCGTATCGCAACTTTGTAGGTTTATTAGAGGCCAGCGCAAAAGCCCTAGACTGTCACGACTTTGGAATCCGCTGTGCCAACCTGCAAGACTTCAGCGTACTTGGCCCCATTGCACTGGCTGCCCAGCAAAGCCAAAACCTAGGGCAAGCTTTACAACGGGTATCCAGTTATCTGCATGTGTACACGCCAGCTTTAGGGTTAAACGTCAGTGTATTGCCTGGTGGGCAAACCTTATTGGTGGCGGTAGAAATTTTGCTAAAACCTTTGCCCAAATGCATTCAAGCGGTTGAACTCACCATGGCGCTATCGGCAAAGATTATTCACATGTTAAGTGGCGGCCAAGCCGTCCCCCTTAAAGTGTTGTTACCTCATTCGCCTATAAATACTCACGCGGTTTATCGTAAAGCGTTTCCCTGTGACATTGCCTTTAACCAAGGAGTCTCTGGCTACGAGGTTAATGCCAGTGATTTAAATTTACCGCTTAGCTCACAACAAACCGAACTGGGTGCCATGGCTTACAGCTATTTAGAAAGTCATTTTTTAGCCAAGCAATCCTCTTTGAGTGAGCGTGTTGAAGCACTCATCAAACCCTTATTAATGGCTGAACAGTGTTTCAATGACGCCGTGGCCAACGCATTAGAAATGGAAGTGCGACAACTGCATCGTTTATTAGAAACCGAAGGTACCAACTTTCGCGCCATTAAAGACAAGGTCCTCAAAGAACTGGCCGAGCTGTATTTAAAAGAAAAAGCCTTAAAGCTTGGTCAAATCTCACGACTCTTGGGTTATTCAGAGCAGTCTGGTTTTTCACGCAGTTGCCAACGCTGGTTTGAAATGGGGCCGCGGGAATATCGCAAACGCGTGGAGTGAAAGGGGGCGACACTTATTTTTAGCGTCATACCCGACGCGAGGAACGAGTAGATCGGGTATCCAGTGCTCATTAGTTCAATGAGCAAATCAGTGCCACTAAACCTGTAATCAATGATAAGCAACCAAGCGCATTTTTAAGCCCTCTATTTCTTGGTAACTAAGAAATTAACAGGACAAATTAACAGGACCAAATTAACAGGACAGTCACGTTTTTCTTCGCCTATCAATACTCACGCGGTTTATCGTAAAGCGTTTCCCTGTGACATTGCCTTTAACCAAGGAGTCTCTGGCTACGAGGTTAATGCCAGTGATTTAAATTTACCGCTTAGCTCACAACAAACCGAACTGGGTGCCATGGCTTACAGCTATTTAGAAAGTCATTTTTTAGCCAAGCAATCCTCTTTGAGTGAGCGTGTTGAAGCACTCATCAAACCCTTATTAATGGCTGAACAGTGTTTCAATGACGCCGTGGCCAACGCATTAGAAATGGAAGTGCGACAACTGCATCGTTTATTAGAAACCGAAGGTACCAACTTTCGCGCCATTAAAGACAAGGTCCTCAAAGAACTGGCCGAGCTGTATTTAAAAGAAAAAGCCTTAAAGCTTGGTCAAATCTCACGACTCTTGGGTTATTCAGAGCAGTCTGGTTTTTCACGCAGTTGCCAACGCTGGTTTGAAATGGGGCCGCGGGAATATCGCAAGCGGGTGGGGTGAAAGGGCAGTGATGTCACTTATTTTTAGCGTCATAATTTATTTTAGCGTCATACCCGACGCGAAGGATGAGTAGATCGAGTATCCATTCAATCGTCCAATGAACAAATAAATCTCATTAAACCTGTAACTAGATTGTCTAATAATGGCTACCCCAAGCGGCTGTGCCGCGGTAACGCTTTACGAATCCCTTTCAGTATCTTGCTAAGGCCGACGCGTTTTTTCCAAAGCTTGCCATCAACCAAAACTTTATAACAATCAATCCGGTCACTTTGAAATATTTCAAACGTTATCGTTTTCGATTCGCCCGTGTCATAGCTAGTGACCTCAATCTTTTTACGTAGATCTGGCAGTAGTGGCTCAATACCTGTTTCGTTTACACCCTTAAGCCTTTCATTTTCCCGTTTAGCAATAGACTGAGCTATACGGGCCCTTAATTGTTGATACTTATGGCTACGACGGTACATAATCAGGTCTCCTTACCTGTAAGGTTATTCTACCTTGCAAGGTAGGGGAGCTTGAAAGGTCTTATGATTAAAATGTTATGTCTTCTTCATGGAATGAGTGTATGTCTATAGAAATAGTTCAACATCAGATTAAACTTTTTGTTAGTTCACCAACTCCTGAAGTTATGGGTATAAAAGGGGCATGGGGAGTTGGCAAAACTTATAGTTGGAAAAAATATTTATCTGAGTATAAATCTGAAAATGTAATAGCTTTACCTAAGTACTCGTATGTTTCTCTGTTTGGTATAAATTCTCTAGATTCATTTAAATATGCAATTTTTGAAAACACTGTAAAAAGGGACTTGGTCGGCACTGAAGCTAGTATTGATACCTTTAAGGAGAATGCTGCAGGAATAGCGGATTCCTTCACTCGAAAATCATTTAACTTCTTTAAAGAAGCTCCTTTCATTAAAAACTTTAGCTCAACAATTGAGTCGCTATCATTCTTATCTATTACTGAAACCCTAATATGCATTGATGACTTAGAGAGAAAAGGAAAAGGGTTAGATATTAAAGATTTGCTAGGTTTAATCTCACTACTTAAAGAACAAAAAAGATGCAAAATTGTCATTTTGTTGAATGATGGTGAAGATGGCTTAGATGATTATTTGAAATACCGAGAAAAGGTAATTGATTTAGAGCTTGAGTTTTCTCCTTCACCACGAGAGTGTGCTGAGATTGCTTTTGAAGGAGACAGTTATGAAGTTGAGCATTTAAGAGATTTTTCAGAAAAGTTAAATATTAAAAATATTCGAGTATTAAAAAAAATAGAAAGACTAGTATCTTTAGCTACTCCTGTTCTTAACGGACTCGAAGTTGAGGTGACTCACCAAGTTATACATACTTTGGTTCTATTTTCATGGGCTTATTACTGTTCCGAAGGTAACGATGAAATACCGAATTTTGACTTCGTAACAAGAACTTCATATAGCTCATACGGTATCGGGGGCGAGAAGGAAGAAGATGAGAAGACCAAAAAGTGGAAAGTTCTGCTGCATGAATATGGATATGGAATTACTGATGAATTAGATCTTGTTTTAGCCAAGGCTGTAGAAACAGGTTACATAGTAGAAAATAACCTTAGAGAAAAGGCTGAAATTAAAAACTCGCAAGTTTTGGCGTCTAAATCTGAAAATTCATTTACCAAGGCTTGGGAGTTATACCATCATAATTTCGACAATAATCAGGATGAAGTAGTTAAAGCTCTCTATGAAAGCTTAACCGTAAATGCTAAGCATATTTCACCAATGAATTTAAATGGTACTGTTACCCTTTTTAGGGAGCTTGGTGAAGATGAAAAAGCAAGCGATGCTATTGATAAATACATTGAAAGTAGAAAAGAAACACCAAATTTATTTAATCTCAATGACTTTATGAGTAATCCATTTGCTGGAGATGTAACTGATTCAGAAATTAAAGCAAAATTTGCTGACAAATTTAAAGAAATTGTTATTGATGAATCTGCAAAATCTGTTTTAGCTAGAGTTTCGAAGCAAAATTGCTGGAATGACAAGGATATAACGATTCTAGCGAGTACGTCAGTTGAAGGTTTTTATGAAATATTTAAAGAAACTAAAGGGATTGATTTGTCTCTCTATGTGGAGAGCTGTTTGAAACTGGGGAATTATGCGTCTAAAGACGGAGAACCCAGCTCTCTATTAACTAATTCAGTTTCGGCCTTAAAAAAGATCGCAAGTGAAAGTGATATTAACAAACGACGAGTCAAGAAGTTTGGTATTGAAATAGATGGCTAGGTAGCCTGCATTGAAGACATAACAAGGCCTTTAAACGGAACAAAAACAGTTGGCTTTGTTTCGTCCATCAACAAGTATAGCCAACTATTTTTGTCCGCTTAAGGCGGCGTTAACTAGGAAAACGCAATGATCAATATTCTTGTAAGGCTAGCAGTAAAAGATTTTGAAGCATTCGAGAAGTTTGAAAATCAAGCGTCTTTGATTATGGGGAAATATAAAGGGCGAATAATTTCTGCCTTTGAAACTGTTCGTAATAGTGATGGCTCAGGGCAAGAAGTTCATGTGTTAGAGTTTCCAAACGAAGAGGCCTTTGCGCTGTATCGAAAGGATGCTTCTCTTTTAGCATTATCTTCTTTAAGAGAGCGGGGGATTTCGAATACCGAGGTTGATGTGTCTTTGTGTGTTAAAACTTACGCTCCCCGAGCTTGATTAAATAAGTCACAATGTAGCAGTAAAGTGATTTTGGCCACCTACAACTTTAAAGCTGACAGGGGGCTGGTTAAATGTTTTGTCCGTTCCTTTCCTGTCTTTGGTTTGTTTTTTGTGGGTTGGTGTTTCACGTATCTGGCTGACGCGTTTAATTGATCTCTTCTAATTATCTTTCCAGCCGTAAGTTAACGCCTAGATTTTAAGAGGCAGTGTTTCTGCCCAATACTCAGCTAATGCTCACAGCTTACACCCACAGTTGACACCCACAGCTGACCCACAATGAATTATCCCTGTACCTGCTTATCCATTATTAAGTTAAATCGGCTGTTTATGTATCGATTTTCCAGCTTTGATATTACCCGATAAAAACCTATACTGTATAAATATACAGTATAGCGGTGAGATATGAAGTTAGTCCTATATAGCCATGCGGTGCAGGCTGGTTTTCCTAGCCCAGCGGATGATTACAAAGAGTCAGCATTGAGCTTAGATGAGCACCTCATCAAACATCCGGCGGCCACTTATGTGGCACGGGCGGCGGGGGATTCGATGGAGGGTATCGGTATTTTTGATCGGGACTTACTCATCATTGATCGCAGTTTAGAGCCTAAAAATGGCGATATTGTGATTGCGGCCGTGGATGGTGAGCTTACCTGCAAACAAATAGACACCATAAAGCGCCAATTGGTGGCCCATAACGATCATTATCCACCTATTTTATTAAGCGATGACCAAGACCTTGTACTTGAAGGGGTGGTGGTAGCTTCTATTCGATATCACCGAGCAAATCATGCTGGCCATTGTTGATTGCAATAGTTGTTATGCATCATGCGAGCAAATATTTAGGCCGGATCTGCGTGGTAAGCCCGTTGTGGTGCTCTCGAATAACGACGGCTGTATTGTGGCCCGTTCAAAAGAGGCTAAGGCACTTGGTTTACCTGACCTGCATGCGTTTTTTAAAGTGAAGCATCTTATCGAGCAGCACAACGTGGCGGTATTCAGTTCTAACTATCCTCTTTATGGTGATATATCCAATAGAGTCATGACGACTCTTAGGCAGTTTAGCCCGAGTGTTGAGGTGTACAGCATTGATGAAATGTTTCTTGATCTTGCGGGCATTCAAGGTGACCTTAATGCTTATGGGCAGCAAATCAAACAAAGGTTGTGGCGCGAGGTGCGTATGCCTGTGGGGGTTGGGGTGGCACCGTCTAAAACCTTAGCCAAGTTGGCCAATCGGGCCGCTAAAGATATCCCAAAGTGCGCGGGTGTTTGTGTGCTGGATACCCCGGCTAAATGGCAGTGGTTACAAAAGCGCACGCCGGTGAATAAATTGTGGGGCATAGGGTCTAAGCTGGCAAAGCGGTTAGAGCAATACAAAATTTACACTGCCTATGATTTGGCGACGGCCAATGCAAAAGCCATTAGGCGCAATACTAATGTCAATGTTGAAAGAACCATAGAAGAGTTAAACGGCAATCCATGTATTGATATGGAGGATGTGGTGCCCGACAAGCAGCAAATTTATTGTACCCGCTCATTTGGCCATAAATTTGATGACTTGGTTTCTATTCAGCAAGCCACGGCAACCTATGCCGCGCGGGCCATGGAAAAATTACGTCAGCAACATTCGTTAGTGCATACCTTGCATGTGTTTGCACACAGCTCCCCGTATGAAAAAAACTACATAAGCCGCAGTGCCACAGTGAAAACACCGTTTCCTACCAGTGATTCGCGCATTGTTTGTAGGTTGGTCAGGGAGGCGATTGCTCAGTTGTATGTGCCTGGTCATCGTTACTCAAAATCTGGGGTTGGTTTGATTGAGATGTCTGATTGCAATCACACCCAATACGATTTATTTCAGCCCGGCCAAGCCATTAATGCGGAAATGCTGATGCAGGCAATGGATAAAATAAACACTCACCATGGCCGAGGGGCATTGAGAATTGGCTCAGAAGGCACGGTGCAAAAGTGGGCCATGCGCCAGCAGTATAGGTCGCCGTCTTATACAACCCATTGGCGGGATGTACCTGTGATTAAGGTGTGAAAAATTGAATGGCATATTACTTGAGTCAGGTGTCAGGTTTGATGGTTGTGTTTAACATCGTGAAAAAATGTTTTTAGTGTGAATAAATCACAGACACAAGTATTAATAGTTAATGGTTAGCATACAAAGTAGTTGAGGCGTATTTAATTGTACTTTGAGGTCTTAAGATTGCTAACACTCATAAAAAGGAAAACACATGAGGTTGTATTTTAAATTTGGTTTTGTGACGACTGTGTTGTTTATGCTTCTGACGTTAATGAATGTGAATGCAGTTGCGTCCGGCTTTCGTGTTGTATCTGAGCAATACGCAGTCAACAGTGCGACTCATATTTGTGTTGTTGAAGTATTGGAGGTGAATAAAAAAGAGAATGTGCAGGTCTTTAATGACGGGACGTCTCGACGTGTTTCTTCTAGTGTGAAAATGCTTGTGCGACCCATTGAATCGCTTAAAGGTCGGTGTGGTAATGAGCCATTTACAACGACGTATACGACGCCAATCACCGCAACGTTTGATGATAATGGTCACGTTGAAAAACGTTACACCATTCTTAAATTAGACACCGGCTTAGAATTGGGTGTGAAAGTAGGGCAGCAATATATTGTGAGTTACCTGAGTTGGAGTAAAAACACCCATGCGCAAACACATCAGCGAATCAATGCTCTAAAAGATAAAACACACCTACTGGGTTTGCTATCAAATGAAACATCTTTTCAATCGTTGTGATGGTTTTTGAAGGTGGGGTATGTGATAGGTGATGCTTTATTTTTGGCAATAAAAAACCCAGCAAAAGCTGGGTTTTTATTCAAGCTACAAAGACTTATTTGATGCCTCGATACTAAGCTTGTTTCGAAGTGTGTATTCAGTATGATTGCATTCAAACTGAATACTCTAAAAGGATTTAATAAAATGTTAAGGAATCACTTGGAAAAGAGGGTCGCTGCGATCTCTCTTTTGCTGGGGGTGGTGGTAGGTAGCTATCAATATTTACCCGATATTAATAAAATTGCATTTGGAAGCAAAGTAGTTGCCTGGGAGACGGGTCGGCTTGATGAAAAAGCGCTGGCGAATACCCCACCTTTAGAGGGTGTTTTGACTTTATCTATTCCAAATGCTGATGCGAGTGTTGAAGTGTGGTCCCGCTATTTGGATGATCTAAATCGACTTGAAGCCAGTCATACATTATTTGGTAGTGCTAATCACTCAAAGCTAGGCGCACTTTATGCGCAAGTTGCATTAGAAAAGCCAGAGGTTATATACCAAAGATTAAGTCATAGTGGCTTTGATTTAGGTAGGGCTGCCAACTTGTTGCAAGCTGGCTTACTATCTGATTGGTACAAGCATGTCAAAAACCCTAATAATTTATTACTTTCAAATGAAGTGTTTTTACTTAGCTATATCTCAAATTATGGTGAGGAATCTGCCCGTGAAGCCATCGCAGAAGCTTTCTTTAGGTTAAGCACATCCATTTTTTCAACTCGAATTGACCTTGCTGTTATAGCATATGCTTATCCTGGTATGAGTGATCAGCAAAAGAATGAAGTCATGGCGTTACTAAACAACACCCAGATTAAATACGATCCCCGAGACGTTAAAAAACTCATATATTTGAATGCATTTGAGAATACAGATTTGATTGGGTTGATTGAAAATCAGGCTTACAGCAATAAAAGTATGTCATCTTATATGGGGCATGCCGCCTTACTTGGCGGTTCTAGCTATCTCAATACTTTTTTGAAGGATGTGGTTGATAATGATAATCAGCCTACTAATTTTTATTGCGCCGCTTGCATTTTGGCGCTGAGTACAGAGGGATTGGTTGGTCAGCCATTGTTGGATACAAGATCACAGGGAAGATTGAAAATAACTCCTGAAAACGGTTTAGATGGTGAAGTAGCGATTCTTTCAAAGGGTAAGCCTGTAATGGAGTGGAGCCATGAATAATCAAGAAGTGATCCCTCGTACGTCACTATTTAGAATTTTAATGATCTCATCTATTTGTTTTTTGTTTATGTTTGTGGGTATTCAAGATGCATTAATAAAACCTGAAAATCAAAAAGCGATAGCGGTTGTGTTGCAGGATGTTAAGTCGTTGCTATGTGAAACGGGTATTCGTACACCTTTATATGATTGTTCTCAGCAAACGGGTTTTATTAAAAAAGGCAGCTCGCATACTAATTTAAGTGTTGCTGAACAATTGGCACGCCTGCCTGATATCTTAAGCGTATTGGATAAAATTGTTTTACCGGATGATAGTCCTGAAGCGGCAGCAAAATATGTCACTTTGGTGGGTTTGTTACAGAAAAGTAGGGCACATGATAACTTGAGGGCTTACAAGTCTCTTGGTCAAATTGCAGTCAAGTTAGAGCCTGTTTGGGCGAGCTACCCTCAATTGGTTGTGACTCAAACCTGTATTTTTTGTGGAGAGTATCAAAGTATTATATTTAAAAAATTAGGGGTGAATGCACCGCAAAATATGACTGCAATGTTAACTATGGCGAAAATGCATCCATTATACTTTGCCTCTTTTTCTCATCATCTTGATAGTGGTGTAGCACTAGATGCTGCGAAAAACTTAGCACTATTAAGTCAAGCGGGTGCTTCTGAAGGTGCGGTAGCAATTGCTAAGCATTTGAATTCAGAATCAACTAGGCAGCATTTAAATGCTTGGGTCATTAAAGGTTTAAATGGCACTAGAGCATTGAATGAGTTGTCGTTTGCTACTGTGCCTTTAGAAACTCGAATTCTTGCCTGGCAGAGCGGTGTCTTGCAAGGGTATGACACTATTGAGTTGACCGAGCACCTTGTTTCGAAGGGTTACCGTCCGGCTTTGAGATGGCTGGTCTGGATAAATGGTACGCCACTTAACTATCTTAGAAGCTGGCCCTATGAGCGTAATGCTGCGAAATACAATGCTTTATTAAACCGTTATACCAGTTTTGGACATTTAGGTGGTGATTCACTTTCTAATTTTTACAGTGAAAATTGGAGTAATTTATTTTGGAATGCTCAAAAAGAAAAGTGGGTTATGAATCTTTAGTTAGAGTGTGGAATTGCGTTTACGTACTAAGCATGAGGCCGCATTTGAGATAATTATTACTTTTCATTTTCATTAAAAAACCCAGCAAAAGCTGGGTTTTTTATTCAAGCTACAAAGACTTATTTGATGCCTTTGATCTCTTTGAACTTCAAGTGAGTTAAAGGGTGCGTGAAGTAGAGGTTCTTTTCTATTTGGCATAAAAAAACCCAGCAAAAGCTGGGTTTTTTATTCAAGCTACAAAGACTTATTTGATGCCTTTGATCTCTTTGAACTTCAAGCGGTAAGCGTGAAGTAGAGGCTCGGTGTAACCGCTAGGCTGCTCTTTACCTTTGAAGATCAGGTCAGAAGCTGCTTGGAAAGCGATGGTGTTGAAGTTAGGCGCCATTGGAATGTAGTGAGGGTCGTTTGCGTTTTGACCATCTACAACCGCTGCCATGCGCTTCAAGCTTTCTTCAACTTGTTCTTTGGTGCAAATGCCGTGCTCTAACCAGTTAGCAACGTGCTGAGAAGAGATACGCAATGTTGCGCGGTCTTCCATTAGGCCAACGTTGTTGATGTCAGGTACTTTAGAACAACCCACACCTTGGTCTACCCAGCGAACAACGTAACCTAGGATACCTTGGTTGTTGTTATCAAGTTCGTTTTGAATGAACTCAGGGGTTAGGGCGTCGATTTGCTCTTGAGTCATTAACGGGATCGTTAAGATGTCATCAACGTTTGCGTGTTGGCGAGTCTTAAGACCGTTTTGAACTTCAAATACGTCAACCATGTGGTAGTGGATAGCGTGCAATGTTGCAGCTGTTGGAGATGGTGTCCAAGCAGTGTTTGCACCGGCTTTTGGATGACCAATTTTTTGCTCCATCATCTGACCCATTTCGTCAGGGATAGGCCACATGCCTTTACCGATTTGCGCGCGACCTTGTAGGCCAGTCTCAAGACCGGTATCTACGTTCCAGTCTTCGTATGCGCCAATCCAAGTTTGTTGCTTCATTTGAGTTTTAGCAACAAAAGGACCCGCCAGCATAGACGTGTGTAGTTCGTCACCTGTACGGTCTAGGAAACCAGTGTTGATAAATACAACACGCTCAGAGGCAGCACGGATACATTCTTTAAGGTTAACCGTGGTGCGACGCTCTTCATCCATGATACCCACTTTCATGGTGTTACGTGGCAAGCCTAGTGCGTCTTCTACGCGACCAAATAGTTCAGTGGTGAATGCCACTTCTTCTGGGCCGTGCATTTTAGGTTTAACGATGTTGATCGAACCCGTTGTAGAGTTTTTGAACGGGCTGTTACCTTTAAGGTCGTGAATAGCGATCATAGCCGTCACCATGCCGTCCATAATACCTTCAGGGATTTCAGAGCCGTCTTCTAGCAAGATCGCAGGGTTTGTCATCAAGTGACCAACGTTACGAACGAACAACATAGAGCGGCCTTTCAAAGAGAAAGTGTTGCCGTCTAGGCCGTTGAATTCACGGTCAGCGTTCATTTTACGTGTGAAGGTTTTGCCGCCTTTTGATACTTCTTCAGCAAGGTCACCTTTCATTAGGCCTAACCAGTTGCCGTAAGTCACAACTTTATCTGCTGCGTCCACACAGGCTACAGAGTCTTCGCAGTCCATGATGGTGGTTAGGGCGCTTTCTAGTACTAAATCTTTTACGCCAGCTGCGTCAGTAGAACCGACTGGGCTAGTTGGGTCGATTACGATTTCTAGGTGAAGGCCGTTGTTTTTAAGCAAGATGGAAGTTGGGTTGGCGATGTCACCAGTAAAACCAACCAGTTTGCCTTCGTCTTTAAGGCCGGTTTTAGAACCGTCAGCAAGGGTTACAACCAACTTACCGTCTTCAATTGCGTAACCAGTTGTACCAACGTGAGAGCCAGTAGCAAGTGGAGCAGCTGTGTTTAATACTTCACGGGCGTATGCGATAACTTTGTCGCCGCGTACTTTGTTGTAGCCAGTGCCTTTTTCAGCGCCGCCTTCTTCAGAGATCACTTTGGTGCCGTAAGCGGCATCGTATAAAGAACCCCAGCGAGCGTTAGAGGCGTTAAGTGCAAAACGGGCGTTCATTACTGGTACTACAAGCTGTGGGCCAGCCATTTCAGCAATTTCAGGTTCAACATTTTGAGTAGTAGCAGAAAAATCAGGGCCTTGTGGTACTAGGTAACCGATTTCTTCTAGGAAAGCTTTGTATTCAGCAAAGTTAAGAGACTGACCTTTGCGTTCTGTGTGGTAAGCGTCGATTTTAGCTTGTAGATCATCACGCTTAGCTAAAAGGGCTTTGTTTTTAGGCGCTAGTTCGTTCGCAATGGCGCTGAACTCTGACCAGAATTTATCTTGGTCAATGCCGGTACCCGGAATAGCTTTTTCGTTAACAAAATCAAAAAGTTCTTTAGCGACTTGTAGGCCGCCAACTTGAATGCGATCAGTCATTGTATGCCTCTAATTATTAACCAAATTACGACTTAGAATAGGCCATAATTCAGCGGTTGCTCTGTGGGGCCTCTAAGAAAATGAAACCACACAGGTGAAAAAAGTGGCCGGAATTCTACACCATGTTTAACTATAATTCATAGTTATATACCGTATAGTGGGTATAAGCCTGAGTGATGTAGTTTTAAAGGCTTGGCTGGGGTTTCGCTCTAGGCTAGACTGGTTTTTCATCACTTAGTTGGTTGAATATGCAACAGGTTGAATTATTTCCCGTCCCCAATCCTTGTATCGGTGTATGCCAAAGCAATGCTAAGGGTTATTGCATGGGATGTTTACGCTCAAGGGTTGAGCGCCAAAAGTGGAATGATTTAATGCCCGCCGAAAAAATGCGCATTTTAGATTTATGCGCACTTCGTAAAGAAAAGATCGCAGCCATTATTAAGGCTCAGCAAGAGCAGCAGGCCTCTAAGGGTTAATTAAAGCCTGACCTTGTATAACATGGCACCCTTCTTTTTCATCATTATTATCTGATAGTTTTGCCATAGTTTCGGCCACTTGCAGCATTTGCACAGGTTTGTATTTGGCCAGTGGCCCAACCATGAATGGGCTTATAAACATACTAAGCAGGGCACCTAGGTATTCACCCAAGCGAAACTCGTCTCGCTGACCCAGTAATAAACTTGGTCGAATTAACCATAGATGCTTAAAACCTATTTGAGTTAAGTCGTGTTCGGTTTCGCCCTTTACCGCTAGGTAAAAGTTATGGCTGGTTTTGTTGGCGCCAATAGCACTAATACAAGCAAAATTTGAGCAGCCGTGTTGGTGTGCCCAATTGGCAAATTTTAGGGTTAGATCGTGATCGACGTATTTAAATTGCGCTTTGCTACCTGCCGTTTTAATGGTGGTGCCTAAGCACGAATAAGCCATATCAAAGCCACTGCTGAGCTTAAATGTATCTAAGGTGTCATAGCTGATGATGTGTTGCTGTACGCGCTCATCAAATAAGGGAGACTCGGTACGAACGAGAACGTGTATTTGGTGATTTGGGTTGTGTGCAATTAACTTTTCTACAAGTCTTTTGCCCAATTCGCCGGTAGCACCTGCTATGACAATCCCTTTATTCATGGGCGTTTAGAGCCTCATGTTTGCATTGCATGAACTCGCTGTGACGTAAGTGAAGTAAGTCAGCAATTTTACGAATGGTGTGTTCTTCATAGCGATCAATGGTGTTGTCGGCCAGTGATATTTGCCATAAACGGGTCATTAGTTGGCACTTTTCTTCAATGTTTAGCTGTTTATCTAGGTGCTGAGTAAACTCGTAAAGGGATACGGCGTGATCAACTTCTTGCTCGGCAATCTCAATCAGGCTTAGGCACTCTTGTGTCGTCAGTCCAGAATGTGCGCGTAATAATTCGGGCAATTTTTCGCGCTCAGCCTGTTCTATATTGTCGTCAGCTAGGGCGACTTCGATCATGAGCGCGGCTATGGCACGCTCAGTTTGGTTACTGGGTAAGGTTTGTGTTTCTGGGGCACTAAACCAATCAAGTATGCGTTTAAACATATTATGCGGTTTCCAAGGCGGATAAGTATTCGGTGGTCAATAAGTGTTCTAATGACACAAGATCTTTGGTGAAGTTGCGAATACCTTCGGCCAGTTTTTCAGTGGCCATGGCGTCTTCGTTTAGATGCCAGCGGAATTGCGACTCCGTTAGGATGTCCCATTTAGCTTCGTCAGTTTTAGTACTGCTAGAAAGCACTTGAGTCAGCTTGCCAGAATCTTCGCTTAAACTGTTCAGCAGGTCAGGGGATATGGTCAGCTTGTCGCACCCAGCTAAGCATTCGATTTCTTCAATGTTGCGGAAACTTGCACCCATCACAATGGTGTTATAACCGTGAGTTTTGAAATATTGATAGATGCGACTCACTGAAATAACGCCGGGGTCTTTCGGCCCTGGGTAGTGCTCAATACCTTCAGATTTTTTGTACCAGTCTAAAATACGACCCACAAATGGGCTAATTAATGTGATGTTGGCTTGGGCGCAAGCAATGGCTTGGGCGATATTAAATAACAGTGTTAAGTTACAAGTAATGCCTTCTTCTTCAAGTACTTTGGCGGCTTGAATGCCTTCCCAAGTTGATGCGATTTTGATCAAAATGCGTGAGCGATCTACGCCTTCGTCTTCATATAATGCAATAAGGCGACGCGCTTTATTAATGGTTGCGATGGTGTCGAAGGATAAACGTGCATCCACTTCCGTTGAAACGTAACCCGGTACGGTTTTTAAAATCTCAATACCCAGTTTCACTGACACCATGTCTAGGGTGTTTTCTAATGTATCGCCTGATTGTTTTTGCGCCCACTGGGCAGCTTCTTGGATAAGAGGGCGGTACTGTTCAAGTTTCGCCGCTTTATAAACTAACGAGGGGTTGGTGGTGGCGTCTTCAGGCAGGTAACGTTTAATTGCTTCGATGTCGCCGGTGTCTGCTACTACAGACGTCATGGTTTTTAATTGTTCTAATTTATTCATGATACCGCTTATTTCGTGTCTGGATTACCTTACTTTGTTGAAATTGGCAGGTAATGTCAAACACAGTTGAATAAGCGGTTTGTTTTTTTAAACGGCTTGTATGGTGGCTTCGTCAGGCATCATGGCAAGTGCGGCTTCAACCACATCAATGCCGGCGGTTTTCTTGTAGGCCTCTTCACTTAAATGACGGCGGAACTGGCGACTACCAGGCAGGCCATTAAATAATCCCAAGATATGACGGGTAATGTACGCTAGCTTACTGCGCTCTTCACTAAGGTGGTTTTCTATGTAGGGGTAAAGGCTGCGTACAATATCTTTTAAATCGCGAACTTGTTTTTCGTGGCCATAAAACGCGTGGTCCACATTTAATAATATGGATGGGTTGTGGTAGGCCTCCCGTCCAATCATGACGCCGTCACAATAGGTTAAGGCGTCGTGCATTTGTTCATAATTTGTCAGACCACCGTTAAGCAGTATTTCTAAATGAGGGAAATCTTGTTTAAGTTTGGCCACCACTTCGTATTTAAGCGGCGGTACTTCACGATTTTCTTTAGGCGATAACCCCTGAAGAATGGCTTTGCGAGCATGCACGATAAAGGTTTCGCAACCTGTGTTGGCGATGGTTTCGACAAAGTGGTGCAAGGCTTCGTAACTGTCTTGGTCGTCTATGCCAATGCGGTGTTTTACGGTCACCGGAATATCAACCGCGTCTTGCATGCTTTTAATGCAGTCTGCGACCAGTTCTGGGTGGCCCATCAGTACCGCGCCAATCATGTTGTTTTGTACGCGATCGCTTGGGCAACCTACATTTAGATTAACTTCATCATAACCAAAGTCTTGTGCAATTTTAGCGCATTGGGCTAGCTCGGCTGCGTTACTGCCTCCAAGCTGAAGAGCGACAGGGTGCTCTTCTTCATTGAAATTTAAAAAGCGGTGCGCACCGCCTTGGCCATGAATAATCGCCCCTGTGGTGACCATTTCGGTATAAAGTAGGGCTTCTTTTGACAGTTGACGCCAGAAATAACGGCAGTGTTTGTCTGACCAATCCATCATGGGTGCTGTTGAGAAGGTTCGATTGATGGACTTTTTCGAGGTGGTCATTGATAAAAGCTGCCTAGTATTTGAGGCGACGCATTATAGCTAAGTTAGAGGTATAAGGGCTAGGGTTTAGCAATATTGTTAAAAAGCCGCTCAAACTGATCAACGGGGACTGGGCGGCTAAAGTGATAACCCTGGCATAGGTCGCAACCCATGCTTTTAAGTAGGGTATAACTGCGCTCAGATTCAACACCTTCGGCCACCACACTCATGCCTAGATTATGCGCCATGTGAATAGCGGTTTGCACCAGTACTTGGTTTTGTTTGTCATCTTCTAGGTTGAGGATGAATGTTTTGTCTATTTTTAATTCATTGGCGGGCAGTTTTTTAAGATAGCTTAAATTACTGTAACCCGTGCCAAAGTCATCTATAGCGATGTTAAAGCCAAGCTCATTTAATGCCCATAGGTTTTTTAGTGCGTGATGGGTATCTAGCATCATTTGTGTTTCTGTAATTTCTAAGATTATATTTTTTGCGAGCGCTTCTTTATCTTTGATCAAAATAGAAACCGCTTTTATAAAGTGCGCATCTTGAATGTTGTGAGCACTTATATTGATGGACATTAAAAAATCCGGTGTGATTTTTTTCCATTTCTGTAGTTGCTGCAGTGCGCTTTTTATTACCCAAAGACTGAGCGCTTGGATGATGCCGGTTTGTTCGGCAATCTCAATAAACTCGTCAGGCATGACCATGCCGTATTCAGAATGAGGCCAGCGAATAAGCGCCTCTGCGCCAATCATGTTGTTGGTTTTTGCACAAATGAGTGGCTGGTAGTGGAGTTGCATATGGTTTTGAGCAATGGCGGTTTTAAGTTCATTAACAAGGCTTAGGTGGCGTTCATCATAGGTATCAATTGATGTGCGATAACTGCTGGTGTGGTTCTCTGATTGGTTTGCGTAATCCAGTGCGATACCGGCATTTCTTAAAATTATTTGAGCACTTTGTCCGTCCTCAGGGTAGTTGGCGTAGCCCGTCATAACCCAGGGATCAATTTCCATTTCGTTTAAATTGATGGGTGTGTTTAGGCGGTTGTTTAATGTTGCTAGTAATGCCTTAAGTGCCTCTTTTTGAGTATTACTGATGACAAACCCTAAAGTGCTGTTGCTTAAATTGGCGGCATAAAAATTTTCATGATGATCAAGGCATTCAATATTTGGATGGCTTTGAACTTCGCTATTGAGTGCTAGAGCAAACTGCTCAACTGCATAGTTGCTAATGTCTCTGCCCAAAGTTTTATCAAGCTCTGCAATGCGTGAAAGTCGCATTAAAACAACGGTGAAAGGTTGTTGCGCACTTATGTGTTTATCAAGCCATTGGCTAAAGCTATTGCGATTAGGCAGGCCAGTCACTTCATTGTGCGTGGCATTGTAAAGCAGTTCTTGCTGGAGTTTTGCGCTTTGTCTGCTGCTATCGATTATGAGTTGCTGGGCCTGAATGCGTGTTTCTTTTTCTGAATGCAGTCTTCTAGCAAGGGCAATAGCAAAGGTGAGCAGCTCTAAGGTGGAGCCCAATTGTATGGCGTGGTTACTGAATGTACTAAATGGAATTAAGCCTAATCGAGCTAGCGCAAACACGATGATGCCAATAATAAACCAGGTCCAGGCTATTAAATAAAAGAGTCGATTGATGTTGTTTTTTGAGTGATAAAGGCCAATAAAAAAACAAGCGGGCAATATCAACAGTGTACTGATGATCGTAGCCTTAATTGCAAATACATAATCTATTAAAAAGCCGCTGACCAATATCAATAGCGGTACAAAACTCATTAAGTAAAGGGGTTTGCCTTTGGTTTTTGGGTCAAGCTGTAAAAACAATAGATTAAATATTGTGGTTAAGGATATGGCCAAGCAGCCCAGTATCAGTTGGGACCAGTTGTGGTATTGCGGGTGATTAGGGAAAACATACTCAAATAAAATGGCATCTTGTGAGGCCATCAATAAAGAAAACACGCCTGCATATAAACCGTATGCTAAGTAGGTGTTTTCTTTGATGAAAATGAATACGACCAAATTAAAAAGTGCGGCACTTAAGAGCATGCCCAGATATAAAAACGTTAAGCTGGCCTTTGAGCGGTAATATGTTTGAAAATCATCAGGGGTCCATACGATCACCTCTGATTGAACTGGGGCGTTACTTTTGATTTTGAGTATGTATTGGTGTGTTGATTGGGGTTTAAGTGTTACCACGCTGACAAAATTAGGATGCTTAATGTTACGTGAGCTAAACGGTAGGCTGTCGCCGGTTTCTGTGAGCGTGGTTGTTCGGTTTTTTATGACTTCGAATAGCGTTACATAGTCTAAAAGTGGATAGTTAATGTCGATGAGTTTTAATAAATTTTGATCTGTGGTGTTTGTTAGCTCGAATTTTAACCATACGGTGGCAGTTTGATATCCAAGATTGATATTGGTTTTATTGATCTTCTGCCAAGAGCTTGATTCGAATGCTAAGACAGATTGTCCATTAAAATGGTGGTTGGGATCTTCAAATAGCCAGAACTCATCAACATCCTGTCGGCCGCTGAGGTCAATGCTGGTGGCGGAGGCTGCACAAGGAATCAGCAAGAGTAAAACAAATATCCAATTGAGCATTGTGTGCAGCAGTCCGAATTAGGGTTATTTTAAGCATAGTTCAGGGTTTGATATTGGCCAAAGTCATTCATAGGCCTATAATTCACGCCTTTTGAAGTACCTTTTGGGATATTTATGACTGTTCGCACACGTATTGCACCTTCTCCAACTGGCGATCCTCATGTAGGCACGGCTTATATAGCGCTGTTTAACCTTGCGTTTGCACGTCAGCATGGCGGACAGTTTTTGTTACGTATTGAAGATACGGACCAAAGCCGTAGTACGCTTGAATCTGAGCAAACCATCTATGATAGCTTGCGCTGGTTAGGTTTAGACTGGGATGAAGGTCCAGATGTGGGTGGTGATAAAGGCCCATATCGTCAAAGTGAACGCAGTGCTATTTATGCTGAGCACACGCAAATGCTGCTGGAATCAGGGCATGCGTTTAAGTGCTACCGTACTGCAGAAGAGTTGGATGCACTGCGTGCCCAGAAGCAAGAGGCAGGTGGTTTTTCTGCGCTTAAATTCAGTGACCTAGAATTACCTGCGGATGTTATTGCTGAGCGTGAAGCTGCCGGTGCCCCTTATGTTGTGCGTATGCATGTGCCAGAAGAGGGTGTTTGCACCTTTAATGATATGTTGCGTGGTGATATTGAAATGGATTGGGGCATGATTGATTGCCAAATCCTGATGAAGTCAGACGGCATGCCGACTTATCATTTAGCCAACGTGGTGGATGATCATTTGATGGAAATCACCCATGTTATTCGTGGTGAAGAATGGTTAAGTTCTGCCCCTAAGCACCAATTGCTGTATAAGTATTTTGGTTGGGATATGCCTGTTTTATGTCACATGCCATTGTTGCGTAACCCTGATAAATCCAAGCTTAGTAAACGTAAAAACCCGACCAGTATCTTGTATTACAAGCGAATGGGCTTTATGCCTGCGGCCCTGTTAAATTATTTGGGTCGCATGGGTTGGTCCATGCCGGATGAGCGTGAGCAATTCAGCCGCGATGAAATGTTCGCTAACTTTGATATTTCACGTGTCTCTTTGGGTGGGCCAATTTTCGATCAAGAGAAGCTTAGCTGGCTGAACAGCCAATGGATTCGCGATCTTTCTGAGGAAGAGTTTGTCGCTGAATTTGTTAAGTGGGGGTTAAACAAAGAAACCCTAATGCCAGCTATTACACACATCCAGCCTCGTGTTGAGCGATTCAGTGATGTTGTGCCTTTGGCCGGTTTTTTGTTGTCAGGTATGCCAGCACTGACCGAAGAAAGCTTTGTGCATAAATCCATAGAAAAAGAGCAAATGACTGAGCTGTTACAGATGGGTCTTTGGCAACTAGAAGCCATTCGTAACTGGCAGAAACCTGAAATTCAACAGCGTTTATTTGCGCTAGCCAAAATAGAAGGGGTAAAACCTAAAGATTTCTTGTTTGGTTTCTTTGTGGCGATAGCGGGCACGGCTAACTCGTTCTCTGTATTAGACAGTATGCAAATTATTGGGCCTGATATGAGTCGCTCTCGTGTACGTCATGCGGTTGATGTTTTGGGCGGTATTTCGAAGAAAGGGATGAAAAAGCTCGATAAAAAATATCGTGATGTGTCAGCCCAAATAGAAGCGCAGCTTGCTGAAACCCAAGAGTAATTAATCAAATGGCTATATATCCTGTGATACTTGCCGGTGGCAGTGGTACTCGATTATGGCCCATATCAAGACAAAACCACCCCAAGCAATTTTTAGATTTGCTTGGGGTTGGTGAAACCCTGCTTCAATCTACGATTAAGCGTGCACAGGCGTGCAGCGATTTCGCACCTTTAATTATTGCCAATAAAGAGCATCGTTTTTTATTGCAGCATCAAATTGAGCCACTTGGTTTATCTGTCTCAAATATTCTGCTTGAGCCGTGTGCAAAAAATACAGCAGCGGCAATGGCGGTTGCCTGTTTAGCTATAGTGCAAAAAGATCCCTTGGGCAGCTTACTAGTTTTGCCGGCAGATCATTATTTGCCTGATAGCGATCAATTTTGTAAAAAAATAACGCAGTTTATTTCTCATTTTAAGGAAAAGGAAATTGGCGTAGCAGGCGTTAACCCCAGTTTTGCTGCAACTCAATACGGCTATATGAAACTTGATGCGACGAGTGAAAACTATTTTAAGGTGTCACGCTTTGTTGAAAAACCTAATGAAGACACCGCTAAAGCATTATTGGCTGATGGTGATATTGCTTGGAATAGTGGGTTGGTAATGGGCCGAGCATCTACTATTTTGGAAGCACTTGAATGTCACTTGCCGCAGTTGCTTAAGCAAACCAAAGACGCTTTTTTAATGTCTCGGCCTTTGTATGATTTTGTAGTGCTGGGTGATGAATATAATCAAATAGCACCCATCGCATTTGATGTGGGCGTGCTTGAGAAAAGCTCTAATCTTGCAGCGTGTATGCTTGACCTAGACTGGGACGATTTAGGCACTTGGCCATCACTATTAGCCCGAAGAAAGGCACTGGGGTTACCTCAGTTTAATGTTTTCAGTGAAGATTTAGTGACACTTGCCTTTGGTGTTGATGATGTTGTGCTGGTGAAAAATGATGATGTGTTATTAATGGCTCACCAAGATGTATTGAGTGATATGAATGCGATTAGTCATTATCTTCAGCAGCATAAATTGCAGCAATTATTAAATCGAATTGATGTGCATCGCCCTTGGGGACAGTTTAAGGTATTGGCTCAAGATGAACACTTTGTTGTTAAGCGACTGATTGTGTACCCTTTTGCGCAGATTTCATTGCAGAGTCATGAATTTCGCAGAGAAAATTGGGTGGTGGTAAAAGGCCGCGCACAGGTACAACTGGACGATCAAGTTTTTGAACTAGATGTGGGTGAGTCGATTAGTATAAAGCAAAAGCAAAAACACCGCTTATCCAACCCTTATGGTTTGCCATTAGAAATAATTGAAGTGCAAAGTGGCTCTGAGTTAAAAGAAAGTGATATTACGCGATATGACGATCAATATGAGCGCCATATAAATTAATGCGAAAAGGAATGTGGCTATGATGCTCCCCAATCAAATAAAAGAAAAAGCACGCAACATATCATTGATGATTTTTGATGTTGATGGTGTTTTGACCGATGGCACGCTTGTTTATGGTGCCAATGGTGAAGAGTTGAAGCATTTTAATGTGAAAGATGGTGTGGGTATTAAGCTTTTACAAACATATGGTATTCACGTGGCCATCATTAGTGCGAAAGAATCGGCACCGTTAAGAAAACGCATAACAGATCTAGGTATCAAACATGCGTATTTAGCCTGTAAAGATAAGCTAGTTGCTTTGAACGAATTAAAGTCAAAACTCGGCCTTGAAGATGAGCATATTGCCTACTGCGGTGATGATGTGATTGATCTAAAAGTCATGAAGCAAATTGGTTTGGCTATGGCGCCAAATGACGCTTACGAGATGGTAAAAAAACACTCAGATTATGTCACTCATGCTATGGGTGGTAAGGGTGTGGCAAGAGAAGTAGCAGATGTGTTGTTGTCCAGTCGTATGGATTTAGAGCGTGCCTATATAAAAGCCATGCTGCCTGAATTTGAAGATAAAAAATAAATAAGTTTTAGTTAAAGAGATAGAGATGTCAGATTATAAAATAGTGATACCTGCTCGTTATGGTTCAAGCCGTTTACCTGGCAAGCCTTTAATTGAGCTTGCTGGCAAGCCAATGGTTCAACATGTGTATGAGCGAGCTCTAGCCACTGGGATTAGCGATATTGTAATAGCAACCGATGATCAGCGTATTTATGACGTGGCGATTGGCTTTGGTGCTCAGGTGATTATGACATCAGTCGATCATGAAAATGGCACAGAGCGCATTGCGGAAGTAGCCAAAAAACTGGGCTGGCATGATGATGATGTGATTGTGAATGTACAAGGGGATGAGCCGCTTATCCCTAGAGAGTTAATCGAGTTAACCGCAAAAGGTTTGCTTGATCATCCTGAAGCGGGAATGTCGTCACTTTGTACACCAATAACCAGTGCAGAAGATGCTTTTGACCCAAATGCGGTAAAAGCAGTTTTAGATAATAGGGGGTTCGCTATGTATTTTAGTCGTGCGCCTATCCCATGGGATCGTGACTTATATAAACATGGCACAGACAAGATTACCGAAGTTGCTCCTGTTTTTCGTCATATCGGTATGTACGGTTATCGTGTTTCATTTTTAAAGCAATATTCTGAAATGGAAATGACAGCGCTTGAGCAAGCAGAATGCTTAGAGCAATTGCGAGCTCTTTGTTATGGCGTGAAGATTCATATGGGTGTGATTGATCAACCCCCAGGTCATGGGGTTGATACGCCAGCCGATGTTGCCCGTGTTGAGGCGCAACTAATTAACCTTTAAATCAAAGTAAGTTGTGACGCGCTGTTCATCGCTGGTCGGCGTGTTAACCAATTGATGTGGGTATGATTACGAAGTGCCAGTAATTCAAGGGTTTGTTGTTGCCTTGCTGGGATAATTGCACGATCAAGCGTGATTGAAAGGTAGTTGCCACTGGTAATGGCTATTTCAAGCGCATTGCAAAGCTGCTCTGGTTTCTTAGGGTGCAGCATTAATACTCTTTGTTGTTCATCAGTAGAGAGTTGTTTAATTTGCTGCATCTGTGATGCATTTGGTGAGATCCAAAGCATCCAATAGTGGTTAGATGGTTGAGTATCAGACTTAAGTAGTGCGTTCATAATAGACCTGTTTATTTGTACAGTGTTTTACTGGTTGGGTGAACAGTACTGTATAAAAAAACAGTTGTAAAGATCACTAAGTGATCAAATATGGGTGAAAATAGCCAATTACATGAAATTCATCCAAAAAACTGCTTGATTCCCTAGGTTCAGATCAATAGAGTTACCAACCTTAAAATTCACCAGCTTCTGTATTTTGTGTGTGAGGCATTCATGCAAGTTTCTGTAGAAACATTAGCAGGCTTAGAACGTAAGCTTGTAATCGATATTCCAGCATCTGACGTAGAGCAAGAAATTGCTAAGCGTTTGGATCAAGTTTCTCGTACCGCTCGTATCGACGGTTTCCGTAAAGGAAAAATCCCAATGCGCGTTATCAAACAGCGCTATGGTCAAGGTGTTCGTCAAGAAGTATTGGGCGAGCAAATGCAACAAGGCTTTATTAAAGCTGTGACTCAGGAAAAAATGAATCCTGCAGGCATGCCTTCTGTTGAGCCAATCGTTGACGAAGAAGGTAAAGACTTTCAATTTGCTGCTACCTTTGAAATCTATCCAGAAGTAAGTGTTTCTGGTTTAGAAAACATTTCTGTTGAAAAATTTGCAACTGAAGTAACCGATGCTGATCTTGATAACATGATCGACATCCTGCGTAAGCAGCAAGCTAAATTTGCCGTATCTGAAGCAGCCGCTAAAGATGGTGATAAAGTTAAGGTTGATTTCGATGGTTATGTTGACGGCGAAGCCTTTGAAGGTGGTAAAGCTGAAGGTTACGACTTAACTCTTGGCTCAAAGAGCATGATTCCAGGTTTTGAAGATCAAATCGTGGGCATGAAAGCCGGTGATGAAGCCACTATTAAAGTGACTTTCCCAGCTGAATACCAGAGTGAAGCACTTGCTGGTAAAGATGCTGAATTCAAAATCAAAGTTCATCAAGTTGAAGCGTCTGAGCTTCCTGAGCTTAACCAAGAATTCTTCAAGTTGTTCGGCGTTGAGTCTGAAGATGTAGAATCTTTCCGTAAAGACGTACGTGGCAACATGGAACGTGAACTAAAACAGGCGATTCAACGTAATACTAAGAATCAAGCGTTAGAAGGTTTGCTAGAACAAAACAACATCGACGTACCAGCTGCTTTAGTTGATCAAGAAATTCAACGTCTACAAGAGCAAGCATTCCAGCAGTTTGGTGGTGGTCAGCAATTCAAACCAGGTATGCTACCTAAAGAATTGTTCCAGCCACAAGCGGAACGTCGTGTAAAACTTGGTCTTTTGATTAATGCAGCGATTGAGCAGCTAGAAATCAAAGCGGATGATGCTAAAGTTGAAGCCCTGATTGAAGATATGGCCTCTACTTACCAAGATCCAGAGCAAGTAAAAGAGTACTACAAGTCTAATAAAGAGCAACGCGCTCAGCTTGAAGCATTGGCATTAGAAGAGCAGGTTGTTGAGACCATTCTTGAAAAAGCCACTGTAACTGAAAAAGACAGTAGCTATGAAGAAGTAATTAAAGCGGCAAATAGCGCCCAATAATTATTTCTACTGCCAATCTGGCAGCATACAAGCTACACTCATTAAACAGCTGTTATCTAAGATAACGGCTGTTTTTTCTGATGTCGTTGACGGAGATAACGAATGAAAGATCTTCTGGCCGCCCAGGATCCAGCTATCCAAATGTCAGGCCTAGTGCCAATGGTGGTTGAACAGACTGCCCGTGGCGAGCGTTCATATGATATTTATTCACGCTTATTAAAAGAACGAGTGATTTTCCTTGTTGGTCAAGTTGAAGATCATATGGCCAATTTGGTCGTGGCTCAGTTATTATTCCTTGAGGCTGAAAACCCTGAGAAAGATATACATCTGTATATTAACTCACCAGGTGGATCGGTCACTGCTGGTATGTCTATTTACGACACAATGCAGTTCATTAAGCCTAACGTTAATACGATTTGTATTGGCCAAGCTTGCAGCATGGGTGCGTTTTTATTAACAGCAGGTGAAAAAGGTAAGCGTTATTGTTTGCCTAATAGTCGCGTGATGATTCACCAGCCAAGTGGTGGTGCGCAAGGTCAAGCGACCGATATTTTGATTCATGCTGAAAATATCAAAGATACAAAAGAGCGTTTGAACCGAATTTTAGCTCAGCATAGCGGTCGTAGTTATGAAGAGGTTGCGGCAGATACTGAGCGTGATAACTTTATGAATGCCCAACAAGCACTAGAATACGGTTTGATTGATGAAATTCTAGAAAAGCGTCCTGTCTAGTAAGTTTAAATATGACGCAGTGTTTTTTATTCTGCGTCAGAAGCAAAATCTTTAGATGATTGCTGTAAATTATGAGGAAGTCGAATGAGCGACGAATCAAACAATAAAGACGACAAGGGTAAGTTATTATATTGCTCCTTTTGCGGAAAAAGTCAGCACGAAGTTCGTAAGCTGATAGCAGGTCCGAGCGTCTTTATTTGTGATGAGTGTGTCGACCTTTGTAACGACATTATTCGTGAAGAGGTTCAAGAGAGTCAGGGTGAAGCACCCTCTGATCGCTTGCCGACACCTAAAGAGATTAAAGAAACCCTTGATGAATATGTAATTGGTCAAGATCGCGCCAAGATTGTGTTGTCTGTTGCGGTTTATAATCATTACAAGCGCCTGCGTCATGGTGAGGGTAAAAAAGGCATTACTGAGCTTACTAAGAGTAATATCTTGCTAATTGGGCCTACTGGTAGTGGTAAAACACTTCTAGCTGAAACCCTTGCTCGTATGCTGAATGTACCATTTACAATTGCCGATGCCACAACGCTGACTGAAGCGGGTTATGTGGGTGAAGATGTTGAAAACATCATCCAAAAACTTCTGCAGAAATGTGATTATGATGTCGATAAGGCTCAGCGTGGTATCGTTTACATTGATGAGATCGATAAAATATCTCGTAAGTCTGACAACCCATCCATTACACGAGATGTAAGTGGTGAAGGTGTGCAGCAGGCTTTGCTTAAGCTTATTGAAGGTACTGTTGCTTCTGTGCCGCCTCAGGGTGGTCGTAAGCATCCACAGCAAGAATTCTTACAAGTAAATACAGGTAATATCTTGTTTATTTGTGGTGGTGCGTTTGCCGGTTTAGATCAGATTATTCGTGATCGAACCGAAAAAAGCGGTATTGGCTTTAATGCAATCGTAAAAGCTAAGGATGATACTAAGTCAGTGGGCTCGCTACTTAAGAATGTTGAGCCCATGGATTTAGTGAAGTATGGCTTGATTCCTGAGTTTATTGGTCGTTTGCCTGTAGTGGCGACACTTGATGAGCTAGATGAGGCTGCACTGATCCAAATACTGGTTGAGCCTAAAAACGCCTTGGTTAAGCAATATCAGGCTTTATTTGAGATGGAAGATGTTGAGCTGGAGTTTCGTGATTCAGCTTTATCTGCGGTCGCAAATAAAGCGATGGAGCGTAAAACCGGTGCACGTGGTTTGCGCTCAATTATGGAAGGCATATTACTTGATAGTATGTATAAAATCCCATCTGAGGATCATGTATCCAAAGTGGTAATTGATGATGCGGTTATCAAAGGTGATAACGAACCATTGTTTATTTATGAGTCAACAGAAGGTGCAAAAGTCGCACCGGATGATGCTTAAAACAAACTAAGGGGCCAATCGGCCCCTTTTTTTATGTTTTGGCCTTGTATTCTATCTGTTTTATCCCCATCTTAAGCCTATGTTCAGTGCACTGCTAAGCACAAGGTAATTTATGACAACAGAAACACTTCCAGTACTGCCTCTTAGAGATGTAGTTGTTTATCCTCACATGGTTATCCCTTTATTTGTCGGTCGTGACAAATCCATCAAGGCTTTAGAGTCTGCAATGGAAGGCGGTAAAAAGATCCTTTTGGTTGCTCAGAAAAACGCCACTACAGATGAGCCAACTGAGGCTGATATTTATAATGTAGGCACGGTTGCCTCGGTATTACAGCTTTTAAAACTGCCTGATGGCACTGTGAAAGTTTTGGTTGAAGGCTTGCATCGTTCTGAAGTGACAGGTTTTCAAGAAGCTGAAGATTTTTATCAAGCGGAATCTTCATTCTTAGAAATTGAATCTCTAGCTGAGCGTGAGCAATCTGTCTTAGTTAAGGCGGTAGTTCAGCAGTTTGATCAATTTGTACAGATGAGTAAAAAGGTGCCAAGTGAAGTACTGGCCTCCATTGAAAGCATTGAGGAAGCAGGGCGTTTAGCGGATACAATTGCCGCCCACTTATCCCTTAAACTTGATGAAAAACAAGCAATATTAGAAATGGTGTCTGAGCGTGATCGTTTAGAGCACCTGATGGCCTTAATTGAGTCTGAAGTGGATTTGTTGGATATCGAAAAACGAATCCGTGGTCGCGTTAAGAAGCAAATGGAAAAAAGCCAGCGCGAATATTATTTGAATGAGCAAATGAAGGCTATTCAAAAAGAATTAGGTGATATGGATGATGTGCCTAATGAATTAGAAGACCTGCAAAATAAAATTGACGATTCTGGAATGCCTAAAGAGGCGAAAGAAAAAGCAGAAGCCGAATTAAATAAATTAAAAATGATGTCACCCATGTCAGCAGAAGCATCTGTTGTACGTGGTTATTTAGATTGGATGCTGGGTGTACCCTGGAAGAGTAAAAGCAAGACGCGCAATAACATTGATCTTGCAGATGAAATTCTGAATGAAGACCACTTTGGTCTGGATGAAGTTAAAGAGCGCATACTTGAGTATCTCGCAGTACAAAAACGTGTGAAGAAATCCACTGGTAATATTTTATGTTTGGTGGGTCCACCAGGGGTAGGTAAAACCTCTCTGGGTCGTTCGATTGCAAAAGCGACTAATCGTAAATATGTTCGCATGGCATTAGGTGGGGTGCGCGACGAAGCTGAGATCCGTGGGCATCGCCGTACTTATATTGGCTCAATGCCAGGTAAGTTAATTCAAAAAATTAATAAAGTAGGTGTTAAAAACCCACTTTTCTTGTTGGATGAAATTGACAAAATGGGTATGGATCATCGTGGTGATCCTGCCAGTGCGCTATTAGAAGTTTTGGATCCTGAACAAAATAGCACGTTCAGTGATCACTACCTTGAAGTAGACTTTGATCTATCAGAGGTAATGTTTGTTTGTACGGCTAATAGTATGAATATTCCAGCTCCATTGTTGGATCGCATGGAGATCATTCGCATCCCAGGTTATACCGAAGATGAGAAAGTGAGTATTTGTCAGCGCTATTTGTTGCCAAAACAGATGAAAGCAAATGGTGTTAAGGCTTCTGAATTATCTATGTCAGAAGAGAGCTTGCGTCATGTTGTTCGCCATTACACTAAAGAGGCAGGCGTGCGTGGTCTTGAGCGCCAAATGGCTAAAATTTGCCGTAAAGTAGTTAAAGAAAATGTCATGGCAAAAGATACTGAACTTGATGGTGATATTAAACCTGAGCAGATCGAGCATTATTTAGGTGTGCAAAAATTCCGCTATGGTCTGGCAGAAGAAGAGCATCAAGTGGGACAGGTGACAGGTTTAGCATGGACGTCAGTGGGTGGTGAAATATTAACCATTGAATCTGCAATTTCTATGGGCAAAGGGCGTGTTGTTAAAACAGGCTCCCTAGGTGATGTAATGCAAGAGTCTATCCAAGCTGCTTTAACAGTGGTTAAAAGTCGCTCAGAAGGTCTTGGCTTACCAGTGGATTTCTTTGAAACTCACGATCTTCATATACATGTTCCTGAAGGCGCTACGCCAAAAGATGGTCCAAGTGCGGGTGTGGGTATGGTAACGGCTCTAATGTCTGTTATAACCAATACACAGGTGCGCTCAGACGTGGCTATGACAGGTGAAGTCACATTGCGGGGCAAGGTGCTAGCAATTGGCGGTCTGAAAGAAAAATTACTTGCCGCTCACCGCGGTGGAATTAAGACGGTTTTAATTCCAGAAGAGAACGAACGAGATTTAAAAGAGATTCCAGATAATATTAAGCAGGAATTAGAAATCATTCCTGTAAAATGGGTAGATGAAGTACTTGATGTTGCATTAACAGGCAATCTTGAAAAAAATGTTGCTTCAGTTATTGAAAAGGAAGCCGCAACCCAGCAAAATCAGCAGGGTCGATTGAGTACTCATTAATATAAAAACTAACTAAGCGGTTGACACTCGGCTTGGCGCTGGTATACCTTTCAGCGTTCTATCTAGGTCTATGCTACAGCGCTTAGCGATACCGGTTTATATCTATAATAACCAATTTTGGTAAAGGGGATACGTGTGAATAAATCTGAATTAATTGATGCAATTGCTGCTTCTGCAGACATTCCAAAAGCGGCTGCAGGTCGTGCTTTGGATGCCACTGTAGATGCAATCACAACTGCATTAAAAGACGGTGATCAAGTGGTTCTTGTTGGTTTTGGTACTTTTGCGGTTAAAGAGCGTGCTGCCCGTACTGGTCGTAACCCTCAAACTGGTCAGCCAATTCAAATTGCAGCTGCCAAAGTTCCAGGCTTCAAGCCAGGTAAAGCATTGAAAGATGCAGTAAACTAAAATACTCAATAACAGTGTGAGCTGTTAATTTAAGTATTATAAAAGGCGCATCTCCTTGGTGCGCTTTTTTTTATCTAGTAAGAAGAATTCTAAGAAAGGTTGATTGTTCCATGCTGCAGGCTATTCGAGATGGCTCTAAAGGTGTTGCTGCTAAAATTATAGTAGGTCTAATAATTTTAACGTTTGCGCTATTTGGTATTGAAAGTATTGTTGCTTTAGGTGGTGGTGAAGATGCACCGGCTGAAGTAAATGGTGAAGAAATTACTGAGTATCAGGTCCAGCAAATGGTTCAGATGCAAAAGCGTCGTCTTCAAGCTCAGTTTGGCGAAAACTTTGACCCTTCAATGATCAAAGATGAAATGCTTCGTGAATCAGCACTGGAAAGCCTAATAAATGAAGCGTTATTTAAGCAAGCAGCTGCAAATGCGGGTGTTTATTTTTCTGACGCAGCAATTGATAGAATTATTCTTCAGTCTCCAGAGTTCCAAGTAAATGGTCAGTTTAATCGTGATAGTTACGATCTAGCTTTGCGCAGTGCAGGTTTTACTCGCAGTACTTATCGCGAATTACTACGAACTTCTTTATCCACACAGCAGGCTCAAAATGCTTGGCAGGGTAGTAGTTTTGCAACCCCATACGAGGCTAAGCTGGCAGCTAAGCTTGAATCTCAAGAACGTGATTTTTCATATGTAGAGTTTTTGTTGGCCGATGCTAAAAAAGAAGTATCAGTGTCTGACGAGGAAATTGCTGATTTCTATGAGCAAAATAAAGCGCAATACATGACTCAGGATAAAGTCAGTATTAATTACGTTGAATTAAAACGTGATGATTTGGCTAAAAATATCTCAATTAGTGAAGATGAAGTAGCTGAGCGTTATTCTGAGATGGAAGCGCAAGCCGCAAGTAAAAAAGAATATCGTGCTGCTCATATTTTATTGCTATCAAGTGATGAGGCGGCACAAAAAACCATGACTGAGATTCAAGGTAAGCTCAGTTCTGGTGAAGCATTTGAAGATTTAGCAAAAGAATACTCAGAAGATGATACATCTAAATATGCCGGTGGTGATTTAGGCTTTGCTAATGATGAGATCTATGAAGATGCATTTGCTCAGGCTTTATCTGGCCTACAAAAAGATCAGGTTTCTGAAGTTGTTGAAACACGCGATGGTTTGCACTTAATCAAGCTATTGGATGTTCGTCAGCCTGAGTTGGCCGCTTTTGAAGCTCTTAAGGATTCAATTGAAGATGATTTACGTCAAGAGGCTGTGCAGGTTGAATACCTTGAAGCCCTAGAGACTTTAAAAGATGAGGCCTTCTCTTCAAATAATATAGACGTACCTGCAAAAGCACTTAATTTAACCATTAAAACGGAAGGGCCTTTCTCTGAAGTTGGTGGTAAAGGTGTAGCAGCGAATCGTCAGGTTATTATGTCTGCTTTTTCTGATGTTGTTTTAAATGATGGTTCTAACAGCGAAGTGATTGAGTTGAGCGATGGTCATGCTGTGGTTATTCATTTAAATGAATTTATTGAGTCTACGGTTAAGCCATTGGCTGACGTTAAAACTCAAATCAACTCACAATTAGTAAACCGTAAAGCAAGTGAGCTAGTTGAACAGCAGGCTGAAGAAGCGATTGCGAAGGCAGTTGCTGGTGAATATACAGCCACTTGGCAGTCGGTTAAAAATAAAACTCGTGAGTTTACAGGTGCACAGCAACAAATTGTTCAAGCTGCATTCGCATTGCCTTTAAATGCCGGTAACGGGTCATTTAAATTGGTTGATACCAAAGCGGGCAATAAAGCATTGGTTCGCTTAGATGCCATTAATCGTGATGTTGTCATTGCGCAAACTGATGACGAGCTGCAAAAAGTGAGTCGCACTAAATCTTATAACGAATATAAAGCGTTTTATCAGCATCAACTAGATGGTGCGGATATTGATAAAAATTAATTTGCATTAAGTTACAAACAAAAAAAGGGCCTAAGGCCCTTTTTTTGTTTGCTTAGGTTTAGTCTTGCTCAAGCATTTGTGCTGAAGAGATTGCGCAAGTGTTAAAACCGGCATCAACATATAGAATCTCCCCTGTAATGCCGCTAGCTAAATCTGATGCTAGGAACATGGCAGTATTACCTACTTCTTCTATGGTTACGTTTCTGCGTAATGGCGCTCGCTGCGCATTATCTTTAAGCATTTTGCGGAAGCTTTTAATTCCTGAGGCGGCAAGCGTGCGGATTGGCCCTGCACTGATCGCATTTACGCGTATACCGCTAGGCCCTAGGTTGCTTGCTAAATAGCGTACACCGGCTTCTAGGCTTGCTTTGGCCATACCCATGACATTGTAATTGGGTAAAGTTTGTGTCGAGCCGTGATACGTCAATGTAAGTACAGAGGCGCTTTCACTTAAGTGATCTTTAAAGGCTGATGTGAGGGCGATTAAGCTATAACTACTGATATCGTGAGCAATTCTAAAGCCTTCACGTGTTGATACATCGACCATATCCCCTTCAAGTTCGTGGGCGGGTGCGTAACCTACGGAATGAACAAGAATATCCAACGAAGGCCATTGCTGGCATACGTTATCTTTAAGCTGGTTTATTTCTTCATCAATTGCTACATCGCATGCAAAGACTAGGTCGCTCCCAAATTCTTCAGCAAAACCTTCAACACGGCTTTTTAATTTTTCATTTTGATAGGTGAAAGCCAGTTTTGCACCTTGTTCATGATAGCTTTTTGCAATGCCGTAGGCGATGGATTTCTTACTGGCGATACCCACAATTAATGCGGTTTTGCCGCTTAGTAGTCCCATGGTGATTCCCAATTTTCAAAAGATTGTTGATGATAGTGGCAAGCCACTTGGTGGTCTTGACTGTCTGTAACAATTAATTGTGGTCTTGTTCTGTGGCAGTCAGGTTTCACTATTGGACAGCGGGTATTAAAGTGACAGCCTGAAGGTGGCGAGATAGGAGATGGTAGTTCTCCTGAAATCCTTTTTTTTACTCTTTTAAGTGTCGGGTCTGGAGTGGGTATGGCGTCGAGTAAAAACTGGGTATAAGGATGATTTGGCTTGTTAAAAATCACATCACTATCGGCAGTTTCAACAATTGAACCTAAATACATGACACTTATTCGGTCTGAAATGTGCTTCACTACCGCCAAATCATGAGCAATAAATAAAATGGCTAGATTCATTTCACGTTGTAAATCAATTAATAAATTTATAATTTGCGATTGCACTGAAACGTCAAGAGCAGAAACCGGCTCATCACATATAAGCAATTCTGGCTCCAGTGCTATTGCTCGGGCAATGCCGATCCTTTGTCTTTGCCCACCTGAAAACTCATGAGGGTATTTATTAATTGCGTGCTCGGGCATGCCGACACGAGATAATAAAAGTTTTACTTTTGCCTGTCTTTCTTGTGAACTCAGATTTGTATGAATGACAAAAGGCTCTTCTAGTATGCTGCCAATAGTGTGTCTTGGGTTTAGTGATTCGTAGGGGTCCTGAAAGACATACTGGATCTTAGGTCGAATTGAACGCAGTTGCTTTTGAGAGAGTTGCGTTAAATTTTGACCTTTAAAAAAGATATTGCCACTTGTTGCTTCATATAATCTTGCAATTGTTTTAGCAAGTGTGCTTTTACCGCAACCAGATTCACCCACAATACCAAGAGTTTCACCAGCTTTAACGGTCAGGCTTACATTGTCGACGGCACGCAAATATTGCTTGGTACTAAACAATCCTTTAGAGCTAACAGGGAAGAACTTTGATAAGCCTGAAATGGTTAATAGATTGTCTTGAGCCATATTAAAACTTATCCCAGTGGAGGCAGTTGACATAATGGCTGCCTTTTTGGTTGATAAAAGAATGGTCTAGTGTTTTACAGTTATCTTGTTTGAAAGGGCAGCGGTTATAAAAGCGACAGCCTTGTGGCATGTTCTGCAAGGTTGGCACTTGACCTTCAATGGTGTTTAAGCGGCTTTTGTTAGGTTGATTTAATTTTGGTATAGAGTTTAAAAGTCCTTTTGTATAAGGGTGCTTTGGCTGTTTGAATAACGCTTCTACACTGCATTTCTCAGCTACTCTACCTGCATACATAACCACTACGTCATCACATAGTTGCGCAATAACACCCAGGTCGTGTGTGATGAAAAGAATACCCATGCCGTATTCTTTTTGCAGGGACTGCATAAGGTCGAGTATCTGAGCCTGAATAGTCACATCAAGTGCGGTTGTTGGTTCGTCAGCTATTAACAAGTCGGGTTTACAGGCTAAAGCCATTGCAATCATGACTCTTTGACGCATCCCTCCTGACAGTTGATGGGGGTATTCAGATATTCGCTTTTGCGCATCAGGGATACCCACTTTATCTAGTACACTGATGGTTTCTTGAAGCATTTGTTTTTTTGTGAGCTCTGGCCTGTGTAATTCAAATACCTCGATGATTTGCTTGCCAATAGATTTAACTGGGTTTAATGCAGTCATAGGTTCTTGAAAAATCATGGCAATTCGGTTGCCGCGTATTTGTCGCAGTTCTTCAGCTGCCAAGCTAGACAATGGGATATCTTTAAATGAAACTGCACCTGAGCGGATTTTACCCGCTGGTTGAGGTAATAATTTCATAATGGCTAAGGATGTAACACTTTTCCCACAGCCTGATTCACCCACTAAGCCAAGGGTTTTTCCTTTTTCAATATCAAAACTAACATGATCAAGAACATTTAACGTGCCTTGGTCAGTTTCAAAGTCAACGCAAAGATCTTTAACGCTTAGTAGGTGTTCCTTTTTGCTCATGGTGTCGCGACCCTGAACTGCTCAAAAGTTTTATTGACGGCAGGATATTGAGTTTTACTTTTTCGTGCCGTTTTTGTTTCAATTTTTACTTGGTTATCAATCCAGAATATCCCACCGTCAGAGAATGGAGAATACAGGGTATCACTGGTTTTTGTGCCCGGTATTTTCGGGAATTTTATCCAGCGCCAATGAGCGCCGCGGGTGTAAGGTACTTTGAAATCTGGAATAAATGCCGCTGAATCATGAATCATTTGTTCTATTTCTTTTGCCAGCTTTATACGTAGGTCTTTATTTGTTTCGCTGCGATATTGCATGATCTTTTTATCAAGATCTGGGTTGTCCATGTTGGTGACATTATTGGTTTGTGGTTTATGGGCATTTTCACTGTGAAAGTGTTGCCAATATGCCGGTCTAAATCCAGTGCTCCAACCAAGTGAGGCGATTTGATGTTGTTTTTGCATGATGGTTTTGTAGTGTGATGATGAATCTTGCAAAACAAGATTGATCTCGATTCCTGCTTTTAAGGCATCTTGCTTGAGTATTGACCAGCGTTCGCTATGCTCTTTCCTGCCATAAGATAAATCAAGACTTAAACGTTTACCGTTATTGGTTCTAATGCCATCACCTCCACGCACTGACCAAGGGCTATCGTTTAGCAGTTGATTTGCTTTATCTAAATTAAATTCACGAGCGTTAATGCTTTCATTTGAATATTCACCATAACCTGTGTGAAAGGTTTGAAGCCTTTCATAATCGCCACGCAAGACGGTGTTGATTACCTTATCAAAGTTAAGCGCATGACTTAGTGCTAGGCGGACGTTTTTGTCTTTTAATATTTCATTATCTTGATTCAAAAAGAAGCCCGAGCTTGATCTTGGGGTGTCATTGTAAAAAAAGAATTTTTCAACAAAACCTTTGTCATACAGCATGCCTTTAGCTTTGTTGTGCCAAAATTCCGGCTGAACCAACCCAAAAGTATCAAGATTACCTTTTTCAAAGTGGCTATAGGCAATATTGACATCACGGATGACCTTAATGATAACTTTGTCGACATTAAAGCGGCCTTGGTTGTATTTATAATCTTTGGCCCACCAGTCTTGTTTGCGGGTGAATTCAACTTGCTTGCCCTTTTTGATTTTTGTAATTTGGTAAGGGCCTGTATTAGGTACGATTGACCAGTTGTTATCCTTAATCCAATTTTCGTCAATTTTTTTGTAGAAGTGTTTTGGGGTAGGGCCAATACCATAATAGTAGTGTAAGTCTTCCTTTGGATGTGCAACCGCACCTGTTATTGAAATAGTATGAGTGTCATATTTTGCGATATCGATAACTTGTTCGGTGTAATAGTTGTTGTACCAAGGAGCGTTAATGTGTGGCGAACGCATAAATTCAAGTGTAAATAAAAAGTCATCGGCAGTGACCGCTTGGCCATCACTCCACCTTGCGGCAGGGTCAAGTTTGTAGAAGACAGTTTTTCCATCTTTTCCATACGCCCATGATGTAGCTAGTTGCGGGATAATCTCTAATGTATTGGGGTGCATGCCAACAAGGCCTAATTGGTTAGCATTAATATATGATCTAAATGAGCTATTTGAATCAGGCCCAACTGTTCTTAATGTGGGTGGAAATGTAAGCATAAACTCGGTAAAAACACCGCCTTTTAATGCTTTTGGCTCTGCCCAGACTGGGGCTGTATTGTTTGTTTCCCACTTTAAGTCAGAAGGCAGTGAGCTGCTTTGTGCAAATGAAAAATGATTTGCTAAGAGGCAGAATAGAAACAAAACGCTTTTTATTATTTTCATGGGCAATTTCTCAGCTAAAGTAGGAATGCTTTTTAGGATCAAAGGCTTCTCGAACAGCCTCACCAATAAATGTGACAAGTGTTAGTACAATAGTTAGTGCAACGACCGCTGAAGCTGCTATCCATTGGTAATCTAAATTATTTGTACCTTGCTGTAATAATTCACCCCAGCTAGGGGTGGGCGCAGGCAAACCGAAACCTAGGTAATCTAAGCTGGTCAATGCAGTAATGCCGCTTACAACTGAAAATGGGAAGAAAGTAATTAGAATTGAAACAGAGTTCGGAAGTATATGTTTAAACATAATCCTCCAGTTTGATGCACCAATTGAACGAGCGGCTAATACATATTCTCGTGTGTTTTCTCGATAGGTTTCAGTGCGCATATACCATGTTAGTCCCATCCAGCTAAATGCTCCTAACATTAAAGCCAGCGTCCAAAAGTTAGGGGTGATAATGGATGCGACTATCATGATGATATATAAGATTGGCACATTGGATAAAATCTCAATGACTCGCTGAAAAATTAAATCAAACGTACCGCCGAGAAACCCCATGAGGGCTCCAATCAAAATACCGATAACATAAGTGATAACTAAAAGGAAAAGTGAAAACAAAATTGCAATTCGAAAGCCATAAATGATACGCGATAGAATATCCCTTCCTGCCATGTCGGTGCCAAGATAATGTTTGTTTTCAAAAGAGGGGGCGTATGGTGGGTATTCACCTTCGATAAAATGATTTTCAAATGGATTGTAAGGGATCAGCGCGCTGATCATCCAATTGCCGGATTCGGGCTTTTCTTTAAATGATTGTTTGAGTTCTTGGTAGTTGGTTTCCCAGTTGTAATCTAAACCAAAAGTATTGCCCGGTATGATGTCGCCATAACTGGGAAAGTACAAAGTATTGTTATATTGAATAATGATAGGGCGATTGTTTACCCATATTTCTGCAAACAGGCTAACAAAAATAAGAATACAAATTGTGATAAAAGAGTAGTAGCCACGTTTAATACTTTTAAATCTTTGCCATCTGCGCTTAGCTTGAGGTGAAAACATTACTTATTCTCCCCAAAGCGAATTCTAGGGTCTGCCCATGCTACGCAAATATCACTGAGTATGTTGCCAATTAAGTACAGGACAGCGGAGATGACAAGTATTCCCATGACGACAGGGTAATCCCTCTCGACAAGTGCTTCGTAGCCAAGTAGCCCTATACCATCAATGTTAAATATTTTTTCTATTAGGAAAGAGCCTCCCAATATAACTCCAATATTTTGTCCGAAATGTGTGGCAAGAGGTATTAGGCTGTTTCGTAGTGCATGGCGTGTTACAGCCTGTTTGAAACTAAAGCCTTTTGCTGTGGCTGTTCTAACATAATCGGCTGCTAGGTTTTCCATTAAAGCGTTTTTCATCATGAACGTCATGACGGCTAGTGAGCCCATCATATAAGCAATTAATGGGAGTGCAGCGTGATTAAGAAGATCTTTTACTTTTTCCCATGTTGATAGATATTCAAATTCGTCACTCACAAAACCGCCTAAGGGGAACCATTCCAAATGAACGGCAAAATAAGCGATGCAAGCTATACCAATGACATAGCCAGGCACCGCGTAGCTAATAAAAATAAATGCGGAAGAGGCGTGATCGAATGGCGTGCCGTGCTTAATGGCTTTAACGATACCTAGGGGGATGCATATTAAATAGGTGAGTATCATGGTTGTGACGCCATAAAAAATTGATATTGGCAGTCTGTCTTTGATGCTTTCCCAAACCGGCTCACCATAGCGAGTGGATTCACCAAGATCGAGCTTTAAAATTTTCCACAGCCACTCAAAGTAGCTACTGACGATCGGCTTATCAAAACCATAATAAGCTTTTAGTTGATCAAGCTGATCTTCACTTAAACTTTGAGAGCCAAAGCCATTGGTGCTCGAAGAAGTGGCTGAGTTAGAAAACTGGGCTTCAGCCAGCATACGCTCAATGGGTCCACCCGGAACAAGGCGAGTTAAAGTAAATACTAATAGTGTTATCCCAATGAACGTAGGGATGATTAGCAATAACCGCTGTAAAAAGTAGCTTTGCATGCTTGTTTCTTATTGTTATGGATGTCGTTAAGTTAACAGATACCTAGTGCTAAGACAAAGCTGATAACTAGCCTGCTTGTGTGACATCCACATAAAGAATGAGTTCATCACCTGGCTGGAGGTATTTTCTTTTTTGAATTTGATTCCAGCGCTGAATGTCTTTCACACTCACATTAAATTTATCGGCAATACGATGTAGGCTATCACCGTTGCGTACGCGATAGCGGATTTTACGAATGACTTCTCGATTCTGCTTGCCCCAGCCGTTTTGTGTTTGTGACCATATAACAAGCTTTTGGCCTGGAATTAAAGGATCCTTTGGGGCCATCCCGTTCCATCGTGCGATGCTTTTAACGGATACTTTGTGCTCTTTTGATAAGCTCCAAAAACTATCACCGCTTTGTACTGAGTGACTGATTTTAGACGAACCTTTTGGCCCGCGGGTATTATTTTGCTTCGTGCTTTTGCGGTTTTTAGCCGAATAAGTATAGCTAGCTAGGTTGTTAAATGCGGTTGGGATGAGCAGCATATCCCCAATGCGCAATAGATTCCCTTGGATAGGGTTAACCTGCTTAAGCGCATCGGGCGTGGTGTGGAATTTCTTTGCGATCGATATTAACGAATCACCACTGCTTACCTTATATCTTTGCCATTTAATACGTTGGTGCGGCTCGACTTCGGCTAGTTGTTGTTCAATTTGTTCTTTATTTTCAATCGGTACTAATATCTCATGGGGTCCGTTTGGACTGGTTGCCCATTGGTTATATTGGGGGTTGAGTTTATAGATCTCTTCCAATTCTACCCCTGCCATAAGCGCTGCTTGGCTTAAGTCCATTTGGCTGCCGGTATCTACCACTGCAAAATAGGGTTTATTGGCAATAAAGGGTAGGGTGATACCATGCTTCTCAGGGTCTGCAACTAACTTAGCCAGTGCAATAAGCTTGGGGACGTAATCCCTTGTTTCTTTGGGTAAAGAAAGTGACCAAAAGTCAGTAGGCAGCCCTTTGCGCTTATTTTTGCGTATCGCTTTTCTAACAGTGCCGGCACCTGAGTTATAAGCAGCTAAGGCAAGCATCCAGTCGCTCTTGAATTCACGAGACAACCCTTTTAGGAACTTTAGTGCGCCTATGGTGGAACGGCGTATGTCTCTGCGCCCGTCATACCACCAATCTTGATTTAAACCGTAAATGTGTCCTGTGCTGGGTATGAATTGCCATACGCCAGAGGCTCTTCCATGGCTATAAGCAAACGGGTCAAAAGCACTTTCTACAATTGGAAGAAGGGCTATTTCACCTGGCATATCCCTGACATCAATTTGCTCCATAATAAAGTACAGGTAACGCTCAGCTCTTAAAGACACCCTATCAATGTAAGATTGATGGCGTTTAAACCAGTTTAATTGAGCTGTTATAGCGTTATTATCAAGATCGCTGTCTAACTGATATTGGTTTCGCACTCTTTGCCATAAATCACTGACCTCTGGCTCTGCCTCGATAATAACAGTCGATTCATCTACTTCAGGGTCGCGAATTTCAGGTAATTGTTGATCAATGAGTAAGGTTGGAGCTTGATAAGCATTTGTTTGATCTATGTTGGGTTTGATTAAATTACAACCACTTAGAAAAAAAGATGCGCTTAGTGTGATAAAAATGCGTGAAAACAATTGTAAATACCGATATAAAAATATGCGGGCAGTGTATGAATACCCGTGTAAAGGGTCAAGTTGGGTTTTGTTTAAATGGGTAAGCTGTCTCAGGGAATGGGGTTATGAATAAGGGTTGGCAGGATACAAAGGCGGCAAAACACCTTTGGCCCCTTGAGGTTGAGGCGTTAAGTGCGCTCATGCCTGATTTGCATGGCCATTATCTTTTGCAACTAAGTGCCTTTAATCAGTCGATAGTGAAGACCACTACACTGAGGCATCATTTTTTCGCTTCGCATCAGAAAAACAATCAGTTGCAGGTTGATTATGAGGCACTTCCTTTTCGCGAAAATAGTGTCGACTGTGTGGTTTCACATCATATTTTTGAGCACCAAGGCGCTGCCCATCAGTGCTTAAGAGAAGCCGCTCGTATTGTTGTGCCAAATGGCTACCTTGTTATTGTTGGTTTTAATCCTTACAGCACCTGGGGTTTAGGGCGTGTTTTTTCAAAATATAGCTTGGCACCTAAAGGGCGCTTTGTTTCACAATCTAGGTTGGTCGACTGGTTAACGCTGCTGGGCTTTAGAGTTGAGCAGGTTCAACAGCTGCAATACGCTCCTCCGGTAATGCTTAAGTACTTTCCTCGACTATCACGCCAGCTGGATCGTTTATTGGGTTATATTGGCTTACCTGGGGCTGGTGTATATATGTTGCTTGCACGTAAATTGGTTGCAGGAAGAACCCCAATTCGGCCACAATGGAGGGCTTTGGGTGGCCGTAGAATTCCGGTTGCTACCACTAGTGCAAGAGGTTTAAGTGTCCCAAGTCGTTGAAATGTATACTGATGGTGCTTGTAAGGGGAATCCCGGGCCGGGAGGCTGGGGGGCTTGGTTGCGTTTTGGCTCAAACGAAAAAGAGCTATTTGGTGGTGAGTTGAATACTACAAATAACAGAATGGAACTGATGGCGGCTATTGCGGGTCTAGAGCTGTTAACCAGACCATGTGCCGTAGAACTGACTACCGATAGTGAATATTTAAGAAAAGGCGTGCTTGAGTGGATGGAGAATTGGAAGAAGCGTGGCTGGAAAACAGCGGCCAAGCAGCCAGTTAAAAATCAAGACCTTTGGATGCGATTAGATAAGGCTATTTCTACACATAGTATTAATTGGCATTGGGTCAAAGGCCACTCAGGTCATCCGGGTAATGAAAAGGCTGATCAGTTAGCTAATAAAGGTGTTGAGCAGTTACTAAAAGGATCAACATGCGTCAAATAGTACTGGATACAGAAACAACAGGTATTGGTGAAGGCCATAAAATAATTGAGATTGGTTGTGTAGAGTTAGTTAATAGAAAGCTAACAGGCAAGCATTACCATCAATACATCAATCCACAGCGCCTAGTTGATCCGGAAGCCATGGAGGTTCATGGCATTACGGATGAATTTTTAGAAGATAAGCCGCTTTTTTCGCAAGTAGCAGATGACTTTATCTCGTTCATAAAAGGCGCTCAGCTTGTTATTCATAATGCCCCGTTTGATGTGGGGTTTATGGATCGAGAGTTCGCTGCATTAACGGGCTACCCAAAAACGGCGGATATCTGCACAGTATTAGATACCCTTACACTTGCTCGTCAAATGCACCCAGGCCAGCGAAATAGCTTGGATGCACTGTGTCGCCGTTACGGTATCGATAATAGTCATCGTGAACTGCATGGCGCACTTTTAGACTCTGAGATATTAGCAGATGTGTATTTGCTAATGACGGGTGGACAGACTGATTTAACGCTTGATAGTAAAGACGAAGAATCTGATGAGCCTAGCGAACAAGAGATTCTTAAAAGTCTAATTGTCGACCCATCAATAGCGGCAAATTTACCTGTTTATGGTGTTAGTACAGAAGAATCAACCAGTCATGCTGCATTTTTAGAGATGCTGTCTGGTAAGTGTGAAAAAGTTCTGTGGCATAAGTAGCTGGGCTTCGAGAATTGAATCAATGATTTACCGAGTTTTTAAGGTTAGAATGACCTTAATGATAATTATTATAAAAAAGCACTATTGTGCCATGAGTATTTAGGCTCATATGAATCAAGTTTCTAACATTAGCGTTTCGATTGGTCTTGTGCGTAAAGAGCTCGAAACGACATTACAAAAAGCAGAAAACTATCTTTCTCAGTTTAGTGAAAGCGCCGACGCTGCCCATCTTAAATTATTTGCGGATGAGATTAATCTTGCCCGTGGAACATTTAAGCTGCTTGAGTTATCAGGTGCCGATGCATTGGCCACTGAAATCTTGTCGCTTATTGGTGATGGGGCAGTTAAACAAGCGATTAAACTGGATGTCCTGGGGCATGCTTTAATTGGTCTAACTCAATACATTAATGTATTGATGGAGCAAGAAGTTGATCACCCGATACTGCTTGTACCCGCAATTAATATGGTACGAAAAGTAGGTGGTCACAGGCCAATCACTGAATCACATTTCTTTAAGGTGAATTTACGCCCTAAGTTGCCCGCCGTTGAAAAACCTAATTTCAATGTTAAACCGCACCTGCCTCGCTTGAGATTAATGTTTCAAGCAGGGCTTTTGCGGGTTTTAAAAGATCAGAATCCTATTGTTGGTTTTAAGCTTATTCAGCGCTCTTTGGTATTACTTGAGAGAGGGTTGAGAGGCACCATGGCGTGGCCATTTTGGTGGTCTTGCTTGGCGGCTTTACAGGCGATGGCAGATGATGAATATGAATTGACCCTTGCTCGTCGAATGCTATTTGCTCGTGTTGATATTTTAATGCGAAGCATGATCAAAAATGGGGTAAAGGTGTTTACAAGCCAAGCGGCAAACGAATTACATAAAGACTTGCTGCACATCATTAGTCTTTCTCCGCAGCAAGGCGGTCTAATTGGTGACATTAAGCTAGCTTATGCCATCCGCTCTAGCGTAACTGAAGATCAACTTAAGATTGAGCGTAAGTTATTGTCTGGGCCAGATATCGGCTCTTTTGATACATTGGCAAAAGCATTTAAAGAAGAAGTACAAAATGTTAAGGAAGCATTGGATTTAGCTGAGCGAGGGTCATTGAGTGATAATGATTTTGATGAACTAAAAGCTCGCCTGCAACGCATGGCAAATGTACTTAAAGTGATTAACCAAGATGCACTAGGCCAAAGAATAGAAGGGCAATTAAACAATGTGATAGCACTTGTTAGCTTGTCAACGGAAGAAAAAGTGATTGCACTTGCAGGTATTGCAGATGCGTTACTTGAAGTAGAACTGGCTAGTGAGAAATTTGGCCGTCAAACTCGCGGCAGTCATGAGCAGCAGCAAATTATTGGTGCCGGCCACTATTTTGAGGCGCGGATTGTTTTGTTTGATGAGATTCATTCAGGGCTTGCGATTTCAAAGCGGGCAGTGGCTTCTTTTGTAGAAAGCAGTGATAAACTTCACTTGGCTAATATTGGGCAAGCGCTGGCGGGGGTTAAAGGTGCTTTGATTTTCTTAAATGAAACCCAGTGCGCTGAGATCATAGCTATGTCAATTCGCTATTTAAATGAAAGAGTCTTAAATAGCGATGCTCCTGCTGATGAGGCTCGCTTAGAGGTCTTGGCGGATGTTCTAACCAGTATTGAGTATTATATTGAAACTGTATCTCAGTCTGATGTTTCAGCAAAAGATATCCTTTCATTAGCTGTCAAAAGTATCGCGCAACTGGGTTACAAGGTGACTTAATGGGAGTCTATGTTTTAATTGCAATTTTAGCGCTACTTGCTTTGATACTGTTGTATGTTTCAGGGAAAGCGTTGATTTCTAGAAACTGGTTTATGAAGTGGTTGCGAGGCACTCTTGGGTTTTTGGCAATCTTTGGTATGTCGATTAGTGCAGTAGTTGCGTTTAATTTGCTGCACTATAAAGTCGTTGATGATGGCCAGGTGATTGCAACGTTACGTTTTGTTGAGGTGGCACCTCAGGAATTTGATGTCGAACTGGTTGGGAGGGAAAAAAATAAGCAATTCTATCAACTACAAGGGGATCAATGGCAGTTGGATGTTCGTCTTATTAAGGTTTCCGCTTGGTTCGACGGGGATCTACCTGCTTATAAATTAGATCGAATCTCCGGTCGGTTTTTATCTTTAGAGCAAGAAAACCAAGTGACTGAAAATGCTTATGACCTACTAGGCTCTCAGTTTGTTGATACCTGGCCGTGGTTTGCCAATAAAAAATGGTTAGGCTTTGTACAGGCTAAATACGGGACGGCCACTTATATGCCTATGGCTAATGGTGCGATATATCAGGTTAGGCTTTTTCATGATGGGTTGGATGCACAGCCAGTTAACGAACAAGCAAAACAAGCCCTAAATGGTTGGTAGGTTCAAAACACATTTCTTTTATGCATTAAAAAAGGGGCTAACGCCCCTTTTTTAATGCATGCGTAAAACTGGATTATTGTGGGAACAATTCACCAAGTTTAGTCGCTAGCATCATGTCGCCTTCAGCACGTAGCTGGCCAGCCATGAATGCTTGCATACCGTCAGTTTCGCCAGTCATGATACCTACTAGGGTTTCAGTGCTCATGATTAGAGTTACAGATGGGTCGTCGTGTGAACCGCTACCGATTTCGAAGTTGCCGTCATTAACCGCAACGAAAAAATCATCACCATCTTCGATGCTGAATTGGAATACGTTTTCCATGCCAGCAGCAGCATCAGCATTAAATTTTGCTTTCATTTGTTCAATGATGTCAGCAACTGAAGTCATATCGTGATCCTTTGTAAAATGTAAGAAAGAAGCTTGTACTGATTAAACTGACAAGCACATCTGAGTGTTTCACAGATATTGTCAGACTAAGCAAGGTGCTTCTGGGTGTCAATAGTTAATCATACGATTGTTTGAATTTCTGGGAATAACCTTTCGATGTTTTATAAGACTAAGCTAGTGTCCAAGAATTAGAGTGGTTACACTTAGCCCAAGCTATTAATTAAGGAAGTAATGTGGAATTTTTATCTGAATATGGTCTGTTTTTGGCCAAAGCCGTCACATTTGTAGTGGTGGTTGCCATGATTATCGGACTGGTTGCCAGTGCTGGGCAAAAACCGAAACCTGAAAATATAACTGTACACTTTTTGAACGAAAAACTAAGCAAGCTAAAACAAAAACTGCAAGAGAGTGTGCTTGATAAAAAACAATTAAAAACTCTTAAAAAAGAAGAAAATAAGGCAAAAAAGAAGAATAAAGACGAAGAACAAGCTCCAAGAGAGAAGGTGTACGTTCTCAATTTTAATGGTGATATTAAAGCCAGTCAGAGTGAGCAGTTAAAAGACGAAATTACCGCACTTTTGAGCATGGAAGGTCATGTCGATGAGGTAGTTGTTAAAGTAGAAAGTGGCGGTGGTATGGTCCATCAATATGGTTATGCAGCTTCTCAACTTGATCGAATTAAAGCCCAGGGAATTCCTTTAACTATTTGTGTTGATAAGGTTGCGGCAAGTGGCGGCTATATGATGGCAGTGGTGGCCGATAAGATTATTGCCGCACCATTTGCTGTAATTGGATCGATAGGTGTTATTGCGCAGTTACCAAACTTTAATAAACTGCTCAAAAAGAATGATATTGATTTTGAAGTTCATACGGCAGGTGAGTATAAGCGTACTCTAACTGTTTTTGGTGAAAATACAGATAAGGCCCGAGAAAAATTCAGAGAAGATTTAGCCGATGTACACGTTCTGTTTAAAAACTTTATTCACCAGCATCGCCCATCGGTTGATCTTGAAAAAGTTGCCAACGGTGATGTTTGGTATGGTCAAGATGCACTCGCTCAAGATCTTGTTGATATAGTTTCTACTAGTGATGATTATCTGTTAGCTCGTTGCAAAGAAGCCGATGTCTATGAGCTCAAAAGTGAACAGAAGAAACCTTTATTAAAGCGTTTAGGCGCGAGTGCTCAAGGTGCTTTGTATCAGTCAATTGAATCGGCTGTTAATAAGTTAGCGTTTCATAAGTGGTATATGTAAGGCGAGGTTCTCATGAAATACAGTGCATTGGTTGTTGATGAAAACGCTTCTGGCGAATACAGCTCTGAAATAAAAGAGTTTGATTTAAGCAATTTACCTGCGGGTGATATTTTAATTAAAGTAAGCTATTCATCGGTTAACTATAAAGATGCATTGTCTTTTTCTGGCAATAAAGGTGTGACTCAAAAATTCCCTCATACGCCTGGCATAGACGCGTCTGGCGAGGTAGTTGAGTCTAACCACAGTGAGTTTCCAGTGGGCACTAAAGTTATCGTGACTGGATATGATCTTGGAATGAATACCTTTGGTGGTTTTGGTGAATATATTCGTGTGCCAAGTGATTGGGTGATCAAACTACCTGACAGCCTGTCTGAAAAAGAAGCCATGGCTTGGGGGACGGCAGGGCTTACGGCAGCACTATGTGTTGATAAACTTATCAATAATCAAGTTTCTAAAACGAAGCCAATTTTAGTATCAGGGGCAACTGGTGGTGTCGGCAGCATTGCGATATCTCTGTTATCAAAACTGGGTTATCAGGTTCATGCGCTTACATCTAAAGTTGATAGGTTTGTATATCTTAAAGCGTTAGGAGCTCAAGATGTCGTATTAAGAGAAGACTTTATTGATGACTCAAAACGTCCGCTTCTTAAACCTAAGTATTCAGGTGCAGTCGATGTTGCAGGTGGCACTGTATTGGCAAGTATTCTAAAGGTGATTGATTACCAAGGCGTAGTTGCATGCTGTGGACTGGTGGCATCGCCGTCACTTAACACAACAGTTTTGCCATTTATTTTGCGTGATATTAGCCTGCTCGGCGTGGATTCTGTTGAATTGCCCTTGGCCAGAAAAAAAGGAGTATGGGTTAAAATTGCCACTGAATGGCAATTAAAAGATTTATTGAGCTCATGCACTGAAATTTCAAAATCTGAGCTCAGCGAAACCATGACTCAAATGCTGAAAGGCAATATATCTGGACGCTTTATTCTTAAGCACTAAGTTCAAATAACCCCTAATCCCGTCGTAACTTGCTAGATGGTGCGATGGGATTTGGGTATTTGAAAATCACAATATAAGTCGAAACAATAAATGTAATAACCGCAGTCGCCTGTATTGTGTGCGCGGCATTCTCTCCGATTAAGTTAGAAGCAATGGCCAAGTAGGCAATTAACAGTGAAAACTCGCTGATTTGTCCAAGGCGAAACCCTATATCCCAAGATAGTTTGCTGTTTTCCGATTGCAGTCCTAGTAATAACTTAAATGCTACTGGTTTAATAATGAGTACAATGGCACTTAGAATGATGGCGTAAAGCCATATGTCAGCAAGCACATGTAATTTAAACCCAGCACCCAGTGTGAAGAAAAATAATACTAAGAAAAAATCTCGAATGGGTTTTAATTTTTCTGTCATAAATTGCGCCACTGGGTGTGTTGCTAAGGTAATCCCCGCTACAAATGCTCCCATTTCTTTTGATAGGCCAAGATATGCGCCTAATTCAGCTAAACCTAGACACCACCCAATGGCCATTAAAAATAGATATTCATGAAACAAATCAAATTTTACCAGCAGCGGGAGTATTACAAATTTCACACAAACATAAGAAAATACAATCAGACATGGCAGAGCAAGTGCAGTCAGAGCGAAGTCTTGAATACCGCCGCCGGATGATGCACTTCCGAGCACCAATAAAACAATGATCGCAATCATATCCTGCAATAAAAGTAGGCCAACCATTAACTCGCCCATATGTTTATGATGCAAAACCGTGGTAGGTAATAATTTAATCCCGATTATTGTGCTAGAAAACATCAATGCAGCGCCTGTAACCAGCGCTTCGGTTTGAGAAAAGCCGAAAGCAAGGGCAGCGCCATAACCAGCAGCAAAAAATACACATGAACTTGCAAGAGCGACTAGGCTTGCCTTTTTGAGTACATGAGCCAAGCTTTTGGGCTGCATATCAAGGCCAAGTAAAAACAACAGAAAGACGATACCAATATGCGCTATTTCACTTAATTGTTGGGCATCACTTACCCAGCCCATAACAGAGGGGCCGGCAATAATGCCAAGTGCGACGTAAGCAATAATTATGGGTTGGTGTGTATATAGAGATAGAGTTGCCAGTATGGCAGCACCACTAAAGATAATAAAAAACGAAAAGAAAAGACTATGTTCCATGGCTAAACCCTAAGTAAGTCAGATTAAGCCTGATATAAAACATAAATTCTGTAAAGGGGAAAATAAAAACAGCCTCAAATGAGGCTGTTTTTTAACTTACTATGCTTTACGGCGAAACAAGGGAGTTTGCACGTCGTAAGCAAGTTGATACGGGTCACTGAATGTCGAAAAATATTGCAGAGCTTTTTCAGCTTCAAGGCCGTCTTTAAGGAGATAGGTATCAAACCCACAGCGCTTCATGAAATAAAGCTGATCAATAAGAACGTCGCCAATGGCACGTACTTCACCTTTATAGTGATAACGCTCTTTAAGTAGACGTGCCAAGCTGTAGCCGCGTCCATCAGCGAAAGCTGGGAAGTTCAAAGCAATTACTTCAAATGAGTCGAGTACATCCTTAAGGCTCTCAAGATCCGCATCGCCATTTAAATAAATACCAACATTAGGGCGCTTAGATAGTTCAGATTGATTCTCTAGCCAATAGCTGGCTTCAACAAGAATGTTACCTTGAGGAAGTTCTGACGCTTGATCTACAACGATTTGCCAATTGTTTTCAAGGGTCGAATTTTGATTAATTAGATTTTGCATATACACGCTCCTTGAAAATGCTGTGACCAACGCGACGGTAAGTATCAATGAAACGCTCACCCTCAATGCGTTGATCAACATAAATCGCCAATACTTTTTCAATAACTTCAGGCATTTGCTCACGCGCAAATGAAGGGCCTAAAATTTTACCAATGGTTGCATCAGGGCCAGAGTCACCACCTAGTGAAACCTGGTAAAACTCTTCACCTTTTTTGTCTACACCTAGGATGCCGATGTGACCAATGTGGTGATGGCCACACGCGTTCATACAACCAGAGATGTTTAGATCAATTTCACCAAGGTCATGAAGATAGTCTAAGTCATCAAATTTCGCCTGCAATGCTTCTGCCACAGGAATGGACTTAGCATTTGCAAGTGCACAAAAGTCACCACCAGGGCAGCAAATCATATCTGTTAGCAGACCAAGGTTTGGTGTTGCAAAGCCGGCCGCTTTTGCTTCTTGCCAAAGTGCAAATAACTCATCCTGTTTCACATCTGCTAATACAATATTTTGTTCGTGAGTGTTGCGCACTTCACCAAAGCTGTAGCGGTCTGCTAAATCTGCGACCACGTCTAGTTGCTTGTCGGTAATATCACCAGGTGGAGTGCCTAACTTCTTAAGTGTGAGGGTTACAATGGCATAGCCTTCGATTTTATGCTCACTGACGTTGCGCTTATACCAGTTTGAGAATGCTTTGTTCTCTGCTAGCTGCTCTTTAAGTGAGTTGCTGGCAGTTAATTTTTCATAGTCAGGGGCTGTAAAGTGACCTTTAATACGATCAATTTCTTCTTGGGTGAGGGTGCCTGGACCATCCTTCAAGTGCTGCCATTCTGCATCCACTTTTTCAGCGAATGCTTCCACACCTAATGCTTTTACAAGAATTTTAATTCGAGCTTTGTACTTATTGTCACGGCGACCGTTTAAATTATAAACACGTAGTACAGCATCCAAGTAAGTGAGTAGATCTTTTTCTGGCAAAAACTCTTTAACCAAAGAGGCTACAATAGGAGTACGGCCAAGGCCGCCGCCAACATACACAGCAAAACCAATTTCACCTTGATCGTTTTTAACTATTTTAATGCCGATGTCATGAAGCATAGTTGCTGAACGGTCATCAGATAAATGGCTGTTCACTGCGATTTTAAATTTACGAGGCAAAAAGGCGAATTCAGGGTGAAAGGTCGACCATTGACGGATGATTTCACAATAAGGGCGGGCATCAACCAATTCGTTTGGAGTCACGCCCGCAAACTGGTCTGTGGTGGTATTACGAATACAGTTACCACTGGTTTGTATGGCATGCATTTGAACGCTAGCTAACTCAGCTAGAATCTCAGGCACATCCTTAAGTTCTGGCCAATTGTACTGAACATTGGTTCGAGTACTAATGTGTGCGTAACCTTTGTCATATGTACGTGCGATATGTGCCAGCTTGCGTACTTGTGTGCTTGATAATAAACCATAAGGTACGGCAACACGCAGCATAGGTGCATAGCGCTGTACATAAAGGCCATTCTGCAGACGCAACGGTAAAAATTGCTCTTCGGTTAACCCACCAGCAAGGTAGCGTTCTGTTTGTTCTTTGAACTGAGCTACTCGCTCATCTACGATACGCTGATCGTAGTTGTCATATATATACATATCGCTCTCATCACTGCCATTTATTATGGCTGCATTATTAGATTTGGGCGCACAATAGCAAAAGATGCATATCGAGAAAATGGTTTATTTCTTATAACGCTTATTTGAGGAGTGAATATAGAATTGAAATACCCGACTAAATAACTATGGATTGGTTTTATGGTAAAAACCCAGTAAAATCGGACAAAATTTACCGGAGAGCGAAATGCTTAATATCACTGACGCAGCTGCGCAGTATCTTACTGAATTACTGGCAAAACAAAATGTTCCTGGTATGTCTGTGCGCGTTTTCATTACACAGCCGGGTACACCATATGCTGAAACATGCCTTGCTTATTGTCGGCCAGAAGAGGTAAATGCCAATGATGAGATCATGGATGTTAATGATCTGCGTGTTTATCTAGACAAGCAAAGTGTCTTGTATATGGAAGATGCCAAAATAGACTTCGCAAAAGATAAAATGGGTGGTCAGCTAACAATTAAAGCGCCTAATGCAAAAATGCCTAAGGTTACTAGTGATAGCCCAGTCGAAGAGCAAATCACCTATATCCTTTATAATGAAATTAACCCAGGTTTGGCTTCGCATGGTGGTGAGGTTAAACTGGTTGAAGTGACTGAAGATGGCTTGGCTATTTTAGAGTTTGGTGGTGGCTGTCAGGGGTGTAGTGCGGTAGATGTCACTTTGAAAGAAGGAATTGAAAAAACACTTCTTGAAAAATTACCTCAACTTAAGGGTGTAAGAGATGTAACGGATCACACTCAATCCGACAACGCTTACATGTAAGACTTGTGAAGCAAATAAGTTAAACAAAAAAAGCCCATAAGGGCTTTTTTTTGTTTACTGAATAAATACTGGACTAATCGCCACACTCAGAAATAAAGTCAGTTAAATTGGCAATACTGCTTTCAAGCTCTTGCTCTGAATTAGCAATAATATTGATATGCCCAATTTTACGATTGAGGCGCTCATCTTTACCGTATGCATGGTAGAAGCAATTAGTCTGAGTCAGTACTAAATTACGGTCACCGTGCTTACCGATAATATTAATCATTCCGGCAAAAGGCTGACGTGCTTGTGTATCCCCAAGAGGTAGGTCGCAGATAGCGCGAATATGATTTTCAAATTGACTGCAATAGGCTCCCTCAATACTCCAGTGACCTGAATTATGCACGCGAGGGGCCATTTCATTTGCCACAAGTCCCGTTTCTGTATCGAATAGCTCAAGTGTTAAAACGCCAACATGATCAAGTTTTTCGAGTAGGGTGGTAATAAAGCCTTTCGCTTGCTCTTGTTTTTCTGGGGTGATGTTTTGAGCCGGTACCCGTGAAACTCGAAGAATGCCTGCGCTATGATCATTTTCTGCAAGAGGGTAGATTTTGATTTCTCCACTTACGCTGCGGGCGGCGATCACAGAGAGTTCTCGAGTAAATGTTACAAACGCTTCTGCGATCAACTCTTTGTCGCCAAGCTCAGCCCAGGCGGAGCTTACGTCAGCTTGGGTGCGTATAAGGGCCTGTCCTTTACCATCATAACCTTCGCGGGTTGTTTTGAGGATAATTGGTAAGCCGAGCTCTTTTGTTGCTAAATCAAGCTCTTCTTTTGTGGTGACTTTTCTGAAATCGGCAGTTTTGATACCAATAGATTGAAAAAAACTTTTTTCTGTTAAGCGATGCTGGCTATTCAATAAAGAGCTTACACCTGGGTAAACCGGGACGCTTTGATTAATTTCTTTTACAAGTTGAGCGTCGGTGTTTTCACTTTCATAGGTCACAACGTCGACACTATTAATAAAGTGCTGCAGTGAATCTTGAGAGCTAGGTTGAATTGTTTCACCTAGGTTTGAGCAAGGTGATTTAACCGCTTCATCAAAAAAAACGAATTCGGTATCTAGGTGCGCGGCATCGATCGCCATCATTCTACCTAGTTGGCCAGAGCCTATGACTCCAATACGCTTTACTGCCATTTACTACGCATCCCTTGGATCTGGAATAGAAAGAACTTTCTCAGTTTGATTGGCACGAAATTCAATCAGCTTAGTTCGTACAGATTCATCATGTAGCGCTAACACCTGAGCAGCAAGCAGACCTGCGTTAGCCGCTCCGGCAGGGCCGATTGCTAGCGTGCCTACTGCGATGCCAGCTGGCATCTGAGCAATAGAGAGCAATGAGTCTACGCCGTTTAATGCTTTGCTTTTAACTGGCACACCAAATACTGGTAAGTGTGTTTTAGCTGCCACCATGCCCGGTAGGTGGGCTGCGCCACCAGCACCTGCAACAATGACTTCGATGCCACGCTCAGCAGCACTGGTTGCATAATCAAATAGTAAGTCAGGTGTGCGGTGAGCTGAAACAACCTTTACTTCATAGCTTACACCAAGCTTGATCAGGACTTCTTCTGCTTTTTCCATGGTGCTCCAATCAGAAGTGGAGCCCATGATAATGCCGACTTTAGGTGAATTCATTTTGGTTGCTCAAATTTGAAAGCGCGAAATTATATCATAAAAATTGGAAAGGGGCTGCTATACAGCCCCTTGTGCTGATTAGCGTTTAGGCAGGATGTCTTTTAGCTTCTCATGCATTTTGAGAATGGCTTCTTCGGTTTGATCCCAAGAAATACAGCCATCAGTAATAGACTGGCCATAAACCAAATCATCTAGGTTGGCAGGGATGCTCTGGTTGCCAAACTTAAGGTGTGACTCAACCATTAAGCCAACTATAGACTTGTTACCTTCAAGAATCTGGTTGCTTACATTATCCATCACTAAGGGTTGTAATGATGGGTCTTTGTTTGAGTTAGCATGAGAGCAGTCAACCATAATGTTGTTTTTAACATTGGCTTTTTCCATCTCTTGTTCACATAAAGCAATGCTGACAGAGTCGTAATTAGGCTTGCCACCGCCACCGCGTAAAACAACATGGCCATAAGGGTTGCCTTTGGTTTTAACAACGGCTACTTGGCCGTCACCATTAATACCAAGGAAACGGTGTGGATTGGCCGTGGATTGCATGGCGTTAATGGCGACGGTTAAGTTGCCATCAGTACCGTTTTTGAATCCAACCGCACATGATAGGCCGCTGGCCAACTCTCTATGAGTTTGGCTTTCGGTGGTGCGGGCGCCGATAGCAGACCAGCTGATTAAGTCTTGTAAATATTGAGGAGAAATAGGGTCTAGCGCTTCAGTTGAAAGCGGAAGGCCAAGTTCAGCAAGGTCAATTAGAAGCTTACGGGAGATCTTTAAGCCGTCTTCAATTTTGAAGGTGTCATTTAAGTACGGGTCATTAATTAGGCCTTTCCAGCCTACTGTGGTGCGAGGCTTTTCAAAGTACACGCGCATTACAATAAGAATGCTATCGCTCACTTTATCACTCAAAACCTTCAGTTTTTCAGCGTATTCTTTGGCGGCTTGAACGTCGTGAATTGAACAAGGACCAATTACGACAAACAGACGAGGGTCCTTGCGATCAAGTATGTTTCTAACGGCTAGACGCCCCTGCTCAACAGAGTTGATTGCTTTGTCAGATATTGGCAGCTCAGATTTAAGCTGTTCTGGTGTGATAAGAGTCTCTGTGCTCTCTATATTCAGGTCTTCGACGCGTTTATTTGACATTGTGCTTATTATTCCGAAGCGGTAGCGATTTAAAGGCGTAATAATAGAGCACTTGAATGGGCGACTGAAAGGGGTAAATGCAAGAAAAAGCGAGAAAATGGAAAAAGGCCTGTTTAAAACAAGCCTTTTGAGATTATTTGCGGAATTTTTCGTTCAATTCCTTGTACTTAATAACATCTGCTTCTGGAAATAGAAAGTCACTGCCTTGCTTGACGCTTTTAAGAAGGTGCTCTCTAGCCCATCGTTTAACGGTTACTTCACTGACATTTAGAATGGAGCTGGCTTCTGCCAAACTTAACATGCGGTCACTCATAATCACCTCCTGATTGGGTTCAATTGAAAGTATAGACATGTTTTGAGCTGCTATGATTAATTAAGACATTGGCAGTAAGCGGTCGCCATGATTTCACGTATTTTATTTGCAACTGATCTAGGATTATACAGCCCCTATTTAATGAGGCAGTTGATCCATATGGCCTTAAAAATGAAAGCAAAGGTTGACATTGTTCATGTCATTGAGCCAATGGGGGTCTTTGCTGAGTCGATTATTAATGCATATGTGCCGGAGAAAGACAGGCGCTATTTACGTCAGCACGGATTAAATGATGTTAAAAGTAAGATAAAACAGCAGGTTGAAGATGCACTTCGGAATGATTATGAAGAGATGCTCAGTCAAATTGAGCTAGGGGAAGTGATAATTGAAATTGGCTTTGCGTCAGAGGTTATCGTCAATAAGGCATGTGTGCTTAAAAGTGATCTGATTTTACTTGGAAGTCATGGCCAATCAGCGTTTCAAGGGGGGGCTATGGGCTCTGTGGCCATTAAGGTATTGGGGAATTCGCCAATACCTGTTCTGGTTGTTCCAATGATCAATTTAGGCGATGTAGATCGGCTGAGTAACTAAAAGACAATATATTTGACGCCAAGTATTAGCAGTAGGGCGGCTAGAATATTACGCAGTAAATTTTCTGGTAAGTGAGATCCTATTTTGGTGCCAAAATGTATCGCAGGGATGGACCCAACTAATAAAGCCCCAAGCAGTGCGTAATCGACATTACCAAGAGAGAGGTGAACTAAACCTCCAACTAAGGTAAGCGGCACTGCGTGAGCCAAATCTGTACCCACAATTTGGATAGATCTAAGATATGGGTAAAGAATCAACAAAACGACGGTGCCAATTGCCCCCGCACCCACCGAGGAAAGCGTAACAAAAATTCCCAGTATTATGCCCATAAAAACAGTGATGCCAGCACGATTGGCTTGAAGCCAGCTACTTTTGTTTAGATTGGCTTGATTCTCTGCAAAAAGCTGCAAGCGCTTTCTGAATAGCAATAAAACTGCCGTAACAACCAGCATAACACCTAAGTTTGTGGTTATTATTCCAGTGTAATGTTGATAATCGTCAAAAAAGGCACTTAAAATAATGCCGGTGATAATGGCGCTAGGAATACTACCTACTACCATTAGTAAGGTTATTGACCATTTTATGGTCTTTTGCTTATGGTGAGCGACAACACCGCTTGCCTTTGTAATGGATGCATAAAGCAAATCAGTACCAACAGCAATGTGCGGTGGGATGCCAAAGAGTAGGAGCAAGGGGGTCATTAAAGAACCCCCGCCAATGCCAGTGATACCTACAATTAACCCAACAAGGGCACCTGACATTACATATAACAGAAATTCCATGAATATAGTCTATGCTTATAACATACAGTTTAAGAAGTTAGCTGGTAAATCTATAGATTTACATCTATTCTGGAAAAGAATATTTAATTCTATTTTTATAACCATTTGACGGGTAGTAGGGTCGTGTTAGCCTGGAGGGCTTATGAAGCTACAACAATTGCGCTACATCTGGGAAGTGGCGCACCATGATCTTAATGTGTCTGCCACTGCTCAAGTGCTTTACACCTCACAACCAGGAATCAGTAAGCAAATTCGACTTTTAGAAGACGAGCTGGGTGTCGAGATATTTGCACGAAGCGGAAAGCATCTCACTAGGGTTACACCTGCAGGTGAAGCAATTCTTAAGGTTTCTGGTGAAATATTAAGAAAAGTGGAGAGTATCAAGCAGGTTGCTCAAGAATTTAGCAATGAAAACAAGGGGAGCTTGTCAATTGCAACGACGCATACTCAAGCAAGGTATGCATTGCCAGGGATTATCCAGAACTTCATCGCCCAATATCCTGATGTGTCACTCCATATGCACCAGGGTACTCCAACGCAGATAGCTGAAATGGCTGCTGATGGTACTGTTGATTTTGCCATAGCAACAGAAGCAATGGATCACTTTAATGACCTAATTATGATGCCGTGTTATCGCTGGAATAGAAGTATCCTGGTACCTAAAACACACCCTCTAGCGCAACGGTCACAGCCTACACTTGAAGAGGTGGCTACCTTTCCTTTAGTTACCTATGTATTTGGTTTTACAGGGCGCTCACGCCTTGACGAAGCTTTCAAAGATAAAGGGCTTACACCAAAGGTTGTGTTTACAGCTGCAGATGCAGACGTCATAAAAACCTATGTGCGCCTTGGTCTGGGGGTAGGGATCGTAGCGAGCATGGCCATTGACCCTGATAAAGACAGTGATTTAGTTGCTATTGATGCAAGCCATTTATTCAATGACAGTATTACAAGAATTGGATTCAGAAAGGGGACGTTCCTGCGAGGATTTATGTGCGACTTCGTCGCTCGATTTGCCCCTCATCTGGATAAGGCGACAATTGAAAAAGCGGCACAATGCCACAGTAAATCTGAACTTGAAGAGTTGTTTTCAGGTGTTGAATTGCCCAGTCGCTAGACTGGGCTAGGTAGCTTAACCTTTAGATATTATGTTTGTGGCATGCAAGCCACATTCTTTTCCGCCTTCGTTTTCCCACCACCAGCGACCTTCACGCTCATGTTGATTAGGTAAGACTGGGCGAGTACATGGTTGACAGCCAATGCTGATATAACCTTGATTGTGTAAAGGGTTGTATGGCACATCAAACATTTTAATGTAGTTCCAAACATCCTCTGAGCTCCAATTGGCCAATGGGTTAAACTTGTAAAGCTCTCCATTGGCACCTTCAAAGCTATCTAGTTGAAAAGTCGGAATTGAATTGCGAGTACCCGGGCTTTGGTCTTTTCTTTGGCCAGTAATCCAAGCATCTAGGGTTTTTACTTTACGCTTAAGTGGGCGAATTTTGCGCACAGAACAGCATTCGTTATGACCATCTTCATAAAAGCTGAATAAACCTTTTTCTTTAACGAATGGCTCAAGCTCAGTGTGATCGGGGCTTATTAGCTCAATTTCGATTTTGTAATGCTTGCGAACTTGATCAATAAAAGCGTAGGTTTCCGGGTGAAGTCGACCTGTGTCGAGGCTAAAAACCTTGATGTCCTTTTTGGCTTTTAATGCTAAATCAATAAGAACCACATCTTCAGCACCACTAAATGAAATGGCGATATTGTCGAATTGATCTAAAGCTTGTTTGATGATTTGCTTTGGCTGCTTTTCTGCGAGTTCTTTATCTATTGTTTCTATTTCTGTTGAAGTCAGTGTCATTTTGTAGATCTCGATTTAGAATTTTGCCACATTAGCAGAATAGTGATATTCGAAAAAATAATTATTAAGAATAATTTAATAATTATAGCTTATAAGATAAATTCAATTATACGATTGAACGGCTAGCCCATAAAAGATAGAGTAGCCGCCTTTTACGTAATTAGGAGTATTGAGCGTGGAGTTAGCCTGTCTTGACCTTGAAGGGGTGTTGATCCCTGAAATTTGGATTGAATTTGCCAATAAAACTGGCATTGAAGAGCTAAAAGCGACCACTCGTGATATCCCTGATTACGATGTTTTAATGAAACAGCGCTTAAAGATCTTGGCGGATAACAATCTTAAGCTTGATGATATTCAAGAAGTAATAGCAACTCTTTCACCTTTAGAGGGTGCTAAAGAGTTTATCGATTGGTTGCGTGAACGCTTTCAGGTCATCATTCTTTCGGATACTTTTTATGAATTCGCACAGCCACTTATGCGCCAGCTAGGTTTTCCTACGCTCTTTTGCCATAAGCTTGAAGTAGATGAAGAAGGGTTTATTACGGATTATAAATTGCGCCAAGTTGATCCTAAGCGTCAGTCTGTCCGGTCTTTTCAGTTGTTGAATTATCGCTGCATTGCCGCGGGTGATTCATATAATGACACAACAATGCTAAAACAAGCCGAAGCCGGTATTTTGTTTAAGTCTCCGCAAAATGTTATTGATGAATTTCCTCAATTCCCAGCGGTTCATGAATATGCAGACCTTAAGGCTGAATTTTTGAAAGCCAGCAACCGCAACTTATCTATTGATTAGAGAGTGCGCTCATGAGCTTGGATATTTTATCCAAGCTCTCTTGATACTCATCCTCCCAGTTTGAATCGGCCACAATCCCTCCGCCAGCCCAGCAAGTCACTTCACCTTCGGCAAACAAAAATCCACGAATCAATATATTAGAATTCATTTTTTTATTGCTAGATAGATAGAAGGTCGAGCCACAGTAAAAACTTCGAGGTCCTTCTTCGAGTTCAGTAATGATCTCCATGGCGCGCTTTTTAGGTGCCCCAGTAATGGACCCCCCAGGAAAAGCATCGATTAAAATTTGTATGGCATTTTTGTTGGTAATCTTAGCTGATATGGTGCTGACAAGATGGTGCACCGTGCTAAATGATTCAACTTCAAATAAAGACTCTACTGTTACATCTGTGGCATTTTTACTGAGGTCGTTGCGTAATAAATCAACGATCATTAGGTTTTCAGCTTTGTCTTTTATGCTGTTTTTTAGCTCTGCAATTTGCTGTTGATCTAACTGGTCATTATTCAGTCGTGGTCTTGTGCCTTTTATTGGCTTGGTGCGAATCCTTTGGTCATCGAGCTGTAAAAAAAGCTCTGGAGTTGCACTTGCAAAAGACCAATTTTCGCCCTCAAAAAAACTAGCAAATGGTACCTTCGCAGCTTTTTTGAGTGCGAGGTAAGCATGTGTGGAGTCACCAGTAAATTTTGAGCTGAAAGATTGTGCCAAGTTAACTTGGTAGGTATCACCATTTAAAATGTAGTCATGTATTTTATCTATTTTATTTTTGTACTCGTCTTTACTCCATTTAGCTGTAAATGGCTGGGTTAATTTAAAATCACCAGACTTAAGCGCAGGGGAGAGCAGGGATTGAGTATAAATATCTTTAAGGTAGGTCTCAGACTGCAAACTTATTTCAGGCCAGTAAACCAGCGTGGTTTCTTTTTTTTGATGGTCAATCACATATGCCCAAGTGTAAAGACTGCACAGTATAAGTGGATGGGCATTGTGCTTTTTTGAATTTACTTTTTCTATGCCAAGGTCGTAACTTAAGTGGCCTATTAGCCCGCCACAAAAGGGTAAGTTGCTATCTATATGCGGAAGAACCTTATAGAGGTCATGTATTTCAGTTAAGAAAGTACTTAATGATTCTTTCTTGGGCAGCTCTAAGGACTTTACTGGCGCGGCAGAAATAATGCTCCATCTTCCATTGGGGTGTTCGAAATTTGAGCTTTCAAGTGCAACCCTATGACCCAGATCGCTAAGCCTAACTAAGAGTTGCCCTGTATTTTCAAGATAGGGGAGAGTGGTTGTAGAGAGTTTCATGCTTGCCCGCCGATTACTTTGTATATTTTAAGTGCTGCATGGCTTTTTTGATAGGCTTTTGGTCGTAATTTGCCATATCAGTTGTACAGGAGTGCAATAAATAATATGACTTTGATTGAAAAATAATCGATGCAGGCAATTTATGTCATAGCATCTTAATAGGTGTATGGCCTAATAAGATAATTAATGTAACAATGCGTAACTGACCAAAATAACAAAAATAACAAGTTAGGCCTTAATATCCATGTTGGTTTTTTTGCTTGCCTCTATTATTAGTTACACCATGCTCACTGAGTTTCTTGAAGTAGAATCTCAGCCTAAGGGTATTGTGTACTATGAAACAGGTTATGGAGCTCAAAGCACTCGTCAAAAAGAATTTATAGAACCGCTATCAGAGTTTCGTTATAACAATGTTGTACGCCAAGCATATGATTACAGTTGTGGCTCGGCTGCATTAACGACACTTTTGGACTTTTATCTTGGCCGTAATTTCCAAGAGCGTCAGGTAATGGAGGGCTTACTGCAATTTGGTGACTCTGAAAAAATTGTAGAGCGACGCGGCTTTTCGTTACTCGATATGAAAAGACTAGTAACCGCTCTTGGCCATCCTTCAGGTGGTTTCAGGGCAGAAAAAGAAGATTTAATTAAACTAGATCACCCAGCTATCGCACCTATTGAATATGCAGGTTTCAAACACTTTGTTGTAATACGAGGCGTAAAAAATGGCCATGTTTTTGTAGCTGACCCATCTGTAGGTAATATAAGCTTTACATTAAAACGCTTTTTAGAAGTTTGGGATCGTAATGTACTGTTTATCGTATTCCCTAATGGTCACAAGCCTGTTGGTGGCTTAGAAATACGCGATGAGGACTTAAGGGTGATTGACGAGCGAACATTTACCCGAATGGCTTTTCGTGACTTTAGAGATTTCTTCCCAATGGATCATTTTCGTGAAAACGCTGAGGTTAGTAACGGGCTTGCAAGAAGTAAGAATAATGCTCATTGGATTCGTGAAGAAGATACAGCCGATGATGATCTTGGCGAACTAACAGCGGCCGGTGATGAGGGTTTCGATCCTTCATTGGTAAACACAATTAAGACGGACTCTCTGGTAAATAAAAGCATTCGCTTTAAGAGAAAATAATAAAAAGAACATGGTGGTTTAAGTGAACGCGAGAATAATTTTATTACTAGCCTTTTTTGTATCTAATGGTGCAAGTGCAGATGTATCAAGCGCAAGGGAAGCATTATCTCAACAAGAAGGTGATGCGACTCAAGAAAAAAGTCTTGAGGAAGTGTTTGAGGCAACAGAAAATAGCTATTCACTTATGAAAAAAGGCCAGACTTCGCTAGGCTTTAATATGAGCTATAGCTATGTTGCTGACCAACGCCTTGATGTAAATATCGTAAATGGGCAAGTTACCGCTTTTGATGTTAACCCTTCTGCTAGTCATAACCTTTCAAATAACTTCAACTTTGACTATGGCTATAAAAACAACCTAACCCTTGGTTTGACGTTGCCATTGGTGGTCAAATATGACTCATTTGAATCACAAAGTGCGTCTGGCCTGGGGGATGTTTCAATTAATGCTCGTTGGCAGCCTTATGCCTACGTCCCTGGCGAGCTTAGCAAAACTGTTACAGGTTCATTTAAAACAAAAACCGGCTCAAGTCCGTTTCATACGGTAGGAGATAAAACACTACCAACCGGTAGCGGTTATTACTCTCTTACTGGCGGTATGTCATTATCCAAAGTAGTGGACCCTGTGATGCTGTTTGGTTCAGGTAGTTTGACCTATGCCATTCCTGAAAAAGATATTAATCAGCCAAGAGGCGGCGCAAGGCTAATGGAAGTTAAGCCTGGCTTAAGCATGTCGTTTTCTGGTGGTTTTGCATATTCCTTGTCATATGATGTGTCGATGAGTATGTCATTTCAGGGAAGTTACAGTGATAAATCCACATATGTGTTTTCATCATCAGAAGTAGAGAGTTCTGCAACGGTAAGCGGCCTATTTAATATTAGCCTAGGTGTGCGTGTCTCCCCCAAAACGATCACCAATATTGGTGTTGGGTTTGGTATGACTGATGATGCTCCTGATGTAATTTTATCTCTTTCATTGCCTATTGATGTGAACGGCTTGAAAGCCAAATCATCTGCTAGCTCTTCTTAATGATGGCTGTTGTTATGAAGAGTATTTTCGTTTTTTTATTGCTGGGCTTTAGCGTTTATTCTAATGCTCAATTGGGTCAGTCTATGTTGATTGACCCGAAGGCGCTTTCATTAGGTAATGCGGTGACAGCTGATCCACCTGGTCTGGCCTCTATACACTACAATCCTGCTGGCTTAACAAAGCTCGACGGTCGCCAAATTGGCGTAACCATGTTGAACGTTATTTTAAAATCTGAGGCAACTTTTAATCTTCCAGAAGATTATGATGGTGATGGGGAGCTTTTAAATTTTGAAGATGACCCTGTAATTGGCCAAAAAAGTAAACCTATTGCTGGTGCCTATATTCCTGGTGTTGGTATTTTTCCGTTGCATTTACCCGTTTTGGCTTTGCCTTCTGCTGGCTTTTCTATCAAACCACCTGGCTCTAAATTTACCTTTGCAACGGCTACTTATATGCCAATGGTTGCAGGTTTTGTTAAAGAAGAGCCTGACGATCCAGGTCGTTATCAAGCTAAACAACTTGCAATGCAGCGAATGACTTACCTTTCACCTTCTTTTGGTTATAAGGTTAATGATGAGCTTTCACTGGGTGCGGGTTTTTTACTTTCACACCAAGGTTTTGCAATTGTGCAGGATGCTCGTGGTGTTAACTTAATTATGGCGGCAACTGAAATGCTACAGGATGCATTTGGTTGTGAAGAAGGCGGTGGTGGTAATGATCCATTGGTGCCTTTTATATCTTTATGTGGCGGCAGGGTTGGACCTTATCGTGACATCGGTACGCTTAGCATGAAACTTGAGAACTCCATGTCACTTTCATATAACTTGGGGTTGTTGTGGGAGCCCACTGATTGGTTTGCGTGGGGCATGGCATATCAAAGCGAGGCAAAGGACCAGCTAAGTGGTGATTTCGAGATGGATTATTCTCGAGATTTCTCTGGTTTTTTTAGTGGTTTCAGGGGTTCGATTTTTGGTGCAATTACTGCGGCAATGTTTCAGCTGCCTTCAGGTGTAAGCAAAGAAACAGGGTATGTAACGACAGAATTTACCTATCCGCAGCATTTTCAAACAGGCTTTAAGTTTAGATTCTTTGATAAATTACAATTTAATGTTGATGCTGGTTGGACGGATTATGATGAATGGGATTCATTTTATTTTGAATTCGACCGTCAGTTGGATTTCTTGAACGCTGCCAAAATACTTGCCCCTGGAGAAGTGACAGGTAATACCTTACGTCAATATTTGAACTATAAGAGTGTTTGGAGTTTTGGATTTGGCCTTGAATATCAATTAAGTACCCGATTAAAGGCGCGAATTGGTTATGAGCCTCGTGTTACGTCTATACCAGACGATAAGCGTAATGTTATGGCTCCTTTAGGTTTTGCTCCGATGTATGGGATGGGTTTTGGTTACCGCTGGGATTTAGATACTGTGATTGATGTTTCGTTATCATTCTTGAAGAGTCAGGAAACAATTGAAGCTGATCCTCAGGGGTCGAATGAATTCACAACATCAAGTGGCTCTTTGAACCGTGATTGCTTAACTTGTTTGGTTGCAAACCCTTATCCTGGATTGGATGTGGAAACCAAACTTACAGTTGCGGCTGCTGGTATTACCTTTAGAACAAAATTTTAATGAAAGTTATTCTCTTTGCTATTGTAAGTTTTGTGCTTGCTGGTTGTCAGGGGCTGCCTCAGGGCAGTCCTGATTTTTATACATGGGTTGATGAAACTGGCCAAATTAGAACTATAAAAAAAGAAAAGAAAGAAAAAAAAGAAGTCACGCAATCGCCCGCCAATATTGCAACAGACACTAAAGCTCCACCGTTAAATCAATTTAATGAAAGCGACTATGTATCTTCTGATGAGCTAGATAAAAAAATCAACAATCAAAAGATGTTTGCCTGGCAAGAACAATCTGGTCGGCAGGTTGTACGAGAAGAGGCTGTGATCAATCAAGAATCTGATTTATCGATCTCTTCAAATAGAATTAATGAGGTGGTTTTATCAGCATACAGGGAAGGTGAGCAGCTTTTGTTCAGTGATATTGATGGGGTATCACTTGATTTGAATCGCTATTATCGATTCAATCAGCAAACTCAACACGATTACCTGCTTATAGAACTAGATCAGGATTATGGGCAGATTAAAATTAAATCGTTTGTTCAAAATAATTCGGTAGCAATGCCCCAAATTATCCCTTTAAGCGATAAATTCAAACAGGAATATTCGTTTGAAAACCCCTATCAATTTAGAGAGCCAGAGTCTTGGTACGGTTATGGGTATTTACATGGTGATCTGAATTTACCAAACAATACACAATACATACTGCTCATCCCTAGCTTAAGTTCTGGCGTCATTGAAGCTGAGGATGGCATTATCATAAAGCAAGTTAATCTTGGAAACTTGGTGCTCTACAGTGGCAATTAAGCGCTGTTAAGCTCGACGATTTAACTTAGTTTCAACCATGATTCTTGTTGATATCTCTTCCACTGACAAATCTGTTGTTGTTAAAAAAGGAATATTCATTCTTCTGAACAGCATCTCTACTTCTTCAGTTTCGTAGTAACATTGATTTAATGATGCATAGCGGCTATTAGCTTTTCGCTCATTCCTAATGGCGGCCAGTCTTTCTGGGTCAATGGTTAAGCCAAATAACTTGTTTTTGAATGGCTTGAGGGCTGAAGGCAAATCACCGCTACCGAGATCTTCTTCTGTGAGTGGGTAGTTGGCTGCCTTTATACCAAACTGAAGGGCCAGATAAAGACAACTAGGCGTTTTACCTGAACGGGATACACCAACTAAAATAATATCTGCTTTGTCGTAATGCTTAATCTTGCTGCCGTCATCATTATCCAGGGCAAAGTTAACCGCATCAATTCTGGCAAGATAGCTTTTATTGTTACCACCCACATGGGACTTACCAACTGTATAGCTAGACCCTTTGTTTAGTTCTTTTTCTAATGGTGCTAAAAATGTAGCAAATATATCAACTTTAAATGCCTCGGCTTTGGATATCTCATCACGTATATCTTGATTCACGATAGTGTCGAAAACGATGGGTCTTGTGCCATTCTCAGCTGAGTTGTTTAATCTTTGAACAACCTCCTGTGCTTTTTCGATTGAATCAATATAGGGGAGTGTGATTTGCTCAAACTCTATGCTCTCAAATTGAGCTAAAAGGCTGTGACCCAGTGTCTCGGCTGTAATGCCCGTGCCATCTGAAATAAAAAATGCTTGTCGTTTCATTTTATTTAACAACTTTGTGAATAGTATCTAGAATTAGAGTACTATATCGCCGTGTCGCGCACTAGGTTTCATGGGAGGTAAGCTTGAATAATCACGTTATTTGGTTCAATCAACTGGGTATGGCTGATGTAGATAAGGTGGGTGGTAAAAATGCCTCACTAGGGGAAATGATCAGTAATTTATCATCTTCTGGTGTTAATGTTCCCAATGGCTTTGCAACCACCGCGAACGCATTTCGATTATTTTTAAAGCAAAATGATCTAGAGTCCCAAATTAATGAAAAACTAGCTGGTATTGCTGATGGATCTTTAAGTGATCTTAATACAGCCGGCGCAGAGATTCGTGCTCTTATTTTATCAACTCCTTTACCGGCAGAGCTTGAAGATCAAGTAAAAAGTGCATTAAAAACCCTTCAAGGAAATGATAATGAAATTTCCGTGGCTGTTCGTTCGTCAGCCACAGCCGAAGATCTTCCGGATGCATCTTTTGCTGGGCAACAAGAAACCTTTTTAAATATCGTTGGTGAAGATGCAGTGCTTCAAGCTGTGAAAGAAGTATTTGCTTCTTTATACAATGATCGCGCAATCAGTTACCGAGCCCATCAAGGCTATGAGCATCAAGATGTTGCACTTTCAGTTGGCATTCAGCGTATGGTTCGCAGTGAAAGTGGTTCTGCCGGTGTTATGTTTACAATGGATACTGAATCAGGTTTTGATCAAGTTGTTTTTATTACCAGTGCCTATGGCTTAGGAGAGACAGTTGTTCAAGGTGCGGTCAATCCAGATGAATTTTATGTTCATAAGAAATCTTTAGCAGAAGGTCGTCCAGCCATTCTGCGTCGTAATTTAGGGGCAAAGGCTGTAAAAATGATCTACAGCCAAGATGCTAATTCTGATTCACCGGTTGAGACGGTTCGTGTAGAGCGCGAAGAGCGTTTCAAATTTAGCATTACAGACTCCGATATTAACACCCTAGCACAGCAAGCACTTATTATTGAAAAGCACTACAAGCGCCCAATGGATATAGAATGGGCAAAAGATGGTGTTAATGGTGAAATCTACATCGTACAGGCTCGCCCAGAAACAGTAAAAAGCCGCTCCAGTAAAAATGTAATGGAGCGTTATATTTTAAAAGAGACTGGCAAGGTGTTATGCGAGGGGCGCAGTGTGGGTCATCGAATTGGTCGCGGCCCGGTCAAAGTACTTCGTAATGTTAATCAAATGCACGACATTGATGAAGGTGACATCTTGGTTGCTGATATGACGGACCCTGATTGGGAGCCCATCATGAAAAAAGCCAGTGCAATTGTAACCAATAGAGGTGGGCGAACTTGCCATGCCGCAATCATTGCGCGTGAGTTAGGTATTCCTGCGGTGGTTGGTTGTGGCGACGCAACGGATGAGCTTCAAGATGGGCAGCTCGTTACGGTTTCTTGTGCTGAAGGTGATACGGGCTTTATCTATGATGGCGCCCTTGATTTTGAACATAAAACCAACTCTGTTGGTAATATGCCCAATTTGCCATTTAAAATTATGATGAATGTTGGTAATCCAGATCGCGCCTTTGACTTCCAAGGTTTACCTAATGAAGGCGTGGGTTTAGCTCGTTTAGAGTTCATTATTAATCGTATGATTGGTGTACATCCAAAAGCACTCTTAAATTTTGAAACACTACCTGAAGAAGTGAAGGCCACGGTTGAGCGTAGAATTGCAGGCTATGCATCTCCAATCGATTTTTATGTGGAAAAATTAGTCGAGGGCATTAGTACGTTGGCCGCTGCTTTTTATCCTAAAAAAGTGATCGTTCGTTTGTCAGATTTCAAATCAAACGAATATGCTAATTTAATTGGCGGTAGACTTTACGAGCCTGAAGAAGAAAACCCAATGCTTGGTTTTAGAGGTGCGGCTCGATACATTAGCAAATCATTCCGCGATTGTTTTGAGCTTGAGTGTCGAGCCATTAAAAAAGTTCGTGAAGAAATGGGACTTTCTAATGTAGAGGTTATGGTTCCGTTTGTGCGTACGGTAGGTGAAGCTAAGCAAGTTGTTGATTTGTTATCATCAAACGGCTTGAAGCGAGGAGAGAATGGTCTTCGTTTGATAATGATGTGTGAGCTACCAGCAAACGCATTATTAGCCGATGAGTTCCTTGAATACTTTGATGGTTACTCAATTGGATCGAACGACCTAACACAGCTTACTCTTGGACTGGACAGGGATTCTGGTGTGATTGCGCATCTATTTGATGAGCGAAACAGTGCAATTCGTAAATTAATGCACATGGCAATTTCAGCGTGTAAAAAACAAAATAAATACATTGGCATTTGTGGGCAGGGTCCAAGTGACCACCCAGATTTTGCCAAGTGGTTAATGGATGAGGGGATTGATAGTGTATCTCTAAATCCAGATTCTGTTTTAGATACTTGGTTTTACCTAGCAGATAAGCCCCAATAAGGTTTGGCATGAAAAGTAGTAGCTTATTATTTCCGGTTGCATTAATGCGAGCTGAGGCTCTATCTTCGGAGTTTATTGAAGATACTTATTTATTGAAACCAAATAATAGCCCAGACGTCTCTGCACAAATCGCGTTATCTCGATTGGGTTATTACGATAATCAAACAACCAATCGAGGTACGCCTGTCATTCTTGTTCATGGCGCATTCTCTAATCGAGGCATTTGGTTAGACAGCCACTTGCAAGGTGCGGCAAAGTTATTACTTGAAAATGGCTTTGACCCTTGGATGTTAGAATTAAGAGGTCATGGCGATAGCCCTGAAAATGCTTTTTATCATAAAAACTCCTTAGAGTTATATGCACAGTTTGATTTGCCTGCCGTTCAGGCTTTTGTAAAAGAGCAGACTGATCAGCAGATACTTTGGGTTGGTCATTCAAGTGGTGCAGTGTGTATTGCAACTGCTTTGGCGGCTAAATATTTAAACACAGATGATATTGTAGGTGTTGCTTTATTTGGCGCCCAGGTTTCTAAATATCCGTTTGTTGTTTATCTTCCATTTATACGTTCGCTTATTAAAATATGGCTATTGTCTAAAAAGCGTATATCAAACCCTAAGCTTGGCCCTGAAATGGAACCAAATAGTATTGGTTTTGAATTTCTTCGCTGGTCAGGTTTTTTTACGCGCTGGAAATCACAAAAAGGGTTTTCTTTCTGGAAGGGGTTAAAAGATATTGAAATTCCAGTGATTGGCTTTGCTGCTAAGAAAGACAAAGGCGACCCTGCTAAACATTGCGAGAAATTAATCAACCACTTCTCTGGTGTTAAAACCTTCCATTTGCTATCAAAGGCAAATGGATATTCAAAAGATTATGGGCATGGGGATATGGTAAAAAGTGACTCAGCTCTAAAAGAAGTCTGGCCACTGCTCATTGATTGGCTAGAAAATGTAAAACTCAATAAGTTAGAGGAAAGAAAATGACGCAATATATTACGCCTGATTTATGTGATGAATATCCTGAAGTAGAAGTACTTGAGCCAATGTTTAATAATTATGGTGGTCGTGAGTCATTTGGTGGTGAAGTTGTTACTATTAAGTGTCATGAAGATAATTCTCTAGTCAAAGAAAATGTCGACAAACCTGGTGCTGGTAAGGTTATGGTTGTTGATGGTGGCGGCTCTCTGCGCAATGCACTGCTAGGTGATATGCTGGCAGAAAAAGCGGCTAAAAATGGTTGGGAAGGTATTGTGATTTATGGTTGTATTCGTGATGTGGACGTCATCATGGAAACGGATCTTGGTGTTCAGGCGCTTGCAACTAATCCACGCAAAACTGAGAAAAAGGGCATTGGCGAAATGAATGTTCCTGTTAAGTTTGCTGGTGTGGATATTCGCCCTGGTCAATTTATCTATGCAGATAACAATGGCATTATTGTGTCAGAAAAAGCACTTGTGATGCCTAGTTAATTTATCTCGCTAAGCAAATAAAAAAGGCCGCTCATTTAGCGGCCTTTTTTTGTTTTTAAGCTTACTTTGAAAAGTTGATCCATACGCAAAGTGATAGCAGTTTAGGTTTGGCTGCTTCAAGGTACTGTATAGCCTCGTTTGTATTTTGTTTTAGTGCCTCAATCTCTAGCTGATAGCTGCCTGGTGTGATTTCCAGTGATGTGTATCGAGCTAATTCTTGATCACTCTTTTCTTTTAAGCCAGAAATAGCTTCTGCAATATTATCTTTTGATGTATGAGCTGCAAGTTTTTCACTTAAGATGACGGCATTTTCGATGTTTGCTTGTTTCATCTCAATGACTTCTCTTGCCATATCTTTTGATAATAGCTCATGATCTTCGCGCATTTTCTCAACATTTAAAACTCTGGTGAGGTTCTTTAAATCCTCGCTAATTATGTAGTGTCTAAGTTGCGGATTAAGCTGACGATTTAATTCTAATCGACCTGGTCCTTCAGCTTTAACTTGATAAAGAGTCTCAATAAATACTTGGCCGTTTTTATATTCTGGATTATTAAATAAAGCGCATGATGTAAATGCATCTCCACTAGCCTCTAGGTCATCCAAAATGCCACGAATCCAAGGGTGGTCCCAAGAGATAAATTCCAGGTCTTCACGGGCAGATGCTTGTTTGCGACTAAAAGTAACTGTGGCTTTTTCATCGCGCAGACTATTGATGAAAGAAAAAGGGCAGTTTTCTTGCGGGCTAACAATGATATTTTCATTACTAGCGACTTCAGTTTCGATGTGGCCGTTGTCAAAAATATCGAGCATTAGGTTTTTTAATTTGTCGTCATCATTATCAGCCAGACGTACAGAATCAATTAGCCCGCTAACGCGATTTTCTTGGAAGGAATGCTGCTCTAATAAACGGTCGCGCCCTTGCTCAATCTCAGCAAGTAGCTGACGACTGGCTTCTTTTGCTTGCATGATAATGGTTTCAGCATTTTCACCAGTATCGAGCATTTCTTCAATTTCAAAACCGTACGCTTCAAAAATAGGTGAGGCCGCAGGGTTTGGCTGACTAAACATATCAAAACCGTGATGATAAAGAGCAGCTAATCGAGCTTGTTTGGTTTTAGATTGTACTGGAATGTGGATATAAATATCGCTGCCTTGACCAATTCGATCAAGGCGGCCAATTCTCTGATCAACCAAATCAGGATGCTCAGGTAAATCAAACAGTACTAAATGTTGTGCGTGTTGGAAGTTACGGCCTTCCCCGCCAATTTCGCTGCTTACTAGTATTTGAATGCCGTCTTCTTCGGTAAAGCGTGCTGCTATTTGGTCGCGCTCAACCAGCGAATAATGTTCATGAAACGCACCAGAGTGAATAAGTGTGCGCTGATTGATGTTTTCACTAATTGATTGAGCTGCTTCTGCACTATGACAAATAATAAGAACTTTTTTATCGCCTATGTTGGGTAGCCACTCAATTAACCAATCAAGAGTTGATTGTTCTTTTAAATGATAAAATTCGCTGTGGCGTGTGGGAAAGCCAGAAATACTGCGACGCGTATTGCGGTAAACCATTCGACCAGTACCATAACGATCTGCCATCCAGTCGATAAATTGCATCTCAGATAAGCCATTTTGTAAAACGGACTGGGCATAACTGTTCAGTTTGTCATCATTTAATTGAGCAATTAAATCCAATGCGCTAGATAATCCATTTACCTCGATGGTCTCCACGATTTCACTGACAATACCGTATTTTTGTTCTTCATTTAAAAACTGGTCTAAATCAGGAAAACGAAGAGGGTCGAGTAAATGAAGTCGGGCAAAATGGCTTTCAACACCCAGTTGTTCAGGGGTCGCAGTGAGCAGTAAAACACCTGAGCTTACTTTTGATAATCCCAAGGCAGACTTGTAGGCCTTGGATTCCCATTGCAGGCGATGACTCTCATCGATCACCATCATATCCCATTGGGTGTTCAGGGCTTGATCTAAGTATTGGCTATGGTTGAGCCAGTCAAAATTGCATAACGCAACTTGAACCTGGTTGAATGGATTTTCGCCTTGCTGTTCCGCGCAATATTCATCATCGATTAATGTGCAATCAAGGTTGAATTTACGTTTCATTTCAACCAGCCATTGATTCACCAATGAAGAAGGAACGCAAATTAAAATTCTTTGTGCGCGTTGCGAAGCCATTAACTGATGAATTACTAAACCAGCTTCAATGGTCTTACCCAGTCCAACCTCATCAGCTAAAAGCGCTCTTGGTAAAGGCATGTTAAGGATTTGTTGAGCAACATCAAATTGATGAGGAATGATATTGATTTTAGGTCCCACAAAGCCGTGGCTTCTTTTTCCTTGCTGCTCTGTGTAGGCTGTAACAAGGCGACCATATAGGTTGCTCCATTTAAAGCTACCAATCTGGCCTGCTTTTAAGCGCTCAATAGGCGAAACCTTCCCCTCATGAGGTGCAACGTCTTCCTCTTCAATCCAGATATGCTCACTGATTTGATATTGATAAAGCCCAGATTCTTCTTTAATGGCTAAAATATTCGCTTCAATACCAGAAATAAGCTGAACTCGATCATTAACTTCGAAACGACAGCGAATTAAAGGGGTGTTACCAATGGAATAAAGGCGAGAATCTTCTGCAAGAGGGAAGTCAATGGTGACACGACGACCTTGTGACTCACTAACAATACCAAGGCCTAGTTCCGGCTCAGCTAGACTTATCCATCGCTGACCACAAATAAATTGACTCATAACACCCCCAAAATTGAACCGCAGATTTTACCAGTTAGTAGCATTAACCTCAGCCTCTTTTAGTAAGAAATTTAGGATAAGTTAAATTGCTGTGGTCACACTTAACATGCGAAAATAACGAATATTTTCAGAGGTATATTGTATGTTGTCTTATATCGAGCCTGTATTTAGGCCGCCAAGTGAAGCCCGCTCATTAATTCTTCAGGTCACGAATGGCTGTTCTTGGAATAAGTGCACATTTTGCGATATGTACACACAAGAGCAAAAGAAGTTTCGAGCTCGCAAAGAAGAAGAAATTGAACAAGATATACTAAAAGCGGCCGCCAGCGGTGTACCGTTTGAGAAGGTATTTCTAGCAGATGGGGATGCCATGGTGCTACCAATGCGTAAATTGGAGGTTATATTAAGTCTAATAAAACAGCATCTACCTACAGTTAAGCGAGTATCTAGTTATTGCTTGCCGCGTAACTTGCTGAAAAAGTCAGTTGAAGACTTGGTGCTTTTAAAAAATCTTGGTTTGGATATTTTATATGTTGGCTGCGAATCCGGTGATTCTGAAGTCCTTAGTTTTGTGAGCAAAGGGGAGACATACGAAAGCCAGCGGGATGCATTAATTAAAATTAAACAGGCGGGACTTCGTTCTTCGGTTATGATTTTAAATGGGCTTGGTGGTCCTAAATATTCAGAGCAGCATGCTATTAACAGTGCCAAGCTAATGAATGAAACCCAGCCAGATTATTTATCCACCTTGGTGGTAAGCTTTCCTTTAGGCCAAGAGAGGCTTAAAAAAGGCTTTGATGATGAGTGGTCTTTAATGGATCAAACGGCTTTGTTTCTTGAGTTAAAGCACTTTATTAGCCATTTAGAGCTCAGTAACACAATTTATCGGAGCGATCATGCAAGCAATTATTTGCCACTAAAAGGCACTCTTGGCCAAGATAAATCAGCCTTATTGGAGCAGATAGACACCGCTTTGTATCAGCCAAATAAAATACGACTACGCCAAGAATGGCAACGAGGTCTGTAATGGATTTAACCGTACTAAGTGGGCAGCTAGGAAAATATCTTGATATGCCTACTTCATTGCCGCCACTTGAATTGTGGAAGCCGGAGCTTTCTGGTGATATCGATATGCTGATTAAGGCAAATGGTGTCTGGCTTCACGAGGGTCAGGAGATTAAGCGAGAGAAGCTTGTTCGCCTGTTTAGTACGATATTAAAAAAAGAGGGTAAAGACTATTTCCTTGTGACACCTGTAGAGAAATGGCGTTTAAAGGTTGACGACCAACCTTTTGTTGCTGTGTTGATGCATGTAATTGAAAGAGACGGCAAACAAGTAGTGCAAATGATAACCAATACAGGTGATGAGTTGGAATTAAATAATGAGCATATTCTTGTTACGGATAGCCATGAATCCCCAAGAGTACTGGTTAGGTCAGATATGTACGCACGCTTAAGCCGAAATGTGTATTACGCTTTGGCTGAATTAGCAGAAGAAAAAGAAGATGGGTTTTATATTAAGAGTAATGGGCTTGATTTTAAAATAGGTTAGTTGTTTAAAAAATGTTCCACGGGGAACAAATAATGTACAGTTATAATAAACCCCAAACAAGACCAATTGCGTCATAAGTTAAAACCAAGTAAATAAAAAAGGAGCTATTAAGCTCCTTTTTTATTGATCCTTAACTGTATTAACTACATGTTAGGATAGTTTGGACCGCCGGCACCTTCTGGGGTCACCCAAGTGATATTCTGAGCTGGGTCTTTAATATCACACGTTTTACAGTGAACACAGTTTTGAGAGTTGATTTGGAAGCGTTGTTCGCCCGCTTCGTTTTCAACAATCTCGTATACACCGGCAGGGCAGTAACGCTGAGCAGGCTCATCGTATAGAGGTAAGTTTTTCTCTAATGGGATGCTTGCGTCCTTAAGACGTAAGTGACAAGGCTGATCTTCTGCATGGTTTACGTTACCGATAAACACAGAGTCTAGTTTGGCAAAACTAATCACACCATCAGGTTTAGGGTAATTGATCTTCTTAGATTCTGCGGCAGGTTTTAGTGTCGCATAGTCAGGCGTGGTGTCATGCAAAGTAACTGGAATCGGGAATATATTGTGGTGAATATAGTTAAATGCACCACCTAAATAAGTACCGAATTTGTGCATTGCAGGGCCAAAGTTGCGGCTATTGTGAAGCTCTTCATAAGCCCAAGACGCTTCAAATGCTGCAGTGAATTCAGTGATTTCATCATTAGCACGACCACCTTCGATCGCAGCCATTACTTGCTCAGCTGCAACCATGCCGCTCTTCATAGCGGTGTGAGTGCCTTTGATCTTAGAGAAGTTCAATGTACCAGCATCACAACCAACAATTAGACCACCAGGGAAAGTCATCTTAGGCAGGCTGTTTAGGCCGCCCTTAGTGATGGCGCGAGCACCGTAAGAAACGCGCTTACCGCCTTCTAGGTGCTGCTTCAATACTGGGTGGTGCTTCATGCGCTGAAATTCATCAAACGGGCTAACATGCGGGTTTGAGTAAGATAAGTCAGTAATCAGACCAACAACAACCTGATTGTTCTCAGTGTGATATAAGAAGAAACCACCTGTCGAGTTAGACTCACTTAGTGGCCAGCCAGCACCATGAATTACAAGGCCTTCTTTGTGGTTTTCAGGATTGATATCCCAAAGTTCTTTGATGCCGATGCCGTAATGTTGCGCGTCTTTGCCTTCATCAAGTTTGAATTCATTGATTAGCTGTTTGCCTAGGTGACCACGACAACCTTCAGCGAAGATGGTGTATTTACCACGAAGCTCCATGCCAGGCATGTAGTTTTCAGTTTGTTCTCCATCGTGACTTACGCCCATGTCACCTGTGATGATGCCTTTAATTTGGCCATCTTCAACAATGTATTCTGCTGCAGCAAAGCCCGGGTAGATTTCTACACCTAGGTTTTCAGCTTGCTCGCCTAACCAACGAACCACATTACCAAGGCTAACAATGAAGTTGCCATCATTGTGCATCGGCTTAGGGATCATCCAGTTAGGAGTCTTGATGCCTTTTTCTTCGCCAGTTAAGAAATAAACTTCATCTTTAACAACTGGCGTATTGAGTGGGGCGCCTAGCTCTTTATAGTCTGGGAAAAGCTCAGCTAGAGCACGGTCTTCAATTACCGCACCTGAAAGGATATGGCCACCCACTTCAGCGGCTTTCTCGACCAAACATACTGTTAGCTCTTGGCCTTTCTCTTGTGCCAATTGCATTAAACGAATGGCCGTTGATAGGCCAGACGGACCGCCGCCAACTATGACGACATCATATTCCATCGCTTCGCGTTCCATTGAACTCTCCTCGTTATCTCAAGCTAACTCAGCCGTTTCTATGTGCCGGCTGTGGTCAAAATATGGCCAAATGTGCCAAAAAATTCGCCGTAGTATACTGATTTACTTGAATTTGGCCAAATCATAATATTGCTGAAAATCGGACTACACTTGATGTTCGTGAACATTTTAGTGGTAAATCCACATATTCAGACTAGCATTCAAACGCGCGTTTGAATAGAATTCAGTTTACAAATGTTTAGCCAAGCAGAAAATTGCGTTTGTAGTAGATATTTACTGGGTCCTGGTGGCACTTATTGACCTTAATGAGAATTAAGTTCAATATCTGCAGCCGTTAAAGCGGACTCCTGTCGATATTTTTTTAGATTCACATTTTTCTGCTTACTTAAATCCACTCAACTTGACGGGGAATCTATGAAGGTTCTTGTAGCTGTTAAGCGTGTAATTGATTACAACGTAAAAGTGCGCGTTAAGGCTGATAATTCTGACGTTGATCTGACCAACGTTAAGATGGCCATGAATCCATTTTGTGAAATCGCAGTAGAAGAAGCGGTACGCCTTAAAGAAAAAGGTGTTGCCACTGAAATCGTTGTGGTTTCCATTGGTCCTAAAGTTGCCCAAGAGCAAATTCGTACCGCTCTTGCGCTAGGTGCTGATCGCGGCATCCTAATCGAAACTGACGAAAAACTAGAGTCTTTATCTGTTGCTAAAGCACTTAAAGCGGTTGTTGAAAAAGAGCAGCCACAACTAGTTATTCTTGGTAAGCAGTCTATCGATAACGACAACAACCAAACTGGTCAAATGCTAGGTGCATTAACTGGTATGCCTCAAGGTACTTTTGCCTCTGAAGTAGCGGTTGACGGCGATAAAGTAAACGTAACTCGTGAAATTGACGGTGGTTTGCGTACTGTAGGTTTGACTCTGCCTGCAATCGTAACAACTGACCTACGTTTGAACGAACCTCGTTACGCATCTCTACCTAACATCATGAAAGCTAAGCGTAAGCCGCTTGAAGTGGTATCACCAGCTGACTTGGGCGTAGAGATCAAATCTACTCAAACTCTAGTTAAAGTTGAGCCACCTGCACAGCGTTCTGCTGGTATTAAGGTAGGCAGCGTTGATGAACTAGTTGAAAAACTTAAGACTGAAGCGAAGGTGCTGTAATGGGTATATTAGTTGTTGCTGAACACGATAACGCTACCCTTAAGGGTGCGACTTTAAACACCATCGCCGCTGCTAAAGCTATTGGTGGTGATATTGATGTATTGGTAGCTGGCCAAGGTTGTCAGGCTGCTGCAGATGCTGCTGCTAAAGCTGAAGGCGTAACTAAAGTTATCCTAGTTGATGATGCTGCTTACGCTCAGCAACTTGGTGAAGCGATGGGCGATCTTGTTGCTGAACTAGGTAAAGGCTATAGCCACATTCTTGCTGCTGCTACTACTACCGGTAAAGACTTCTTGCCACGTACCGCTGCGCTTCTTGACGTTAACATGATCTCTGAGATTGTTAAGGTTGAGTCTGCTGATACGTTTGCTCGTCCTATTTATGCTGGTAACGCAATCGCAACTGTGCAGTCTAACGATCCAATTAAAGTTATCACTGTGCGTGCAACTGGTTTCGACCCGGTTGCTGCTGAAGGTGGTTCTGCTTCTATTGAAAACGGCTCTGCTATTGCCGATAAAGGTATTTCGACTTTTGTTGGTGAAGAGCTAGCTAAGTCTGATCGTCCTGAACTAACTGCTGCTGACATCATCATCTCTGGTGGTCGTGGCATGCAAAATGGCGATAACTTCGAAATGCTTTACAAGCTTGCTGATAAGATCGGCGCAGGTGTTGGTGCATCTCGTGCGGCTGTTGATGCTGGCTTTGTACCAAATGATATGCAGGTTGGTCAAACAGGTAAAATTGTTGCACCTAACCTATATGTTGCAGTTGGTATTTCTGGTGCCATTCAGCATTTGGCTGGTATGAAGGATTCTAAAGTTATTGTTGCTATCAACAAAGACGAAGAAGCCCCTATCTTCCAAGTGGCTGATTACGGCCTAGTGGCTGATTTATTTGAAGCCATTCCAGAGCTTGACGGCAAACTATAAGTTTTAGCCGAAAAAGCCCTTTAAAAAGCCTGGTATTTACCAGGCTTTTTTTTATCTGTCACAATTGCGTATTAATATGTTCGCAAATTTGTAATAGGTCGTTTTAATTATTTGAAACTAGCCTGTACACTAGCGGTCTATTAGGCCCTGATAATAATAAGTGAAGTAGCAGTGGAATCAGTTGAATCTGAAATTAGACCAGAGCGTCTGCCTTATGGTTTTGCCAAACGTTACGGTTTAGTCGCGCAAAACCAGACTGACCAAACTTATAAAGTTTGGCATAAAGAATCTACCCCTAACCAAGCATTCACAGAGTGCCTTCGCGTACTGCCGGGAAAAATGAAGTTTGAGGCAGTTAGCGACGATGAGTTTGACCTTCAATTGGCTCGTATATATCAAGAGTCGGCTGATAGTCGTGAGGCTATGGAAGAGCTAGGGGACGATCTAGATCTGGCCAGTCTTGCTAATATGATTCAAGAAACAGCTGATTTATTAGAGCAAGAAGATGATGCGCCAATCGTGCGCTTAATTAACGGCATTCTTACAGATGCCGTTAAGCGAAACGCTTCTGATATTCATATCGAAACATTTGAAAAACGCTTAGTGGTACGCTCTCGTGTGGATGGCGTTCTGCAAGAAGTTTTGGAGCCAAGAAGGGCGCTAGCGCCTTTATTGGTGAGTCGTATCAAGGTAATGTCCAAGCTTGATATTGCTGAAAAACGCATCCCACAAGATGGGCGAATAGCATTGAGAATTGCCGGTCGCGAAGTGGATGTCCGTGTCTCCACTATGCCATCTAGCCATGGCGAGCGTGTGGTAATGCGTCTTCTTGATAAACAAGCCGGTCGCTTAAACTTAAGTCAATTAGGCATGAAAGGTGAAAACCTTAAAAGCTTGCTCAGTATTATTCATAAGCCCCACGGTATTATGCTGGTAACAGGGCCAACCGGTTCTGGTAAGACCACATCACTTTACGCTGCACTGAGCGAGCTCAATGATCGTTCTCGCAATATTTTAACCGTAGAAGATCCTATCGAATACAGTTTGCCTGGTATTGGTCAGACCCAGGTAAATACAAAAGTAGACATGACATTTGCGCGAGGTTTGCGTGCCATATTACGACAAGACCCAGATGTCGTCATGATTGGTGAGATTCGTGACCGCGAAACAGTAGAGATTGCCGTTCAGGCTTCATTAACGGGTCACATGGTGCTTTCAACACTGCACACAAATACAGCTGTGGGTGCAGTTACGCGTATTCAAGACATGGGAATTGAGCCGTTCTTATTAGCATCAAGCTTGGTTGGGGTAGTTGCACAGCGATTGGTGCGTACGTTATGTCCTGAATGCAAACAGCCTTATCAGGCGGACGAAGCTGAAAATGAATTGCTTGGCTTTGCGCCAAATGCACAAAGTACTCTTTATCATGCCAATGGTTGTGCAGAGTGCGGTGGCACAGGTTACAAGGGGCGCAGAGGCATTTATGAGATCATTGAAATTGATGATCACATGAAAACCCTCATACATAATGGCGCAGGTGAAATCGACATGACCAAATACGCGCGCACCAAGAGCAAGAGTATTCAGCAAGATGGCTTTCAAAAAGTGATTGAAGGTGAAACCACCCTAGAAGAAGTATTAAGGGTGACAAAGGCTTAAATCATGGCAGCATTTGAATACATAGCATTGGATGCCAGTGGCAAGCAGAAAAAGGGCGTAATCGAAGCAGATAGTCCTCGCCAGGTTCGCCAACAGCTTCGAGATAAAAGCTTAATGCCAACCTCTGTTGAGCTGGCATCTTCTCGCAATTTTGAAAACCCCCTTAAAAATTTATTTAAGCGTCCTATTCCAACGGCTGATTTAGCCATGCTTACGCGTCAGCTTTCTACATTGATAGGAGCGGGTCTTCCCATTGAGGAAGCCCTTAAAGCAACGGCTGATCAGACTGAAAAAAAGCGCATTCAATCCATGGTGCTTGAGATTCGCTCGAAAGTTTTGGAGGGGCATAGTCTTGCTAATGCACTAAACGATTTTGATTATGCGTTTCCAGCTCTATATCGCGCAACCGTTGCAGCAGGGGAGCATGCTGGCCATTTGGATACGGTATTAAACCGACTAGCGGATTACATGGAAAACAGCCAAGTAAACCAGCAAAAAATTAAACTGGCCGCCGTATACCCAATTATCTTATGTGTCGTTGCTATTGGTATTGTTGTATTGCTTCTAACATACGTTGTGCCTGATATTGTTGATGTGTTTGTGAAAAATGGGCAAGAGTTACCAACTCTAACCCAGGTGATGATTAATTCGAGTAATTTTTTGCTCGCTCACGGAGTATTGCTGGCTGTTTTGCTTGTTATGCTTTTCATTGCATTTAAGTGGCTTGTTCGAAAAGAAAAAATCAAAGAGCGTTATCACCTGTGGTTATTGCACTTGCCCTTTTTTGGCAAGATGGTTAAAGGTTTTAATACGTCTCGATTTATCAGTACTTTAGCGATTTTGAATTCTAGTGGTGTACCACTGGTTGAAGCCATGAAAATTGCTGGTCGCGTTGTGAGCAATGTGGTCATTCAAGAGCGGCTTTCTATTGCGTGTCAGCAAGTGACAGAAGGCGGCAGCTTGCATCAAGCGCTGCAACAAACTGAAATATTCCCGCCTATGATGCTTCACATGATAGCCAGTGGTGAATCCAGTGGTGAACTTGATAGCATGCTTGAGCGGACGGCAAAAACACAAGAAACCGATTTACAAAACACGATTACAACACTAGTCAGCATGTTTGAGCCCATTATGTTGCTAGTGATGGGAGGTGTGGTGGTGCTGATCGTAATCGCGATTATGCTGCCAATTCTTAATATGAATCAAATGATTGGATAACTAAAAAGGAAATATCATGAAAAAACAATCAGGCTTTACACTAATTGAAATTATGGTAGTGCTTGCCATTCTTGCTGGCTTAGTGGCGATGGTTGCTCCGAATATTATTGGTGAAGCAGGCGCAGCACGTGTTAAAACAGCAAAGGCTGAAATGGCCAATATTTCGCAAGCGCTTGATATGTACCGCTTGGATAATTTCAGCTACCCATCGACCTCTCAAGGCCTTGAAGCATTGGTTAACAAACCTTCAGGCTCACCAGAACCTAAAAATTATAAGTCCGGTGGCTATATGAAAAAATTACCTACTGATCCTTGGGGTAACGCGTATCAGTATTTTTCTAAAAAAAGTAATGAATTTGAAATCATATCATTAGGTGCAGATGGTGAAGAAGGTGGTGATGACGATGCCACTGATATATCAAGTAAAGACTTATAATCTAAAATGAAACATCGTAGTGCCGGTTTTACATTAATTGAGATATTGGTAGTTTTGGTCATCATTGCCATGCTGGTATCTATGGCTAGCATTAATACATCTCATGATGGGCGCTACGATGAGTTAAAAAATCAAAGTGAAAAAATTAAATTTCAATTAATGACCGCCTCGGATGTGGCGTTGTTTGAAAATAGAAATCTTGGGGTTTTATTTAGCAAGACTGAGCTGCAGTTTTATTCCTATGATATTGACCTTACCAAGACTGAAAGTTCGTCCTTGGCAGTAAGCGATACGCCTTCTAATCAAGAATATTCTTGGCAGCCTTATACTGTGAGGAATATTAAGATTCAGCCTCTTCCTGAAAACATGAGCTATTCACTTGAGGTAGAAGGTCAAGAAGTTGCACTGTCTTATGCCTTAAAACAAGATGCTGATGACATCAACCCAGACATGTATTTACTGGCAGCAGGTGAGCAAACCCCATTTAAGTTAAAACTATCCATTGAGGATTTTAACGGCTTTGCGCAGGTTAGAGGCAACGGCGTTGGTCAATTTTATAATGAGGTGATTCGTGAAGAAGAATAAAGGCTTCACCTTATTAGAAGTGATGATTGCATTAACTATTTTTGCGTTAATGGCCACAACGCTTTCGCAAACAGCGGCTATCACAGTGGATAATCAAATCCATATAGAAAAAAAATTGCTAGCCACTTGGATTGCAGAAAATCAAATTATTGAGTTGCGCTCAACACCATTTAATAACATTCAAACCAGTAAAAAAGATATCAAATTCTCTGAAAGAGACTGGGTGATCAAAACAGTTGTGGCATTAAAAAAACAACTGCCAGGCATGCCTGCAACATTACCCTTGGAAATAAAATCCTTAGAGGTGTCTGTTAGCCTAAAAGAGTCAGAAGATGAAGCCCTGCAAACTTTAACAGCGTATGTGGCCAATGATTAAATCAACCCAATCCGGCTTTACTTTATTAGAAGTATTAATGGCTGTGTCTATTACTGCATTGATTGGCATAGGTGCAAGCCAGCTTCTTTCAAGTACCGCTGAAACCAAAAAGGCAACAGACATTCGTACAGAGCAATTAAAAAGTATTCAACGCATGGATTTCTGGTTGAAACGAGATTTGTGGCAAATAGCAGGCAGATCTACTAGAAATCTGTATGGTGACCTTGCTGAGGTGGTGACGACTGAAGAAGATTACGCGATTGAGTTTACACACTCAGGGTGGGCAGCTGGATTTGCAACACAAGATTCTGAAAACGAATTAAAAAGATCCAATCTTCAACGTACTGCTTATGCCATGCGCAGTTACACCAACGAAGATTGTAACGATGCCATCAAGCCAAGAGATGTCGAAGATGGATACTGTTTTATTCGCTATTTTTGGCCGGTGTTAGATTTATCAGCCAATTCTGAGCCCATAAAGCAAGTTTTATTAAGTGAATTGCAAGATGTGCGTTTTTATTTTCGCGGGCAGCTTATTGATCAAAATAATCCCAGCAATACCATAGTGATAGATGACTGGCAGGATGCTTGGCCAAGCCCTTATGCAAATGAAAATATGTTAAAAGACTTGGTTCAAATTAAAGTCGTTATTACGACCAAGCAGCTTGGTGAAATTGAAAGATGGTATGAGGTGCCGCGTTATGCGTTTACACAGCCATAACAAACAATCAGGCCTTGCTCTGATAACAGTGCTCTTTATATTTGCCTTGGTTTCTTTGCTGGCAATTGCCATGCAGCAGCGCCAGTCAATGGATATCGCACAAGCGTCTGTTACCTTTACACAAACGCAAGCACAATTATTAATGCTAAGTGCCGAAGATATAGCTAAGGCAGGTCTGTCATTTGATTTGCAACGAGATATAAATGCCAGTGAAGAGTGGGATACAGCCTCTGAGTTATGGAATCAGCCATTTCCAACGCAATTAGATGGTGCCAATATCTTTGTGACCATTAGGGATCTGCAGGGGCTTTTTAATCTTAATTCCTTGTCACCTAATGCATCAAATGCGGATGCTGCGCTTGCAAGGTTTCAGCGTTTGTTAGTTGAAATTGACCCTCAAATTAGTACTTCAATTGCTACTAATGTTAAGGAGTGGCTAACCCCTGGCAATAGTAATAACTTTGATTACCAAAATTTCTCTCCTGCTTATCGTGCAGCAGAGATAGAGTTTACTCATCCTTCTGAGTTGAAATTGGTAAAAGATGTCGATATTGCCACATACCAAAAAATAGAGCCCTACATAACAGCACTTCCTATGCTGACACCTTTAAATGTTAATACAACAACAGACAAGGTTTTATCTAGCTGGGATCCGATGTTAACCATGTCCGATAGCACAAAGTTGCTCGAGCAAATACATTCCGGCAAATGTGGCTTTGATAGAAACAATAAAGTTTATAAGGATGTGTCTGAATTTTGGCAAACAACGGAAATTGAAAAGGTTGCCAATGAAAAAACAAACCCCAGTGGCGCATGGGATCAGGGTGACTTCAGTGTCAAAAGCCAGTATTTTAGTGTATTCATCAGAATAGAATTTAATGATCGAGACTTGGTAAGTGAAAGCATTATCCGTAGAAAACCAAGCTCAAATGGTAGTAGTGGCTTTATTGGCGTTATTTACCGTGACTTATCCAGAACGGTCAATGATATTGATCGTCTTAAAATTGTAAATTGCTAAGAACTTATGAAATTACATCTATTAAATGACCAGTCACAAAGCCTTCAGCAATTTGATGGGCAGGGGGTTGTACCTGCTGATAGTGCCGAACCAATTAGCTGCCTAGTTATCAATGGTACGCGCTGTCAGGTATTAGGGGCTCAAATGCCTGTAAAACAGGCTAGACAGATCATAAAAGCGCTACCGTTTGCACTTGAAGAGCAACTTGCAAATGAGATTGATAATAATCATATCCATTATATTGGGCGAGAAGGCGCACTAGCATATGCGCTCGTCATCGAGCGCGATGTAATCTCGCACATTAGCACTCAATATAACCCTGATTCCGTTCAGTATTTACCGCTTTTATTGCCCCAGATAGAACAAGGTGTGTGTGTTTGTATTTTGAATGATGTTGCAAATATTCGCATTTCGAAATTTGAAGCGATGAGTGTCTCCCCTGATATTTTAAGCCATGTTCTTGAAAATTTAAAAACTGAAGCACATGGCATAGTGGAGTTTTATGATCTCGATAATGCCCATTCTTTATTACCCTTGGAGATTGAAAATCTTGGTTTTGAAGTTCAGCAGCCCGATCCTAGTCAGCTAATAAAAGCCATCCAAGGTGCGTCAGTTAGTTATCAGTGGAATTTATTATCAGGGGAGTTTGCAAAGAAAAAAGTTGTTACGTCAACGAAACAATCAAAACTGAAAACCCCATTGATGATTGCAGCTGCATTGCTTGCTACTGTGTTTTTTGCACAGCTTATTCAAATGAAACAATATCAGCAGATGTCTGCTTTGGTGTCTGACGCTTCGAAATCTTTTTATGAGGCTTTGTTTCCAGGCGAATCAGTGCGCAGTATTCGTCGACAATTCAAAGACAAGCTTGATGAAGCTGGTGGTGGCCCAGTTAGCAGCGCTGGTTTTGTATCTTTACTGGCCAGTGTCACAACTGATATTAATCCAAGCAATGTTGAGTGGGATGCTGTTCGTTTTACCCGCTCAAAGAATGAACTTGAGATTAATCTTATTGTGGAAAACATTGCACAGCTAGACACCATAAAACAACAATTGAGTGCAAATGGGTTGGTGGTAGATATTACATCTGCAACCAATACAGGTAAGCGCATCAAAGGCGTATTAAAGGTTAGTAAAAATGGCTAATTCGATCGACAACTTAAAAGCAAATCTACGTCTTCAGTTGCACAACAGTAGTATCTATAAATCGGCTAATAACTGGTATGGTCAGCTTGCCAGAAAAGATCAATTGATCGTAAAAATATTACTTATACTTGTATTAATTGCGCTTGTTTTTGCTTGGGTCTGGCAACCGGTAATATCAGGCAAAGAAAAAGCAGAACGTAAATTTAATGCCGAGATGAGCTTTCATGAAAAAATGAAAGAGAATGCATATTTATTTTCAAATTCTGGTCAAACAATCAGTGAGGGCGGGGCTTCTATTCTGACTACGGTAAACAGCACCGCTAAAGTTAAAAATATACAGTTAAAGCGTTTTGAGCCTGATGGTAAAACAGGCTTAAGGATTTGGCTAGATCAGGTTAATTTTAACGCCTTAATTGATTGGCTTGAGCTACTTGAGACTACAAGAGGTATTAAGGTTGAACAAATTTCAATTGATAGGGTCAACTCAGGCATAGTCAATGCTAGGGCGGTTTTACAATTATGAGTGACTTTCAATTTGATCTTTTTGTTATAGGTGCCGGTTCTGCCGGTGTGCGAGCCAGTCGCATGGCTGCAGGCTTGGGTAAAAAAGTCGCAGTAGCTGAGTCTCGTTATCTTGGTGGCACTTGTGTAAATGTTGGTTGTGTACCTAAAAAGCTCTTTGTTTATGCCAGTGAATTCCCTCATATGGCACAAGAGGCTAAAGGTTATGGCCTGGATGTTTCAATCGAGAACTTTGATTGGCCGACACTAAGAGATAATAAGACAAAAGAAATAGAGCGCCTTAATGGTATCTATCAAAAGCTATTAGGCAACTCAGGTGTGGAAACCATAATAGGTCATGCCAAGCTTGTAGATGAGCACCATGTTAGTGTTAATGATGTAGTTTACTCTGCTGATAAGATTTTATTGGCAACAGGCGGCTGGCCTACGTTGCCGGATATTCCTGGTAAAGAATATTGTATTAATTCGAATGACTTCTTTTATCTTGATAGTTTCCCTAAGCATGCGGTGGTGGTGGGTAGCGGCTATATTGCAGTAGAGTTTGCAGGTATTTTAAATGGCTTGGGTTGTGATACATCTATCGCCTCACGCTCAGGTAAACTGTTACGTGGATTTGATGAGAGTACACGTGAATTTGCACAAGTAGAAATCCTTAAAAAGGGTATTCAGTTAATTGCACAACAGCCAACAGAGATCATTAAAAATACTCATGGCTATACTGTTAAATTTGCCAGCGGCAAAACTGTAAGCACAGAGTTGGTAATTTGTGCGACCGGTCGATCACCTAACTTAGAAAATCTTGGTATAGATGAAGTGGGAGTGAAATTAGACGACAAGGGGTTTATTTTAGTGAATCCGCAATACCAGACCAATGTTGACAGTATTTACGCCATGGGAGATTTAATTGATACGCCTCAGTTAACGCCGGTTGCGCTAGCTGAGGCTATGACTTTTCTTAAGCAGCAATACCATGGGCAACAAGCAATATTAGATTACGACAACATTGCCACGGCCGTGTTTAGTCAACCAAATCTTGCAACTGTGGGTATGTCTCAAGAAAAAGCCATTGCACAAGGTTTTGATGTTAAGGTTTTTGAAAGTGATTTTAGAGCGTTAAAATTAACCATGACCAATTCAACCGAGCGCACTTATATGAAGCTTGTTGTTGACGCAAAATCAGATAAGGTTTTAGGCGCGCACATGGTAGGTGAACATTCTGCAGAGATTATGCAAGGTATTGCCATCGCCATAAAAGCGGGCGCCACTAAAGCAGTCTTTGATGAAACCATTGGAATACACCCAAGCTCTGCAGAAGAGTTTGTTACAATGCGAACACCTTCCAACTAGCGGTTAAACATCCGCCAATCTAGCAATACGCAGGGTGGCTGGTTGTCTTTATTTTCAAGATAACCAGCTACAAAACTTAAATTAATAATGTCTTTATTATCATCAACATCAAGCTGGGTGGTATAGTCATTTCGATAATATGTCACAATATCACTGATGGCGTTTAATCTGACGGCGATCATTTTTTTGCCGGTGTTTATATATAGCAAGATAGGGCGCGTAATATTTTCTAGTCGTTCTTTAGAGGCCTTAAATAGCCCTAATAGCTTGGCCATGGTTCTTGTTTTTTCATATTCAAGTTTGGCAAGGGCTTTATCTAAGCCGCCTTCATCTTTGAGGTTAAGCAACTCATCCGCTAAACCATGTATTCTTTTGTGTGGCTCATCAAAGTCTTTCATAATGTCAGCCAGTAGCTCATCCTGAGGATGAAACGTTTTATACCATTTACCGAATTCACATTGATTTGGGTCTCTAGCTTTATTAAATGGCTCATCTGTCATTAATGAGTGTTCAAGATCAGTCATCCAAGCCACATGGTCTTTTTCTCGGTTATCTAGGATTTGCAAGAGTTCGATATTTTTAAGGTATTCAGCTTCGCAGCCCATAAGTTGAGCAAAATCATAAATAGGTACAGGCTTGCCCTGATAAGTTGTAACTTCAGCGCCTAATTTAGCGTTAACTTCTATGCGAGTTGTTTTTCGTTTGTCCTGCTCGATGTATCGAACTTCACTGACAGGGGTTGCATATTGAGTATCGCCCACATAAAAGGTGATGACTTCTAAATAGTCCACTGACTCAAATAGTGCATTAGCAAGTTCTTTAGCGGCTTCCATGGAATGTATGTCTCAAATGGTATTTTCCTTAATACTAGCCAATGTACGGATATATACAATTTCCGATAATTATTATTATCGGAAGTACTATTTAATGTGTAATCTACGTTCGCCACACACAATAAACCTGAGTAATTTACACTCTAATCCCACATATGTAAGCTTCACGCCTTTTAACTACTGCATTGGTGGCTATTTATGCGTGTAGAAAAGCTTAATCATCCAGTCTTAAATCGAGTTACTTATAGGGCTTATTTGGATGGCTTACCTGTTAAGCATGTTAATAAATTCTTATCTCATTTGGATAAAAGAGACTTTGCTCCCAATACAGTTAAGTCTTATGCGCATGACTTATCGCAATACTTTCGTTATCTGAACAAGAAAAGCTTAGATTGGAAGCACTCTGATATAGAAGTAATAACCAGCTTTATAGCGTTTTATAAACACTCAAAAGCTGACTCTCTATCGGTACTCCCAACAGAATTAGGCCAGGCTAGGTCCATAAGTACCATTAATAGAGCCCTAGCTTCGATCTCAGCTTTTTATCGATATAAGTTGAATATTGGTGAATTAGGTCAGTCAATTGCGCTAGAAGCTATATCAACAAATGTCTCAAAAAACCCAAAAGTTAAGGAGTTTTTGTCATTTGCCTCTGCATCTAGACCTCAATCGGTTTCTAGAGAATTAAAACCATTTCGTAGAGCTAAACCAGTAAAACGTAAAGTAAAAACAATACCTGAAGACGTACAACTAAAGCTCATAGAGTTTTGTGCAAACAGCAGAGACCGACTATTGATTTGCTTGCTGCTTGAAACAGGCATGCGTGTAGGCCAAGCATTACAGTTAAGACATTCAGATATTGAGAGCTGGGATTCAAAACTAACAATATTTTATAGGCTAGATAATTCAAATGAAGTTTATTCAAAAACTAGAACCTCGTATGAAGTTGTGATTACAGATAAATGGGCAAATATGTATACAAATTATTTGCTTAACGAAATAGGTGATATTGAATCAGACTATGTATTTACAAAGTTATATAGAAAAGATGGTGGAAATCGAGGTGAACCGCTCTCCTACCCTTCTGTAAAATTTCTGTTTAAGCGGTTTTCAAATTCAATAGGCTGTAACATTACCCCACACATGTTAAGACATACGCATGCCACTGAACTTTTACGCCAAAAAGTGCCGATTGAAATTGTTTCAAAAAGACTAGGGCATTCTTCAATTGAGACAACAAAAAATATCTATGAACATTTAACAGCTGAAGATATGAAAAATACAATTTTTGGAAGTAAAGAAGGCATTGAGAAATGAGCACTAATATGAAAACCAACTCAAAGTTAAAAGTGATTTCGAAAAGCCCTATCTTTCAAGAAGATGTTTGGAGTTTCGAAGATCTTGGCTATAAAGAAGATGAACGCCCTAGCGGGCAAAATAATCTTACACTCTACGGAATAAGCCAGCCATGGCTAAGGGATAGATTTAAAGAAGTAATTTGGCGAAAACGGGTATCTGTTCAGGCTTATACAATCGTATCCTATGCGAGAGTCGGCAGAAGTCTTAGTGCATTTATAGATGCTGAATATGACCGTTCCTCTATTCAAATAATCACAAAAGATCTAATGCAGCGGTATATGGATAGCATATCAGATAAATCCCATGCAACTCGTAGTAGTACATATTCACAATTAAATGAGATTACCACCTGTTGGATGCAATGGGGTTTATTATCAAAGGATAAGTACCCTTTGATAACAAAAGATATGGCACCAAGGCGCCGGCCAGCTTCAAAACCTAAAGGCTTGAGTTTTAAAGTACAAAATGATTTAGATGGTTATTTGGAAACTGAAGATACTGAAGCAACTAGAATGCTAAAAGTCATTATGGAAACTGGTATGCGTGGTAGTGAACTTATTACTCTAAAGAAGGACTGTTTAACTCAGGACAATGATGGAGATTGGTATCTAACTAGATTGAATCGAAAGTTTTTGAAAGAGCACACAATTCCTATTAGTCATAAGTTAGCCGATTTGGTGAAGAATCAAATTACTTACAATGAAGAATACTGTGGAAATAGGAATATTCCGAACCCAAGTAACTATCTGTTTGGTCATAAGATAAATGGTGAGTTTAAGACCTATTCCCTAAGAACAATTAATACTCGCTTAAAGAAAATCACAGAAAGTCTAAAACTTACAAATGAATTAGGTATCAAACAAGAAATCAGCACTCATGCTTTTCGACATACAGTTGGTACTAATCTAATAAATAATGGCGTGGATATGATTACGGTTCAGAATTTTCTTGGCCATGAAACACCAATGATGACAGCAGTTTATGCACAATTGCATAATAAAACGATGCGAACTGCAATAAACAAGGCCCAGAATCAATTAATCGATATTAAAGGCAAGTTTTACAGTGGGATTGATGTTATCCAAGAGGTTGAAGTGATTGAAAGTGACAGCACCCCTATTGAGGCTAAATGGTTGAAACATCAGCTAGCAACGCAGGCTTTACCCAATGGCATATGCGCCCTACCAATTAAGCAAACTTGTCCACATGCAAATGCTTGTCTAACATGTACAAGCTTTAGAACCGACAAGACTTTTATTGATGTTCATCGCCAGCAACTAAGGACTGCAAAGTACTTAGTGGATGAGTCGAAAGCGAAGAATTATACGCGACAATATGACTTAAACATCCAAGTTAGAGACAATTTAATTACGATTATAGATGGGCTGGAAGCAGTAAATGACTGATAATTCAAAGCACTTAATTGCTCATAAAAAAAACGAGTCTGTGAAGAAAATAGAGGCTGTTCGAGAGGCTGTATCTTATATGCTTTACTCCTCTGAAGAAATAAACTTAAACAAAGTAGCAAAAAAAGCCCGCGTATCTAGGACTTTTATATACAGCAATAAAGAGTTAAGAGAGTTAATAGATAGCAGTAGAGAGCCATCTAAAGTAAAAGCAGAAAGAAAACGAATTTCATCTGGCCAGGCGCGTTCAGATGAAAGCAAATTAGCCATTATAAATAACTTAAAGCGAAGACTATCTGAGCTGACTAAAGAGCTAGATAGAGTTAAGTCTGATAATGCCAAATTAAGAAGCTATATTTCGGAAATTGAGGACTGAGAACTTTTTAAAAAGTTAGAAAACAGAAGGAATGTAAAATTCTACTGCACTTTCTGCCATGAAGCAGAATAGAATACTTTGAAGCTATATCTTGCGTTACAACAATAAATGAATCCAAGTGGAAGCCGCATCATAGCTTTAACCCTCTATGATGCACGAAATTACTTGAACACTACTTAACTGGGGTCTCTCTAGGTTTATCACTCATGAGTATCATTTAAAGTCCGCTCACGCAGTCCCTCTAAGAATCAGTAATAGACGATAATTCAGCCAAAATACCACACTGTTCGACAGACCTAGCACTTCCACATTTAAGGCGTAACTGCTTTAAGGTATCGTGAAGTTTTTGCAGGTCTGCAATGCGTGACTTAATAGCGTATAAGTGCATATCGACCATTTCATTGACTGCTTCACAAGGTATGGATGGTGAAAATTGCAAAGAAATTAATTGTTTAATTTCATCTAATGCCAAGTCCAGTCCACGGCAATTCTTAATAAAAATTAGTTTTTCTAGTGCATCTGAGTTGTAAACTCGAAAATTCCCTTCGGTACGATTAGGTGGTGAAATTAACCCCTCTTTTTCGTAGTGACGAATTGCTTGTACAGAACAGCCACTGCGTTTTGCTAATTCACCTATTTTCATATATTACCTCACTAACCCTTGACTCTATACTTACTATAGAGATTAGAATAAATAACTTACATCATCTTAATAATCAAGATTAATTTATGACTGAAGATTCTAAAGCATGTGACTGCGAAGGCAGTCATGGAGCGTCATTTAAATGCAAATCGAAACCTATGGGTAATGATCAGGCTGAGATAAGCCACTTGAGTGTGTTTGACGTTCCGAAAATGGACTGCCCGTCGGAAGAGAATCTGATACGTACGGCTTTTACTAGTCTTGGTGAAGCACTCACCTTTGAATTTGACATACCCAACCGCAGAGTGCGTGTATATCATCCAGGTATTGGGGAGGAAATAGAAAGAACTATGGTGTCTGTCGGGCTTGGAGCAAGTTTGATCTCGATTGAGTCGGTCGATCGAGAAGCTACTCACGCTGCCCGGGAAACTGCAATATCAAATGAGCTGCGCGAAGCACGAGTGCTTCGGTGGTTACTGGGTATTAATGCAGTCATGTTTGTACTCGAACTTAGCGTGGGCATTATTGCTCAATCCACAGGACTTATTGCTGATTCACTGGATATGTTTGCTGATGCAGCTGTTTACGGTGTGTCCTTATATGTGGTTGGTAAAGCTGCCAAACTTAAGCTTAAAGCAGCCCATTTCTCTGGTTGGTTACAAGTCACGCTGGCACTTGGTGTGCTATTAGAGGTGGGTAGGCGTTTCTTATATGGAGGTGAACCCGCCTCAATTCTCATGATGAGCCTAGGTGCAGTGGCACTAATAGCGAATATTGCCTGCCTATTAATAATATTCAAGTCACGAGACCAAGGGGCTCATATGAAAGCGAGCTGGATATTCTCCGCGAATGACGTTTTGGCTAATGTGGGTGTCATTGCGGCCGGAGTATTGGTGGCTGTGACCAACTCTCAAATTCCTGACTTGGTAATTGGAACTATGATTGGATTAGTCGTCTTAAACGGCGCCCGACGTATCCTTTTGTTAAAATAAAAAATTACCATATGACAGCCTATAACGTGTATAATTGAAATATGCTTAAACGTATCCTGACATACTTGCTGATGATATTGATTGTATTTCAATCAAGCCTTGCTATGGCTGATGCTCATCAGTTTTATCAGTCAGGGTATGAGCATATTAATTTCGATCAGCATAACCAAGACTCAAATAATCTTACGATTGAAAAGCAAAATACCGAACTCCTAGACGAAAGCTTATTTTCTTCTCAAGAGTCGGATTGTCAACACTGCTGTCATTGTCACGGGCATTGCCCTCCCTGCCCTTCGTGCTCTACTGACCATGTCTTATTGCGCAAGCATTCCACAAAAATATCGGCGTATTCTGAACAAGCTTACCCCGGTTTTGTAAATACCTTACTGCGCCCACCAAGAATATAAACCCTAAGTACCGTTACCAGCCGCAATTGCGGGTTTACGAATTACATTAGGATTTATCCATGCATCGCACCACTTTAAACAGGTATTGCACCTCCTGCGTATGGCTTGCGTTTTTACTTTTCAATTTAAGTATTGCTGCCAATGCAGACACCGCACTAACCTTAAAAGAAGCGCTAACCCGTACGTTAGCGAAAAACCCACAGCTTTATCAATATACCTTTATTCAAGAAGCAACAAGAGCACAACGACAAACCAGTGCCTTGCGACCGGCGCTAGAATTAGAACTGGCGGCTGAAAACTTTGCAGGATCAAATAACAACAAGGGATTTGATTCTGCGGAAACCACTCTGGCTTTGTCTTCAGTTATTGAGCTAGGAGGAAAACGCGAAGCTCGCCTTTCTTTCGCTGACGCAAGAATAATTCAAGCCGAATGGGAAAAGAAAGCCACTACACTGGATGTGCTCGGTGAACTGACGGCGAGTTATATTGAAAGTTTGGCAACCCAAGCCAACATTCAGCTAGCGGAAGAATCTTTGGCACTATCTCAATCATTACTAAAAACGGTTAATACGCGTTCCAACAAAGGGGCAACACCCGAAGCTGAAGTCATGCGCGCTCAAGCGGCAGTTGCCCGCGCTGAGATCCGCCTTGCTGCGTTAGTGGAGCGACTGGAGCGTCAGAAAGTGCGGCTTGCGCGTTTTTGGGGAGATACCACACCGACCTTTAGCGCCTTAGAGGGATCCCTATTTGAGAATGAGACAAGCGAAGAGTTTGATCAATTGTATGCACGAGTAAAGACATCACCAGCCATTCAGGTGCTTGCGAGTGAAGCGAGAATCAAAGACGCAGAAGTTGCGCTGGCACGCACTGGTGGTCGGAGTGATCTAACTTGGCGTGCGGGTATTCGGCGCTTTGAGGAAACTGGTGATTCAGCATTCACCGCAGGGCTCTCCATTCCGTTATTTTCCAAAAAACGAAACAGCGGCGAAGTTAAGACTGCCCTGGCAAACCGCAATGCTGTGGATTATGCCCGGCAGGATCTTCTTTTGCGTTTGCATGCCCAGCTTTTTGAAGCGTATTCACTCCGACGGCAGAGCATCGCGGCCGTGAATAAAACCGAAAATGAGATCATTCCAGCGCTCGAAAACGCGCTCAAACTCACACGAAAAGCCTACGAAAATGGCCGTTATCGATATCTTGATTTAATTGCTGCTCAAGAAGAATTGCTTGCTACTAAGCAAGCACGTATCGATGCAGCATCGACAGCTCTCATTAGTCAAGCGCTGATAGAAAAGCTGTCCAGTGAAGCCCTTAATCAATAATTTAATTCAAATTAATCAGGTTTGATCACTATCAGGCCTTAGGAATTTATGACCATGAAAAAATCAACTCTCACAGTTCTCACGATGCTAACTTTTGTTTTAAGCGTCCTTGGATTAAGTACCTATGCTCAGGCAAACGAAGAGCATAAACACGACCATCAACATGAAGAAAGTGAAAACCATAAAAAACATCACGCTGAAGGCGATCACGAAGAGAAATCTAAAGATAAACACATTGAGGATCATGACCACAACGATCACGCCGATGACCATGTAAATAAAAAAACAAAGGAGAATAAATAATGAAAGACTTAACCACTTTGTTTTCTTATTTAACACCTAAAAGCAGAATGCCCTTTTTAGGCGCACTGTTTGCACCGGTATTTCTGCTAAGCATGCTGTCATTAAACTCCTGGTCGGAAGGTGACCACGAACATGAGCATGAAGCCAAAGAACAACATGCTCCACATCACGAAGACGGCGACCATGATAAGCATGAAGATCATGTTGATCACAATGAGGGCAAGCACGATCATGATGAGCATGGTCGCGAGAATGACGGCGAAGAAAATAGCAGCCGCATTAATAGCGATATGGCACAACAAGTGGGGATCGTAACCGCAAACGCTGGCTCTCAAGAGCTCCACCAAACCATCACTGTTTACGGTAACGTGGTCTCAGGTCCAGAACAATTGAGTCATGTGCGCGCACGTTTTGAAGGCCTCGTTAAGTCTGTTCAAGTTACTATTGGCGATACGGTAAAAACCGATGATGTATTGGCAGAAATTGAATCCAATGAGAGCCTCAAGATCTACAAAATACGTTCGCCTATTTCTGGCCGTGTTGTTCAACGGCATGCCAACAGTGGTGAAGTGACTCAGGATCAAATTCTATTTTCTATCGCCAACTTTGACACTGTGTGGGCAGAGCTGCGTGTTTATCCTACTCACCAATCCTCGGTCGCAGAAGATCAATCCGTTCATGTTTTGACAACCAACGGACGCGTTGAATCTAGGGTCAAACATGTCGTGCCATCGATGGACGCCCCTTATCAGTTGGCGCGGGTCAAACTGGACAACAGCAAGCAGACTTTATCTCCGGGCTTGATGGTGGAAGCCCAATTAGAGATTGGTCGCTTTCCCGTATCTCTTGCCGTTGCGAAAGATGCCGTCCAAAGCCTGGGCGGACGCCAGGGCGTATTTGTTAAGCGCGGCGACGAATACACCTTTACCCCTCTTGTGTTAGGTCGTGGAGACGATCACTTTTATGAAGTTATCGATGGCCTTGAGAGTAGCGCTGAGTATGTCAGTCAGAACAGCTATTTAATTAAAGCCGATATCGAAAAATCCGAAGCTGAACACGACCATTAAAGGGGCGCACTATGATTGAATCTATCTTGCGCCTAGCCATTGAAAGGCGCTTACTATTTTTATGTTCGATTTTGTTGATAGTCGGTGTGGGCGTATGGAGTTACCAAAAACTCCCGATTGATGCGGTACCCGATATCACCAATGTTCAGGTACAAATCAATACCGCTGCTCCGGGTTACTCACCATTGGAATCGGAACAACGCATTACCTATCCGGTGGAGACTGCGCTGGCTGGCTTACCCAATCTTTCCTACACGCGATCATTGTCACGTTACGGTTTGTCACAGGTGACGGTGGTGTTTGAAGAAGACACCGATATCTATTTTGCCCGCAACCTGATTAACGCTCGACTGGGTGCGATCAAATGTGTCTTACCGCCTGGGCTCGAACCGGAGATGGGTCCCATATCCACCGGTTTGGGTGAAATCTTTATGTACACCGTGCAAGCCAAATCTGATGCCCGCATGGCCAATGGTGAACCCTACACCGCAACCGCCTTGCGAGAAATACAGGACTGGATTATCAAACCTCAGCTCGCCCAGGTGAAAGGCGTCATAGAGGTGAATAGTATTGGTGGCTACAACAAGCAATACCACGTGATGCCCGACCCCACGAAGTTACTGCTTTACAAAGTCAGTGTTGAAGAGCTTGTACAAGCCTTACAAGCCAACAACGATAATCGTGGCGCAGGCTATATCGAACGAAATGGACAGCAACTTTTAGTTCGATCTCCCGGTCAGCTCGCAACGACCGAAGACATCGGCAATGTCATCATTACGGAACATGACAGTGTGCCGATAAAGATCAAGGATATTGCCGAGATAGCCATTGGTAAAGAGCTGCGCACAGGCGCCGCAACACGCGATGGTGTGGAAACCGTGCTAGGTACGACCATGATGCTCATCGGTGCAAACTCCCGCACGGTTGCTCAGGATGTAGCGAGTAAACTCGATGATATTCAAGCTTCGCTACCGGAAGGGGTTGTGGCGGAAGCCGTCTACGATCGCACCGCACTGGTCGATAAGGCCATTGCTACGGTGTCCAAAAATCTGATGGAAGGCGCGCTTCTAGTTGTCGTGGTGTTGTTTCTCTTGTTAGGAAATATGCGGGCTGCATTAATTACTGCAGCAGTAATTCCGTTAGCCATGTTGATGACCATCACTGGCATGGTGAAAACGGGTGTATCGGCCAACCTTATGAGCTTGGGAGCCCTAGATTTCGGTTTGATTGTCGATGGTGCGGTGATCATTGTTGAGAACTGCGTTCGCCGCCTGGCCGAGGCTCAACATTCGAATGGTCGACAGCAAAATCTACGCGAACGCTTAGACACTGTCTTCAAAGCCACATCCGAGGTGATTCGCCCAAGCTTGTTTGGTGTAGCCATTATTACGATCGTCTACATCCCGATATTCAGCTTGACCGGCGTGGAAGGTAAGATGTTCCACCCTATGGCGGCGACCGTCGTGATGGCCTTGTTGTCAGCCATGGTGCTGTCATTAACGGTGGTGCCTGCAGCTGTTGCTGTGTTTATGAATGGCAAAATCAGTGAAAAAGAAAGCATCGTTATCAGCAAAGCAAAATCTGCCTACAAACCCTTACTTAACCTGGCTTTGAAATTTCGCTGGGCGGTGGTGGGCTTTGCCTCGGCTCTCGTTGTGTTTTGTTTATGGTTAGCTTCCACTTTAGGCTCAGAATTTATCCCTCAATTGAACGAAGGTGACATTGCGCTGCACGCCATGCGTATTCCTGGTACAGGTCTAGAACAAGCCGTGGAAATGCAGGAAATACTCGAACAGAGAATCAAATCTTTTCCAGAAGTGGATAAGGTCTTTGCCCGTATTGGCACGGCGGAAGTGGCCACCGATCCTATGCCACCCAATGTGGCCGATAACTTTGTGACACTTAAGCCGCGAAGTGAATGGCCGAACCCCTCCAAAACGAAAGCCGAACTCGTTGAGGAAATAGAGCGTTCTGTGGAGGAGCTACCGGGAAATAACTATGAGTTTACCCAGCCTATTCAAATGCGCTTTAACGAGCTTATTTCTGGTGTGCGTGCGGATCTGGGCATCAAGGTTTTTGGCGACGACTTGGACCAACTTGTCATAACGGCCAACGATATCCTAGGTATCGTTAACGCAATCGAAGGCGCGGCCGATGCTCGGGTTGAACAAGTGACTGGGTTACCTACGCTCTCCGTGATACCGAATCGCACTGCCTTGGGCCGATATGGGTTAAATGTTGCCGAACTTCAGGATTGGGTTTCTGCCGCCATTGGTGGTGAATCAGCCGGCATTATCTACGAGGGTGATCGACGTTTTGAATTAGTGGTTCGCTTACCTGAAACAACGCGTCGCGATATCGACCGGTTAAAGTTTCTACCGGTACCACTCCCCAATGGAGATTACGTACCACTCGAAGAAGTCGCAACCTTGGATGTTTCACCGGCACCCGCGCAAATAAGTCGCGAGAACGGTAAGCGCCGAGTTGTGGTCACTGCTAACGTCCGCGGTCGCGACCTGGGCAGTTTCGTGAAAGAAGTGCAAGCCAGCATCCGTGAACAAGCGGATATCCCACCGGGATATTGGTTAGATTATGGCGGCACCTTTGAACAACTGGAGTCTGCAAGCCAACGCTTGTCCATCGTGGTGCCTATTACTCTATTGGTGATTCTAGGAATTCTCGTCATGGCTTTCGCGTCACTTAAAGATGCCTTGATTATTTTTAGTGGCGTGCCGCTAGCGTTAACCGGGGGCGTCTTGTCGCTATATCTTCGAGATATGCCTTTGTCCATCTCGGCGGGTATTGGCTTTATTGCTCTCTCGGGCGTCGCCGTACTTAATGGCTTATTTATGCTCGCCTTTATTCGCGACCTCTGGCATGAAAGTGGCGACTTAATCTTGGCTGTTACTGAAGGCGCAATGATTCGTCTGCGGCCCGTCCTGATGACTGCGCTGGTTGCGAGCCTGGGCTTTGTTCCGATGGCACTGAATACCGGTACCGGTGCAGAGGTTCAACGACCACTCGCGACAGTTGTGATTGGAGGGATTATCTCTTCAACTATCTTAACCTTGCTCGTACTTCCAGTGTTGTATCAGTGGTTACATAAAAACGAAAAGGTGAGCTAATAACAATGGAGGAGCCCCTTCTTTGTAAGGGGCTATACCTATGAAAAATACTATTATCATTTTTTTAGGCGTTTACTTTATTTGCTTCTTTGGATTTGCCGTTATATTCAGGAATTTTGTTGTTGCAAAGAGAACGGGCGTAAACGCCTTTAAGCTCAACCAGAAAACAGGGGCCGAATCGATTACGGGGTGGTACTTTAAATTTCTACCTCTTGTTTCCATTCTGGTTTTTATTCTATATAGCTTTCTGCCAAACCTGTATCAATCTATCGGGCCGATTGACCTGATGAACCATGCCGCTATTCAGTGGATGGGGATAGGAATAATGGTTGTTTCGCTAGTTTGGGTACTGGCGGCACAATCACAAATGGGCGCATCATGGAGAATCGGAATCGATCATGAAACAAAGACAGAATTTGTTCAAAGGGGCTTGTTCAAATACTCACGAAATCCTATTTTTATCGGTGTAATTTTCATTTCCTTAGGATTTTTTCTATTACTACCCAATCCAATTACGTTAACGATACTCGCCCTCGATATTGCGCTAATTCAAATACAAGTGGCCTTGGAAGAAGAGTATTTAGTAAAGCAGCACGGGGAATCATATAGTGAGTATTGCCAAAATATTCGTCGCTGGCTATAGGTGAAATACCATGCACACTCATGCGCACCACAACCAACACAATGAAAGTACATCCAGAATAGCTTGGGCATTTTTCCTAAATGTCAGTTTTACAATCATCGAGTTTATTGGGGGCTGGCTGACAAACAGCACCGCAATCATGGCTGACGCGGTTCACGATCTTGGGGATAGTTTATCGATTGGTCTTGCTTGGATACTGGGTAACCTGAGCGAAAGAGAGTCCACCTCAAGGTTTAGCTACGGTTATCGAAGATTTTCCTTATTGGGCGCACTCATTAATGGAATCGTATTAATTATCGGTTCAATTTGGGTTTTATCTGAAGCAATTCCCAAACTCCTTAACCCCGAAATGCCGGTTGTTGAAGGTATGTTCGGCTTGGCCGTCCTAGGGGTTGCCGTCAATGGCTATGCAGCGTTTAAACTCTCCAAAGGTAAGTCACTTAATGAGCAGATGCTGAATTGGCACTTACTGGAAGATGTTCTGGGCTGGGTAGCCGTACTGGTAGTCTCAATCATTCTGATGTTTATCGAGTGGCCCATACTCGATCCTATTCTTTCCATTGCTTTTACGACTTTTATATTAATCAACGTTCTTCGTAATTTATGGGCCACAACTAAACTGTTTCTTCAGGCGACGCCAAATGATGATACGGCCAATACTATTCGTGAATCACTACTGAGTTTTGCGGAAGTCAAAGAGATTCACCATCTACATTTTTGGTCGCTTGACGGGGAACACCATGTCATGACCGCGCATTTAAAATTGAGTAAGCTAATCGAACCAACCCGTCAAATCCAATTAAAAACCGAGATTGCTGACCGCCTATCGGGATTTGGGTTAGAGCACACAACCATCGAGTTAGAATTCCCTAACGAACTATGTAGGGATGAGTAGACGGATTTAAGGCTAGAAGTAGAAGCATCTATATAAATGTGCAGAATTGAATATTAGCTAGGAAGTAAATCAATATGATGGACTCTCTAGTATATACAGGCAATGGGTCATTACCCCTTTAATTCACTTTAGATTTCCTGTTAAACGTACATGTAATCTTAAGTGGAGAGCCCTAGTTATAAGTAAATTGAATATTAAACCCTATATAATAATGATTATCGGAATTAACTATATATTGGTTTTTGAGGGTGTATCCTTAACTGGTGGCTGTAAGTTTCCATGATCTAATCTGTTTATGTGTTTGTTTATGGCTTTATAAGTTGCACACGATCGTCATTTATAATCAATACTAAATATTCTTTAGTTTGTACCTTATTTGCAACAATGAGTCTTGAAACAATTAAATGTAATCAATCTCTTTTGGTATTAATATTGGGCCAATCAAAACTTAGGGTCTTACCATGAAAACTCGATTTAATATTGCAAAGGCTATTAGTCTGAATTTTTTAATGGCTATTGGGTTAACTTCTCATGCTCAGGGAGGCTTGCCGGCTGAAGTCATAAAGGTTGAAGCTCAATCTTTAAAATCTACCATTAACTCCATTGGCACATTAAAGGCAAATGCATCAGTTGTGCTTTCACCTGAGGTATCTGGTCGCATAACACGTGTGGGTTTTAGTGATGGCACCAGTGTTGAAAAAGGCACATTGTTGTTTCAACTTGATGATCGCACCCAGCAAGCTCAACTTAATGAAGCACGTGCTCGAGTTAACTTAAGTGAAATTGAATACAAACGAATTCAAAAGTTATTTAAACAAAAAGCAGCCAGTGAAAATGATCTCGACTCGGCTGCTGCCAACCTAAGTATTAATCAATCTCAGGCTGAATATGCTCAGGCTCAGCTTAAAAAGCTCGCAATTAAAGCCCCTTTTAAAGGAATGATTGGCCTTCACAGTATAAGTGCTGGTGAGTATGTCAATGCAGGACAAGATTTAGTAACGCTTGTTGATTTAACGACATTAAAATTTGATTTTGCTTTACCTGAAACGTATTTAAGTAAGGTAAAGCTTGGTCAGAGAATTGAAATCACGACTCCTGCGTTTCCTAACCAAACGTATTCGGGTACGGTCACTGCTATCTCCCCTGCCATTAATGAGCAGTCACGTAGCTTTATGGTCAGGGCCATTATCAACAACCAAAACTTAGAATTAAGACCGGGTTTATTTGCAAGTGCGGTTTTAGAGATTAGCCAAAATGACAATGCCCTATTAGTGCCAGAGCAAGCCCTTATCCCACAAGGCCAGCAATATTTTGTAATGAAAGTAGTTGACGGTAAAGTTGCCCAGGTGCCTGTTGAAATTGGCCAGCGTCGTAAAGCAGAAGTTGAACTTGTTTCGGGTTTAACTGCGGGTGATGTAGTGATTATCGCAGGACAGATAAAACTACAACCTGGCGCACCGGTCACACCCCTTTTTCCTGAAATGCTTCAAGCAAATAATTAATTGGGTGGTTGCATGAGTATTTCAGATCTTAGTATTAAGCGTCCGGTTTTTGCGACCGTTTTAAATATCATTGTTGTTCTATTGGGTGTAATTGCATTTGATCGTTTAACAGTGCGTGAATATCCAAATATTGATGTGCCAGTTGTAACAGTTGAAACTGTATATATTGGTGCTAATGCATCCATTATGGAATCCCAAGTTGCTCAAATATTGGAAGACTCACTTTCAGGTGTAGAAGGTATTGACTACCTAGTTTCTAAAAATAGTTCAGAAAAATCCCAAATCACTGTTTATTTTAAATTAGATCGTGATGCAGATAGTGCTGCCAATGATGTGCGTGATCGCGTTGGTCGTGTTCGCGGTCAGCTACCTTCCGGCATTGAAGAGCCCATCGTTTCTAAAGTTGAAGCAGATGCACAACCTATTATTTGGATGGCCTTTTCAAGTGATCGTCACTCTGCTTTGGATGTAACCGAATATGCCGACAGGCAAGTTAAAGACCCACTGCAAACGGTTCCTGGAGTTGCTAATGTAATGCTTGCTGGTGAGCGTGAATATGCTATGCGAGTGTGGCTGGATCGCAACAAAATGGCGGCATTCAATGTCACGCCTCAAGAAGTTGAAGCTGCCCTTCGTCAACAAAATATTGAAGTGCCTGGCGGTCGAATCGAAAGTGTCGAACGTGAATTTACTGTACTTACTCAAACCGACTTAAATAAAGAAGTTGAATTTGAAAATATAATTCTTCGTAAAAGCAATAACTATCTGGTTCGTTTGAAAGATGTGGCTCGCATAGAGCAAGCTGCTAAAAGCGAACGTGTGGTAACCCGCTTTAATGGTAAAAGCGCCGTCGCACTTGGCGTAGTTAAGCAGTCTGTTGCTAACCCGCTTTCTGTTAGTGAAGGCATTCAAGCGCGACTACCCAAGATACGTGAAGCCCTTCCTGAAGGTATGAAAGTAGAGATTGCTTATGATTCTTCTGTTTTTATTTCACGCTCAATCGATTCTGTTTTCACTACGATCTTTGAGGCAGTAGCCCTAGTTGTTATTGTTATCTTTTTATTCTTGAGAAACCTGCGCGCAACATTAATACCATTAATGACGATACCTGTTTCTCTTATTGGTGTGTTCAGTATTATGCTGCTTTTCGGTTTCAGTATTAATACGCTTACCCTGCTTGCACTTGTGTTAGCTGTTGGCTTGGTTGTGGATGACGCCATTGTGGTTTTGGAGAATATCTATCGTTACATAGAAGAAGGTATGGAGCCATTGCAGGCTGCCTTTAAAGGTATGCGGGAAATTGCTTTTGTTGTTATTGCTATGACATTTACTTTAGCGGCTGTGTTTGCACCGGTTGCATTTACGCCTGGACGTACAGGTAAATTATTTAGTGAATTTGCTTTAACCTTGGCAGGTGCCGTTATTGTGTCGGGCTTTGTTGCATTGACGCTTGCCCCTATGATGGCTTCAAAAATACTACGACATGAAAAAAATCCGAGTAAATTTTATTTAAAGGGTGAAGAAGTTTTAAATGGCATGACAGATTTTTATAAGCAAGTTTTAACTTTTGCTTTAAATAAAACAAAAATCGTTGCGGGTATTGCCATGCTTACCGTGGTGGGCCTTGGTGTTCTGTATAAATGGTTGCCAAGTGAGCTTGCGCCAGTTGAAGATCGTGGATTCATTATTGGTTTTTCAATTGCACCTGAGGGCTCTACCACGGCCTATGTCGATCGATACGCAAAACAAATTGAAGAAGTGTATAAGGGTATCCCTGAAAAAGACCGTTATTTTATGATTACGGGATTTCCCTCAGCCACCAATAGTATTTCTTTTTTGCGAGTGCTCGATTGGGAAAATAGAGATCGTTCAACACAAGCTATTGCTAACTCAATCATGGGACCAATGTTTGGCGGCATAACAGGTACTATGTCGTTCCCTATGTTACCGCCATCCCTTGGTCAAAGTATTATATCTCGTCCAATCGAAGTGGTCGTACAAACCACACAAGGGTATGAGCAGCTTAACTTATTTATGCAAGCACTAATGGGTAAGGTGTATACAGCTGGTTTATTTACTCAGCCGGATACCGATTTAAAACTTAACAAGCCGCAATTGGATATTTCTGTTGATCGAGATAAGGCTGCTGATTTGGGGGTGGCGGTATCTGAGTTGGGTGCGACACTGGAAACCATGATGGCCGGGCGCGAAGTAACACGCTATAAAAAAGGCGCCGAGCAATACGATGTAATTTTGCAGGTTGAAGATGAAGATCGTGCTAGTCCTCAAGATATTAGTCAGATATATGTCCGAGGTAATGGCGGTGTCATGATTCCCCTTTCTAACTTAGTGACGGTAAAGGAAAGTATTGCACCTAAAGAATTGAATCACTTTAATAAATTAAAGTCGGCGATTGTTCAGGCAGGTCTTGCTCCTGGTGTTGATGTTGAAACGGGACTGGCCTTTATTGAGTCAGCGATTGATGAGCTTTCTAAAGAAATGAGCATACCCGTTCAAGTTGATTACGCTGGCCAGACTCGTGAGTATAAAGAATCCGGTGCTGGCTTGATGCAAACATTTGTGTTGGCCTTGTTGTTTATTTATTTGGTGTTGGCGGCACAATTTGAAAGCTTCAAGAGTCCATTGATCATCATGTTATCTGTTCCTCCTGCTTTGCTGGGTGCTGTGATTGCTCTTTGGTTAAGTGGAGGTACGGCAAATGTGTACAGCCAAATTGGCTTACTTACATTGGTTGGCTTAATTACCAAGCATGGTATTTTAATTGTTGAGTTTGCTGATCAGCTACAAGAACAAGGCAAACAAAAACTTGCTGCTGTTATTGAGTCTGCCTCCATGCGTTTGCGCCCTATTCTAATGACGACGGCTGCCATGGTACTTGGTGCTATCCCGCTTGCACTGGCCACCGGGGCCGGCGCTGAAAGTCGCGAGCAAATTGGTTGGGTTATTGTAGGTGGTATGTCCATCGGTACCTTATTGACCCTATTTATCGTCCCTTCTTTTTATATGCTGATTGCAAGAGATCATAAACAAGCATAATGAAAAAGGCGGCCAATTGGCCGCCTTTTTTCGTTTAGGTTATGAGCTTTCAGTCTGGCTAGGTATAATGTCTAAAATTTACTTATTTGGACAACACTATGACTGATCAACTTGTCATTTCCCGCCCTGATGACTGGCATTTACATTTGCGTGATGGTGATGCTTTGCAATACACGGTTCCTGCAACGGCTAAAGTGATGTCGCGCGCGATTATCATGCCGAACCTTAAGCCACCTGTAATGGATGGTGCTCAAGCGCTCGCTTATCGTGAACGCATACTCGCTCACAGTAAGGGTTACCCACAATTTAACCCGTTAATGGTACTGTATCTCACAGATAATACGACACCAGAGCTAATTGCCGAAGCGGCTAAAACCGGCCATGTTGTCGCGGCTAAGCTATACCCTGCTGGCGCCACTACGAATTCTGATTCAGGTGTAACAGATCTTGCAAAACTTGAAGATATCGCACATGCCCTTGCCGATAACAATATGCCACTTTTGGTGCATGGCGAGGTAACAGATAACCATGTTGATATATTTGACCGCGAAAAGGCTTTCCTAGATGAGATTCTCGCACCTCTTGTGGCTAAAGTGCCAAAACTAAGATTAGTGGTTGAGCATATAACAACCAAGGACTCTGCTGATTTTGTTAAATCACAAGGTGATAATGTTGGCGCAACCATCACGGTTCAGCATTTAGCGTTTAACCGAAATCACATGCTGGTTGGTGGTATTCGCCCACACCTGTTCTGCTTGCCAATTCTGAAGCGTAACGTTCACCAGCAAGCCCTTCAAGATGCTGTGTCTAGCGGACACAACCGTTTCTTTTTGGGTACAGATTCTGCGCCTCATGCTCGTTCAGCAAAAGAAAATGCATGTGGTTGTGCCGGCTGCTTTAGCGCCTACGCGGCTATCGAATTATATGCTGAGATCTTTGAGGATTTAGGTGCCTTAGATAAGTTAGAAGCTTTCTCAAGCTTCAATGGCCCTGATTTTTATCAAATGCCTCGCAACCAAGATAAAATTACACTGATTAAAGAGTCATGGATTGCGCCAGAGACGATGGATTTTGCAGGGGATGTTATTGTGCCCCTAAGAGCCGGCGAAACCCTTAAATGGAAGGTTAAAAGTTAAGCATGAAAAACGAAGCTATACCTTATCCTATATTTGATAATCTTCAGTTTTTGCCTGATGCATTTAAATACAGCCCAAAAGAGATCGCGGCTCATTTAAGTGATGCGCAGCAACAAGATTATTTTTATGGTGTAAGGTATTTGCTTAGCTATAAAGGCAGTACCGCCACATTTAATTCTTACCGCCGTGAGGTTGAGCGATTACTGCAGTGGCTTTGGCAAGTTAAGCAATTTACCTTATGTGATGTTAAGCGCGAGCATATTGAAGAGTTTATGGAGTTTTGTATTTCTCCACCTCTTCATTGGATTGGCAATAAAAATGTGGCTCGCTTTAAGTCAAAGCAAGGTGAGCGTGTTGGCAATAATGAATGGCGCCCATTTGTGAGCGGCTCGAATAAAGCGACTGGCGAAAGAGTTTCGGCTAATGCTTATTCTTTGTCTCAAAAAGCGATTCAATCATCCTTCGCGATTTTAAGTTCTTTTTTTAACTTTCTCATTCAAGAAGAGTACATTTCAGCTAATCCTGTCACATTAGTGCGACAGCGCAGTCGTTTTATTCAAAAATCACAAAATCAAGAGCCTGTAAGGCGCATTAGCAACTACCAATGGGATGAAGTCATTCGTGTTGCTGAAGCTCTAGCATTAAAAGATCCTGTCCAGCATGAGCGCACATTATTTATTTTAAATTGCCTTCTAGGGATGTATTTGCGTATTTCAGAATTAGTAGCCGATGAGCGCTCTATTCCTGTTATGGGTGATTTTAGGCCTGATAGGGATCGAAATTGGTGGTTTCATGTCGTGGGTAAAGGGAATAAAAGTAGAATTATCACTGTTTCTAACGGCATGCTGGATGCTTTGAAACGTTACCGAACACACCTGGGTCTCTCTGCCCTGCCGTATTTGGGAGAGCAAACCCCTTTGGTTCCTAAAAGTCATGGTAATGGACCGGTGACCAGTACTCGACAAATCCGAAACTTGGTGCAGGTCTGTTTTAATCAGGCCTATGATAACCTAGTAAAAGCTGGTCAAGAGAGTGAAGCTATGGAGCTAAAGGTAGCAACGGTCCACTGGCTTCGTCATACCGGCATTTCTGAGGATGTGAAGATACGCCCCCGTGAGCACGTAAAAGAAGATGCAGGCCACTCGAGTATGGCGACAACAGATAAGTATATTGACTCAGAGCTACGCGAGCGTCACGCAAGTGCGATTAACAAGAAGATTCGCCGTGAACCTGAAGAGTTATAAGTAGGCTGTTTTTTGTACGACTCTTATATCTAAAGCATCTTAAGAACACTGCTTCTTACACCTATATTTTGATATAATCCGCCGCTTTCGCCCCCAAGTGTTGTTGTATGAAATTTGTTATTAAGCTTTTCCCTGAAATTACCATCAAATCAAAGCCTGTTCGTAAGCGCTTTATTGTTCAATTACGTCGCAACATCAAGGATACCCTAAAGCATTTTGATATTGATGCTCATGTTCAGGGGCAATGGGATAGCATCGAGATAGTTATTCAAGATGACTCACTTGAAATGGAAGTGCGTAAATACCTAAAGCGCATTCCAGGCATAGCCAAGATTTTAACGGTTAAAGAGCATAACTTCGAAACCTTTGATGATATTTTTGCGATTGCTAAATCCATCTACGCTGAAGAAATAAAAGGCAAAACCTTTTGTGTTCGCATTAAACGCACGGGCCAACATGACTTTAAATCGGTTGATGCAGAGCGTTATGTTGGCGGTGGATTAATGCAGCATTGTGAAGCTAAAGCTGTGGATCTTAAAAACCCTGAATACACGGTACAAATGGAGATACGCGGACAGCGACTTCATACTATTTCCGCTGTTGATAAAGGTTTGGGCGGCTACCCTATGGGCTGTCTTGATGGTGTTTTATCGTTAGTTTCTGGAGGGTTTGATTCCAATATTGCCAGTTACTTAATGTCACGCCGGGGATTACAAACACACTTTTTATTTTTTAACTTAGGTGGAAGCGCCCACGAAATTGGCGTTAAGCAAGTTGCACATTATTTATGGGAAACCTATGCCGTATCCCATGGTGTGAAGTTTGTAACCGTACCCTTTGAAGGGGTGGTTAGTGAGATTTTAGAAAAAGTAGATAACTCACAAATGGGCGTAATTCTTAAGCGCATGATGCTAAGAGCAGGCAGTCACGTTGCTAAAGAATTAAACATTGATGCAATGGTTACCGGTGAAAGTATTGCTCAGGTATCCAGTCAAACTTTACGAAACCTGACGGTTATCGATTCTGTAACGGATACACTTGTATTGCGTCCACTAATTGCAATGGATAAACCAGATATTATCGATTTATCGCGTGAGATCGGTGTATATGATTTTGCTGCAAGCATGCCTGAATATTGTGGTGTGATTTCAGTAAAACCCACAACACGAGCAAAACCAGAAAAAATTGAAGCTGAAGAAAATAATTTTGATTTTTCAGTATTGGATGATGCTATTGCAAATGCTCAAATTGAAAAAATACAAAATGTATTAAGAAGTTCAGAAGGTGTGACAGAAGTTGACTTGGTTAAAGTGCCTGCAGCGAATGACTTAGTGGTTGATATTCGTCATCCCCAAGAAGAAGAGTCAAGTCCGCTTCATTTAACCAATAATGAAATTATTAAACTCCCCTTCTATCAACTTCTTACAAATATTGATCAACTGCCTAAAGATCGCAATATATTACTCTATTGCGCTAAAGGCACCATGAGTCAATTGCATGCCGAGCAGTTAAAACAAAACGGCTTAGAAAACGTTAAGGTATTTAAACCTTAAAAATTAAAAGCCACAGATTGCAAAATTACAGTCTGTGGCTTTTTATTAGCTAGCAAGAGCAGGTAGTATAAACCCCCAGCCTAAATAAATGGCGCCTTCTAAAACGGCTCGCCCGCCTTCATAAGCCTCATCTTTGGGCAGAATAATTCTTACGCATAATTCCGCCAGTGCTAAGTACGCCAATAAAAAAACAATAGAACTTACAAACCATGCAACAACCGCAAGTTGCCATTGTGTGTCTAGATCGGTTGCAAAGTAAGCACTACTGCTAATGGCCAGTGCTGCGCCTATGTGCTGCATAGCCGCCTTTATGATAGATGCTCTGTTAGAGTCTTTAATTGACTTAAGTAGCCCTCCTGATGTCCATATAAGACGTAAGCGGGTCTCAATGGCCAGCAATAACTGAGACAACACAAAGCCCAGTAATAATTCATTTATGCCTAAATTTTCATCTTGCGATGACCATTCCATCGTAGCTCTAATTACAATAGCGGTACCAATTAAATGAGCACCTGTTATATACGCTGCCGTTATATTTCCATGTTGTGTGGCACTCGAAAGATTCAGTGTTGGCAGTATTAATTTATCTTGAATCAAGGCACCCAAACGTAAAAGCCCAATAGCGAGTACACCATAAACACTTACCAGCAACCACTCATCAAACAAGGTCAAGCTAAACGCACCAGATGTAACACCTGTTAAAGCCAGCATCAATGCAATCACAGCACAGGCTGTTTCGATATTGCTTGCCTCAGAATGTTGGTCAACAGGCTTCACAATAAAGCGACTAATCCAACGCATGGCGGCAACTAGAGTGAATATCGCAATGAAATCAATCAATAAAAACATAGCGTAAGAAGGGTCGGAAACCAGCCAAGTCATGAAAAACCTTTTTAGTATTAAGTATCAGCTGCTTATAATGCCGATATTGTTTTAAAAGTCACGGAACAAACCATGAAAATTGTCTCATTTAACGTAAATGGCATACGTGCTCGTATGCATCAGCTTGAAGCTATCAAGCAAAACCTAAAAGCAGACGTGCTTGGCTTGCAAGAAGTTAAGGCCATGCCTGATCAGCTTCCCCTAGCAGAAATTGAAGCTTTGGGTTGGCATACAGAGGTACATAGTCAAAAAGCTCACTATGGCGTGGCGACTTTATCAGTTGAAAAACCACTTACGGTTCAAAAAGGCTTTCCAAGTGATGATGATGAATCACAAAAACGATTCATTCACACTGGTCACCAGACTCCAAATGGTGAAATCTTACATATTATTAATGGTTACTTTCCTCAAGGTGAAAACCGTAGCCATGAAACTAAGTTCCCAGCTAAACAAAAGTATTATGCTGATTTATTAATGTATCTAGATACCAACTTTACTGCTAACGATAACATTATTGTCATGGGCGATATCAATGTTGCACCAATTGATCAAGATATTGGAATTGGTGAAGCCAATGCAAAACGTTGGCTTAAAACAGGCAAGTGTGCGTTTTTACCGGAGGAGCGTGAATGGGTTCAAACTTTATTAGATTGGGGACTTACAGACAGTTATCGTCTATTGAATCCAGCAATAAACGATCGATTCAGCTGGTTTGATTATCGAAGCAAAGGGTTTGAAGATACCCCTAAAAGAGGATTAAGAATTGATTTAATCATGATAAGCAAGCCGCTCATTGAGCGACTTGTCAATGCAGGTATTGATTATGATACAAGAGCCATGGAAAAGCCCAGTGATCATGCCCCCATATTCATTGAGTTAGATTATTAAAAATACTTAACTACCCATTTGTTTAATATAACTCATCCAGCTTTTAGCTTGGCTGGCTGAGTTCTCAAATGCGGTTGCTTTTCCAAGTGTCTTAAGTGACTCGCGGTTATCCCCAAGGCGATATTTCGCCATACCCTGATAAAGTAAAACCTTGCCTTTTTGTTTATCTGTGAGTACTTGTTTTAATAGCTCATTAGCCAAGTCATCCGCTAACTGCCACGATTCGCCATCTGTGTAATATTGTAATAACTGAAAGCCATCATCTTGCTCATTAAAGCGTGTATAAATTTCTGACAAAACAGAAATAGCTTTTGTTATTTCTTTTGATTGAAGCCAAGCCTGGAACTGTAAATTCAATATTTTTTGAGTAGGTTCAATTGTTTTGTTCTTAAGAGCTTGCTCCAAAACGGTAGCCACTTTAAATGCGTCGCCTTGAGATGCAAGTAATTGCCCCAGACTGACAAAATCCCCTTCTTTTTCAATGAATCCTTTTTTATATGACAACTCTTTGGTTGTTGAGGCCTTTTGATAATCTTCTAGTATTTGATGAATACCTGCTTTTTGTTGCCAATATTCTTTTTTGTCTGGGTAATTATAAATAAGCTGATCAACATAAGAGATGGCTTTATCATATTTCTTAATTTGATAATTACCTGAAAAAGCCATTTGAAGCCATGCTTCTTTTGGTTCTTCAGCAATTTCACAAGCCTTTTCTATATAAGGTAATCCACTTTCGATTTTCTCAATACTATAAAAAGCAGCTGCTAATAATGCATATATATTAGCTGATGGTTTTTCCGATTCATTAATTATGATCTTGAGTTGCTCAATTGCGAGGGTATAGTCTTCTTGATTAAAATAAGAATAGGCTAGGATCGAACGCAATTGATTTTTAGTGTCTTTTTTTAAATCAGACAGTTGAAGGGCCTTCTTTAATAATGCTTGCGCCTCAACTTCCTTTTGCTCATAAGATTTAAGCTGCGCATGGGTTTGAAATGTGAGGGCTAATCCTAACGAATTACCTGACAAATCATCTGCCAATTGCTGTAGCTCAAGATCTAACTCTCTTGTCTTTTCTGTATTAGGTTGTTGGGAGATAGCATCTTGAATATCTTTTAATAGATTATAAGTTCTTGGGCTAATTGAAGCGTTGGTTGATAAGGCATAAAAAAATAAGCCAATAACAAAAAGATAGCGCAGCATAATTATTTCTCTAAGTTAAATTCAAACGGCAATGTGGCAACTTGCTCAACCGGTTTTCCGTCTACTAACTTTGGTTTGAACTTGTAACGCCATGCAGCTCTAATTGCCTCACGCTCAAACACACCCTTTGGATTTGCATCAATGACTTGGACTTCGCTAACCGAACCTTCTTTTGTTACCTGTAAGCGGACAACCACATAACCTTCTATTTTTCGTGATAACGCTTGGGATGGGTATTTAGGTTCAACCTGCACAAGCGGGATAACATCGCTATCACCAAAACCATAACCAGATAACATGCTACCCACTCCCTGCCCTTTGAAACTCGACAATGATGTAGATATATCAGGCATGTTTAACTCCATTTGCTTTACACTTGCCTGTTGGATTTTAGGCGTGTCGAGCATTGGGGGAGTTTTGGGTTTTGGGGGCTCTTTAGGGTTTCTTACTTTTTTATCACTATTGCTGTCTTTTAGGCTTCGAATAAAGTCCACCATTGCAATATTATCTTCGCGATTTAATTGTGCACCTTGAGGTGCAATCATCCATTGCATTAACCAAAATACAGAGATTGCTAACAATAAACCTATTGGTGTTATGTAGAGTAAACGCATTACACACCTGGATCAGCAGCAATTGAAATATTGGTTACTCCTGCCAATCTAATTTGATCCATAACCTGCACCAATATTCCAGTGCGAGCATCGGTATCTGCTTGTATGACAACGCCGCTTTCAGGGCTTTCAGCTTTTAACTTTTCGATGTTTGCACGTACAGAGCGGACATCCACTGCACGCTTATCTATCCATATTTCACCATTTGGTTTTATCGCAACCATGATATTGCCTTTTTTATCTTCTGCAGCAGTTTGTGCCGAAGGGCGACTCACGGTGACCCCACTTTCTTTTACAAATGAAGTGGTAACAATAAAGAAAATCAGCATGATGAATACAATATCCAACATGGGTGTCATATCAATTGCGGATTCTTCAGAATCCAAACTTGCATGTTGTTTTCTCATAGATAAATCCTGTTACTTAAGTAGTCGGTCTTTGAAAATATCCAACTGCTTTTTAGCCATACTATCGAATCGAGTTTTGAAATATAAACCAATTAAAGAAACCACCATACCGGCCATTGTTGGTACTGTTGCCATTGATATACCCGAGGCCATCGCCCTAGCGTTTCCGGTGCCGGTTACAGCCATCACATCAAAAACACTAATCATCCCCGTTACAGTACCAAGCAGCCCCATTAAAGGACAAATTACCACCAATAGTGTAATTAAGGCGCGATAACGATCAAATTCGATAGCCACTTTAGAAATAATTAAACTTCTGATTTTATGAGCGTTCCAGCTGTCATGGCATGAAAGTTCATGCCATCTTTTTTGGTAAGTCGCGCAGAGTTTTTGAGAGTCTCTAGCGAAGAACCAATAACGATCAATAATCAAAATCCAAAGCACAATAGAGATTACTAATATTCCGTAGAGAACAGGTCCGCCGCTTGCTAAAAAACCAGACACATCTGCAAACATAATTAAGATCTCTTTTGCGCCTGTACAGCAATAATGCCGGCAGCCTGCTGATCTAGAATCTGAATCATTTCCTTGCTACGGCCATTGAGTATGTTATGCATGAATAACAGCGGTATGGCTGCCACAAGACCAAGTACTGTTGTTATTAATGCTTGCGAAATCCCCCCTGCCATTAATTTAGGATCTCCCGTTCCAAAAAGGGTGATAGATTGAAAAGTCGCAATCATTCCTGTAACGGTACCAAGCAAACCTAATAATGGTGCAACAGCGGCTAACAACTTAACGATCGATAATCCTTTTTCTAATTCTGGTAGTTCTTTTAAAACCGCCTCGTCCAGTTTCATTTCAAGTGTTTCTAGGTCCTTATCGGTTTTCTCATCTTGATATACCGATAAAACACGACCTAAAGGATTGCCAGTATCAATCTTACCAGGATTGGATAACTGCAATTTCATTTTGCTTTGCATCTTTAAGCGTTGAATCAATAAAAAGATTGCATAAACAAAGCCACTCATTGCTAGCAATAAAATGATATAGCCAATCAGGCCACCCTGATGAATTCGATCAATAATACTAGGGCTTTGACTGCCTATACTTAACAACGTCCCTCTTGTTGGGTCGATAACCATCTTTTCAAAGTTTTCAGCGGATGATAGGAAAGGCTGGATCAGCCCTGCTTCACCAGGCTGTTTATTTAGCGCTAAAAACAATTGAGTTTGAGTGTCGTAACTTAAGAAACCATCTTCATAAAAAGCAACAAACGGACCTATATGGTTTATGTTTCCCTCAACTTTTTGACCCTGTTGATTCAGGTAGGTGCTTTTATATTGTTTGGTTTCACCTTGCTTCGTCATATGGAGCTGCATTTCATACCATAACTTTTCCAGCTCAGGTATGCTTGGCAATGCCTTACTTTCAGATAATTGATCGAGTATTTCTGAGCGAGCACCAAGCTCATTAGCAAGGAGAGAGTTCTCTCGTATCGAGGCAATATCTTGTGAAACTTGACGCACAACACCAAACATTTCACCTAGGTTACCCATGCGCTTGCGCAACTCTTCTTCTAGTGAGGCGAGACTTTCTTCATTGTCATCAAATGTACTTTTTAATCGTTTCGTTTCTTGTTTTATTTCTTTAAGTTCTGATTTGCTTTTAGCAAGAGCTTTTTTTTGCTCTGAGGCGTCTTGTAGAAAAACCTGTTCACGCTCTTGATGAATAGATCGCTCTTTTAAGCCATCCTCTTTAACTTGCTCAAGCAATTGCTGCAAACTTTGAATGTTTTTCGGTGGTTGCTGCTCAGTGCTTTCAGTTTTTGCAAATGAATAGGAGCACACCAACATCAGAAGACTATGAATAATTATTTTTTTCATTATTTAGCCTCCATCACAGGCTGAAGAGGAAGTTCAAGTAGTGAAGGGGCTGCTTGTTTGCGTGCAATACTCACACCTTGTGAAATGGATCTAGCATAAGCCCCATTTAAATCTTCCCACTGTTTGTTATGATTGTTCCAAGCTTGCGAGGCGTTTCCATCAAGAGAAATACTCATAAGTGCACTTCTGCCAATCCTTAAAAAATCCACTGTTTCGCCTTGTGTATTTTCACCTCGATAGGCTTCGATTGTGCGGCCATACTCAATCTCGATTTGATAAGCTTCAAGTACGCGTCTAAATTTTTCGCTGACTGTAATATCTGAAGCAAGCAGTAAAGATCTAAGAGCAGAAATTCGCTGCTCACGCTCATCTATTAGAAATGGTAGATCCAGAGAAATAAATGTTTCTAGTCCATTTATCATTCTTTCCATTAAGGGCATGATCCCTTGTTGAGTGCTTTCTATATCATTTATTTGCTTATTAAGAGAGCTTATTTGAATGTCTTGGTTCTTAATAATCTCGCGTAACTGACGATTGTAAACGCTTAGCTGATCAATCTCAGCCTGAGTGACTCGCATCACCTGAAGTGCTTCACGCTTAGCTTCATAAAGTGCATCAACTTTTTGTTGTGATGCTGCGCCTGCGCTTTGATTTTCCTTGGCGGCTGACATTGACTGGTCTAATTCATTCGCAGAATATGCAAATTGCCCCGTCAATAATGTTGCCATTACAACCCCTAAGACAAAAGATTTATGTGTCATGGTAATGCCTTTTAAATTTCAATAAGTTTCATACCCAAGGCTTGGGCTTCTTGTTTATTTTGAGCAGAAATAACAGCGCCAATACTCGCCTTAGCTGGATCAAAGTAGGTATTTGCAACGCGATAAAGGTCATCCAAGGTTACATTCAATATCTTTTGGCGGTATTGATTGCGCCATTCTACATCCCTACCCTGCAAATTATTATGAAAGGCTTGTTTCGCTTCACCAGCTGGTGATCCTGGCTTATCAATACTAGAAACGACGCCAAGAATTGATTGTTCCAAGGCTTCCGCATCGTGCTCTGCGCTTTTAAACCAATCTATTGAACGGTCAAAGTCTTCAAATGTGCCCTTAATTCTTGGGTCTCGATAACTATAAAATTTAAATACCCCGATAGAGCTATCTTGGCTTGCCCCACCGCCATAAGCACCACCTTGCTCACGAATGGCAGTATGTAAAAAGCCATTACGTAGGAATACACCCAATACAGATAATGCAGGAGAGTCATCATGATTGGCGCACACTGTTGGGTATGCTTTTGCGCAGAAATTTGCTTGGGTAGGTACAACCCATGCTTCTTTCACTTGATGGGCATCAAATTCTAACTGCAAAACACCACTGGCTTGTGAGCTGGCTTTTGAAATCCACTGTTTTTGGAGCGCCGCTTTTGCTTGAGCCATGTTTGATGGGTCGCTAACTAGCAAATGCTGGGGCAGTGCCTGTGTGATTTTTTCATGTAATGCTGTAAAGCGCTTAATGACATCATCAATATTAGTTTCTTTAATCAGCTTTCTTAAATTAAGCAAAGCAGGTAAACCAGTTGATTTGTAAGATAAATGTGCAACCTGAGAGATCCCAGATGCCGCAATGTTCATGGCCAAACCATGCCCATTACCACTTACGGACTGCTCTTTACGACTGAGTGATTGTGAAAGCAGGTCATTAAGTCTTTTAGGGTTTGAAAAATTAGCACCATATAACGTGTCATTCATTAACTGAATAAAGGCATCCGAATTTCTGGCCAGCGCCTTGCCAGACAATACCCAATAGGCCTGGGCATTTTCTGGATTTAAAAGTTCAGTGCGAATGCTTGAATATGCCGAAATCCCACCAACTAGCAAAGATTGTTTCTGCTGGACACTTAAATAATCTTCATTACCTATACCGACTTCTGTCATATAACCTAATACCATGGGTAGCAGGCTTAACTCATCAATATTTAACTGCGGCAAAGGAATAATCGATTGGTGATAAGTAAGTCCGTTTGTCCCTTGCTCAAAACATGTAATGGTCTGATTTTGATTTTTAATTACCTCTGGCACTGGTACGTGCAGTTGTTTTGCGACATCTTCAATGCCAACCTTCGGTAAAATGGATTCATCATCTTTTAACAGCTGTCTAGCTTTTAAGGCATTACCCTGTGCGACAATATCCTGAACTTGTGTTTCAGTTAAACTCGCTTTTATTTTTTCTAGTTTTGTTTTCTCGGCAAGGGTTTTTCGATCATCAAGCTCTGCGCTAGGCTTGAACGTGAGAGTCACTCGATGACTGTTTTCTAATAAATACTTATTAATTAAGTTTTTAACAAAATCAGGAGATTTTGCTTTCTCTCTTAATTTTTCCAGCACTGGGTCAAGATCTAGTAATTCAACCGGGTCGCTGTAGTGGGTGCAGGCAGAAATTGCAGATAATATAATTTGAAGGCCATAGGGATAACCATCACCGCCCACTTCACGCTGACTGAGTTCTAGTTGATGAAGAACGGATTCAATTTGAAGTTCACTAACCCCCTCTTTGGCAACTTTTTCTAATGTTTGGAGTATTAACTGCTCTACTGCTTCTTTGTTTTCATCGCTACTCCCCTCTACACCACAAAGGAAAGCCATCTCTTTATTGGAATCTTCAAGTCCACACAGTGGGCTTGGCGAACTTGCAAGGTCTGTTGTTTCTAAAGCAAGTCGCAACGGTGAGCTACTGTTCTCAAGTAGTAAGCTCGATAAAAAATGCGCTTCTAATTGTTCCTCAAGATTCGCACTATGGCCTAGCAACCAACCCATGACGTGATGGGTTTTCTTATCGATTTCATTGTGACCATAAAATTCTTCTGCGCGAACAGGAGCGTGATATCGTTTTTCATCCGCAACTTCAATGCGATGCTCGTTTCTTTCAAACTGGTCAAGATAAGACTCAAATTTTTCATGGTGCTCAGACGCAGGAATGTCACCATAAGTCATAAAGATAGAATTACTTGGGTGGTAATGCTCCTTATAAAATGACTTTAAGTCTTCATAACTTAAATCAAGAATTGTTTCAGGGTCGCCACCACTGTTGTAATGATAGGTATTGGTTGGGTACAGATATTTGCTAACAGTTTGCCATAGCTGACTGGTGACACTGCTCATGGCACCCTTCATTTCATTGTAAACAACACCTTTGAACTGTAATGGCGTATTTGAGTCTGAAGGATCTTCAAATTCTAATCTGTGACCTTCTTGTTTAAAATCTTGCTCATTTAAGCTGGCGAAAAAAACTGCATCTAAGTAAACGGAAAGTAAATTATTGAAGTCTTTTTTATTCTTTGAGGCAAATGGGTAAGCGGTCCAATCGCTAGAAGTAAATGCGTTCATGAATGTATTTAGTGAGCGGCGAATCATCATGAAAAACGGGTCACGCACTGGGTAGTTTTTACTGCCACATAGGGCGGTATGTTCAAGAATGTGTGCAACGCCAGTTGAGTCCATTGGCATTGTTCGTAAAGCGACTAAAAAGACATTCTCATCATTTTCACTAGCCAAGTGGTAATGAACGGCACCGGTTTTTATGTGCTCATACTCCTCCACTAACACGCCAAGCGATGGAATTTCTCTGGTTCTTAATTGACGAAAACTCTTGTGAACCATAGTTAATATGCCTTAAATATGCTGTTTTTTGATAGAAGCATAGGATACCTGAAAATAGGCTTAATGAGAGCCATTTTCAAAAAGAAAGTTCATTGTGATGTGAATTTACTGACTGATCGAACTTAGGAGGGGGTTAAGGGCGAATTAACAGCTTTAATTCGCCCTTTTGGTTAAACTTTGAACTGGGCTGTGATTTTACGCAGGTTGTTTGAGATCTCTAATAACGATTCGCTTGCTGCTCCAACCTCTTGGACGTTTTTGACAGCCGCCTCAGCATTCGCTCGAATGCCTTCTACGTTGGTTTTAATATTATTACTCACTTTTTCTTGCTGACCGGTGGCGTCTGCAATTTCAGTGTTCATTCGAGTGATAGAGCCTACTTTTTCTGTAATGGTTGCAAGTGAGTTGTCGGTTTTAGCTGCCTGATCAACACTGTTTTTCGCTTGCTCTTGGCTGTGTGACATAACCTCTGCAGCACTTCTAGCTGCTGATTGTAATTCTTCAATCACACGCTGAATTTCTTGAGTTGAATCCTGTGTACGAGAAGCGAGAGTTCGAACTTCATCGGCAACCACGGCAAATCCGCGACCTTGCTCACCAGCCCTTGCCGCTTCTATTGCAGCGTTTAGTGCAAGTAGGTTGGTTTGTTCTGCAATGCCTTTAATTACATCCAATATGGTACCTACATTTTCTGTGTCGGTTTCAAGCTTGGCTATTACTTTTGCAGCACGCTCAACTTCGCTGGCTAGATCATTAATAGACTCTACGGATTGCGTTACAACGCTTCGACCCGCTTTTGCTTCAATATCGGCTTCTTTTGCAGCGTCAGCAGCACTTGATGCATTTTGAGCCACATTCTGAACACTGCGAAACATTTCATCCACAAATCGGGTTACTTCGTCAGTGGCACGACTTTGCTGGTCGGTAATTTGACTGGTTTTAGTGGTCATTCCACCTAGGTCATCAGAAACATTGGCTAATGGAGTGATTGATTTAACAACTTCATTGATGCTCTCATGGAGTTTCTGCATAAAAAGATTAAACCAATAGACTAAATCACCAATTTCATCTTGGCTGGTTTGCTCTATGCGCTTGGTTAAGTCACCCTCACCACTTGCTATATCTTTAAGTGATTCAAGCATTAGGTTTAAATTGCGAGTAATTAAAATAACACTGCTTGCACTGATTAGAATAATAATCAAAATTGCGCCAACACTCAGGCCTAACGATACAACCAATGCATCTTGTGTGGCGGCATTGGATGCCTCAACAGTATCATTGAATGCTTTTAAAGCGGCCTCATTAAAGCGATTTAATTCATCTTTGGTAATAGAAAGCTTATCGTTCATCGTTTGCACAAGCTGAGGGATTTCACTGGGATCAAGATTGCCGTTTACCATGCCTTCAGACAGAGTAAGTGCCACTTCAAAATAAGCTTTTGTATGATTCTCGAGTTGCTCTAAGTTTTTCTTTTGCTCAGGCCAAAGGGCTTTTTGCTCATCAATTTTTTTAATGAGTTCAGAGTAGGTTTTCTTGGCTGAGACCACCATGTCACTTTCACCAGTACTGACAGCGGTATTAAGAAGCTCCTCAGTTCGATTAATCCTGACTATGTTCTCACGACTAGATTGCACCACTGGAAAATACAGATCTTGTATTTTAGCCAAGCGCAGGGAGTTATCGCTATTAATACTAGAATTGACCGCCAAGCTAGCAATGAAACCCAACACAGCAATGGCGGGTATCACCAATATCTTGGCTTTAATGGAGACGCGACTTAATGGATTCATTTAGACCTCAGCTACACTGCTTTTCCTTGCTTAATATAAGCATAGACAAAGAATGGCTAAGGTCTAATGATTATTAGATGCTAAGAGATAAATTTGGGTCAAACCACTTTAGCTTAGAGTGCAAGGACACCACGTCTCCCACAATTATCAGTGTAGGGGCGCTAATTTCTTGATTTTCAATGGTTTTCACCATGGTATCTAGAGTCGCTATTACTACCTTTTGTTCAGGTGTGGTGCCTTTTTGCACAAGTGCAATAGGTGTATCTTTTGACATCCCGTGTTCAATTAGCTTGTTGCAGATAATTGGCAGACCCATTAAACCCATATAAAAGACGATTGTCTGATTGGTATAGGCAAGTTCTGACCACGGTAGATCCGTCGTGTTATTTTTTAGGTGACCGGTTACAAAACGAACTGATTGCGCGAAATCACGATGGGTTAAGGGTATCCCTGCGTATGAAGAGCAACCAGCTGCTGCTGTAATACCTGGCACAACCTGAAAAGGTACACCGTTTTCAGTAAGCTCTTGGATTTCTTCACCGCCACGACCAAAGATAAACGGGTCGCCACCTTTAAGACGAAGTACGCGATGCCCTTTTTTGGCATAATCAACCAATAGTTGATTAATCCCTTCTTGGGGCACTAAATGGTCAGATCGAGCTTTGCCGACGTTGATCATTTGAGCATCACGACGGCAAAGATCAAGGATGGGTTGACTGACAAGTCGATCAAACAAAACAACATCAGCCTGTTGCATCAGACGCAGAGCTTTGAATGTTAATAAATCCGGATCACCTGGCCCAGCACCCACTAAATAAACTTCACCCAGTTCACGCTTGGTTTCAGTTTTACTGTTAAGTTCTTTGCTTAACAGCGCTTCCGCTTCATGTTCTTTGCCTGCAAACACAAGGTCAGCTACTGGCCCAGTTAGGACTTTCTCCCAAAAACCGCGACGAAGATTTACATGGGAAAATGTTTGCTTAACTTGGATGCGGTATTTTTCAGCAAGCTGAGCCAGACGACCATAGGCACTGGGAAGAACGGTCTCTAATTTAGCCCTAAGAATACGAGCCAGTACAGGTGAGCTACCACCTGAACTAACTGCTGCAATGATTGGGCTTCTGTCCACTATGGCCGGAAAAATAAAACTGCATAGTTCAGGCTGATCAACCACATTTACCGGAATATTAAGCTCACCGGCATCCTTGGCAATGCGCGCATTAATCTCTTTATTATCGGTTGCAGCAACAATTAAAGTTTTGCCTAGCGCATCATTTTTTTCAAAGGCGCGTGTATAAACTTGACCACCTGTTTTTGAAATTAATGCATCAAGCTCAGGTTTTACATTAAGGCTAATAACATGGACCATGGCATTGGCTTTAACCAGTAAAGAGGCTTTGCGCAGGGCAACTTCACCGCCACCAACGATAAGCACGGGGCGGTCTTTTAAACTGAAAAAAAGCGGCAGAAATTGCATTAGCCAATAAACTCAAGGTTATTCATGTAAGGTCGAAGTACATTTGGCACTTGGATGCGACCATCTTCTTGCTGGTAATTTTCTAAAATAGCGACAAGGGTTCGGCCAACGGCTAGCCCTGATCCATTAAGGGTGTGCAGTAATTCAGGTTTACCCGTTTCTGGGTTTCTCCAGCGCGCCTGCATACGTCTTGCTTGATAATCACCCATATTGCTACAAGAAGAAATTTCACGGTATTTCTCTTGCCCTGGAAGCCAAACTTCAAGGTCATATGTCATGCAAGCAGAGAAACCAAGGTCACCACCGCAAAGTTTAACTAAGCGATATGGTAGATCTAGTTTTTTAAGAATAGCTTCAGCGTGAGATGTTAATTCTTCAAGTGCTTGAGTACTGTCCTGCGGCTTCACCATTTGAACAAGCTCTACTTTTTCAAATTGGTGTTGACGAATCATGCCTCGGGTATCTCTACCATAACTGCCCGCCTCACTTCTAAAGCACGGTGTATGAGCTGTGAATTTGAGTGGTAATTCTTTCTCATCAACAATTTCATCACGTACCAAGTTAGTTACAGGTACTTCGGCTGTCGGAATTAAATAGTAATGAGTGTCGTTGAATGGGATTTTAAATAAATCTTCTTCAAATTTAGGTAACTGACCGGTGCCTTTTAAACTGTCCGCATTCACCATATAAGGGACATATGTTTCAACGTAACCGTGCTCTTCAGAATGTGTATCAAGCATTAATTGGATTAGTGCGCGATGCATACGAGCTATTTGCCCTTGCATAACCGCAAAGCGTGAACCTGTTAGCTTTGCTGCTACTTCAAAATTTAAGCCACCATTGTCTTGTCCAACATCGACATGATCTTTAACTTCAAAGTCAAATTTACGAGGTTCGCCCCATGTGCGAATTTCGACATTGTCATCTTCATCTTTGCCCATCGGTACTGAGGCATCAGGCAGGTTTGGCGTGGCCATTAAAATAGTGTTGATTGCATCTTGTATGGCTTTGGCTTGTTCAACCTCTGCATTGAGCTTGCTATCAATTTCAGCCAGTACTTCAGAAACTTTTGCCTTTGCTTCGTCAACGCTTAGGCCTTGAGCGATAAATTGGCCGATTTGCTTGGAGGCTTTTTTCTTTTCAGCTTGCAGGTTTTGTGAGGAAACATCAGCGGATTTACGTTTTGCATCTAAATCAATGAATTCAGAAACATTAAATTCAAACCCCTTTACTTTCAGCGCTTGGGCAACTGCTTCAGGGTTTTCACGAACTTTACGAATATCAAGCATATTTAATTCCGATTAAACAAACAATTTGGCCAAATAAAAGCCGGCAAAACAGGCAAATACACAACCAATAACACTAACTGAAAAATACGATATTGCAGCTGCCCATTGGCCAGAATGCAATAAATTTAAGCCTTCTAGGGAGAAAGTAGAAAATGTCGTTAAAGCACCAAGAAAGCCTACCATTACAAGCTCCCTCCAATAACCTGTCATTTTTAGGTAATCAAGAATAACGACAGCACAAACACCCATTAAGAACGAGCCTAGAAAATTGATGGCAAGTGTAGCAAAGGGAAAGCTTGTTCCCAATATTTTAGTGAGGTGCGCGCTCAAAAAAGCCCGAGACATGGCGCCTAATGCACCTCCAATAGCGATTACAAGATAATGCATGGGCTATTCGTACCTCTTTTTGGTGCTTTGTTGATCAAGTTGAGCAAAGTACTTGAATTTAGCGGCTATTTTAGATTCAAGCCCTCGATCAACCGGATGGTAAAAACGATGATCTTTAAGGTCTTCTGGTAAGTAGCACTCGCCAGCAGCGTATGCGAGTGGCTCGTCATGAGCGTAACGGTATTCCTTTCCGTAATCCTCTTTTTTCATGAGACTGGTAGGCGCGTTACGCAAGTGCATGGGCACATCATAACTAGGCGTATTTCGTATTAGTTCTCTAGTCTGGTTGTATGCGACATATACAGCATTACTTTTAGGTGCGCAGGCAAGATAATTAATAGCCTGGGCAATCACCAGTTCACCTTCGGGACTGCCTAGTCGCTCATAGGCTTGCCAAGCATTCATGGCGACCTCTAAACCTCTTGGGTCTGCATTGCCAATATCTTCAGCGGCCATTCGTACCACCCTGCGGGCAATATACAAAGGATCACAGCCACCATCCAGCATTCTACAGTACCAATACATGGCACCATCTGGATTGGAGCCTCTTACTGATTTATGTAATGCCGAGATCTGCTCATAAAAAATATCGCCGCCCTTATCAAACTGCCTAACCGACTCTTGCGCTATTTCCTGAGCTAATTCAATTGTAATGCAGGTTTGGTTGTCTGCATGTGCAAGATCGGCTGCCATTTCTAGTAGATTGAGAGCGCGACGAGCATCCCCATCAGCCATGCTTGCCAAAAATCTCGAGGCATCAGAATTAATAGAAATTTCAAGGCTTTTGATTTGTTTATCTATTGTGGTGGTTTTTTGCAGAAGACCATCAATGGTTTCTATTCCCAAGCCTCTCAACTTGTAGACACGAGCACGAGAGAGTAATGCTGAATTAAGCTCAAAGCTTGGGTTCTCAGTGGTAGCACCAATAAAAATAACCGTACCATCTTCAACAAATGGCAAGAATGCATCTTGCTGAGATTTATTAAAGCGATGTACCTCGTCAACAAAAAGAAGCGCGCCCTTCCCTTGCTGCTTTAAATGCTTAGCATTCTCCATGCACGCCCGTATTTCCTTTACACCATCCATGACTGCAGATAAAGCAAGAAAATGGGCGTCCGCATAATTGGCTAGCAATTTTGCAAGCGTTGTCTTCCCAACACCTGGAGGGCCCCAATAGATCATTGAATGTAGTTGCCCGTGTTCAATAACTTTTCTAAGTGCCTTTCCTTCACCCAGCAAATGGTCCTGCCCTAAATAATCATTTAAATTATTTGGGCGCATTCTTGAGGCTAGGGGCTCCTGAGCATTAGTGCTGTTATCAAACAGAGAATCTTGCATTTTATTCGTTTCGGATAACATCGATGCCAACAGGGATTTCAAATACAAAATCCCCGTCATTGAGTGACTGGTTGAACTTTATGTTTTGAAAACGAATAATTGTTTTTTGCCCAACCTCATCTTGAATGACCATTCTAGTTAACATCTTTTCTGCATTAAACTCTAAACGTAACCGATCAAATAGCACATCAACCTGTTTGGGAATCAATACAAAGTGCTCTTCGTCTTGAAGCGTTTCAGAATAAATATCGTATTCAGTGGCAATTTGCTGCGAATTACCAGATAGCAACAACGCGGGAGTTGCAGATAACTTCTTATTTAAAGCCTGAATTGTTACTTGCTCTAAATCTTCATCGAACTGCCATAGCGTTTCACCATTGCTAACTAATAGTTGCGCAAAAGGCTCATTACTTGACCATCTGAATTTATTTGGATGCTTTAAAGCAAGCTTGCCAGCCTGTGTTTGAAGTAATGCACCTTTACCATCAAATGTATGCTGCACAAACTCAGCCTGTATATTATTTAAGCGCTCTAGGTTGCTTGATAATTTTTGATATTCAGGGTTTTGTGCAAAGCTTGAAAAGCAAACAAAAAGCCATAAAAAATTTAAATACTTCATATTCTTCCAAATTAACTAACAGGTGGTGGAGCAAGAACTTCTCGCGAACCATTTTGACTAGGAGTAGAAACTACTCCAGCTTGTTCCATTGTTTCAACCAATCGAGCGGCGCGATTGTATCCGATACGTAATTTTCGTTGTACGCTGGAAATTGAGACCTTTCTAGTTTGTGTGACAAATGCTACTGCTTCATCAAAAAGCGCATCTGCTTCTCCGTCTTCACTTTCATTACTAAAACCTGGTATCGCGATGTTATTTTCACCACCGTCCGTAATGGATTCAATGTATTCAGGTTTTGCGCGGGCTTTCCAGTCAGCCACTACCGCATGCACTTCATGGTCATCAACAAATGCACCATGAACACGTATAGGCAGTGAAGTACCGGGCGGCAAATACAACATATCGCCGTGCCCTAGTAGTTGTTCCGCTCCACCTTGATCTAGAATGGTTCTAGAGTCGATTCTAGAGCTCACTTGAAACGCCATTCGAGTGGGTACGTTTGCCTTTATTAAACCTGTAATAATATCAACTGAGGGGCGCTGTGTGGCTAATATTAAATGGATTCCAGCTGCTCGAGCTTTTTGAGCAATTCGTGCAATCAGCTCCTCAACTTTTTTCCCAACAATCATCATCATGTCGGCAAATTCATCAATCACCACCACAATGTAAGGTAACTTTCCTAAGTCTGGGGCATATTCATCAAAACTCTCTTCGGCCTTCCAGAATGGATCTTTCAATGGCTCCCCTGCTTCTATGGCTTCAAGTATTTTTTTGTTATAGCCGGCCAGGTTACGTACACCCATTGCTGCCATAAGTTTATAGCGACGCTCCATTTCACCCACACACCAGCGCAATCCATTGGCGGCCTCTTTCATGTCCGTGATGACAGGGGTTAGTAAGTGTGGGATGCCTTCATAAATTGACAGCTCAAGCATTTTGGGGTCAACCATGATCATGCGCACATCTTCAGGGCCGGCTTTATATAACATGCTAATGATCATGCTATTCACACCAACCGACTTACCTGAGCCGGTTGTACCAGCCACCAATAAATGTGGCATTTTCGCTAAGTCGGCCGTTACTGGGTCTCCAGCAATGTCATGACCAAGCGCAAATGATAATGGCGAGCTCATTTTTTGGTATTCATGGGCAGCTAGCACATCGCCTAAAAATACCATGGCTCTATTTTCATTTGGTATTTCTAGGCCCATCACTGATTTTCCTGGAATTACTTCAACCACACGAACACTGACCATGGCCAGTGAACGGGCCAAGTCGCTCGCAAGATTTGTGATTTTAGATGCCTTAACCCCAGGAGCAGGCTGTATTTCGAAGCGGGTAATAACCGGGCCAGGATTCACAGCAACAACTTCGATTTTTACGCCGAAATCCTGCAGCTTTTGCTCAAGCAGCCGAGACATCTCTTCTAGCTTGTCAGCGCTGTAACCTGTTTCTTGGGGGCCATCTTGGTGGCTTAACAATGCAAGAGAAGGCAGCTCGGATTTTTCGAAAAGCTTGCCTTGAACGCCAAGACTTGGTTGCGATTTTTTCTCAAATGGCTGAATTTTAATCTTTTTCTCTTCAGCCACTTCTTCAATTTTTTGAGAGATTTTCTTAATAGGTTTTTTAAGTAACGCGACTACTGGTGTTTTCTCTTCAGTCGCTCTTGGCTCATGCTTAACATTTAATACCGGGATGTGAGCGGTTTGTTGTGGTGTTTCATTTTTAATGGCATTAATTGATTGCGACTTTGCTGGTGTTTTCATCCTAGAGATAGATGATTTTAACCATTCATATGCTTGTAAGGTTTTACCTCCAATTACATCCAATGTGGATAGCCAAGCGATATCACCGCAAACCGTAAGACCAAACAAAAAGAAAACAATCAAAAGAATAGTGGCACCAGCAAGCCCTAGATACATGGCTAAGGGTGTGGCAAGAGTTTGACCAATCACACCGCCATTGCCACTAGGCAGGCCTGTATTGCCATCATAAAGATGCGTTAAAACGCAGCCTGCAAGAATGACTAGCAGCACACCGGTGAATCGCCAAGCCCAGCCGGCCCAACCATATTTTATATCTATACCTCTAAAACGCTGCACGCCACGAAGAATCGGTATGACAGCCAGAAGATAAGCCATTTGGCCGAACAGTGAAAAAAGTAGGTCTGATATAAAGGCACCTATTCGACCACCATAATTTCCCACAGACAGGCCACTTTGTGCCTGCCTCCAGCCTGGATCCGTTGTGCTGTATGAAAGCAGAGACAGTAATAAGAAAGCAGCAAGGGAAATCAACAGCAAAACCCTAGCCTCTTTAATGACTGCGTTTAACTGGGAGTGCCAATCTATATTAACTTTTTCTTTATTTTGAAGCACTTAGCTAATAGCCTAGAATATTGTAATTATTATCTCTGATTGTACTGTGTCAGCTGAAATTATCTAGCAGGCTTTCTTATGTCCCAGCCAATTCAATGGTTAAATGACGATCCAAGGCTATTTCCACGCCATGAATATGCATTAAAAGAACCAAATGGTTTGCTTGCTGCTGGTGGGGACTTATCTTGCGAACGGCTTTTAAATGCTTATAGTCTTGGGATTTTCCCTTGGTATAGTGAAGATGACCCTATTCTGTGGTGGTCTCCTGACCCTAGGTGCGTGCTTATACCGGATGAATTTAAGCCATCTAGAAGTCTTTCAAAAGCAATCAGAAAGTCTGGCTATAAAGTGACCAGTAATAAATGCTTTAAAGAGGTTGTAACTGAATGTGCGGCCCCTAGGTTAAAACAAGATGGCACCTGGATTAATACCCATATAATTGAAAGCTATAGCAATTTACATAAGCTGGGTTACGCACACTCGGTAGAATGCTGGGACGAGAACGAGTTAATTGGCGGGCTATATGGCATAGCCATTGGCAGGGCATTTTTTGGGGAATCTATGTTCTCCAAAAAAAGTAATTCAAGTAAAATTGCTTTTGCTTTTTTATGTAAAAAGCTTAGTGACTGGGGATTTGAGATCATAGACTGTCAGGTTCACAATCCTCATTTAGAGAGCTTGGGGGCCATCGAAATTCCAAGGGCTGAGTTTTTAAAAAAATTGAATGTCGCTATTAGATTAGAACCCAAAGAGGAATGGAATTTTGGATGAAGTGCATTCCAACAATGCCCAGCAAATAAAACTATTAACACTAAGTGAGGATCATGCTTGTAGTTATCTTGCGAATCAGAAAGCTAATTCAGTATTTCTTGATCATGAGACACCTCCTAGCTGGCATCAATATTCTCAGCTTACACGTATAGGGTTTCGCCGGTCTGGCAATCACTTTTATCGCCCTCACTGCAAACAATGTGATGCCTGTCTATCATGCCGTGTTTGCGCACAAGAAATCAACCTAGCGAGCAAGCGTTTTAAGCGGATTCTTAATCGTAATAAAAATTTAAGCTACACCCTTTGTAGCTCTCAATACACGCAAGAGCATTACGAGCTGTATGAAAAATATATTAATCAGCGTCACAGTGATGGTGATATGTATCCCCCCTCACCTGAGCAATACCGCGGATTTTTAACTTCAGCAGAAAAATACAGCTATTTTCTAGAAATAAGGCTCGAAGACCAGCTTGTTGCTTGCTGTGTGACGGACGCTCTTGATGATGGGCTCAGTGCTATTTATACCTACTTCGACCCGGACTTTGAAAAATCGAGCCCAGGAACGTTGGCAGTACTTTTACTGTGCAAGATAGCAAGAGAAATGAATCTGCCTTATGTCTATCTTGGGTATTGGGTGAAAAACAGCCAAAAAATGCATTACAAGGTGCAATTTCAGCCACTTGAGATATTTAATGGGGATAATTGGCAATCCTTGCCCGCGCAGGCCTAGCCAACTGCATGAAATTCAGGCAAAATGCGCTCCGTTTTGAATGTATCCCAGGTGAATGAATGTCTAGAGAAGACCACATTGAAATGGATGGCGAGGTAGTTGATACCCTTCCAAACACAATGTTCCGCGTTAAGCTTGAAAACGGCCATGTTGTTACGGCGCATATCTCAGGTAAAATGCGTAAGAATTACATCCGTATTCTGACAGGTGATAAGGTGAAAGTTGAACTGACCCCTTATGACTTAAGCAAAGGGCGCATTACCTACCGCGCTCGCTAATAAAAAAAGCCCCAAAGGGGCTTTTTTTATGCCTATTCAAACCAGAGAGCATCAGCTCTCTAGTTCAACTATCTCATCGTGAATGACCGACAGGACAATTTCATCTTCTTTTAGATCAATTCTGACTGTACCGCCTTTCTCAGATAACTCTCCAAATAAAATCATTTCAGCCAAAGGTTTTTTCACCTTATCCTGAATTAGTCGAGCCATCGGTCTTGCACCCATTTGTGGGTCATACCCATGCTCAGACAACCATGACCTTGCATCATCCGATGCATAAATAACGACTTTCTTATCATCAAGTTGAGACTGCAGTTCTGTTAAGAACTTATCAACCACATGACCAATGACATCTTTACCTAGCGCATCAAATTGAATAATCGCATCCAATCTATTTCTGAATTCAGGGGTGAATTGTTTGCGAATCACCTCCATTGCATCCGTTGTATGGTTTTGTTCATTAAAACCAATTGAACGGCGACTGCTTATTTCAGCGCCCGCGTTTGTTGTCATAATTAATACCACATGGCGGAAGTCTGTTTTACGCCCATTATTATCAGTCAGGGTGCCGTGATCCATAACCTGCAGCAGTAAATTAAACACATCTGGATGTGCTTTCTCAATCTCATCGAGCAAAAGCACACAGTGTGGTGTTTTATTTACCGCCTCTGTTAATAAGCCTCCTTGGTCGTAACCAACATAACCTGGAGGTGCGCCTATTAAACGAGATACGGTATGAGCTTCCATGTATTCAGACATATCAAAGCGTACAAGTTCCATTCCCATCACATGGGCTAGCTGCTTAGTTACCTCTGTTTTACCAACACCCGTTGGGCCTGCAAACAAAAAGGAACCTATTGGTTTTTCTGGTGATTTCAAGCCTGCACGCGACAGCTTGATGGCATTAGCTAATCCAGTAATGGCTTCATCCTGGCCAAAAACCATCATCTTCATGTTTTTATCAAGATTTTGTAGAGCTTTTTTATCATCGACATTAACGGTGCGCGATGGAATGCGTGCTATTTTCGCAACGACCTTTTCGACATCAGCAACCTGAATGACCTTTTTGCGTTTGCTAGCTGCAAGCAGTTGTTGCCCTGCCCCTACTTCATCAATAACGTCGATTGCTTTATCTGGCATATGACGATCACGAATGTAGCGATCCGCCAACTCAGACGCCGCACGCAAAGCCTTGTCGGTATATTTAAGATGATGGTGCTCCTCAAATTGAGTTTTGAGGCCCTTAAGGATTTTATAGGTATCCTCAACATTAGGCTCAAGTACATCAATCTTTTGGAAGCGTCGTGCAAGTGCACTGTCTTTCTCAAAAATGCCTCTAAATTCATTAAAGGTTGTTGAGCCCATGCAGCGTAACTGACCACCACTTAACAATGGCTTCAATAAATTAGAAGCATCCATGACACCACCTGATGCAGCACCAGCACCAATAATGGTGTGAATTTCATCAATAAACAAAATTGAATGAGGCTGGCGTTTTAGTTCTGCAAGTAGTGCCTTGAAACGCTTTTCAAAGTCACCACGATATTTGGTACCAGCAAGCAGAGCACCCATATCCAAGCTGTAAACAACAGCGTCTTTCATTACCTCAGGAATTTTATTGTCAACAATTCGCTTAGCCAAGCCCTCTGCAATTGCTGTTTTACCTACACCCGACTCACCTACTAAAAGTGGGTTGTTTTTACGACGACGAGATAAAATTTGGATACAGCGCAATAGCTCTTCATCTCGACCAATTAATGGATCTATTTTGCCATCTTTGGCTAACTTGTTGAGATTGGTTGCGTAATTATCAAGAGCTGCTGAAGTGCTTTCACTCGAAGAATCCTCTTCAAGGTTTTCTGCTTCGGTTTCTTCTTGTTCCCCAGTTAGCTTAGAAATGCCATGGCTAATGAAGTTAACAACATCAATACGAGCAATATTTTGCTGCTTTAGAAAATAAACAGCCTGGCTTTCTTGTTCACTGAAAATGGCGACCAATACATTGGCCCCAGTTACTTCTGATTTACCTGAGCTTTGTACATGAAACACTGCTCGCTGCAATACACGCTGAAAACCAAGTGTTGGTTGTGTTTCTCGCTCAGAATCCGCTTCATTTAATAGAGGCGTTGTAGAATCAACAAAGTCTTGCAGGTCTTTGCTTAACCGGTCTATTTCAGCGCCGCAGGCAACTAACACCTCTTTGGCGGCATCATTTGTAACCAATGATAAAAGAAGGTGCTCAACCGTCATGAATTCATGATGCTTGGCTCTGGCCTCTTTAAATGCAGTATTTAGGGTGGCTTCTAGATCTCGATTTAGCATAAGGTTCCCCTTTATTTAACCTTCTGAACATCACACATTAAAGGATGCTGATTTTCTTTAGCAAAAGCCACTACTTGGGCAGCTTTTGTTTCGGCAATATCTTTAGTGAAAACCCCACATACTGCTTTGCCCTGTGTATGTACGGCCAGCATCACCTGTGATGCCTTTTCTATATCCATTGAAAAGTACAAGGTCAAAACCTCAATGACAAAATCCATCGGCGTATAATCATCATTAAGCATGATAACTTGGTACATTGACGGTCTTTTGAGCTCAGGTTTAACTGGTGCAACAGCTATGCCATGAGCCTCATCTTTACTGTCATCTTCCATAGATAAGGTTAGATTACTTTCATACATTCTGCTGAGCCCTAAGTGTTCAATTTTTGATTTCAATTCTAATTGTATTTTACCCGCCAAAGCCTTGACAAATAAGAAAGATTGCCACAATGTAACTTTTGTACGGAATTTATATTAAGTTGTCATCTTACGACTATATGGTTCCAAAAATAATAAATACAAGTCTGGTTTTGGAGTACAACTCATGCAAACAGGGAAAGTAAAATGGTTTAACAATGCCAAGGGTTATGGATTTATCTTATCTGACTCTGGCGGCGAAGATCTGTTTGCCCACTATTCCTCAATTCAAACTGAAGGATACAAGACATTAAAGGCGGGTCAATCAGTCGAATTTGATACCAAGCCAAGCGACAATGGTACTCATGCTATCAATATCACCCCGCTAGACATGCTAAGCCCTAGCAAAGAAAGCCAACCTAACAACATGGAAAAAGTCCTTGGCTCTGCTGAAGACGCATAAATAATTTTTATGCAAAAAAAAGCCCGGTTTCAACCGGGCTTTTTTAGTTATATTGCATCTATTATTTTATTTAATGTAGCGCTTGGTCGCATAGCCTTTGAAGCTTTTGACTCGTCTGGATGGTAATAACCACCAAGGTCAACAGCATGCCCTTGTGCGGCGCTTAACTCCTTAACGATTACTGAGCGACTATCCTCAAGCTGTTTCGCCACATTTGCAAAAACAGACTGAAGCTCTTTGTCTTGTGTTTGCTCTGCAAGCGCCTCAGCCCAATATAGTGATAGGTAGTAATGGCTACCACGGTTATCCACCTCACCCACACTACGATGTGGTGAGCGGTCATGGTCCAAAAATTTACCCGTTGCTTCATTTAGAGCATCCGCAAGAAGCAGTGCTTTGGGGTTGTTTGTTTTACGCCCAAGATCTTCAAGAGACACCGCAAGTGCGAGGAACTCCCCAAGTGAATCCCAACGCAAATGACCCTCTTCAGCAAGCTGCTGAGCATGCTTAGGTGCAGAACCGCCTGCCCCTGTTTCATATAGGCCACCACCGGCCAATAACGGTACGATAGATAGCATTTTGGCACTTGTGCCAAGCTCAAGAATTGGGAATAAATCGGTTAAATAGTCGCGTAGAACATTACCCGTTACAGATATGGTGTTTTCACCTTTTTTAACACGATCAAGCGTGTAGCAGACAGCATCAACAGGTGACATGATTTTAATGTCTAGATCAGATGTATCGTGGTCTTTTAGATAATGTTGAACAATCTTAATCAAGTTTGCATCATGAGCGCGTTGTTCATCTAGCCAGAAGACTGCAGGCTGGCCTGTGGCCTTGGCTCGATTTACAGCTAATTTAACCCAGTCTTGAATAGGAGCATCTTTAGTTTGACACATGCGCCAAATATCACCCTGTTCAACTTCATGCTCGATTAAAACATTACCTGAATCATCTAAAACCTTAACAACACCATCTTCTTTAAGAATAAAGGTTTTATCATGTGAGCCATATTCTTCAGCTTTTTGAGCCATTAAGCCAACATTTGAAACGTTACCCATAGTTGTAACATCGAACGCCCCATGTTTTTGACAAAACGCAATGGTTTGCTGGAAAACTTCGGCATAACAACGATCAGGAATCATGGCTTTGGTATCGTGTAGCTTGCCGTCTGCGCCCCACATTTTGCCAGACGCACGAATTGCAGCAGGCATAGATGCATCAACGATAACATCGTTAGGCACGTGTAAATTTGTTATACCCTTGTCAGAGTCCACCATGGCAAGACGTGGACGCGATTGATAAACCGCTTGAATATCCGCTTCAATTTCTGCTTTTTGCTCAGCTGGAAGGGAGCTTATTTTTGCATAAACATCGCCCAAGCCGTTTTTAGTATTTACGCCTAGCGAGGCAAATAGCTCAGCATGCTTTTCAAAAACGTCTTTGTAATAGACTGTAACCGCATGACCAAACATAACAGGGTCACTGACCTTCATCATTGTTGCTTTAAGATGCAATGAAAGCATTACGTCGTTATCTTTAGCGTCTTGCATTTGCACTTCATAGAATTCTCTAAGTGCCTTGCTTGACATAACAGATGCATCGATAACTTCATTTTTTTCAAGTTCTACAGCAGGCTTTAATACCGTCTCTTTGCCATTTGCATATAGCACAATAGACACGCTGCCTGCTTTTGGTGACACATAAGATTTCTCAGAACCATAGAAGTCGCCATGATCCATGTGAGCCACATGCGATTTAGAATCTTTAGGCCAAGCACCCATGCTATGTGGGTTTTGCTGCGCATAGGCTTTAACCGGCGCCGCTACTCGACGATCACTATTGCCTTCACGCAATACTGGGTTTACAGCACTACCCAATATTTTAGAATAACGAGCCTTTACATCTTCGTCTGTTTCGTTGCTAGGCTTAACAGGGTAATCAGGTACTTTATAACCTTGATCTTGAAGTTCTTTAATCGCTTCACATAACTGGGGGATGGAGGCACTGATATTTGGTAATTTGATAATATTGGCTTCAGGGGTTTTTGCTAGCTCACCTAGCTCACTAAGGTCGTCACTTTGGCGCTGATTTTCTTCAAGGTAATCTGGAAAACTAGAAAGAATGCGACCTGCTAAAGAAATGTCACGTGTTTCAACTGCTAGATTTGCCGGCTTTGAAAATGCTTTAACGATAGGTAAAAAAGAATAAGTTGCTAAAGCGGGTGCTTCATCCGTCAATGTATAAATGATCTTGGGTGTTTTGTTGGTCATTTTCTATCCTAAAGTTCTATGGCTATTGCGCCGAAACTCAAATGAAGAGTTGCTTTTGGCTTCTCTTATAATTGATGCCTAACTGGCTTACATAAAGACTTTTGATCATTATGTAACTGCACATTGGTTCTTAAAGGCGGCGAATTATATCACGCACTGGTATAATCGAAATCCCTTTTTGTAGATTTTTTACATAAAGGACTTACATTTCATGTTATACCCTCTGTATTTGGTAATTTTATTACAAAACCTATGGCAAAGTTAATTTTATTCAATAAGCCCTTTAGGGTTATGTCCCAATTCTCTGAAAGCGACAATAAAGAGACCCTTGCCAACTACATTAATATTCCTGGTGTATACCCTGCTGGTCGCCTCGATTATGACTCTGAAGGGCTTCTACTGTTAACAGATAATGGTCAATTACAGCATAGGATAGCCCACCCAAAGCACAAATCTACCAAGACATATTGGGTGCAAGTGGAAGGTGAGCCTAGTGAAGAAAGCATTCAACTATTAAGAAAAGGCGTAAAGCTAAAGGATGGCTTAACACTACCAGCAAAAGTAAGGGTAATAGCAGAGCCAGAATTATGGGAACGCAACCCACCCATAAGAGAACGTGCCAATATACCAACTACCTGGCTTGAAATAGAAATTACCGAGGGCCGAAATAGGCAGGTTCGCAGAATGACCGCCTCAATTAACCACCCTACTTTACGTTTAGTTCGCACAAAAATTGGGGAATGGTCCGTAAAAAACATTGTTCCAGGTGAATTCCGTGAAATTGAGGTAGAGGCCCCGCCAACCAAGAAAAGGCCATATCCACAAAAGGCTAAATTCGATAAAATGTGCCCACGTAAAAAAAGGTAACCCAATGCGCTTTAAGCCCAACAGTACAGTCGCAACAATTATCGAACATGACGGCAAATTACTATTTGTTGAAGAGATTGATAATAATAAGCCGGTATACAACCAGCCAGCTGGTCATTTAGAAATAAATGAAAGCCTTGTTGAAGCAGCTAAGCGTGAAGTACTAGAAGAAACAGGTCACACCTGTAATATCACCCATTACATGGGTCTCTACACATTTACAGCGCCCAGCAATCAAACCACCTATCATCGCCACTGCTTTATCGGTACTTCTACCAGTTATGACCCCAATCACAAACTAGATGAAGGCATTATTGGTATTAAATGGCTGACCATTGAAGAACTGATCGCCAGTAAATGCGCTCGCAGCCCACTGGTTATAAAGTGCGCACAAGACTATCTTAATGGTAAGCGTTATCCTCTGAATCTAATATATGAACACGCAAATGACTGAAATTAACTCTCAAAAGTCCGTAATCGTTGGCATGTCTGGCGGTGTAGATTCTTCTGTATCAGCATTTTTACTCATGGAACAAGGCTATCAAGTTGAAGGCCTTTTCATGAAAAACTGGGATGAAGATGACGGTACTGATTACTGCACAGCTAAAGAAGATCTGGCGGATGCACAAGCCGTTTGCGACAAGCTAGGTATAAAGCTGCATACAGCAAATTTCGCAGCTGAATACTGGGACAATGTATTCGAACATTTTTTACATGAATATAAGGCTGGCCGCACACCAAATCCAGACATCTTGTGCAACCGAGAAATTAAATTTAAAGCATTCCTAGATTACGCAAAAGTGCTAGGCGCCGACTTTATTGCTACCGGGCATTACGTGCGCCGACAAGATAAAGAGGGTGATACATTTCTACTACGTGGCCTAGATACCAACAAAGATCAAAGTTACTTCTTGCATGCAGTTGGTGCTGAAGAAATTAAACAAACCCTATTTCCAGTTGGTGAGCTAGAAAAACCAGAAGTACGCCGCATAGCTGAAGAGCAAGGCCTTGCAACAGCAAAGAAAAAAGACAGTACCGGCATTTGTTTCATTGGTGAGCGTCGTTTTAAAGACTTTCTTCAGCAATATCTGCCTGCTCAGCCAGGTGTCATAGAAACAGCTGAAGGTGAAGTGATTGGCAAACATGAAGGTCTTATGTACTACACATTAGGTCAGCGCCAAGGTATTGGTATTGGTGGCACAAAAAATCATGGCACCGAACCATGGTTTGTAGTGGCAAAAGATTTAGATCGCAATACATTGATTATTGGACAAGGTAAGCAGCACGACCTGCTTTTCAGTGATGCTCTAATAACCACTGAGGTATTCTGGGTTAACGATGAGCCAAAACACTTTCCATTTACATGCACTGCAAAAGTACGATATCGCCAAGCAGATCAAGTCTGTACTGTTCATAAAGTCGGAGACTACTACAATGTAATCTTTGAAGAATCACAGCGCGCAGTTACCCCTGGACAATCCATTGTATTTTACCAAGATGATATCTGTCTTGGTGGTGGTGTAATTGAAAGCACCGAGAAACTTTCAAAAGAAAAAGCAAAGGCTTAAGGTTAATGACAAAAGCTAGTATAGATAACCAAGCCCTCGCCCTTGCTGGTTTATTTCAAGCAGCACACTTAGTTGAACAGCTTGCGCGTACGGGCAACGTAAATGAAAAAGATCTTAAAACGTGCATCGAAAGTTTATTCCAAACACATCCGCAATCAATTGAAGATGTATACGGTGGTTCTCGGGAAAACTTAAAACTTGGATATAAAGAAGTTCGGTTTTTAACAGATGGTAAAAGTCGTACGGGTTCAAGTCCTGATGTGATGCGCTATGCACTTGGTGTATTACATCTGGAAAGTAAGCTGCGTAAAAATAACAAAATGATGCCCAAGGTAAGCAAAGGCATTGAGCAGGCGAAACGCCAGCTTGACCACTTTCATAGTAGCCATGAAAACCTGATAGCCAACCTATCTGGCTTATACCAAGAAACCTTGAGCACATTCCGTTTTAGAATTCATGTTACTGGTAATGCACAGCACCTACAAAACACCCAGAATGCACACAAGATAAGAGCCCTTTTACTATGTGCTGTAAGATCTGCAATTTTGTGGCGACAAGTAGGCGGGCGCCGTTGGCAGTTGTTATTTCACCGCCCCAAGCTGAATAAATCCTGCATTGAAGCACTTGAGAAAATGTAAATAAAAGCCGCTATTGAGCGGCTTTATTACTATAAAAAGACTTCATTTGCTGTAGGGCTTTAAACGCAGCTTTTGGATTAATCTTAAGATCAGCACTTAACTGATCTTCTCCATCCCTGCTTTCAAGTAAACCAATAGGGTTTTGAATAAAACTTCCCTGCTCTGTCACAAATGCATAATTGTAGTAACTTGCCATCACTTGCACCGGACGTGACTCTTCTAAAAATAAGCTATCACCATTACTGTAATCTGATATTGGATTCTCACATTTTAAAGCTTCACTAATCAATGTTGCAGGTACATCAATGCTTGCTGTTCTGTGATTAAATTCTTTGGCTTGCTTGCCTGGCCAATGAATGATCAGCGGTACTTGTGTTTGGTATTTAGTGTAGTTACTACCATGGCCAAATCGCGTAGGACTGGTATCAGCAAATTCTTCCGCGTGGTCCGAGGTGACAATTAAAATGGTATTGTCATACTTCCCCATTACCTTAAGTTCTACAATCAATTGGCCAATCAAATAATCTGCAAAATACACGCTATTTTTATAACGGTTAATATAGGGCTGCGGATCTTTGCCTGACTTAAAATCCACTAAACTAGGTTTTTTAGAAGGTTTGAATTTATCAAATTCTTTAGGATAGTAGTAAAGATAGTGGGTTGAGTTAAAAAACATAAATCCAAAGACACTTTCATCAGTACTCTTTAATTTTGACACCATTTTATTAAGCACATCACGATCCTTTTCTATGGTATCCGCTCCCTCCCCGTGAAACACATCCGACTTCACTGGCAAGAAACTGGTATCGGTTAGCTTAATACGAGTAATATCACCACTTGGATAAATGCCAAATTCATAACCTTGTTTCTTTAGTTCATTTAATAAAACAGGGCCGCCCGCACCGTTATGTGCAACAACATTATCCATGTATGTTGGAGCAATGCCGTACATTAATGAAAAAATACCACGCGTAGTGACACTGCCACTAGAGTGGTGATCCTTAAACCAAAGAGACTCTTGGGCTAAATCAAACGTATTAGGCGATACTTCTTGATCCATGGTGTCTGCACGCCAGCTTTCCAATACGACCATAATGATGTTTGGTTTTTTTTCATCGGTTAGCGCACATTGCATTTGTGATTTTGGATAATTTATATTTGAAGAATCCACCTGCTGATCACTGCCAGCCATCCCTTCAAGCACATCACTTTTTGCTATGGACTTTGAATGCATAGGAAAATAAAAAGGAACATGACCACTTAGAGATGTAATAGGCATGTAGTTTTGAGCATACGCCCAAGAGTGAGTTAAATTGACAAACAATACATTGATAAAAATAAGTGCAGCAAACAACCAGCCTAATCCCTTAAAACGATTACGAGTTAAAATTCGCTTATTCACCAACCATAAAAAGAAAAATTGAACAGCCGCAACAACCAGAGAAAAAAAAGAAAATAAAAGGTAAGTCTTCCAAGAGACATCAAAGAACTCCCCACCCTCATCAGCGAGAAAGGCTTCAATAAAAAACCAATTAATATGATAGCTATAGATGTCATAGATATAGCTGTCTATGAACACGATAACCGCAAGATTGCCAGCGGCGCTTAACAGCAATACTTGCAAGGGCCAATGAGCATAAGGAATAAAAGAAAAAGGCAATAGAAGCACTAAAACTATAATGGCATAAAGCCCCCAAACAGCAGGAAGCAAACCTAACTGGTAGCCCGTATCTAATAGCCCTGATGGGCTTGGGAAATGAGAAGAAAAGCCCGCAGAGATAAGAGTGACAAACACCACATTAAGTAATAGCAACCAGCCAATCGCCTTATTGAGCACCCAAACCTGTTTTAGGTAATTCATCTATATATTCCGAAATACTAATAAAAGCGCACATTCTAGCGCCCCAAGCTAAGCCGGTATAGCCTAATCTCAAAAACCATCTGTTGCTTAAATCATTAAAATACTGCTTTAAGCACATAAAAACTGTATAATTCGCGCCTTATTTTTGGCTTACACAAAATCGTGAGGGTTTCATGGATCTTTCTGCTTTGACCGCTGTTTCACCAATTGATGGCCGCTATGGCAGCAAAACTTCTGAATTACGCAGCATCTTCAGTGAGTTTGGCCTAATCAAATACCGCGTTCAGGTAGAAGTTCGCTGGTTGCAACGCTTAGCTGAACACAGTGCAATCAAAGAAGTTCCTGCTTTTAGCAAGGAAGCCAATGATCTACTAAATGCCATTATTGATAACTTCAGCGAAGCTGATGCTCAAAAAATCAAAGACATTGAAAGCACTACAAACCACGATGTAAAAGCCGTTGAATACTTTCTAAAAGAAAAAATTGAAACCAATTCAGAATTGGCTGCCATTACTGAATTTGTTCATTTTGCTTGCACCTCTGAAGACATTAACAATCTTTCTCATGGCCTCATGCTTAAGGCCGGTCGTGATGAGGTGGTATTGCCATATTTAGAGAAGGTGTCAAATGCTATTGCTGAGCTGGCAATTGAACACGCAGAATTACCTATGCTGTCTCGTACCCACGGCCAAACAGCTTCACCAACCACACTAGGCAAAGAAATGGCCAACGTGGTTGCTCGTATGCGTCGTCAAATTGAGCAACTTAAAAATGTTGAGATCCTAGGCAAGATGAACGGCGCAGTGGGTAACTATAATGCGCACCTTTCAGCCTACCCTGATGTTGACTGGGCTGAAAATGCACAGGTCTTTATTGAAGGTTTGGGTTTAACATTTAACCCATATACCACTCAGATCGAACCGCACGACTATATTGCCGAGCTTTTTGATGCCCTAGCCCGTTTTAATACCATCCTAATCGATTTTGATCGTGATATTTGGGCTTACATCTCTAATGGTTACTTCAAGCAAAAAACCATTGCAGGTGAAGTGGGCTCATCTACCATGCCACACAAAGTTAACCCAATTGACTTTGAGAACTCAGAAGGCAACCTTGGCCTAGCCAATGCCGTCATGTCACACCTTGCGCAAAAACTTCCTATTAGTCGCTGGCAGCGAGATCTTACTGACTCCACAGTCCTGCGTAATATGGGTGTTGGTCTTGGCTACAGCCTAATTGCTTATCAAGCATCCCTAAAAGGCATTTCTAAACTAGAAGTAAATGAAGTGCGCATCGCAGCTGACTTGGATAATGCTTATGAGGTTCTTGCTGAGCCAATTCAAACGGTTATGCGTCGTTTTGGCATTGAGCAGCCATACGAAAAACTAAAAGCATTCACCCGCGGAAAAGCCATTACTAAAGATATGATGATCGAGTTTGTTGATTCTTTAGAGCTACCAGAGGCGCAGAAAGAGGCTCTTAAAGCCATGACACCTGCTACTTACACCGGTAATGCAGCGGAACAAGCTAAAGCCATTTAATTTTATATTCAAAAAATCCCGCACAGGAGTATTCTCTTCTGTGCGGGATTTTTTTATGTTTTTTAGGTAAGAGTATGAACATGTTAGGTAATATCAGTATCGAAACCTTTTTAGCCGAATACTGGCAAAAAAAACCACTCCTTATACGCAATGCCTTCCCTGACTACATCAGCCCCATTGAACCTGACGATTTAGCCGGCTTGGCCATGGAAGAGGATGCTGAGTCACGCCTAATCTTTGAACATGGTCCAAATAATCCTTGGGAATTACGCCACGGGCCATTTAGTGAAGATGATTTTGCCAACCTACCTGAAAAAGACTGGACACTTTTAGTTCAGGCTGTGGATCAATGGGTGCCCGAACTTGCGGATCTAATGAATCATTTCAACTTCATACCCAAGTGGCGCCTGGATGACTTAATGGTGAGCTTTGCACCAGAAGGCGGAAGTGTTGGGCCGCATTTTGATCAATATGATGTGTTTCTTTTACAAGCCCATGGTCAGCGTCACTGGCAAATCGGGCAAAAATGCGACGATAACTCCCCACTCTTAAAAAACACTGAGCTTAAAATATTATCTGACATGATGGTGACGGACGAATGGACACTGAACCCAGGAGACATGCTCTACATTCCGCCACAATACGCCCACAACGGCAAAGCCCTAAATGATTGCATGACTTTCTCAATTGGATTTAGAGCCCCTTCTGAGGCCGATATCGTAAGCCACCTTGCTGATCACATCTGCTCATCATTATCAGACCATGATCGCTATAGCGATCCAGATATATCAAATGCAAACCAAAACCCCGCTTTGATTGATGATAAAGCAATCGAGCGCATTCAAAACATCATCAATAGCCAATTAAAAGACCCTGACACCTTAAAAGCATGGTTTTCCCACTACATGACCGAAAGCAAATACGATGCTTTGCATGAGCCACTAGAAGACCCTTTGGAATGGGAAGAGATAGCCCCGTTTTTTTCTCAAGAAACCATCATTACACAAAATGAAACGGTTCGCTGGAGCTATTACCATTCATCCAAAGGACTTCAACTTGTTATTAATGGTGAGCCTTTAAACATTACCCAAACCTTAAACACGGTTGAAATGTGTGAAAAACTGGCCAATCAACGCCATACTCATACTAGCGAATTAGGCGCTTTCATCGACGATGCTCACTGCCAAGAAATACTGCTAAACTTATTTAATCTTAACTATCTTTATTTTGATGAAGAATGAGCCAAATAAAAGTTGTTGGAGCAAAATGGGATAAAGACCGAGTTGAACTCAAAGAAATTCGACAGCAGGTTTTCATTCAAGAGCAGAATGTCCCCGAGGAATTAGAATGGGACAGAGATGACACTACATGTGAGCACTTCATTGCCTATGCAGGCAATGAAGCAGTTGGTTGTGCCAGATTAATCGATCAAAAAAAAATCGGCCGTATGGCAGTCTTAAAACCTTACAGGGGAATGGGGGTTGGTAAGTTAATCATTGACCACATAAAGCGCCACGCCTCACAAAAGCGCTATACCAGATTAGAGCTAAGCTCCCAGTGTCATGCATATTCGTTTTATAAAAAGTGTGGGTTTGAAGCATTTTCTTCACCTTATGAAGATGCAGGTATTCCTCATATCGATATGGCTCACAATGTATTCTCGCAAGAACAAGAGCCCGGCCAGTACAGTTTTAATCATGACAATGCTATCCACCACGGCAAAACCCTGCTTCAGGCACAGGGTTTCCTCGATATCATGCTAAGCCAAACCAGCAGAAATATAATCCTATGCCTTAGGGATTTATCTCACCCCTTGTGCCGCCACGATGGACTTATACAAAAGATAAGACAACTTGTCCGCCACAATAGGCATTTCAAGGTTTATATCTTGGTGAATCATTATGTGGCTCAAAATAATGACCACGCGTTATTTCGCCTGCAGGACAGAATCCCTTCTTTTGTGGAAATCAAAAGCACCACTGACAATATTCCCTGTCAGTGGCTTATGGACAGCACAGCTTGGTTCGACTTTGAGCTAACTGACTCACGAGCATGCTTTTCAGATCGCGCTAAAATCAGACACTTTATGGAGCGCTTTAATAAATGGTGGCACAACGCACAGCCAATAGCCGATGCAAGGCGCTTATCTATTTAGCCGTTTTACTGTTATGCGCATGCAGCGATAAAGAGTACACGGTTGTTCAACTGCATCATCTTGACCCCAATAAACTTACTTCGATTATTGATAGGCAATTAAATGGGGAGATTGAGTATGATATATCAGGTCAATCCATCATCTTTTATGCCAGCGAAACGAAGCTTAAGCAGACCATCACCCTGCTTGGTAGCCTAGATAAGGCACCGTTTATCTATCACTTGAGCTTTTCATGGGCAAACAAACATAAGCGCTCCACGGTCCAACTGCCGCCTCCTGTAACGATTCAGTCTAACGCGCCCAATAGAATTAAGCTTTTTAATTTGTTGTGGCAAATTTCAATAGAACAATTAAATCACGACCAAGTACTGCTTACTTTAATACAAAGAAAATCAGCTGATAAAAGCAATCAACAGCAAATATTTATTAATGATCCAAATGGAGTGACCTTGCAATTAACAGAGTCTAAAGAGGAAGTTCAATTGCCTGAACAGCAATTTGTTTTATCACTTAATACCAAAGAAAGGATTGAGCATAATTTACTGCCAGCAGGCCTGGCAGTCACCGTATCTCAATTTGATTAGGCAAAAACAAAAAAGGCCATGCATTGCTACATGGCCTTTATTTGAATTGGTGCCCGGAGCCAGACTCGAACTGGCACGCTCTATGAGCGAGGGATTTTAAATCCCTTGTGTCTACCGATTTCACCACCCGGGCAAGACACGTTTTACTGTATCAAATTGTGGAGGCGCGAGCCGGATTCGAACCGGCGTACACGGAGTTGCAGTCCGCTGCATAGCCTCTCTACCATCGCGCCAACAATTTTGATTTGAATACTTTGTTTAGCAACTCTTCAAAGCAAAATTCAACCAACCTTTTGGGATGGCAACACTCTATTACTAGAATGATTTGGAGCGGGAAACGAGACTCGAACTCGCGACCCCGACCTTGGCAAGGTCGTGCTCTACCAACTGAGCTATTCCCGCAATTTGCTGTCCGGTTATCCCTGACAACGGAGGCACATTCTAATGACTAAGCTAAAAGTGTCAACGTTTTTTTCCTTATTTCTGAATTACTTACGAGATTTTTATAGTTTTGAGCACAAAACAATCAGAGCCGTTTATGTAACAACCAGCCAATCAGAAAAAAGCCGTTAAAACAATTAATTAGACGCCTTTAATGAAGGCCACGCGGCGACCAAATAAGTCACCATGGACCATAAAGTCAGTATGGCTGCTGCAACTAATGAAAAAATAGCAGCACCGTACCAACCATCAGATGCAATAAATGCATCACTAGAGCTTGGTTCGATTCCTAACATTCCGGTAATAGCAAACATCTGCAGAAGGGTTTTCGCTTTACCAATAAAACTGACCGCTACGGTATCGCTTTTACCCACTGATGCCATCCATTCTCTTAATGCTGAAATAATAATCTCTCGACCAACGATAATAAGCGCAGGGATCGTTACCCAAAGTGTTTGATCGCGCTCAACAATAATCATAAGCGAGACAACAACAATCAATTTATCCGCCACAGGGTCTAAAAACGCGCCAAATGGCGTCATTAGATTCATTTTACGCGCAAGATATCCATCCCAGTAATCGGTGATACAAGCCACCCAGAACACCACGGCGGCAGCAAAGCTGGCCCAATTCACAGGCAGATAAAACATAATTACCATAAGTGGAATCAACACCACACGAATGGCAGTTAATATATTTGGGAGGTTTAACGGCATATTTCTTTCCAGATACTACTTATTTTTTGCCACTACTGATGAAGGGCATCGTATATTTCTTGTGCTAGCTGGCGACTAATGCCAGGTACTTTTGCAATCTCTTCTACATTTGCAGCCTTAACTTGACCGGCATCGCCGAAGAATCTTATCAGCTCTTTGCGTCTTTTTGGACCAATTCCAGTAATTCCTTCTAAAATTGAGCGCCCTCTTGCCTTTGCTCGCCGCGCTCGATGGCCAGTAATTGCAAATCGGTGAGACTCATCTCTAATCTGCTGAATCAAGTGCAATGCGGGTGAGGAATTGTCCAAATTAAAGCTGCGCCCACGAAACAATAGTATTTCCATACCAGCCTTTCGTGTCACACCTTTTGAAACACCCAAAACAGGTATGTCGTGAATCCCCAATTCAGTCAGCACCTCATTTGCAATATTTAACTGCCCTTTTCCGCCATCAATGAGCAGCAAATCCGGCTTTTTATCTTCAGTCAGTTTTTTAAAGCGACGAGACAAGGCTTGATGCATGGCACCATAATCATCCCCAGCGATCTCGCCCTCTATATTGAATTTACGATAGTCACTTTTTAATGGGCCATCTTGATTAAATACCACACAAGAAGCCACGGTAGCCTCTCCATGACTATGGCTGATATCAAAACACTCCATACGTGTAGGTATTTCTTCTAACTGCAGAACGGTTTTTAAGTCTTGGTATTGGGCCATGATATGCAAGCGGTCTTGCTGTTTAAGGCGAACCGCTTCTTCAGCATTAGTAATGGCCAATTGTAGCCAGCGTAAACGTTCTGAGCGCACAGAATGGGAAAGCTTAACCTGTTTTCCTTTTTGCTCTCTTAAAGCCGCTTGTATAACCATCCTGCCTTCAGGTTCATGGGATGTGATCACCTCATCCGGTATTTCACGACTCAGCACTAAATAAAATTGAGACACAAAAGCCGCTAGAGCCTGCTCAGGTGATTCATCCATATGAAATTTAGGATAATAAGAGCGACTACCTAGCATTCTTCCATGCCTAACGCTGGCCACATGAACAGCACAAATGCCTTTAGACTGATAAATAGCAATGATATCGACATTACCTTGCTGTGCATCAATAGACTGAGATTCTTGAACCTTGCGTAAATGCTGAATCTGATCACGCACACGGGCGGCTTGTTCAAATTTTAATTGTTCAGATAATGACTCCATTGTTTGATTGAGATCATTAATTAAATCAAGGCTTTTACCCTGCAAAAACATTTCAGCATGAAGCATGTCAGACGCATACTCTTCTTTAGAAATCATATCTACACACGGGGCGCTGCACCTGCCAATTTGGTGCTGCAAACATGGCCGAGAGCGGTTATTAAAATAACTGTCCTCACAATTCCTTAATCGAAAAACGCGCTGCAATAAATTTAAACTTTCTCTAACGGCCGACGAGCTAGGAAAAGGCCCAAAATAATGACCTGTTTTAAATTTTTTACCCCGCGCATAAGCTAAAAGCGGATATTCATGAGACGAGCGGTAAATATACGGGTAAGACTTATCGTCTTTTAAAAGAATATTGTATGGAGGTTTATTCTGCTTGATTAAATTCTGCTCAAGCAATAGCGCTTCTGTTTCGCTGCCAGTAATTGTAATTTCAATACTAGCAATGCGCGAAACCAATGCCATGGTTTTAGTGGTTAAACCACTTGCGCTAAAATAACTAGAAACTCGGTTTTTTAAATTCTTAGCTTTGCCTACATACAGCAAAATACCCTCGGTATCGTACATACGATAGACACCGGGCTTGAGGGTTAAATTTTTTAAGAAGGGTTTTGCATCAAAGCTCATGGTCTAATCAAAACCACAGATTAAACCAGTGATTCAGTATCGATAATGCCATGTCGAATGGCTAAGCGTGTTAACTCGACGTCACTACTGATATTAAGTTTTTCAAATATACGGTAACGGTAGGTATTAACCGTTTTTGGGCTCAAAAATAACTGATCAGAAATCTCTTGTACCTTTACGCAGTTCACAATTTGAATGGATATCTGCATTTCCCTATCTGACAAGGCATCAAATGGACATGCCGCTTCCTGGGTGTCAAAAGGCTTAAGTGCCATACGTTGAGCAATTTCTGGACTGATATAGCGCTGCCCAGATTTTACTTTCAAAACAGCCATGATCATTTCATCTGCTGTGGCACCTTTTGTCATATAACCCGCAGCACCCGCTTGCAATAATCGTGAGGCGAAAGGATCTTCAGCGCATGCGGTCACTGCAATCACCTTAATATCTTCATTAAAGCGAAGCATTTTGCGCGTTGCCTCTAGGCCACCCATGCCTGGCATGCGAATATCCATAAGAACAACATCAGGCTCATGCTGTTTAGCAAGCTCAATTGCTTCCTCACCACTGCTGGCCTCTGCAATCACCTGTATTTTGTCACCACCACTCAAAAGGCTAACAATGCCCATACGAACCAAGTCGTGATCATCTACAACCAATACTCGAATCAAGCTGAACCCCTTTTTTATTACAGTGACACGATATCGCGGCCGCCTATGCTAGCAAATCAAGGGCGTTAAACCATCTTATTTTTTGCTTTTGTGAAGGTCTTCGAGTCTAAGCCGATGCCACTCTTGACTCACCTCATTTAATGGCAACCGGATCTCAACGACATTGCCTTCTAAGCGTCTTTTAATCTTAAAGCCAAGCTTGTCTGCAAGCTTTAACATGGGGCCATTGTCCGATAAAACCGTACCCTTCATTTCGATGGTGCCCTTCCCTTTACAGTAAGCAATCATCTTATTCATTAGCAGCGAACCAAGCCCCAAGCCCTGAGCCTTATCTGAAACCAAAACAGAGAACTCAGCCTGCAGCTGGTCGGCGTCTGTCCAAGTGCGGACATCTCCTAATATTTCACCCTCTTTATCCAGCGCAACAAATGCCATTTCTTGTTGGTAGTCAATCTGGGCAAACAAGGCAAGATCTCTATGCCTAAAGTTGCGTCGGGCGGTAAAGAAGCGGTAACGAATGGATTCCATGCTTAATTCTTCATGAAAGGTTTTAAGTTCAGGCTCATCTTCACCTCGAACGGGTCGCAGCAGAACCTCTTTACCACCTTTCACGGTTATGATCTCTTCATATTCCGCAGGATATGGCTGAATACACAATTGATGCTTAGGGCCAATGTTGGCTGCCATGCCCAATATTTTTGCCCCTTCAACTGGATGTAGAATGACGTTTAATTCACAACCTTTTAAATTAGGTAAATCGGTGGCCATCTGAGATAAGCGAATAAGCATTTGTGATAGCTGCTCCACATCACGCTCAAAATGACGACTGCGTTCTTTTAAAACACGATAGATGTGGGTTTTAGACATCAATTGCTTAGCCAGCACATCATTAAGTGGTGGGAACTGAACTGCCCTGTCAGCCATGATATTGGCTGTTGCGCCACCGCCACCAAATAAGATAACAGGGCCAAAGGTGGCGTCACGGGTAATCCCCATGCTGTATTGGGTGGAAATTTCACCGCTGCGCATTGGTTGAACTGAAAAACCGTGAACCTTACTGTGGGAGAATCGCTTACGAATCTGTGAGCGTAGCTCTTTGGCTGCCAAATCCAGCTCTTCACTATTTTTGATGCCCGACACAACACCACGCCAGCGGTCACGCGGGTTATCACCATATGCAAATGGATGACAATAATCAGCATGAATGATTTTTAGTGCCGCTGGGTATTTAATATTCAATGCGCTTGAGTCAAAATTTTCAGGCAAGAATTCCGTTTTTACCTGTTTAAACTCGTAGGCTTTCAAGATCTTATATATCTCTTCAGCTGTCAGATAACGCCTATCTTGATCTAAAGCGTTTTGCACGATGCCCTGACACAGTGAGCGATCGATTGAGATATTGTCCATGAGTGATGAGGGTGTTTCTCTTAATAGCTCATGGTTACGCTGATGGCGAACCATGTGCATAAATGCTTTAACCGCCCTATCTGGCGTGTCATAGGTTGGAATGCCAGCATCATCAAAAACATGACGACTTCGCTCAACCGTAGCCCCCCCCATCCAACTGGTTAGAAGGTTTTTTTGGTAGAACTTGCTGTGATGCACAACCACATTGGCTACGTCCTGGCTGTTTACAACACTGGTTGGTGAGAACAGCACCAAAATTGCGTCAACCCCTTTATCTTCTTCAACAATTTTCAAAACATCTCGATACACACTAGGGCCTGCTTCTGGTGTGATATCAACAGGGTTTGACTGAGACCAATAGCCCGGTAAGACGGCAGATAGCTTATCAACGGTTTCATTTGACAATTCAGCCAGTTGGCCTCCCTCATGCACAAGACGATCAACCGCTAAAATGGCGCCACCAATACCATTGGCAACAATCGCCAAACGCTCGCCTTTTAGGGGCTTCATTCGAGTTAATGACTCAACCGACTCAAACAACTCCTCGGTACTGTCTACTCGCAAAACACCAGCACGCAGCAGTATGGCCTCATAGATCATATCTCTGTGGCGTAAGCCACTTGGTACTGGTTCCACGGGGGATTGCGACTGAGGGAAGCGAGAGCTTTTGATGGCCAGCACCAGTTTACTTCGCGAGGCATTTCTAACGGCGCGCACAAAAGACTTGGCATCGGTCACTTGCTCCAAGTGGAGCATAATTGCCTTAACCTGCCTCTGGGTTGAAAGGTAGTCAATGGTGTCAGGCATGCTTACGTCCGCACTGTCACCTATGGTTAAAAAGTGTGAGAAGCCAATACCACGAGCATGAGCCCAATCTAGCAAAGCACTGGCAAGCGTACCCGACTGCCCAAGATAAGCCACCTTGCCAGGTAAAGCGTTGATATGACTATAACTAGCATTCAGATTTAACTCAGGCACTAATAAACCCAAACAATCTGGCCCCATAATACGAACACCATGCTCACGAGATAGCTTTCTTAAAGGATGCTTGGAGGGGCGAAACTGCTCGGCTCGTTTACGTGAGATACCACCAGTTAAAATAAGCACAGCATGAATACCATGCTTACCTAATTGTTTAATGATTTTTTCAATGGTGTGAGCAGGCGTACAAATAATCGCTAAATCAACGTCTTTAGGTAGCCGGCCGATTTTAGATGAGCACGGCACACCATGAACAGTTTTATAGCGACGAACATTCACCGCGTAAAGACTGCCCTTAAAGCCTGCCGTTTTTAAATTTTGTATGACTGCACCACCCATGCTAGAGGATCGTTCTGATGCTCCAATTACTGCAATTTTGGATGGTTCAAAAAACCGTTCTAACCAACGAGTACCCATAAATCCCTGAAAAAAGGTGTTATCTATCAATTAATTGAGTTATATAGACTTATCAATCAAGCCTCAAGCTATTAGTGCATGTCGTCTACTTTATTTATACACCATTCTCATTTTGACCAGCATTCAGTGCCGCCAAGTCATCCAGAGAGCCCATTGCGAAGCTTGGCCGTTGAAACTCGCCTGCGCCAAACCGGCTTATGGCAAGATCTTGCGATCAAAACAGCTGTCCCTGTACCTAAAGACTTATTTAAGCTGGTACATAAAGCGGGCTACATTGATCAGCTTTACCAAATTAGCCCAGCCAAGGGTATGATTTTAGCGGATCCCGATACACCTTTAACATTTGATACATTAGGTGCAACAGAAGAAGCAGCTGGCTCTGGTATTCAAGCAGTTGATGAGGTTTTGGCTGGCAACTACAAAAATGCATTTTGCGCTATTCGCCCCCCTGGCCATCACGCTGAGCCAAATAAAACCATGGGCTTTTGCTTTGTAAACAATGTCGCACTGGCAGCCCAATACGCATTAAGCAAACCAGGAATAAATAAAGTACTTATATTTGATTTTGATGTGCACCAAGCAAACGGCACAATTGAAATATTTAAAGATCGTGAAGATGTTATGGTCATCAGCAGTTTTCAGCACCCTTACTTTCCAAACTCTCACTGGAATATAAAGTCTGAAAATATCATTAACATCCCAATTGAAGCCGAAACAGCCAGTACACAATTCAGAAGGATTGTTGAGCCCAGAGTGATTAAAGCGGCCTCTTGGTTTAAACCAGATTTAATTCTTATTTCAGCGGGCTTTGATGCCCATACTGACGACCCCATGGGTGAGCTGGATCTGATTGATGATGACTTTTCTTGGCTAACCAAGCTAACAATGAGTCTTGCAAAGGATCACAGTCATGGACGCATCATTTCGATGCTAGAAGGCGGCTACAACCTTAAAGCACTCGCTGATAGCTCTCACGCCCACATACAGGCCCTGTTAAACAAATAGATTGAGCCCCACACTTACCTTCAAATAGGCGAGATATTTCTCGCTTTTTTTGCGTGCCATTTCTTGCAGGCGAAAAAAAACCAGATCTTTCGATCTGGTTTTTTAGGAATTAAATGGCGGAGGAGAAGAGATTCGAACTCTTGGACGGGTATAAGCCGTCGCCGGTTTTCAAGACCGGTGCTTTCGACCACTCAGCCACCCCTCCGCTGTGGAGCGAGACGCATATTACCCGTTTCAGATTTTGTGTCAACAATAACAATAAAAAAATCTTACTTTTTAGTAACTTAGCCAGAACTTCGGAGAAAATATAGCATCAATATAGTGAGTAGAATGCTTGAATTTCCCCACAACAACCCTATTATCTGCGTTAGATAGTAAATACAACAAACTGGAGCAACACAAAATGGATCAACAAACTCTTGCCCATCAGCAAGTAGACTCAACAGGTGCAATGAAAGTATTGCGCAATACTTACATGCTACTGGCAATGACACTTGCATTTAGTGCCGTTACCGCTGGTATCTCCATGTCTTTAGGATTAGGTCATGGCGCAGCAATGATCATGTCTATCGCTGCCATTGTTATCGTATGGTTTGTACTGCCCAAGGTTGCCAACTCAGCGGCTGGCCTGCCAGTTGTATTTTTATTCACCGGTCTATTAGGCGCCTCTCTTGGCCCAATTTTAAACCGATACCTTGCTATGCAGGGCGGCACCGAGATTGTGATGCAAGCGCTTGGCGGCACAGCGATCATTTTCTTCGCGCTTTCTGCTTATGTAACCACTACTAAAAAAGATTTCACCTTTATGCGTGGCTTTTTATTCACCGGTCTAATTTTGGTCATTGTGGGCGCCATTGGCGCTATGATCGCATCTTGGGCATTTGGCGTTGATGTTTCTGCTTTTTCTTTGGCTATCTCTGGTGCGGTGGTTCTTTTGATGTCTGGCTTCATCCTATATGACACAAGCAGCATCCTACGTGGCGAGCAAACCAATTACATCATGGCAACGGTTGGCCTGTACTTGAACATTTACAACCTATTCACCAGCTTGCTACACATTCTTGGTGCAACGAGCGACGATTAATTCTCGCATGTTGTTATATAAAAAGGAGGGGTAACCCTCCTTTTTTAATTAACCTGATTTATATTATGAAATTTTCTCTTTTGGTTATGGCTGCACCCTATTCAACTCAAAGCCACTTAAGTGCACTGAAGTTTGCAAAAGCCTGTATAGAATCCAACCATCAAATTTATCGTGTCTTTTTTTACAATGATGGCGTTCTAGGAGCCAGCGAACTACAAAACCCCCCACAAGATGAAATAAACATTCATGATGAATGGCAGTTATTAGCAAAAGAAAACAACATAGATCTGGTCACCTGTATCGCAGCAGCACTTAAACGTGGCATTCTTAATAAAGAAGAAGCTAAGCGTTATCAAAAAGAGCAACACAACACTGATGCCCCTTTTGAGCTTTCAGGTCTTGGGCAATTGTTAGATGCACAAATTCATTCGGATCAAATGGTGACATTCGCCTAATGAATACTTCAAGTACCACCCACGATATATTAATTTTACAGCGTCATGCACCTTACGGCTCAAGTATTGCTCGCGAAGGTTTAGACTTTATATTAACCAGTGCCGCTTACGACCAAAACTTAACCGTATTATTTTTAGGTGATGGCGTATTTCAGCTTTTAAAAAATCAAGACACTAAAGCTGTTAGCCTAAAAAACCATGCTAGCGCACTTGAAGTATTGCCTTTGTATGACTTAGAAAACTTATTTGCGGTCGAAGAGGATCTCACAGAGAGAAATATAGATAGACTTCAATTAATCGATGGCATCGACATAATTAATCGCAAACAAAGCAAAGCTATCATTGCACAGCACAAAAAAGTAATAGGCTTTTAGATGACACTACACTTAATACAAAAAAGCCCATTTACTCACAGCGCCCTAAAAGACTGCTTAAATATCATTGAAGACGCCGACATTATTTTATTAATGCAAGACGGCGTGCTGGCTTGCCAGCACGCACTAATTAACACCATTGATCACAAAACTTATGCGCTTTCAGAAGATCTAACGGCACGTGCCTTACCAACACCGAACAATATTCAGTCAATTGATTATAAAAACTTTGTCGAGTTTTGCGCATCATCAACACGTGTTATAAGTTGGTATTAAACATGAATGAAAATTTATTTGATGGCGAAGGTTTTTTACTAGACCTTGATAACTGGAGTGAAGAACTGGCTCATGATATTGCTCACAATGAAAATATCACACTAACCAATGAGCACCTTAAAATCATTCACACATTGCGACGTTTTTATGCCGAGCATCAAGTCGCACTTGCAAACCGCCCTTTTGTTAAATTAATCAAAAACACTTATGGCGCAGAAAAAGGCAACAGCATCTATTTAATGACGTTATTCCCTGAAAGCCCTGCTAAAATTGCTGCCAAAATTGCAGGGCTTCCTAAACCAGCGAACTGTTTATAATGACCAATATAGAACACCCGTTTGCACAATATGTGCGCATACTTGGCAAAGGCCGCAAAGGCTCTCGCTCATTAACTTATAATGAAGCACTTGCCGCAATGGGCATGATCCTTAGAGGCGAGACTGAAGATGTTCAGCTTGGTGCCTTTATGATGCTACTACGCGTGAAAGAAGAAAACGCAGACGAGCTTGCAGGCTTTACCCAAGCAACAAAGGATTTTTTAAAGTCAAACATACCCACTGACATAACAGCCGATATTGATTGGTCTAGTTACGCAGGCAAGCGCCGCCAACTACCTTGGTACCTACTTGCCACTTTAGCCTTGGCTGATAATGGCATAAAAGTTTTTATGCACGGTGCAGATGGCCATACAGAAGGTCGAATCTACAGCAAGGGGACTCTTAAGCAACTTGGTATTAGTCCCGTAAATAACTGGACCGAAGCACAAGAGCAACTCACACAAACTAATTTTTGTTTTATGGATATGGCAAACCTTTGCCCTGAACTACAAAGCATTATTGATTTGCGTAATACGTTTGGCTTGCGCTCCCCTGTTCATAGTTTTTCACGATTACTAAACCCACTAAATTGTGAATTTGTCAGCCAAGGTATTTTTCACCCAGGCTACGGGCCTTCTCACCAACAAAGTGCTGAACTTCTTGGCTACAACCGCTTATCCATCCTAAAAGGTGAAGGTGGTGAGTGTGAAATGAATCCAGACAGCGTTGCCAGAATGTATCATTGCTTCAACGGTGAACTGATTGAGGAAGAATGGGATGCCATATTTGAACGCCGCCACGTCAAGCCAGAAACGTTAGACATCAATAATTTAAAGACCACATGGAAAGACGAGCATGACGAATATGGCATGGGGGCAATCTTAGGCACTCTAGCCTATGTCGCTAGACTAATGGGCAAAGGTGATTCAAAACAAGCTTGCCTAGAACAAGCACAAATCTGGTGGGCTAATCGCAACCTCAACCGTTTTCAGTAGATATAAAAAAGCCGTCTAATCGACGGCTTGTTCAAGTAATTGTAGTAAACGACGGGCAAGCGCTTCAAAGGCTTCAGCCTCTTCATTGTCTTTAGTGGCGCTTAAACTAAACAAAAGGCGCTCAATTTCTTCGCGGCTCATGTACTGAATGGTCACTGGATTCAACATAACAACGTCCAAATGCACTTATACTGTATTTAAATACAGTACTCTATAGCTTTACTGAAAAATTGCAATCACGGCTTTTGAATATAAAAGGTAAAAACCCCTTCTACTTCATCATGCTGCAGTAAGTTGTAACCTAAAAAACTGCAAAACTTAGCAATGTCACGCTTTGTCGAAGGATCAGTGGCAAGCACCTGAAGCACGCCCCCTGACTGAAGCTCTTTAACTTTATTATGCAGCATCATGACAGGTTCAGGGCACATCAACCCCTTTGCATCTAGCACCAGATCAAACTCAATTCCAGACATATAAAACCTTATTTCTTATTGCAACAAATGGGGCAAACTTGCTCATGGCTATCGGCTTGCCAGCCCTGCTTATTCATACCAAGAAGAGCATCTGCTTGAACATCTCCACTAAAGTCAATGAATTCAAGTGAGGTCACCTCAAGACAGTTATCGCAAGTAATATCCGCAACCCTTACATTAAAGTTCGCCTGCGCAGGCCCCTTACACTTTGCACTCCAAGCGCCAATCGGAGTAATGAGAGGCTCAACTCCGACAACCTTCAATTGCAGGCTTAATTGTTTAGAGCCCTTCACTGGCAATAACAAGGTATCACCAACTGAAGGCTGTTCACCTTTAGCTTTTATTTCAAACTGGCCAAGGGTGAAGCTCATAACCCCTAATAAATCTGATGATTTATTAGGCAAATTGTCATTTACCACCCTGCCAGCAGGGGTTTGTTGGTATCTAAAGTATTCAAGCATCATGAAAAAATTGTGTCTAAGGGCCGCGCAGCATACAATTTGCGACTGTTTTGTAAAGAGTCGGCGTAAGGATACCCTTATAAAACGCCTGACCCAATTAATTTAGATACGTTTGGAACCCAAATGCGCGCTAGCCAGTTTTTAATTGCCACCCTAAAAGAATCCCCTTCTGACGCTGTTGTTATCAGTCATCAACTTATGCTGCGCGCCGGCATGATTCGCAAACTTGCCTCTGGCTTGTATACCTGGCTGCCACTTGGGCTTAAAACCTTACGTAAAGTCGAAAAGGTTGTGCGCGAAGAAATGGACGCAGCGGGTGCGCAAGAGCTATTAATGCCCGCTGTACAGCCTGCAGAGTTATGGGAAGAAACCGGTCGCTGGTTCCAATATGGCGGAGAGTTACTGCGCATTAAAGATCGCCATAATCGTGATTTTTGCATTGGCCCGACCCACGAAGAAGTGATTACAGATTTAGCTCGCAACGAATTAAGCAGCTATCGCCAATTGCCAATCAATTTTTACCAGGTTCAAACCAAATTTCGCGATGAAACTCGTCCGCGTTTTGGTGTAATGCGTGCGCGCGAGTTCTTAATGAAAGACGCCTACTCATTCCACATCAACAATGAATCTCTGAACGAAACCTATGAACGCATGCATCAAGCCTATTGCAATATTTTTAACCGCTTAGGCTTAGACTTCCGCCCTGTTGCAGCCGATACCGGCTCTATTGGTGGCGCTCTTTCTCATGAATTTCACGTATTGGCGCAATCAGGCGAAGATGATATCGCATTCAGTAATGGCTCTGACTATGCCGCCAATGTCGAACTCGCTGAAGCAGTAGCCCCTACCACGCAACGCCCAGAGCCAAGTGCAGCACTAGAAACCCTAGAGACGCCAGAGCAACACTCTATAGAAGAGGTAAGCCACTTCTTAAACGTATCTGCTGAGCAAATCATTAAAACATTAATCGTTGAAGGTGAGCTGGGCGATGAAGATAAAAAAGCCGGTAAAAAACCTGCTCTTATCGCTTTGGTTGTTCGCGGTGATCACGAGTTAAACGACCTTAAAGCTGAGAAATTATCAGGTGTTGCATCACCCCTAGAGTTTGCAAAAGAAGAAGACATTATTGCTCAACTAGGCTGCAAACCCGGTTCAATTGGCCCATGCAATTTAGATATTGAGGTTATCGTCGATCGCAGCGCGGCCGTGATGGCTGATTTTATTTGCGGCGCAAACAAAGATGGCCAACACCTTAAAGGGGCTAATTGGGAGCGCGACGCCAAAATAAGCCGCATAGAAGATATCCGCAATGTTGTAGAAGGTGATGCAAGTCCAGATGGAAACGGCACCCTTGAAATTAAACGTGGTATCGAGGTGGGGCATATATTCCAACTTGGCACCAAATATAGCGAAGCACTGAATGCCACAGTACTAGATGAAAACGGCAAAGGTGTGGTTATGTCTATGGGTTGTTATGGCATTGGTGTATCCCGTGTGGTCGCTGCTGCTATTGAGCAAAACCATGATGAACGAGGCATTGTTTGGCCTGAGTCCCTTGCTCCTTTCCAAGTCGCTATTGTACAAATTGATGCTAATAAGTCAGAAGATGTCATCAAACACAGTGAAGCCCTTTACGAAGAACTGACACAACTAGGTGTTGAAGTGTTCTTAGATGATCGCGACAAGAAAACCAGCCCAGGGGTTAAATTTGCAGATGCTGAACTAATGGGCATTCCGCACCGCTTAGTATTCAGTGCTCGCGGCCTTAAAAATGACACCATTGAATACAAAGCGCGCGCACAACAAAAAGAAGATGCCGTAGAACTTAATGTGGCTGACGCACTAAGCCACATTAAGTCAGCGTTAGGTATTAGTTAATGTTTAGGCTTGTTATTGGCTGCTTTATGCTTCTATGCGTTCACTTGGCTCATGCCCAAGTGGACCCTGAGCTTAGGCAGTACCTAAAACAAGCCATTAACTCCAGCAGCAGCTTTAACGATCGATTTGATGCTGAGGTTTGGATGGTCGATATGTCGGCTCGTCTTGCGCGCTACATTAAAGACAAAAGCTTTCGAGTGGATTTTCTAACTCATTTGCACCATGCCGCATCGGAGCACGACCTGCCACCTGAGATGGTGCTGGCCGTTATTCAGGTTGAAAGTGCATTTAAACCCTATGCACTTTCTTATGTCGGTGCCCAAGGTTACATGCAGGTTATGCCATTTTGGCGTAATGAAATTGGTCGCCCTGATGACAATCTGATGGACTTAAAAACCAATCTTCGATATGGCTGTGCCATTCTTGCCCACTACCTAAAGCGTGAAAAAGGCAACTGGACACGTGCCTTGGCTCGTTACAATGGCAGCCTTGGCAAAACAAAATACCCAGAAAAAGTATTTAACGCATGGCAACGCCGCTGGTTTGTGAAAAATGTTTCACAAACCAGTCTCCCTTAATGGCAAAACCACCCTAACTCGTCTATTCCTTAATACAGGTTAATATTAAGGAAAATAGCCATGCCTGCACTTTATGAAAAAATCGGCGGTGAAAAAGCAGTAGATGCCGCTGTTGATATTTTTTACACCAAAGTAATAAATGACCCCGCACTTTCACCATTTTTTGATGGCATCGCCATGGATCGCCAAAAAAAAATGCAGAAAGCCTTCTTAACGGTTGCCTTTGGCGGCCCAAATAATTACTCAGGCCGAGGAATGCGCGCAGCCCATGCTCGTCCTGTGGCAATTGGCCTTAATGAAAAGCATTTTAATAAAGTCGCAGAACATCTTCAGAAAACACTTTTAGAGCTAAATGTGCCCTATGATCTGATTCAAGAGGCCATGAATATTGCTGCTTCCACCAAGAATGATGTGCTCAATCAATAGTTCACAGCCCCGTGTTTTTGGGGCTACAAATCTTTACTTAGTGTTACTCAAGATTTAAAGCTTTCTGACGAGTTTTGACTATGATTACTTTGTGTTCGCGGAGGAATCACCATGCTAGAGAATTATAAAACCATCAAATTCAGCAAGCTTGATACACAGCCTCAACCAATAGCACCAGATAGAGGCTATAAAGAGCTTGATTTAGAAGACTCAGCTATATCGGTTATGACCGACCATCGACTAGAAAAAGCCCCCATATGCACCACCCAAGCTTCTCTTGAATCAGCCAGCAAACAAATGGCGAAAGAAAAAACAAGTATGTTATTAGTAGAAAATAAAGAAGGCCAAATAGTCGGGCTTATTTCATCTGCCGACATATCCGGTGAAAAACCAATTCAGTTTATAAACGAAACCAAAAAGAAACGCAGTGAAATTAAAGTTGGCCACTTAATGAGTGACATTGTGAATATGCCGGTATTGGATATTCAAGATGTGCTTAATGCAAAAATTGGTGATGTATTATTTACTTTAAATGATTTAGGCAGTGAATATATTTTAGTGACCACCAAAAATGGCCACGAAACAAACATTCGAGGTGTATTCAGCGCCCGCCACATCGCCCGTTCTTTGAATATATTCTTCAAACCAAGCCCAGCAGCAAAAACCTTTGCAGAGTACAGCCGAGCATTAAGCGAAAGCCATCAAACTCATTAATTAAATCACATCAGAAACAGGCAGCCCAAGGGCTGCCTTTTTTTGTTCTCTTAATTCTGTTAAACGGGGATTAAGCTGCTCAAACCACGTTGTATGTGTATTAATCACTGCAAATTTTTCCAACCTTTGACCATGAACAAGCTCACTTAAATCACCCACTGTCATGTCGTGTAAATTGACAACTACAAATAATTCATCGTCAAGGTTTTCAATCCACTTATTATCAATCAGCTTAACAAGCAAGGCTTCCCATTCATCCACATTAATCAATGTTAAGGCCTGACTTAACGCCTCTCTATTCACCCTAGAATCAAGCGTTGTGTGCTTTAAACGCTGTAAAATCATTAAAGCCCAATCTAATTCACTGGCCTGAACACCCTTTTGGCTTTTATTGATAAACGGCATAGCTCTCACTAATTCCGCCCCTAACAAGACCACACACCAAGCAACAAAAATCCATAGTAAAAATAAAGGCACAACGGCAAACGCACCATAAATCAATTGATATGATGGAGAAAAAGACACCATCTTAATAAAGGCTAATTTACAAATTTCTAAAAACACAGCACCAAATACACCACCCAGCAATGCATGCTTAATTTTAACTTGGCTAGACGGTAGAAAATAATACATGCCTGTTAGAGCCGTCATAGATAACAAGAAAGGCAACCACTTAAATAGAAGTTGATTAAAGTGGAAGACAGAATCGACATGGTCAACCCAAAGCTGGGAGCTTAATAAATAACTGCTCACCAAAAACATGGCACCCAATAAAACCGGCCCCAAAATAATTACAAGCCAATAAAACAGCACACGCCGCCCCACCCTTATACTTTTAACACGCCAAATGCGATTAAAAGAACGCTCAATTGTCATCATCAAACTCAAGGCACTGAATAACAATATCACCAAACCTATCCAAGTTAATTTACGTGCCTGCTGAGAAAAATCACTTAAATAAACCTGAATGGCATCACCTGAAGCCGGTACAAAATGTTTAAACAGAAAATCATGAAAGGTATCAATTAAAGAGCCATACTGTGGAAACCAGGTAAGCATGACATAACCAGAGGCCATCAGAGGCACGATGGCAAACAAGGTCACAAAAGTCAGTTCAGCTGCATTACTGCGATTCTCGTTTTTTTCAAAACGAAGTAATAATAACCAGCAAAACTTAGCAATATGCTTCACATTCAAAACTCGCACTCCCACTTAATATGAGTACAATAACGCCTTTATTTAAGTTTGCAATGAGCCTCCATTATGACCATTGAGATCTGGCACAACCCGCGCTGCTCTAAATCAAGAGAAACCCTCGCGTTACTTGAACAAAAAAACATCAAAGCCGACATTTTTCTATATCTAGAAGATAAACCGGATGCCAATGCTATCAAGTCTGTATTAAGTAAACTGAGTATTACGCCACGTGAGTTGCTTCGTAACTCTGAAGAAGCGTATAAAACTCAAAACCTTAAAGATAAGACCTTAAGTGACGATGCACTCATCAGTGCCATGGTTAATGAGCCTAAACTCATTCAGCGTCCGATTGTTATCAATGGAGATCAAGCCCGCCTTGGTCGTCCACCTGAAGATGTACTGGAGATTCTATAAGTGCCAAGCCCTTATATTCTCGTTCTCTATTACAGTCATGGCGGTGCGGTAGCCTCTATGGCTGAGCACATTGCTCGAGGCATTGAAAAAACAGGCATTGAGGCCAGAGTACGCACCGTCCCTAGCGTTTCTGCGGACACTCACAGCTCCCAAAGTGATATCCCAGAGTCAGGCCCGTTGTATTGCACTGAAGATGATTTGCGCCACTGCCGAGGTTTGATTCTAGGCAGCCCAGTTCGCTTTGGGAATATGGCGGCTGCCATGAAATATTTTTTGGATGGCACAACCAACCTTTGGCTAACCGGTGAACTTGTTAACAAGCCCGCCGCAGTCTTCACAAGCTCTTCAAGCTTGCACGGAGGCCAAGAAAGCACCTTGCTTAGCATGATGCTACCACTGCTTCATCACGGCATGATCATGGCTGGAGTACCGTATACCGAACCTGAATTAATGGATACACAGTCAGGCGGCACCCCTTACGGAGTAAGCCACTTTGCGGGCAAACAAAACAATTTGCCACTAAGCAATGAAGAAATCGCACTTTGCCACGCTCAAGGTAAACGAATTGCTCAACTGGCCCAGCGCTTAGAGGCATAAATGAACACATTAAAAATCAGCTATTACACTGCACTTGTCTGTTTTGTGCTGCAATTTATCTTACTTGGCGTTGGTAGCTTTGATCGCCCAGATCTAGAAATTAACGGCCTATATGACGTGTTTCTTGGTGTTTTATGGACGGCCATCAAAGGCATTCCGTGGTTAGTATTGGTTCCAGCCTTGATCATGAAAACCAAAAACAGCATGGCTTGGATGAGTTATGTTTGTTTGGTCTATTTTATTATCTGGATGCTATCGGCGTTTGGCGCACAACACAGCAACCTTGCCACCTTAGGGGTTATAATTACCCTAGTGCAATTTGTTGCGTCTAACATGTATACGCGCTTACATAAACGCCAATAAAACGAAAAACGCCACTGGGTCAGTGGCGTTTAATAAGATTAGAAATCAAAGAGAATTAATCAATCCACTCGCTTTCATCGTCTTCATCGGCAAGCTCAGTGGTAACGGCTTCACCACATTTTTTACACTTACCTTCGATCATAACAACACCGTCTAGTTCGTATTCAACTGGATCGGTCATGCCCAAATCCACTTGCATACAGTTGTTACACCAGGTTTGCTCTAAAAAAGATGCTTGATCTTCTGCGTCGCGCTGGTAAAAGTCTCTTTCTTTTCTATCCATTTTTAACTCCAATTTACTTAGCACAGGATTGTATATGGAATATCCTCGTTTTCTAGTCTTAGAGAGCAGTAGTTACGAAGAAGATGCGTATCCCATCGCTGCATGCTGGTCTATCGCTGATGGCCAGCTTAAAGATGTAATGATCCGCCCTGAAGATGAATGGCGCAAATGGGATGCTTCTAACGAAGATCGCCACGGTATCACTCGCCAGCAAATAGAAATGGTAGGCGAAACAGTACTGGATGTAATCCGAGAGCTTTCTGAAGATGTGGACAAACAACCTGTATTTGTAAGCGAACCATTTATGTATGAAAAATGGCTAAACACGCTTTACGGTGCTTACGGTGCTGAACTGCCGTTCGATATCGTGCCCATGACAGAGTTATTTCAAATGCACGAGGCTGAGCTACAAGAAGAGCTGGAAAATCTTTCGTCCAATTTATTACTGGATCTAAAAGTACCAGAAGAGAAAGTACGTACCTGCCTTGAGCTATACGCACGTTTACTAGAGGCCGGCTTAGTAGAAGACTACAACGGTTAAAGGACTATTAGCGTTACCAATTCATCACGGCCTTAACAAAAGGCCGTGTTAGCTTACGCTGAGCACTTAAGGATGCGTTATCAAGTTGCTGCAGCACTTCAAACATCTGCTCCATATCACCATTAACATGGCGAACCACATATTTTGCAACATCCGCTGTGATTTCCAACCCCCGGTTATGACCACGCAACTGTAAAGTACCCATTTTAAATTCGTCATCTGGGTCGTCGAATTCATAAACCAAGCCCCACTTAAGGCGGGATAGTAAATCAGGAAGTTTTACGCCCAATTTTTCAAGAGGCTTATCCGCCGCAAAAATCATTCTACCGCCTGCATCACGCACTCGGTTAAACATATGAAATAGCGCCTCTTCCCAAAGCTCATCACCGGCTATGGACTGAAGATTATCCAGTGCGATTAAGGGTAGATCCTCAAGGCTTTCGAAAACCGCTGGCGAATAACCAACCAATTCATCAAGGGGCAAATAAACACTGTTCAAACCCGATGCTTGCGCTTCATGACAAGCAGCCTGCAATAAATGGCTACAGCCAGAACCAATCTGACCGCTCACGTAAATGCTTTGCTCACCTTTACCCTGCGCCGCAAGCTTAATTTGCTCAACCGCTTCTAGGTCTTGTTTAGCGTAAAAGTTTTCAAATGTAGCTTCATCACGCAACTGAACCCTAAGAGGTAGTTGCTCTACAACCTGTATTGATGCCATCAGCTTTCCGAATAAAACTCTGTATCTTTATAAATTTCATGTATATGGCGTAAGAGTACCACAATTATGGCTGAGACAGGCAGCGCCAATATCACACCCATGAAACCAAATAGTTGCCCACCGGCCATAATGGCAAAAATAACAGCCACAGGATGTAAGCCAATCTTATCTCCCACCAAGATGGGGGTTAAAACCACAGATTCAATGACCTGGCCCACTGCAAATACAATTAAAATGAAAAGTAACGACCAGTCTAAGCCAAACTGGAAGTAGCCGGCCAACATAGCCGCAATAATACCGATAGCAAACCCCATGTAAGGCACGATACTGGCCAGCCCCGCAATGATTGCAACAAGCAGCGCTAGCTTTAAGCCGACGATCCAAAGCCCAATACCATAAATCACCGCCAAAGCAGCCATTACCCATAATTGTCCGCGCAAAAATGCACCCACTACTTCATTGCATTCTTTGCCTAGGTGACTGGCAGTGCCTTGATAACGAACAGGCACAAGCTTCAAAAGCTTGGCCATCAAAATATCCCAATCCCTAAGCAGATAAAATCCAACCACTGGCACCAGTGTTAAATTCACAACAAACCCAACAAATGAAGACGCAGATGAAGTGGCGTTTTTCATAATCGTTGCGATCAAGTCTTGCGCACCACCCCACTGGCTAATGATTTGCTCACGCAAATGATCAACATCAAATACATCCGCCTCTAGAGAAAGCGTGTCAATCAACCAAGGCTGAACCACCAACTTAAACCAATCAAACATGGCAGGAACATGCCCATAAAGCACTTTAATTTGATTCAAAATCAGAGGCACAAGCACCAGTAACACCCCAAGTAATATCAGAGTAATCACTATAAAACAGATAACCACAGATAATGTTCGACTAAAGCCCCGCGCCTCTAAGCGATCTGCCACTGGGTCCCCTAGGTAAGCTAATAGTGCTCCCATCACAAAGGGCATTAAAACCGGTTCTAGTTGAAATAAAACCCAGCCCAATAATGCCATGATGAAAACCACAATAAACGGCTTCATACCAAGCTGAACAATATTATTCATTAATGGCTTTCCTTACCCAGACAAACAAATAGTGAGCACCACTCAAAATAGTGACCGTGGCGCATATTAGAATCATGTATTGAATTTGCTCATCACTCATAAGCCCTGTACCAATGTGAACCAGCAGACTTAAAACCAATAGAATTTGAACAAATGTGCTGATCTTACCCAGCATACTAGGTTTAACCTCAAATGGGCCAAACCACAATCGGTACAATGCTGCCCCGCCAACCAGCATCACATCACGGCCCATCACTAGAATAAATAACCACAACGGCAACAAACCTTTTAACATGAGCACTGCAGCCGTTGTCACCAATAACAACTTATCGGCAAGTGGGTCCATTATGGCGCCCCAGTGGCTTTTCCAATTAAATCGACGAGCCAAGTACCCATCTACACCATCAGAAACCCCAGCAAGTGCAAAAACGACCAATGCGACTTTGTACTCACCCAACCACAACAAAATAGCCACAGGTGGCACGGCTAACAAACGAAGCCCTGTAATGATATTTGGTAAGTAACGCAATATGGTCTGTTTCATAACACCTATGATTGCCAGCTAAATTTGATGACCTGTGGGACCAAGGGGTCTAACTCTTGACCGCCGGCCTTCACTGGCACAACCTCTTCTATCAATTTTTTATCCAAGGCCAATACTTGCTTTAGTTGGCTAAAACTTCCACTTAAAGTGAGCTGCAGGTCCATATCATCACCTTTTATACCTGCAACAAATACCTTTTTGGTAATGGTGAGATCTTCTAAATAGTTAACCAGAGCAGCATACTGCTTAAGGTTTTTAACATTACCCACCTTTATAGCAAGCACATCACTGCGCGCATCATTTGGTTTAATTGCAAACGTATTGGCCAGTACCTCGGCCGAAGCACTTAAGCCAGACAGAACTTGCTGGCTTAACTCTTGAGTTTCAAACTCATAGTTAGACTCACGTTCTTTGAAATAAAAACGCCACTGCCCAACCCAATTGCCCTTAGTGTTTTTATATACCCGGGCCGCCATCACAGATTCAGCATCGTAACGCTTACTGGCCTCTAATATGGAGCCTGAGAAGAGCCCCCATAGGCTTTCTTGTGGCAAGCGGATTGAGTCCTCAAGATCATAAACTGGCAGTACAACCGGCACACCTCGGACTTGGCTTGCATTGGCAACAGCCTTTGAAACGTTATCATCAAGACCATCTATTAAAACCGAGCGCCCTCGCTCTTCTTTGATCAACCACAATAGAACCGTTGGGCGATTATTACCCCACAATGGCATATTCGCCGCTTTGATGATTCTTTGAATGGATTGCGCTTCAAATCGCATCTTCAGCCAACTAGACCCAGGAGGAATAGACGCATCCCACTCATCCTTTTGAACGGCCTCATAGCTGTATTGATATAAATACTGATCAGCGATCTCTAGTGCTTTCAGAATAACTGCATTCTCAGCCGGCACCGTAAAGCCACTGACCTTCTGTAAAACTTCGATTAATCCCTGTTTGGCACCATCTTGGCGACTAACAAGTTGCTGATCAGGCACAGGCACACGTGCGTCATACAAACCAGAAACGGGCTTAGCCCATGATGAAGTGGCGAGCAAAATAAGTGCAATAAAACACAATTGAAATTTCATGGAGTGGTCTTTATTCCTATAATTGGCGGCTATTCTGACAAATTCGAAAAAAAATGCAGCCCCCAAGTGCAAATTCTGCCTTCTAAAGCACATGTATGATTTATAAAAAGCTTACTAGGTGTTAAAATCCGCGACCTTTTTTACTCATCGATACTTTCCCGCACAAAAGGGCTGCCTAATATGAGCGATCAAAACAAGTCACTTAGCTACAAAGACGCCGGCGTAGACATTGACGCAGGTAATGCACTTGTTGACAACATCAAAGGCGTGGTTAAAAAAACCCGTCGCCCTGAGGTTATGAGCAGCATTGGCGGCTTTGCCGGTCTATGCAGCCTGCCAACTAAATACAAAGAACCGGTTCTTGTATCAGGTACTGATGGCGTAGGCACCAAGTTACGCCTTGCTATGGACCTTGGCAAACATGACACCATCGGCATCGACCTTGTAGCCATGTGTGTAAACGACCTAATCGTATGTGGCGCTGAGCCACTATTCTTCCTAGATTACTACGCCACAGGCAAACTAAACGTTGATGTTGCCACTAACGTTGTAACGGGTATTGGTGAAGGCTGCTTACAGTCTGGCTGTGCTCTTGTAGGCGGTGAAACTGCCGAAATGCCAGGCATGTATGAAGGTGAAGATTACGACCTTGCCGGTTTCTGTGTGGGTGTTGCTGAAAAAGCCGAACTAATCGACGGCAGCAAAGTAAAAGCAGGCGATGTAATCATTGGTTTGCGTTCTTCTGGTGTGCATTCAAACGGCTACTCTTTAGTACGTAAAGTGATCGAAGTATCCGGTGCCGACCTTAACCAAGACCTAGACGGTCAAACTCTGGGCGATGCATTACTAGCACCTACCCGTATTTACGTTAAACCGATTCTTAAAATGCTAGAAACCATTGATGCGCATTCCATCTGCCACATCACTGGCGGTGGCATGTATGAAAATATCCCACGCGTATTGCCAGAAGGCACCAAGTGTATTCTTGATAGCGCTGCATGGGACCGCCCTGCTGTATTCAACTGGCTTCAAGAAAAAGGCAATATCGATTGGCATGAAATGCACCTTACCTTCAACTGCGGCCTAGGCATGATCGTAGTGGTGGATGAAAAAGACGCGCAAGCCACTATGGATATCTTAAATGCAGAAGGCGAAACCGCTACCCTAGTTGGCCGCATTGAAAAAGCAAACGAAGGCGAAGAACTCGTTATCGTTAAAGGCGTAGACGAGGAATAAGCACAGTGAAAGCCGAACAAGCAGAACCTGCGCGTATTGTTGTTTTAATCTCTGGCTCAGGTAGTAACTTTCAAGCGATTGCTGAAGCCTGCCAGAAAAAAGAGATTGATGGCGATATTGTTGGTGTTATCAGCAATCGCCCAGGCGTTATGGGTTTAGATCGCGCTGCTCAGTTTGATATTCCAAGTGTGGTCATTGACCACACTGAATTTTCAAGCCGTGAAGAATTTGATGGCAAGCTCATCCATGAGATCGACCAATTTGGCCCTGATCTTGTGGTATTGGCAGGCTTCATGCGCATCCTAACGCCAGACTTTGTACGCCGCTATAAGGGTCGTTTAATCAACATACACCCTTCACTGCTGCCAAAATACAAAGGCCTGCATACTCATCAACGCGCCCTTGAAGCAGGCGACAAAGAGCACGGTGTTACCGTTCACTTTGTATCTGAAGATCTTGATGGTGGCCCAAACGTTATTCAAGCCGTAGTCCCAGTGCTAGATGACGACAATGAAGGCAGTCTGAAAACCCGCGTACAACAGCAAGAACACGTCATCTACCCTATTGCCGTTAAATGGTTTGTAGAAGGTCGAATCAGCATGCTTAAAGGCGACGCTTATTTTGACAACCAACCGCTTCCTGAGTCTGGCGTGCAACTTACTTCTTAATAAGTTCTAACACATAAATTAGAACAGACATTTCTAGCCAGTTGCTGGCATGGACACAGCAACTGCGCTTATACTCAAACGCATACTCACGATTCACCTAGGCAGGATGCTTTGTATCAAATCATCATCACCATATTGTTCGCTATTTTTTCACAAGCCAGCTTAAGCGACACATCAATACAATCTGAGCCAAACACAACAACTAACTTCTCAACCTATGAGGCCAACTACGAGGCCACTTGGAAAGCAGGCTGGTTCCCCATTACCGTTGACGCTACCCGCAAACTCTCTAAAACCGAAGACGGATTATGGCAGCTAACCTTTGAAGCCTACTCATCCATCGCTGATTTACATGAAGAGTCTCAATACAGCATCGAAAAGAACACCGTCAAACCTCATCATTATCGCTATAAAACATCCGGGTTTTTATCTAAAAAGCGCAGAGCGCAAACCTTTGACTGGGAAAAGCAGCAAGTTTGGGTGCCAGAACGGGATGAATGGGCCAACTATGAGCTAACACTTGGCATACAAGACAACCTAAGCTACCAAGAACAAATTCGCCTAGATCTCATTGCCGGCAAATCTGAATTCAAGTACGACGTCGCTTACAAAAATCGACTTAAACAGTATGAATTTAAAGTCGCAAAACTTGGCCAAACTGAAACCAAGCAAGGCCCAATCAACACCGTTGAAGTCATACAAGAAAAAGAAAACAGCAAAGAATCCACTCGCATATGGTTTGCCGTTGATTATGAGTATTTATTAATCAAACTAGAAACCAAACAGAAAAATGGCGACAGCAACACCATTAGCCTAAAAAGCGCGACCATTGGCATGCAAACCATCCAAGGCTTCTAATCACTCTAGTGCTTTTTTCCTATATCCAAATCACGTAGAATCAGCCCCATCCAGGGGGAGGCTTCGGCCTGAGATGTCTTTTTAGCGAACCCCTAGAACCTGATCCGGTTAATACCGGCGTAGGAATGGACATTCTTTTGCGCTCATCACCACCTAGCGCTATTAATACTTCTACGCAGTAACCGGGACTTATTCAATTTTTTGGAAAAGACCCATGAAAACCCCATTACTTTTATCATCTATTGCACTCAGTGCCACCAGCTTAACGGCTTTAGCGGCCTCTCCCACCGCAGTGAACGGCCAAATCACAGACGCCACTCAGCCTACCGAAGTGAATGGCGCCATCATCGACGCCACACAAAAATCAAATGCAGCCCAATTAGACACCGTCAGTGTTACGGCAGATTTTCGTCAATTAGATCTAATGCAGATTCCGTCTTCTATCACAGTAGTAGGCGAAGACGACATTCAAAACCGCAATGCCGATCATTTAGAGAGTGTTTTGTCTTTAGCGCCCAATGTGAACTTTGCATCAGGCGCTTCTCGTGCCCGCTTCTTTCAAATTCGTGGTATTGGTGAGCGCAGCCAATTTATCGACCCAGTAAACCCATCTGTTGGTTTGATAATAGATGGTATCGACATGACAGGCTTGGGTGGCGCAGCCACCTTATTTGACATTGAACAAGTTGAAATTTTACGCGGCCCACAAGGCACTGCTTTTGGTGCAAACGCGCTGGCGGGTGCCATTAATATTAAAAGCAAACAGCCTACAAAAGAAACCGAAGGCTATGTACAAGGTAAGATTGGCAACTACAACACTCAAAACTTAGGCGCTGCGATTTCAGGCTCATTAACTGACAACGTACAAGCTCGCTTTGCGATAAATCAAATTAAGTCCGATGGCTACATGGAGAACATCCATTTAAATAAAGACGACACTAATAACATTGATGAATTAGTTGCGCGCGCACAACTTGCTTGGCAGGTGAATGAAAATAACGACTTAAATATCTCATTATTAAAAACAGATATTAATAATGGTTACGATGCGTTTAGCTTAGACAACAATCGCAATACTTATTCAGACCAACCAGGTGAAGATTCACAAGATACATCAGCTGTATCGGTTAAATTCGCATCGCGTAATAATCAAAACTTCACACTTGAAATCACTGCATCATCAAGCAATAGCGATATAGTATATGCTTATGACGATGATTGGTCATTTGGCCAATACGATGAAGCCATTTCTGGTGACTGCATCTCACCAAATAACAACTGCCTGGAGACTGACTCAGGATCATACGGCTATAGCGCTTACGATGAATATTCACGAACTTATAAACGATCAAATATTGATATCAGAATTATCTCAACAACAAACAGTCGTGTATTCAAAGACTCAACCAGCTGGATCCTAGGGGTGTACAACTTAGACAGAGATGAAACCTTAACGCGAAACTACAAATATATTCCAACAACATTTAATAGCACACTTAAGCAAAACTCATTTGCAGTTTATGGTGAATTAACAACTCAATTGTCCAGTATAAACTCAGTTAAATATGGCTTACGCGCTGAAGAGTGGTCAAATGAATACCAAAACTCAAATGCATTAAAGAGCAATGAAAGTGAATATTTATGGGGCGGAAAAGCAACCCTAGAGTCGCTTATCTCACCAAACCACCTTGCGTATGTATCCCTATCACGTGGCTATAAAGCAGGCGGGGTAAACTCGAACACAGACATAAATGAATCCAAACGAAGCTTTGATGCTGAAATTAACAATACACTAGAGACAGGATTCAAGTCAGATTTTTTCGAGGAAAAGTTAAAAACACAATTAGCCATCTTTTATATTGAACGCAAAGAGCAACAAGTAAAAAGCTCTTACTCCAAAGAGACGACACCTCCAAGTTTCCAAGAGTTTATTGCAAATGCCGCTGAAGGTAAAAATTACGGATTAGAATTAGAATCAGAATGGGAATTAAATAACTACCTAACCTGGACTGCAAGTGCTGGCTACTTAAAAACTGAGTTCACGGATTACAGCTACATTGATGAAGATAACAACTTGATAAATAAGAATAACCGTGAACAAGCACACTCACCAGAATACTCACTTGCCAGCTCTTTAAATATCGATTTTGGCAATCAGTTATCACTTGATATTGAAGTTGAAGCAAAGGACTCATTTTACTTTTCAAATAGTCATGATGAACAATCCGATTCTTACAAGTTAATTCATGCATCTATCCAGTATACTTTAAGCAACCTAAAACTATCTCTCAATGGCCACAACCTGACAAATGAAGATTACGCAGTACGAGGATTCTTCTTTGGCAACGATCCAAGATTTAATGAAAACGATGAGAATTACATTCCGACTAACTATGTGCAATACGGTTCCCCCCGTTTAGTATCTATAACAGCTCGTTACGACTTTTAAATAAATCGTAGGTCGGGCACTGCCCGACAATTATTCGGCAGGCAATGCCTGCCCTACACTATTCACACAATTTTGGAGCCGATATGGAATTATCCGTCGAGATCAGCAAATATCCTTTGGCCGATGATTACATTCCGGCCATCAAAGATTTTATCGAACGCCTAAATGCAACTGATGGTATTAGCGTGACTGGCAATACCATGAGCACTCAAATATTTGGCGAGTACGATTTAGTCATGTCCGTATTAAGCAAAGAAATGAAACGCTCATATGAAGAATTTGGTAAAGCCATTTTTGTGTGCAAATTCATTGGCGCAAACCTTGATCCCGCACTTAAACCTCACGGCGACAACTAAAGGCATTTTATGAACCCGACCCAAGAAACCTCACAATCCTTTAGCGATGTATTTATACAAGGTGTAATTTCCGCAGCACAAGCCATGAGTTACTGGGAAGTTATCGCCGTTGCTCTAGGTATTGCTTACCTTGTATTGGCCATGCGCGAAAACAGCCTATGCTGGTATGCCGCTTTTGGCAGCACCGCAATTTTTAGCTGGTTATTTTTTGATGTCAGTCTTGTTATGGAATCGGCACTGAATGTGTACTACTTAGCCATGGCTGTTTATGGTTGGTACGTGTGGAATAAAAAGCCACAAAACTCTGCCATGCAAAATGAACTGTCCCCTAAACTGCCAATTAGTACTTGGTCTGCCAAACAGCACACACTCGGGATTGGTAGTGTTTTAGTCCTCACCTTTACCAGTGGTTACTTGTTAAGTGAAAACACAACCGCTGTAATGCCCTACTTGGATTCATTCACCACCTGGGGCGCAGTATTAACCACTTACATGGTGGCCAAAAAAGTATTAGAGAACTGGATCTACTGGTTTGTCATTGATGCCATCGCCATCTACCTATACATTGACCGTGAGCTTTATTTAACCGCCCTATTAATGGCCGTTTATGTAATTATGGTTATCTTTGGATATACTGCTTGGCTTAAGATTTATAAAACCCAACACGAAACCAATGACGCGCAACCCGCTTAATATGAACAACCAATTACAGACATTGCATGACGTTTTAAAAGATTGGCCCCTTTGGCCAATCTTAAACCAATACGAGCAAACAGCCTGTGATTTCATCCCTCTTGAACAAGGGCTAACCAATGAAAACTGGTTAGTCACACTGCCAAACGAAAACAACCAGCAGTTTGTCATTCGTATTAATGCCAAAAATGCCAAAACATTAAATATTCATCATCAAAACGAATATGAAATTGTTGAGCGCATAAGTAAATTAGGTATTTGCCCAGCTATTTCGTATAACGATCCAGATTTTAAATACTGGGTAAGACCTTACATCTCAGGCTACACACTGGCAGAACACCAGTCCGCAGGCTTTGAAATATCAGAAGACCTTGAACAAGTTGCAAAGCTACTTTTAAGCACACACAAGCAACCTATAGAAAAACACTGGCCTAGTGTAAACACCTATGTAAGAACAGAGTTTTTTTGGGCACAAACACTGCCCAAACCCAGCATGCAAAATCCCAATCTTCAGCAACTCAAACAAGAATTAGATACTGCCTTACAGCCTAATAATCATCTTGTATGCCTATGCCACATGGACACCAACACCCACAACTGGATAAAAAATAAAAACGGCACATTAAATCTAATAGATTGGGAATATGCAGGCTTAGGGGACCCTATTTGGGATTTAGCGGTATTCAGTGACAGCGCCAAACTGTCATTAAGCGAAGAGAAAAAACTTTTATCTTTTTATGGCGACTACACAGTAGATCAACTGCATCTAGCTAAACTACAAATGGAATATTTATCCATACTTTGGTTTGCCGTACAAGAAAACACCGACAGCAACACCCTGTACTGCGAATTAAAAAATCTAGCAGCACGGGCCTCAATAAAAACTGACCAAGCGCTTTAATCAAACCATCTAAATGTATTACCAATAGATAACATCATTTGATGTTCAACCCCTGCTTGCTCGGCACAATCCGGCCATAATTGTAAACACGCCAACACATCAGCAATAATTTGTTTTATCTTTTGTTTTGACAAACCGGTTTGCTCTGCTGCTGATAACAAGTCATCTAATAAAAAGTCATCACGCTTACCGTTTACACTCATTTGGTGTTTTGACGTCCACAAACCTTTCGGGTTAAAGCTATAGGCCACATCAAACGCAGGGCTTAATTGCCAAGCGCCACTTCGGTCCATTAAAAACGCAATATTTTTAGTGTGGTCATCCTGATTACGAAACACCACATTAAACACCATACGCTTAAACAGCTGCGCCACATGCTCACGAGGAATTTTTAATTGCCTTGCTAAAACAAACGCCTGTTCATAACTGGTGGCACCTGGGTCATTAAAATCAAAATGCCCCAAGCCACATAAACTGGTCATATGGAGTTTGTCGCCATTCACACGGTCAAAGCGCTTTGTCATAAAATGTGCACGGCCACCCTCTTTCAATAAACGGCACTCCATCATTTCAACACCCGCTTTTTGCGCTAACAAATAATAGGCATATTCAATACGCCCATAACCCAACGGGTCGGCCAGTTCTTTGTCACGGTTTTCACTCACACCATCAAATTTTATCAGCCAGCCATCAAACGCTTTTTGCGGTTTTACATGCCCAGGCAAAATAATATTGTCTTTTTCATTCCAATTAATAATCGCTTTTGCACGGGCACCACCTGCTGAGGTGCCGATTTGTAAAATCTGTTCTAAGGCTTCGCCATCTAAATCTTGGCTGTCTATTTCAAACTGTTTTTTTTGCAATACCAAACTGGCAAGGCGCACCATTTTATCCAGTTCAATTTGTGAATCTTCATCGTGTTCGAAATAGCGCTGAGTCGGTTTAAACTCTAACGCACCAATTGCACGGTTGGCGGTATAACATAAACGCTCAATAGGGTTAAAATCTGACGGGCTTCTACCTTGTTTAATCAACCACTGGTCAATCAACGCATTACCAAATTTATCTGGTAAAACATCGGCCAACATACCTGGCAAACCCTTAAACGTATCTTTATTTAAATTCGCAAAACGATACGGTGCACTGCGCACCGGCATCACAACAGGCGCGACCTCTATTCCAAAGTTCTGAAATTCAGGTGTGTACTGAAAATCCGCAACACCCGCTTGCTCATCCCAGCGTACAACAGCAATGGTTGTTCCCCACAACACCACCTCAGCAAGCTCAATGGCCATTAACGATCATCCTCTTCAAAGCGTTTTTCATCACCCCATTTTGGTTGGACTTTAGTGACTCGCTTCGCCTTAGAGGCTCGCTGTGGCTTTTTAGGTTTAGCCTTATCCATAGCCAACTGCTCCAGCGGTGATACAGCATCTGGATCAGGTAAAGCACTGCAAATTGGGTCTAACAACCCAAGGGAGAATAAGTATTTAAAGAGAATGGCCGTCTGCCCAGATTGGCCAGATTCGATGTTTTGGGCAGCGCGTAAACTGATCTCAGCTAACGCGGCTTGCTCTGCCTGAGTGCGATTTTGTGCAATACGGGTTTGGCGGCAAGCCTCTGCAAGGCGCACCAGCACTGAGTTCACAGCCTGATCAGGTAGATTTGAAAGCATTATGAATCCGCATATTTATACATATTAATTAGATATTTTAGACTAATATGCATAAATACGCGCTTTTTATCAATAGAGCCTTGTATTAACAGTCAATAATGATGCCCTCAAACTTATTTATCGCTCGCAGGGGCAAGCTCGTACAACCCTTAAAACCATATCGCTCGCAGGGGCAAGCTCCTACAATTCATACAGCCCTTCAGCCATCCTTTGTAAGAGTCGAGCCCTGCTCGCGAAACCAGAGCCTTAATTCCTTCACAACGAAACGATGGCGAGTATCAATGATATAAGAAAGCTTTAAACACCCATAAACCCGCCCATTATCGCTCGCAGGGGCAAGCTCCTACAATTCCTCAAGCCCTTTAGCCACACCTGTACGAGTCGAGCCTGCTCGCGAAACCAGAGCCTTAATTCCTTCACATCAAATCGATGGCGAGTATCAATGATATAAGAAAGCTTTTAAACACCCATAAACCCGCCCATTATCGCTCGCAGGGGCAAGCTCCTACAATTCATAAAGCCCTTTAGTCATCCCTTGTACGAGTCGAGCCTGCTCGCGAAACCTAAACCCTAATGACACGGCAATGCCAACCTAGCAAAAACCACCAGATTACCGTAATGTTCGGGCCAGTATTTTTTTAAAATTAATAACAATAAAAAACGGACCATAAACATGAATGACCGCCTTGCAATTTGGCTGGTACACAGCCGCAACAAAATTGCCCTAGCCTCACTATTTATCATCATCGGCTTAACACTGGGTTTAACACAACTGCAATTTAATGGAAGCTATAAGATATTTTTTGACGACGATAACGAACAGCTCATTGCCCACGATAAAAACGAAAGCCTTTACATCAAAAGCAATAACTTACTATTTGTATTTGAAGCCCTTAACGGCAACATCTACTCCCGCGAAAACCTAGCCAGTGTTGAATCCATCACCCACCAGGCTTGGCAACTGCCTTATTCTACCCGCGTCGACTCACTCACCAACTACCAACACACCGATGTGGTAGACGACGAATTAATAGTGGCGGACCTTGTTGAAGAGGCCAACGAACTCACCGACCAGCAGCTGGCGCGCATAAAAAATATTGCCTCAAACGAAGTGACATTGGTTAATCGCTTAGTCTCTGATCGCCACCATGCCACCGGTGTAAATGTGGTCTTAAACATGCCAAACCACACCAAACAAGCCGAAGGCAAAGCCACAGTTGAGCTGGTTGCCGCGGCTCGTCAACTGCGCGCAGAAATAGAAGCACAAAACCCTAATGTCAAAATCCACCTGCAAGGTTTAAGCATTGTAAATACAGCATTTAACGAATCAACCGAATACGACGCCATGTATTTATTCCCACTGTTATTTGTATTAATTGTATTAATGCTGCTGTTTTTATTGCGCTCGGCTTGGTCTGCGTTTGTGACCACCATTGTGATCATTTTAGGCGTCGTCATTAGTGAAGGTTTTGTCGGCTGGATTGGTTATGACTTAAACCAAGTAAACGTGATGGCACCCATTATTATTTTAACCCTTGCGGTTTGTGACTGCGTGCATTTATTAGCAAGTTACCTTCACCACCTTTCGTTAGGGCAAAGCCGTAAAGACGCCATGACAGAGGCCATGAAAATCAACCTGCAACCGGTATTTTTAACCAGCTTCACCACCGCCATTGGCTTTTTAGCCATGAACACATCCGATGTACCACCGTTTAGGGAACTAGGTAATTTTGCCGCCTTTGGCGTGATGGCCGCATTCTTTTTAAGCATCACCATATTACCCGCCTTAGCCGTTTGGCTACCCATGAAAGCCAAACCCATGGCACAAGGAAAAACATTATGGTCAAGCCGCATTGCAGAATTTTCGATCAAACACCGTAAGGTTTTATTACCAAGCGTATTAATTATTGCAACGGGGTTAGGCTCTTTAACATTACTAAATGAATTAAACGACAACACAGTGGCCTACTTTGATGAGAGCACTGAATTCAGACAAGCTTCAGAATTTATGGAGCAAAACCTCACCGGCTTTGATGTATTAAATTTTTCATTAGATAGCGGCGAAACAGGCGGCGTCAACAACCCTGAATTTTTAAAACAAGTTGACGACTTTGTTAATTGGTTTAAAAGCCAGCCCGAAATTGTCAACGCACTCAGTTATACCGACACCATAAAACGTCTTAATAAAAATATGCACGGTAACGACCCTACCTATTACAAAATCCCAGAAAGCCGCGAACTAGCATCGCAATATCAACTGCTTTATGAATTATCATTGCCTTATGGCTTAGATCTTAACAACCAAGTGGACTCACAAAAGCGTTCTGTGTTTTTAGCGTTTGGTGTGGTGGGTACACAAGCCAAAGGTTTGATTGAACTAGACCAGCGCGCGCAAAATTGGTTTGCGCAAAACGCCCCACAACTTGCCACCCCTGCCTCAGGTATTTCAACCATGTTTGCCCATGTAGGTAAAAAGAATATTGACTCCATGCTGTCAGGCTCGGTCATTGCCATTATCCTAATTACCATCACACTCATCTTGGCTCTTGGTTCAGTTAAGTTTGGTTTAATGAGTTTATTGCCCAACGTATTCCCTGCATTAATTACCTTTGGTATTTGGGGTATTGCCGTTGGCCAAGTGGACTTAGGTGTAGCTGTAGTATTCAGTTTAACGCTGGGCATTGTGGTGGATGACACCGTTCACTTTTTTAGCAAATACCAACGCGCAAGAAATCAATTAAGGCAAAGCACCGCCGACGCAGTACGCTATGCCTTTAATACAGTAGCCAAACCCTTGGTGATCACCACCATCGTTTTAGTGGCAGGATTTTCAGTATTAATGTTAAGTAATTTCACGGCCAACGTAAAAATGGGCATGATGATCAGCGGCACCATTAGTGCCGCGTTAATTTTTGACTTTTTATTATTGCCTGCACTATTAATGAAGCTTGATAAACAAACACAAGATGAAAACATCACAGACGAAGAAACCGTCGCCTCGCAAGCTTAAACACACCGCAATAAAACTAAAAACGCCGCAATTGCGGCGTTACTCTTAAAGCAATGAATTTAATTCACGCTCAACCAAAAACGTCATCCCCGACGCGCGAAGCGCTTTGATCGGGAATCCACTTCTACTGCCTTAAAGATTTAAGTCTTTCTTCACTTAATTAAAAACAATCAAACACTCCTGACACCATGCTGTCAGTAGGCCTGCCTTATACTCGCTTTTCACCAACCATTAAAACAACCAACAACTAAAACCACCCATAAGCGAGAGCACTATGAGCAACAAAGCTTCTTTTTATAGACAGTCATCTTAAGAGGAAAGTACAACAAAGCTTCTTTTTATAGACAGTCATCTTAAGAGGAAAGTATGAATTTATTCAATTTCATACATTTGTCTTATCGCATATAGGTTAATTATCAACCATGATAATTAAAAAATTTGTTCGGACTGCAGCATGCCAAAGCCACGAAAGGAACAAGTAAGCTTAGACGCTACACCCTATTATCACTGCGTTTCTCGCTGTGTGCGTCGTGCATTTTTATGCGGCACAGATATCAGCACACAACAAAACTTTGAGCATCGCCGAGGCTGGCTTGAAAACGAATTATTAAAGCAAGCTCAAGTATTTGCTATTGATATTGCCGCTTACGCCATTATGTCAAACCACTATCACGTGGTACTACATATCAATAAACAACAGGCTGATAGCTGGTCGTTTGATGATGTAATTGAACGCTGGCATGCCTTATACAAAGGCAATGTACTAAGTCAGCGCTATTATGTTGACCCTAACTTTAGCCAAGCAGAAAAAGAGAAATTAACAGAATATGTTGAAGTATGGCGCGAGCGTTTAATGAATATTAGCTGGTTTATGCGCCGCTTAAATGAAATCATTTCACGCAAAGCCAATGAAGAAGATGGTTGCACTGGCCATTTTTGGGAAGGCCGTTTTAAATCACAGGCCTTGCTCGATGAACAAGCCCTTGCCGCTTGTTTAGCCTATGTTGATTTAAACCCTATTCGCTCAAATATGGCCAAATCACCTGAGACATCAGATTACACATCTGCTAAAAATCGAATCATAAAAGCAAAATCAGCACACGCTGCCAATCATCCGCACCAACAAGTGAAAGGCTTATTAGTATTTGCGGGCAACCCCAAACAAAACATGCCTGCAGGTTTACCGTTTAAATTAACCGATTATTTAAAATTATTAGACTGGACGGGACGTATCATTCGGGAGGATAAACGTGGAGCGATTTCTAAAACGCTGCCACCTATTTTGCAACGATTAAACATTAACGCGGATAATTGGATTGAGATAACACAAACCATTGAAAGAAACTTTAAAGGGTTTATTGGTAAGCCTGACTCTTTAAACAACTCACTGACGCACTTTAATCGACAGCGGCGATCCAGCATTCAGGCTAGTCACTCCCTACTTTCTTAAGTATTCAAACAGTCAACATACAATAAACTTGAACATTCAAGAGAATAGCTGTGCCTGTATATCAAGGTTTTCTCTCGATAAACCCCTTTAGCCTTGTAAACCCCGCTAAACCAGCTTAATAAGAACACTACTCCATTAATAACAAAGGTTAAGAAAATGATTTTTTTGATTTTCTTAACGTGACTGTCCTATTAGTTCCCTATTAGTTCCTATTAGTTCGTGACTGTCATATTAGTTCGATTGAGCCTTAACGCTGTTTTAAGCGGCAAATTGCAGTTGGCTAAAATAAGTGAGGCACGAACAAAAAGCCAACTGTAATTTGTCCGACTTGAAAACCCTTGTTAGGTTAATTTGCTTTGAACAATAAAGTCTTCGCTATTTAAAAGCTCCCATGCCATTTGCCTCAAAGTACATGGCCAAAGCTGACCAAAACCAATATTTACTTCAACATTGGGAATTATGAACCCAACGTCACCGTCCTTTATTTTTTTAAATTTATCTGGAAGTTTGTCTACGTGAGCCCCACCATCTTTATTTGCGGCTATAAGAGCAAAATCACGTCTCGATAAAAGCCCAACAACAGGGCTTGAAAAAACATTCTCTTCCCACCACTCAGAAATAGTAATATTTCTAGCTTTATTTTTGTCATAACGGTGTAAATTAGGTGTAACCTCTATACTATTTCCTGCCATTTGAATTCCAGTTAATGAGAAGCCAAAACTTTTTTCATCTTTGAAGCCCCCCCAAGAAGTTGACAGTATTTTCATGCTTTGTTTCTTTTCCATATGGGAAAGTAGCGAGGTTGAGTTCTTTGTATCATGCATTAGCACGCGTAAGCTCACTGCAATTCGTATTGATTCGTTTATTTTTCCTAAATCAAATAACGAAGCCGAATTTTCGATAAATTCAATCTGTTTTAAAAAGTGGTGTTGATAAGACATTTTTAACCTAACATTTTAATCGTGCGCGTGCTCATTTTTGCAGTTTCAATATCAATCAAAAAAAGCAAAAAATCTTATTTAAAACAGCCTCTTACAAGTACTCTAACACCAATCATACTTGCAAAAACGAGCGCGCAAATTAATTAAAAAATAACGGGGTCTCGTTATTTCAGCTGTTGTTTTTGTAAGTCTATGAATTTAAAGCATTTATGATTTATTAACTAGGCGAAAACGAGCCTTATTATCAGATTTTTCGAGCGCAGCTCCCTTAAAAAGGCCAAAAAACCAAAATAATCTGTTTATATATTCGCTGCTTTTACTGCGGCTAATTTTACCACTGGAGAACATCAACCAAGGCCTTGATTATTTTATAAACGCCTAAGCAGTCTATTCTGCTCACCTTGGTCATTATGTTCTCGCTCGCGGGGCAAGCTCGTACAATTCTTTAGCACGATATTGATAAATTGATTCACTCGCGCATCCAATGCACTCGCTGTGCTCATGGGGCACTCTGGGTGCGAGGTCGCATTAATTTATGCCGCTATATTTGGAGAGCGATTCACTCGCGGGTGCGAGCTCGTACAATGTTTAGTATGAGCAAAATCACTACCCACAAAAAAGCCCGCGTTTGCGGGCTATTGTTTTATCAATTTTGCTTTTATTACACATAAAACCAAAAAGGTTAATCATCACCCATACGCGATGATATGGCCCCTTGTTGATTACGGTACTTCGCATTTTCACGTAAGCGATACGGGCGCTGCGCTGGGCTTGATAATGTTTCAAACGATAACGCACATATAATCATTTCTGGGCGCAAAGCCAATGGCATTTTGCCAAGATTATAAAACTCCAATACCACCTGCCCTTTCCAACCTGGGTCAATTCGACCTGCGGTGACGTGCACCATTAAACCTAAACGGGCCAAACTTGAGCGGCCATCTAACCAGCCAACCAAGTCATCAGGAATCTCTACCGACTCAAGGGTTGAACCTAACACCAACTCACCTGGGTGAATAAACAATGCATCATCGCCTTCAACAATGATTTCTTTACCCATTACACGATCGATATTTTTGTTCAGCTGATCACGATCGCCGGACAAATCCAAAAACGGCACTGAGTTATTGCTAAACACACGAAAGCTATTGGCTAAACGCAAATCAACACTGATACCCGAAATAGCCTTAGAATCCGGTTGCGGAGTCAATTTAATATGGCCACTTTCTAGAGCCGCTTCGATATCACCATCACTTAAACGCATGCAAAGCCTACAAACTTAGTTACAATTGGGGCGGATTCTAGCAGATTCTATAAACCCAGTAACAGGTTATCCCCCTTTATTATGCAGTCATGGTTGTCACAGCTTTGCGCCATCAATAAAACACGTCATCAACGGCAGGTTATTTGGCTGGCAGGCGATCACCACTGGGCATGGCAATATATCAACCCTTGGCTTGCTGGGTTTAAACACAATACTTATGTGGGCCAAGCAACCCTTAAACACGCTTACCTGACTTGCACCAAAGCCAGCAAACCCAATACATTGTTAGGTTACGAAAGTGATAACGTGGTATTTGATGCACACCACGGTTTATTCCCCGATGCCATAACCGCCATTAGCGGCACACTGCTACCGGGTGGTTTTTTATTTTTACTGACCCCACCCTTAAAAGACTACCCTTTATTTAGTGATGAGTTTGCCAAAGGGCGCACCAGTCTAGGCTTTGAAGACCAATGCAACAACCAGCACACCATAAAGCGCCTATTAAGCTGTGCTATTGATCACGACGTCATCATCCTTGAGCAAGATAAACCTCAAGACTTAGATGCATTATTTAAACCTCACTTAGCGCAGTTAATCACCACCACTGAGCATAGTGACAACAATATCGCCAACCTAATAAGCACAAATACACCCATTAACCCAACAAATGATCAACAAAGTGCCTTTAAATGCGTTTTAGATATCACTAGAAAAGCCATTCGAGCTAACCAAAATGAGCCTGCCACTTCAAATCAGCAACAACTAAGCGTGATTACAGCAGACCGTGGTCGCGGTAAATCACACGTACTTGGCATGTTGGCAGATTCATTGATAAATTCATCAAAAGATAACGGTATAAACTATTATCTATGTGCTCCCAACAAGGCATCCACCAGCTCGGTTTATAAGTATTTAAGTGACGCTACCAAGCATGAACTTCAATTTGTGGCACCTGAGCGCCTTTTAGAATCAGCCAAGCCCAATGACATAGTGTTCATTGATGAAGCCGCCAGCCTACCCATCGGCCAACTCATAAAGTGGAGCCAGCACTTCAAACACATCATCATGGCAACCACTACCCACGGTTATGAAGGTACTGGCAAGGGTTTTCAAATTCGGTTTTTTGAACACCTTAATCAACTGGCCACGCATCAGCATTTCACTTGGCAGCAACATACCCTGACTCAGCCTGTGCGCTATAGCGCACACGACCCACTAGAGCGCTGGCTATTTGATGCCTTTTGCCTAGACAGCGAGCCCAGTGCCCTCGCCTTTTCGCCAAATGAAATCAAACAGGGCTTTAACACAATAGAGATTAAATACTTAAGCAAAAAAGCCTTAAGCCAATCCCCTGATTTATTAAGGCAAGTATTCGCCTTATTAGTACAAGCCCACTATCAAACTAAACCAAGCGATCTTCGCGACTTACTCGATGCTCCTGGTCTGCATTTATTTGCACAGCTCATTACCATTAATCAAACACAACATGTCATTGGCGTGTGTTTAATCAATGATGAAGGTCCCATTATTAATGGGCCAAGCTCTCACGAGGACCTACACCAAGATATTTTAAATGGTTACCGCCGCCCCAAAGGCCATTTGATTCCACAGGTTTTGGCTCACCACATGGGCGCAATGGACGGGCTTAATTTAAAAGGCGCGCGTATCGTTCGCATTGCCACCCTAGAAAACATTCAACGCTGCGGTTTAGGCAGCGACCTTTTAAAAGCCGTGACTCATTATTGCAAACAAAACCAATACGATTACCTAGGCTCAAGTTTTGCCAACACAGAAGATGTGCGTCACTTTTGGTTTAAAAATGAATTCAAATTAATTAGACAAGGCAACAAACAAGATAAAGCCAGTGGCACCCAATCCGCGCTGGTGATTTATGGTCTCACCGCACAAGGCTTAAAACTAGAAGAAGACAGCGTGCATTTTTTTGATCGCCAAGATTTACCCATTTTGAGTATTGATGACTTAAAACCTAACGAAGCACGCTTGCTCGATGCTTTTTTAGAACACAGCGGCAGCTATGAAAGCGCCAAGATGATTTTAAAGCGCATGACAGGATTTAACTTAAGTTTGCCGAAAAAACCCAGCAAAGAATTTAAAGCTGAGGTAAAAGATTGGCTGGGAATTTGAGTAGCACAAACCACTGTACGAACTCGCACCCAGAGTGCCCCATGAGCGCAGCGAGTGAATCGATTAACTTTAAATCGTTTAGCGTTAAATTATTTATTATTGGCAAGTACTATAGGGTCTTACCTTAGAAAACTGGACAACCTAACGAGTAACTAAAATTATTCACCCGCGGGTGCGGGTTCCTACAATTTATAATTACCCAGCAATTACTGTACGAACTCGCACCTGCGAGTGAATTAGTTAGCGGCGAATTATCAAATCAATATATTTAAAGCCACACCGCATCCCAATGAGGGTAATCACCTACGCGTCCGACCAAATTAGCCCTTAGTGGGTTTGCAACAATATAACGAGCAATCGCAGCTAGATCTTCATCACCACGGATACCGTGATCATAAAACCCTTTATTCCAGATTTTATTTTTTGCATAGCGGGAATACATAGACTTAATGCGCTGCACGGCATCAGATAACGTTCCGTTATTTACAATCAAAAGCCAATGCACATGATCAGGCATAACAACAAAAGCCAAGGTTTGCGTATTACTTAATTGCGAATCCGTTTTCAGATAACGGATAATTTGACGGGCTTTAGTGAAATCAGAGAATTCCGTAAGGCGGTGCCTTGTAGAAAAAACCACATGATAGGCAGTACCGGTAATGCTTACCCTGCCTTTGCGCAAATCAGAATAACGACCATTCATCATAAGCAAATCCTTTTGCTTGATAGGTGTTTAAGTTGATACCACCCGTCAGATGTGTCGTACATTTTGCATTCAAGCAAACTTGTACGAGCTAGCACCCAGAGTGCCCCATGAGCGCAGCGAGTGCATTGGGTATGCGAGTGAATCGCTTATTATGAAACAACAATCAAAATGTAAAATCAGTTACATACTTAAACTGCAACATCTCACCATCAGCTAATGTTATTCACCCGCAGGTGCGGGTTCCTACAATTTATAATTACCTTACATTCACTGTACGAACTCGCACCTGCGAGTGAATCGCTTGTAATAGTCGATTAATCATTAGCCTGCATCATTCAAGTCTGGCCTTATAAAACTGCTCAACTTTGCCACCAGCTAGTGTTATTCACCCGCAGGTGCGGGTTCCTACAATTTATAATTACCTTACATTCACTGTACGAACTCGCACCCAGAGTGCCCCATGAGCGCAGCGAGTGCATTGGGTATGAGAGTGAATCAATCGTCAATATTCAAACAACCTCAAAACAATTAATCGTCTGAAATTTGAATCTCAGGCACCATTTCATTGGTTAGCTGGCTTAATGCTGCTGCCATATTACGTGCCACATTGCGATACATCACCGACACTTCAGAATCAGGATCAGCCGCAACCACAGGCAAACCATTATCCGACTGCTCACGAATGTATTTTGATAGCGGCAGCGATCCTAATAACTGGGTGTTAAACTCTTCGGCAATTTTATCACCACCACCTTCGCCAAAAATGTGCTCAGCATGGCCGCAGTTTCCGCAAATATGCATAGACATATTTTCAACCACACCCAACACCGGAATATTAACCTTGCGGAACATCTCTATGCCTTTTTTGGCATCCAGCAGCGCAATGTCTTGAGGAGTGGTCACCACAACCGATGCCGATACCGGAATTTTTTGGCTTAAAGTTAATTGGATATCCCCTGTACCTGGTGGCATATCTATCACCAAATAATCCAAGTCATCCCATAAGGTTTGAGTGATCAGCTGTTGCAACGCACCACTGACCATAGGGCCACGCCATACCATGGGTGTATTTTCATTTACCAAGTACGCCATAGACATAGACTGAATACCGCAAGCCACAACCGGCTTAAAGAATTTTTCTTGTTCGGTTTCTGGGCGAGTGCCTTCTTGCACACCTAGCAACATACCAACAGACGGGCCATAAATATCCGCATCTAACAGACCAACTCGTGCGCCATCTGCCGCCAACGCTAATGCCAGATTCACAGAGGTGGTAGATTTCCCCACACCACCTTTACCCGAAGCAACCGCAATAATGTTTTTTACATTCTTGATATTAGCAAGATTCTCATGGGCTTTATGTGAGCCCACCTGCCAAGTGACGTTCACTTGCGCGTCGTTAATGCCTTCTATGTTTTCTATGGCAAATTGCAGCATTTGTGCAATGCCGTTTTTTAAATACTCACTTGGGTAAGCCAATTGAATATCCACCAAGGCTTTATCGCCCTCAACCTCGATACGCTTAACTGCGCCCGCCGTGAATAAATCCATATTTAAATAAGGGTCATGGTATCCCTTAATGGCTTCTTCTATCGCCGCTTGAAACTGTGACATATCCACTCACCAAAACAGTAACCTAGTAATGGGGTCGGATTTTACCTATTCGTATGACTAAATAGTAGAGAAAAGCCGTTAAAGCGGCGCAACGATGATTCCATTCATGGGCACAATGATAAATCAACAAGATGAAAGCCCTTGCTAAACTGTATGAACGGGGGTTTTCCTGCTATATTACCGCCCCTAAATTTGATCATATTCACCTCTTTGTACCGAGAAGACCATTCATGCGCCGCATACTTGTGACCAGTGCTCTACCCTATGCAAACGGCCCTATTCACTTAGGCCATATGCTGGAATACATTCAGACTGATATCTGGGTGCGTTTTCAACAATCCCGTGGCAATCAGTGCAGCTATGTATGTGCGGATGACGCACACGGCACCGCAATCATGTTGCGCGCTGAAAAAATGGGCGTCACACCAGAAGAGCAAATTGCAGCCGTACAAGCTGATCACGAAAAAGACTTCGCCGACTTTTTAATCAAGTTCGACAACTATGGCTCAACCCATAGCGAAGAAAACCGTGAAATTTCTAGCCTGATTTACAACAAGCTATTCGAAAACGGTCACATTGCCGTACGTGGTATCAAGCAGTTATTTGACCCAGAAAAAGAAATGTTTTTGGCTGACCGCTATGTAAAAGGCGACTGCCCTAAGTGTAAAACACCAGACCAATATGGCGACAACTGCGAAAGCTGTGGTGCTACTTACAACGCATCTGAGTTGATTAATCCTAAATCCGTCATGTCGGGCGCAACCCCTGTTGAAAAAGAATCGGAGCATTATTTTTTCAAGCTGCCTGAATTCCAAGCGTTCTTAAAAGATTGGACTCGCTCTGGCACCTTACAAAACGAAGTGGCCAACAAATTAGCAGAATGGCTAGACAGCGGCCTACAAGAATGGGACATCAGCCGTGATGCACCCTACTTTGGTTTTGAAATCCCTAACGCACCGGGCAAATACTTTTACGTTTGGTTAGACGCGCCTATTGGTTACATGGCCAGTTTCAAGCAATTATGTGATCGCACCGACTTAGAATTTGATGACTACTGGAAGCCCGGCAGCGATACCGAGGTTTACCACTTTATTGGTAAAGACATCATTAACTTCCATGCGTTGTTCTGGCCATCCATGTTACACAGCGCCGGTTTCCGTACTCCAAGTGCCGTATGGGCCCATGGTTATGTAACCGTTAATGGCGCCAAAATGTCTAAATCTCGTGGCACCTTCATTAAAGCGCGTACCTATTTAAACCAGCTTGATGCCGAATACTTGCGTTATTACTACGCGGCCAAACTCAACAACCGCGTGGATGATTTTGACTTAAATCTTGAAGATTTTTCTCAACGCGTAAACTCCGACCTAATCGGCAAAGTGATTAATATTGCATCACGCTGTGCAGGCTTTGTTAAAAAGTCAGGTGGTAAGCTTGCAGCTGAATTACCGGATGCCCACATCCTTGAAGACGCCGTGGCCAAAGGTGATGTAATCGCCCAGTATTTTGAAGACCGTGAATACAGCAAAGCCATCCGTGAAATCATCGCCCTTGCAGATGTGGCAAACGAATACATTCACGAAAAAGAACCTTGGGCACTGGCCAAACAAGAAGGCAAAGAAGCTGAGGTACTTGGCATTTGCTCTTTAGGCATTAACTTGTTCCGCCAACTGGTTACCTATTTAACTCCGGTTTTACCAAACATGAGCGCAAGCGTTGCTCAGTTTTTACAAGTTGAAAACTTAAACTGGGATTCACGCAAACAGCCGTTACTTGATCACGAAATCACCAAGTTTAAAGCCTTAATGAATCGCATCGAAAAAGAAAAAGTAGATGCCATCGTTGAAGCCGAAAAAGCCGACGCCGAAGCAGAAGCCGCTGCCAATCCAGTAGCAGAAGCGGCATCCGGTTTGAGCGAACCACTGGCTGATGAAATTGAGTTTGATGATTTTGCTAAAACCGATTTACGTATCGCTAAAATTGTTTCAGCCGATTACGTAAAAGGTGCCGGCAAACTTTTACAGCTAACGCTTGATATTGGCGAAGGCAAAACTCGTAATGTGTTCTCAGGCATCAAAGCGGCTTACAACCCAGAAGATTTAACCGGCAAATTAACGGTTATGGTGGCTAACCTTAAGCCGCGCAAAATGAAGTTCGGTATTTCAGAAGGCATGGTATTGGCCGCAGGCCCAGGTGGTGACGAGCTTTGGTTGCTTGAGCCTCACGCAGGCGCCAAGCCGGGTATGCGTGTAATGTAAAGACAGGGCTATTGCCTCAGCTTTATGTCGGGCAGTGCCCGACCTACCTAGCTAACCTATAGTTTAAAGCCAAAAAGCGAACCTCATTTTAGGTTCGCTTTTTTGTATCTAACACTATTAGACTAAAGCCACTATTTCACTCGCAGGTCTGGCATTGCCCGACATGCATTAACCACGGCGCATCAGCAAACCACCCTGTCACATTGCCCGTTAGGAAAACACCGCTTACTTACCCGATAAATAAGCAATATTGCCAATTTGACTCAAATGCACACCCTACCTAACTGGATACCCGCCTTCGCGGGTAAGACGGCAATTATGCCCCCCCCTTTCCAATAAAACCGATTAACAAATCACCGCTTATTTACTCAATAAATAAGCAATATTCTCAATTTGACTGAAAACCACGCCCAGCCTAGCTTGTACCCATATCCCACATAGCCGATAATACGTCGCCGTTTTTCTATGGCTGACAACCAGTTAGATCGATTCACGTCAGCCTGATCATGCACTCACAACGTTCGTACAGAGGCCATTATGGTTGATTACATACTCATACTTATTTCCACCATATTGGTGAACAACTTTGTACTGGTTCAGTTTTTAGGGTTATGCCCGTTTATGGGGGTTTCTAACAAACTTGAAACCGCCATTGGTATGTCTGCCGCCACTACCTTTGTATTAACGCTTGCCTCTCTAAGCTCTTATTTAGTTTATGAGTACCTTTTGGTACCGCTGAACATCGAATACTTAAAAACAATCTCATTTATCATGGTGATTGCTGTGGTGGTGGGTTTCACTGAAATGGCCATCCGTAAAACCAGCCCTTTGCTTTATCGTGTGCTGGGTATTTTCTTACCATTAATTACCACCAACTGTGCCGTTTTGGGTGTTGCGCTGTTAAACATCAAGCGTGAAAACGGCTTTATGGAATCCATTCTTTATGGTTTTGGTGCGGCAGTTGGTTTCTCTTTGGTACTGGTTTTCTTTGCGGCCATGCGTGAGCGCATTGCTGTTGCCGATGTACCCAAGGCTTTTCAAGGCAGCGCCATTGCCATGATCACCGCAGGTTTGATGTCACTTGCCTTTATGGGCTTCACTGGCCTTGTGTCAATTTAAGGAGGGGTTATGACTGTTATTTTAATTGCTGTTTCAGCCCTTGTGGTTTTATCCCTTATTTTTGGTGCCGTTTTAGGTTTTGCAGCGGTTCGCTTTAAAGTCGAAGGCAACCCTGTTGTTGAACAAATCGATGCGCTTCTGCCACAAACCCAGTGCGGACAATGCAGTTACCCTGGCTGCCGCCCTTACGCTGAAGCCATTGCTGGCGGTGAAGAAAAAATCAACAAGTGTCCGCCAGGTGGCGAAAGCACCATTGCCGCCATTGCCGATTTATTAGGTGTCGAACCTGAGCCACTAGACGCCGAGCACGGCACCGAAAAAGAAAGCGCCATGGTGGCCGTCATCCGCGAAGATGAATGCATTGGCTGCACCAAGTGTATTCAAGCATGTCCCGTAGATGCGATTTTAGGTGCTGCAAAACAAATGCACACAGTAATAGCCGATGAATGTACCGGCTGCGATTTATGTTTAGATCCTTGCCCTGTTGATTGTATTGATATGGTTCCAGTGGATACAGGTTTGCAAGATTGGCACTGGCAAAAACCCGCCAACATCATTGCCACAGATAAAGTACAGGCGGCGTAATATGAACTTAATTACTCTTCACGAATTTGACGGTGGCATCCACCCGCCACAAAACAAAGATCAAAGCACGCAATCACCAATCATTGCGGCTAAACTGCCTGAAAAACTGATATTACCGATTGCACAACATATTGGTGCGCAATCTAAACCCGTGGTAAACCTAGGTGATACGGTACTTAAAGGGCAGGTAATCGCAGAAGCCCAAGGTTTTGTGAGTGCAAATTTGCATGCACCAAGTTCTGGCAAAATCACCGCAATCGAAGAGCGTGTCATTGCTCACCCATCAGGTATGAGTGATATTTGCATCGAAATCACCCTAGATGGCGACGATAAATGGTGCGACATTCAAGGTATCGACAACTACCTAGAAGCCGAGCCAAAAACCCTTATTGACAAGATTCAAACATCAGGCATAACCGGTCTTGGTGGCGCAGGCTTCCCTACCCACGTAAAAGCATCGGTTGAGCCTAATAAAATACAAACTTTGATCATTAATGCCGCCGAGTGTGAGCCGTATATAACCTCTGACGATATGCTCATGCGCGAGCATGCCAATGGCATCATTAAAGGTATTGAAATTCTTGAGCGCATCGTCAAACCAGAACACTGCCTAATTGGGGTTGAAGACAACAAGCCAGAAGCCATAGCCGCACTTAAAGACGCCCTTAAAAACTTCAAAGACAATACCTTTAATATTGAAGTAGTGACCATCCCAACTAAGTATCCAAGTGGTGGTGAAAAACAGCTAATTCAAATACTAACTGGTAAAGAAGTACCCGCAGGTGGCCTGCCATCGGACATCGGTATAGTTTGTCAAAACGTGGGCACCTGCTTTGCCATTTATAAAGCCATCAGCAAAGGCGAACCCTTAATCAGCCGTATTACTACCATCACAGGTGAAGCTTGTGCAAAGCCTCAAAACTTTGAGGTATTAATAGGCACACCCGTTAAACATTTATTAGAGCTAGCGCATGCTCAAACCAATAACGTGCACCGCTTGATTATGGGTGGTCCTATGATGGGCTTTACCCTAGAAAATGCAGACACCCCCATTGTTAAAGCCAGCAACTGTATTATTGCATCAAGCAAACAAGAGCTACCTGACCCAGCAATGGAACAAGCCTGCATTCGCTGTGGCATGTGTACCGAGGCCTGCCCTGCACAATTATTACCTCAACAGCTTTATTGGTTTTCAAAAAGTAGCAATCTTGAACAAGCCACTGCACACAACATTGCGGACTGCATAGAATGTGGTGCGTGTGCCTATGTATGCCCAAGCAATATTCCACTTGTTCAGTATTACCGCCATACCAAAGGTGAAATCAAACAAGCCAATGCAGACAAGCAAAAAAGTGATCGCGCCAAAGATCGCTTTGAAGCTCGCCTTGCCCGTCAAGAACGCGAGGCCGCCGAAAAAGAAGCCAAACGTAAAGCACGAGCAGAAGCCGCTGCCAAAAAACAAGCTGAGAAAAAAGCAGCTGAAGCCAACGGCACTAATGAGCTCGCCTCTGCAACACAGGCACCCGCAGCCGACTTAGAGGCCCTGCAAAGAAAACTTGATGCCTCACAAATGGCCGTTAAAAAAGCCAAAGAAAAAATAGCAGCAGCCCAAGAAGCTAACGACAGCGATAAAGTTGAGCTTTTAACGGGAGCCCTGAAAAAAGCACAAGAAAAAATGAAAGAAGCGGCCAAGGCCATCGCAGAAGCTAAAAAAGCGGCGAAGGCAGCACCTGCAAGCTCTGCCGCTGAAATGGAAATGACCCCTGAGCGCATGCAGAAAAAAGTTGAAATGGCACAGTCCCGTTTAGCGACTGCACAAAAACGCTTAGATGAAGCCGTCGAAACTAACAGCGATAAAGTCGACGCCCTTAAAACAGCGGTAGAAAATCAGCAGGCTCGTGTAGCAGAAGCCAAACAAGCGTTGGCAGAATTTTCCAGCACCCCTGCCAAAACCGAAACAGCCAAACCCGCTGTTGATATTGAGCTACTCAAACAAAAAGTCTTGGCCGCTCAAACTCGCGTGGATAAAGCACAAGAGCGATTAGAAATGGCACAAGAACAAAACCTAGACACCATTGACGCATTTAAAACCGGCCTTGAAAAACAACAAGCCAAATTAGATGACGCCAAAAAAGCATTAGCCGAGGCCAGCGCATGAAATTGTTAAACATCAGTTCGCCACACGCTACCCGCCCATTAAGCACAGCCGATGTAATGCGTACAGTTATTTTGGCGCTGATCCCTGGCATCATTGCTTTGACCTATTTTTTTGGGCCAGGGCATTTAATCCAAATCATAATTGCCGCCTCTACTGCTATTGCATGTGAAGCACTGATCCTAAAATTACGTAAACGCCCTATTGGGTTTTATTTAAAAGATTACAGTGCACTGCTTACAGCGGTATTGCTGGCGTTATCGTTACCGCCTTATGCACCCTACTGGGTAACCATTATTGCATCTGGCTTTGCCATTATTGTGGCCAAACATTTATATGGCGGCCTTGGCCAAAACCCATTTAACCCAGCCATGGTAGGCTTTGCTTTAGTTTTGGTGAGTTTTCCTGTACCCATGACCACATCTTGGAGTGGCCCAAGTGAATTATTGAGTGCAAGCATTTCAATTTCAGATGCTTTAACCGTTATTTTTTCATCGCGCGAAACCATTGACGCTTTTACCATGGCAACACCATTAGATGAATACAAACATCAAGTGGCCATTTCAACCGCTGACGAGATTTTATTAAACCCATTATTTAAAGGCGCCGAGCACACTCAAGTTTTACTGGCGTGGGAATGGGTCAGCCTTGGCTTTTTATTAGGCGGAGTATTTTTAGTTTGGAAAAAGATTTTCACCTGGCACATCCCCGTAAGTTTATTGGCAGCGCTTTTACTTTGTTCAAGCATTTTAGGTTGGGACAACGATAGCTACGTACCACTTACCTTGCACATGCTTGGTGGCGCTACAATCTTAGGTGCATTTTTTATTGCAACCGACCCGGTTACTGCCTCAACCACACACCTGGGTAAAATTATTTATGGTGCTGGCATTGGTATTCTTATTTACGTGATACGCACCTGGGGCGCTTACCCTGACGCCGTTGCATTTGCAGTTTTATTAATGAACTTTGCAGCACCGTTTATCGACCAATACACTCAACCACGCACTTACGGCCATAAAAAAGCCGTGCGTGGTTTGGCTAAAAAAGATTAGGATTCAACATGACGACTAATGAAAACGAAAAAGCCGAATTGAGTCTTGGTCAATCTATTACCAAGAACGCCATTGGCCTTGCCATTTTTGCCTTTGTAACCGCCGGCGTAATCGCCATCGTGCAACAAAACACAAAAGCACAAATCCACGAAAACATTGCTCAAGCTCAAGCAAAAGCATTATATGAAATCACACCAGAAAACTTAGTGGATAACGATGTTCTTAACAGTTACATCGAATTGCATTCGCAGCAAAGCAAACAGCACCTACATGTTAATTATTTAGGGCCAATCGCAGATGATTCCAAACTGCATCTGGCTCAAAAAAATAACAGCACCCATACATTCATTTTTCCGGTTACAGCCCCAGACGGCTACACCACTGCCATTCAACTGCTAGTAGGCATTAAACAAGATGGCAGCATCGCCGGTGTACGAGTGGTTGACCACAAAGAAACACCAGGGCTTGGCGACAAAGTAGAACTTAAAAAGTCTGATTGGATTTTATCGTTCAATGGTAAGTCACTCACCAACCCAGATATTGAAAAATGGAAAGTGAAAAAAGATGGCGGTGAATTTGACTCCTTTACTGGGGCTACTATTACACCGCGCGCCGTCATCAATGCCGTAAAACAAGCATTGGTCATGTACCAAAAAGATAAAGATGTATTGTCTACACTCAGCACCAATCAACCAACTATTAACCGTGGAGAAGCACTATGAGCACAAAATCATACGGGCAAATCACCCAAGACGGTTTATGGACCAACAACCCTGCCCTTGTGCAATTATTAGGTTTATGTCCTCTTCTTGCCGTTACCGGCACAGTGGTTAACGCATTAGGGTTGGGTTTGGCCACCATGTTGGTTTTAGTGGGTTCTAATATCGCGGTTTCTATGGTGCGCAATTACGTACCCAGTGCAGTGCGTTTACCCGCTTTTGTGATGATCATAGCGTCTTATGTAACCTGCACTGAGCTTTTAATGCAGGCATATACCTATGAGCTTTATACGGTACTGGGTATTTTTATTCCGCTCATCGTCACCAACTGCGCAATCTTAGGCCGTGCGGATGCATTTGCAGCTAAAAACCCAATTCTGCCATCCGCACTTGATGGTTTTATGATGGCCATGGGTTTTGCCGTGGTTTTAGTCATTTTAGGAGCCATGCGTGAAATTATTGGTCAAGGCACCCTCTTTTCAAATATGGACTTACTCTTTGGTGAAAGCGCAAAAACATGGAAGATCACATTATTTACAGATTACCCTGACTTCTTGTTTGCCATTTTGCCCCCAGGCGCTTTTGTGGGCATGGGTTTATTAATTGCCTTTAAAAATATTATCGACACCAAACTAAAAGACAGAGAAAACCTGAAAAAAGAACCGGTTGTTTCTGGCTCTAAACGTGTGCGTGTAACCGGTAAAATTGTTTAACTATGAACAAAGCCAAACGTACAGAAATATTCACACGCTTAAGGGATAACAATCCAAACCCTGAAACCGAACTGGAATATTCTTCGCCGTTTGAACTCGTAGTGGCCGTTGCCTTATCAGCACAAGCCACAGACGTAAGCGTGAACAAAGCCACTCGCAAACTATTCCCTGTGGCCAACACTCCTGAAGCCATTTATGCATTGGGTGAAGAAGGCTTAAAAGAATACATTAAGACCATTGGTTTATTTAACAGCAAAGCCAAAAACGTCATTAAGATGTGTAAAATCTTAATCGACAAACACAACTCGGTTGTACCGCAAACCCGTGAAGAATTAGAAGAGCTTCCCGGTGTGGGCCGAAAGACCGCCAACGTCGTATTAAATACAGCCTTTGGTCAAATCGCCATGGCGGTCGATACACACATTTTTCGTTTTGGAAATCGCACAAAAGTGGCACCGGGTAAAAATGTATTAGAAGTTGAAGATCGTTTAATGCGATTAGTACCCAAAGAGTTTTTACTTGATGCACACCACTGGATGATTTTACACGGTCGCTATGTTTGCACCGCACGCAAACCAAAATGTGGCAGCTGCATCATTGAAGACTTGTGCGAATACAAACAAAAAGAACTGGATTAGGAGCGAACATGCGAATCTTGCACACCATGCTACGCGTTGGCGATTTACAGCGCTCTATCGACTTCTACACCCGCATCCTTGGCATGAATCTCATTCGCCAGCGTGATAACGAACAATACCGTTACACCCTAGCATTTGTGGGTTATGGCAGTGAAGAAGACGGCGCAGTACTTGAGCTAACCTATAACTGGGATACAACCGAGTACGACCTTGGCACCGGCTACGGCCATATCGCCATAGGCTCAGATGATATATACGCCACCTGTGATGCGATTAAAGCCGCTGGCGGTACAGTAAGCCGTGAGCCTGGGCCAGTGAAAGGCGGCACCACTGAAATAGCCTTTGTTAAAGACCCAGATAATTACAGTATTGAATTAATACAGACTAAAACGCAGTAATAGCAACGGATTGTTCCACCGAAACCCGACTAGAATAGTCGGGTTTTATTGTCTCAACTTGACCTATCGGATAACATAGCCGCCTTATTTTTATTGTGGCCCAAAGAATTGCTCCTATGACTGAAAAGCGCCCAAGCGAAATGCCCGATGTGGCTGCCAGCCAAGCTCCACAGATTAATGGCACCCTAAACTGGGTGGGTATGAACCGTATTGCTCTGCCCCTAAACATTCAAGATGCCAACATTGGTGTAAACAAGGTAAATGCCTTTGTTCAAACCTATGTAAACATCTGCAACCCAGACGTTAAAGGCATTCACATGTCTCGCCTGTACTTACTGCTTTCTGAATTTTCAGATAACCAAGTATTAAGTGCCGCTAACCTGCGTGAGTTTCTAGCACACATGCTAGATAGCCACGAAGACATCAGCGACCAAGCGACCCTTAACTTTGAATTTGATTACGTAATCCAACGTAAGGCACTTAAAAGCCAATTTTCAGGTTGGAAAGACTACCCAACTGAAATCCGTGCCACCCTTAAAGATGGCAAAGTAGGCTTAGAGCTAGGCATCCATGTACCTTACTCCTCTACTTGCCCGTGCTCAGCTGCCCTTGCTCGCCAGCTAATACAACAGCAGTTCAGTAAAGACTTTGGCGACAAAGCCTCTGTCACCCCTGAAGAAGTAGAAGCATGGTTGCGCAGTGACAAGGGTACATTTGCCACACCGCACAGCCAGCGCAGCATTGCTAAGGTTTGGGTAAAGCTTGATGACACGGTTGATGAGTTTCCAATCACTGATGTTATTGGCGTGATTGAAGATGCCTTGCAAACCCCTGTTCAAACCGCGGTTAAACGTGAAGATGAACAAGAATTTGCTCGCTTAAATGGTCACAACCTTATGTTCTGTGAAGATGCGGCTCGTCGCGTAAAAAGCGCATTAAACAAAAACGAGAAGATCTTTAATGACTTCTGGCTGCGCATAGAACACCTAGAAAGCCTACACGCCCATGATGCTGTCGCCATCGCGACTAAAGGTATCGCAAACGGTTACGAGCCTCTTCTTTCTCGTTAATCGTCAATTGGGCAGCGAAAGCTGCCCAATTCCTTACCCTTGGCCATGCAAAGCCAACTACAATGATATAAAATCCAGCCATTAATTCAGTCGAGTACCTCTGGTGAAACTTTTTGTTGAAAACCTTACCAATGTTGATGTCTCTTATTTAGACGCCAAGCGCGGACTTGTGGGCGAGTCTTGGATGGCGGGCATTATGCTTACCGGCAACCTAGACCAGCAAAGCATGATTTGTGACTTTGGTGTGGTTAAACGTTGCGCTAAGGATTGGTTAGACGACTTTATTGACCATCGCTTAGTGGTACCAACTGAAATGGAAGGCATGCACATCAGCAAGCACGAAAACCTAACCACGGTACGTTTTCCACACCCAATGGGTGGTGAGCTTATCTGTAGTGCACCCGATGAGGCGTTTTGCTTTATTGATTGTAAAGAGATCACACCAACAAGTGTTTCTAAATGGCTTGAAGTAGAATTAAACTCGACCATTCCTGGTGATATAGAAAAGCTCCATGTTTCACTAAACACTGAGCTAATCGGCGGTGCGTTTTATCACTACAGTCACGGCCTTAAAAAGCATAATGGCAATTGCCAACGAATTGCCCATGGTCACCGCTCCAAAATTGAGATCTTTGTTAACGGTACTCGCCAGCCAGAAATGGAAAAGAACTGGGCCAACCAATGGAAAGACATTTATATTGGCACTCAAGAAGATCTTCACAATCAAACCACCATTGAAGGTGTTGAACACAACCATTACCGCTATACAGCACCACAAGGTGAATTTAGCTTAACACTGCCTACAAAAGCCTGTTATGACATCAAAACCGATACCACGGTTGAGCAAATTGCTCGTCATATCGCTAAAACCATTTTAGAGTCAGGTCGTAGTGTAACCGTTAAAGCGTTTGAAGGTATTGGTAAGGGTGCGATTGCAACATATGAGTAATGTATTCAAAGAACTAGAAAAACAAAGTAAAGGCGCACAACTGAGCCTTGAAGACACCCTTAGCAACTTGGTGTTCAACGAAGCAGGCCTTATTCCTGCCATTGCACAGCAGCATGATACCGGCGAAGTGTTAATGATGGCTTGGATGAACCGTGCCTCTATCGAAGAAACCCTAAGTACAGGTCAGGTATGCTACTGGTCACGTTCACGTAACAGCTACTGGCGTAAAGGCGAGAGTTCAGGCAATCAGCAAACACTCATTACTATGGCCACCGACTGTGATGGAGATACTCTTTTGTTAAAAGTAGATCAAAAAGGCGCAGCCTGTCATACTGGACGTCGTGATTGCTTCTACAATGAGATCAAACCTAATGGCCTTAGTGTCAGTACCGACCCAATTCAAGACCCCAACCAGCTGTACAACAACAGCAAGAGTTAAACTGTGAATACACGCCCAAGCAAAGCTGACCGACGCGCTGCACTTAATGATGAGATTGATAAATTCTTATCCAAAGGCGGGAAAGTAGACAGCGTTGAACAGGGTGTGAGTGGTCGTGAAAACCCAACAAAGGCACTGCTACCGGTTTTATTTAATGAAAAAAGTGGTGCCCGTACCGACGCGCGTGATGCCCTAAAAAACATGGATTCACGTAAATCACAAAAAAATCAGGCAAAGCCGTTAAAACGCCCAAAGAAAAAACCCGTTTATGATGATTTTGGTGAGCTCCTCAGATGGGTTTGGGTGGACGAATAGTTCCAACTTTAGCGAACACACCTATAAAAAAGGCGACACTTAAGTCGCCTTTTTTGTCTATGGTACTTATGCACTATGAAAAAGTATTCATAAGCCAACCTATCAACATAACCTGAGGCACCGTCACTAAAGGCAAAAACAACGCGATTTTCCAACTGCCCGTGGTGTCCTTTAAGGCCATAATTTCAGTGTAATCTGTTGAAGCACCTGCCATTAAAAACACAAAGCCATTACCAGGTGCTTTTGCTTGATTAACCAAATCAGCGGCAATAGGTGAAGAACCTTCAGAGCACACTTCAATCACAGTGGTTGCCAACAAAGTTAAAAACAACCCAGTAATCGACGCGCCAAACCACACACCAAACTGTTCAGGCTCAACAAAAGCGCGAATCAAAGCCAGCAAGACAACACCAAACAACACCCAGCGCACCACCATCTTAGATTCTTTTAATCCTTGCCAAAACATCGTCAATAAACTTGCTGGTGTAAAATGCTGAGCACTAACTTGTGACTTAACGGCTGGCCATAACTTAAAATCCGCATCTACCTCAGCCGTGGCAGGATTAGAAGGTAAAACCCCCTTTTTCACCAAATAATCAAAGAATAATCCGCTGATCCAAGCAATAACCATTGAGCAAACAATAAAAAGCAACGTAAATGGCAAACCAATTAACGCAATTAGAATCAAGGTTAACGTAAATGAATTCCACGGACTGGCAATTAAAAATGCCATCACCTGACCAAGGCTAGCGCCTTTGCGGTAAAGACCCATGGCCACCATTAAAATACCGTGATTGCATAAATCCAACATTAAGCCAGCCATTGTGGCTCTTACCACTCCCTTGCGACTCCCGGGAACACCTAAAACGGCCATTACCATTTGGTTAGGTATTCGCCCAAGGGCACCCACTGCAAGTGCACCCAGCAAAATCCCCCACCACATGGTGTTCATCATTTCAAAGCTAGTGTGGGACATAGTCGCGATGGTTTCAGGCAACACACCATGAGCCGAATCGCCCACCACTAAAAACAACAAATACATGGGAACAACAAATGCAATGGAGCCCCACATGATCCAATCAAACGATTGTTTAGGGGCACAGCAAGACGCCACTTCTTCTTTTTGCTTGACCGGTGTAGAACAACAAGAGACGGCCTCAGGCTCTGTGGCATTGGAATCATGGGGTGAGCTTGGGCTTTTGTTTGAACCACAACATGCGCTTTTATTCTCAGCATGATCTGCAGAAGATGCACAACCACTATCACCTGAAACAGGTCGATCACCATCACAATGTTTTGACATACAGCCTCCTAAAAAAGCTAGGTTAATACGTTTGTTTTAAAACGCAATGTCCTTAATCAATGAAACACCTTTTTTCCCATTATTTGAACAACCATAGATTTGGGTCTTAACTAATAGAACGTATATGTGGAGGACACACAAAGCAGAAAAAAATCCTTTTAACCTTAATAGCAGGCTTATTCGCAATGAGCCATGCAATGGCCGAAGTCAAAATAAATGGCTTCGCTTCTGTCGTCACGGGTATTGACCTTGAAGATGATGGCAACCCTACAGCTGATTATAGTTCTCGGACCGCCGACAACTTACAAGAATCTAAAGTTGGCCTGCAGTGGAGCGCCGATCTTGATGACGGCATGCGCTTTGTTGGTCAAACCGTAGCAAGAGGTGATAGCGCAAATGGCTTTGTTCTCGCTTATGACTGGGCCTATTTTGATTTTAATGTAGGCGATTCAGGCAAACTTAAAGTGGGTCGCTTACGCATTCCTTTCTACAAATACTCCGATTATCTTGATGTTGGTTATGCATACCATTGGGTTACCCCACCTAAATCAATGTACACCCTCAGCTTTTCAAATATGGATGGCATAGGTTACCAGCAAAACTTCAACACAGGTGGCATGGACCATTCTGTTAATGCTGTATTAGGCCGTTATCAAGGTACGCTTCAAATAGGAGGTGTGCCTTCACCAGGTAATCTTGAAAATTTAGTTGCGGTAAATTATTCAGCCACCATGGGTGACCATGAGTTTTATATTGCATACGCACAAGCGGATACTTACATCGAATCAGCAAGTGCAACAACATTATCTACACTAGCCTCCGATCCAAATGAAGTTTTAATTAATGGAGATAAAGGAAGCTTTGTTGGGGTTGGCTACAAAGGTTCATTTGGCTCTGTAGGCGTGTTTGCTGAGGCATCCCAAGTGAAAGTGGATAACTCCATAATTCAGGACTCTATGGGGTCTTATTTCGGCGCCAGCTATAACATGGGTGAAATCACCTATCATGTTACCTATGAGATGACAGACTCAGAAGGTAAAACATTCACGGGGGTATCTGCACCAGCAGAAGCTGGACTAAACAGTGCTGCAAAAGCGCTTGGCAACCGTTCGAGTGAAGGTACATCCAACACCATCACATTAGGTGCCCGTAAAGACATTGGAATCAGTTCAGCTGTAAAGATAGATCTTAGCTCTTATACAGAGGATAGATTTCAAGACGCATCAGCAACTGATGAATCTGAACAAAAAGCATTGCTTTTGCGCATTGCTGTCGAAACGATGTTTTAAGGAGGCAAGATCATGAAATTATTATTAAGCTCGATTGTTCTTACCTCTTCATTTCTTTTGTCAGCCTTTGCAACAGCAGAAGTTGAGGTTATTGTTCACCCATCAAATGCAGCGGCCCTGGATCAAGATGCTATTCAACGTATCTTTTTAGGTAAAACCCGTGCATTTCCCGGCGGCGGCGAAGCGGTTGCCATTAGTGCCAGTGAGGGTAGCCCAGAAGAAACTGAGTTCACTGAAAAGGTACTTTCAAAAACCCCAAAACAGCTAAAAGCGTATTGGGCTAAAATGGTATTTACCGGTAAAGGCACCCCGCCTCGCCAAGTAGATAGCGCAGCTGAAATGGTTAAACTCATTTCTGCCAACCCTAACCTAATTGGATTCATTCCAGCAGGCACAGGTGGTGGCGGCGTAAAAGTAGTCGGTAAATTTTAAGCCCGTCCTTCGACACGCTCGTTCCTCACTGCTCAGGAAGAACGAGCAAAACCGACAAACAAAAAAGGTTGACCATTACTGGTCAACCTTTTTTATTTTCTAACAATGATTAACGATTAATTAATCGTCATAACCTAAGGTTGGACGCAACCAACGTTCCGCTGTTTTGATATCCCAGCCTTTTTTATCTGCGTATTCTTCAACTTGGTCTTTATCAATTTTACCCAAGGCAAAGTAACGCGCTTCAGGGTGTGCGAAATACCAACCACTCACAGATGATGCAGGATACATAGCAAAGCTATCGGTTAACTCACAACCAATCTCATTGGTGGCATCTAACAAGCTAAACAAAGTCGTTTTCTCACTATGCTCAGGGCACGCAGGGTAACCGGGCGCAGGGCGAATACCTTGGTATTTTTCAGAAATAAGTTCTGCATTAGTGAACGATTCGTCTGGCGCATAACCCCAATAATCTTTGCGTACTTCAGCATGCAGCACTTCCGCAAACGCTTCCGCAAAACGGTCTGCTAAGGCTTTCACCATAATGGCGTTGTAATCATCAAGCTTGTCTTCATAGGTTTTAGCCAATGCATCCGCACCTTGGCATGTCACTACGAAAGCACCCATATAATCATTCACACCACTGTCTTTTGGTGCAACAAAGTCGGCAAGAGATCGATAAGGACGCTCAGCAGGACGAGCGGTTTGCTGGCGTAAGTGATAAAGATTCGCTTGTACCTTGCTACGAGATTCATCGGTGTAAATCTCAGTCATATCCCCCGCCACTGCAGCAGCCGGATACAATCCCATTACTGCATTACATTGGAAAGATTTATCAGCAATGATTTTATCTAGCATTTCATTTGCATCTTTAAACAACTTAGTGGCTTCTTCCCCTACTACCTTGTCTTCTAAAATACCTGGGTATTTACCGTGTAATTCCCAAGTAATAAAGAAAGGTGTCCAGTCAAAATTCTCACGAATTTTTTCTAATGGGTAATCACGAATAACCGTATTACCAAGTTTTTTAGGGGTGACTGGATGGTAAGCTTTCCAATCTAAAGCACTGGTATTTTCGCGAATCACATTCAATGGCGTGAATGCTTTCTGCCCACGTTTTTTCGCATTTTTATCACGGGCCGCTTGATACTCATCACGCAACTCTTGAATAAAGGTATTTTCAGTTTTGCTTAATAACGCACTGGCAACCGGCACAGATTTAGAGGCATCCAAAACGTGGGCGGTTACACCATCGTACTCAGGCTCAATTTTAACTGCGGTGTGAATTTTTGATGTCGTAGCACCACCAATCAACAATGGTTGTTTCATACCGCGTTGTTGCATCATTTGTGCAATGGTAACCATTTCATCAAGTGACGGTGTAATCAAACCAGACAAACCAATGATATCTGCGTTGTGTTTTTCAGCCGCGGCTAGAATATCTTCAGCCGGCACCATCACACCCATATCGATCACTTCGTAGTTATTACAACTCAGTACAACCCCTACAATGTTTTTACCGATATCGTGCACGTCACCTTTAACAGTGGCCATGATAATCACGCCGTTGTTTTGGCTAACGTTACCAGAACGTTTTTTCTCTTCTTCAATGTAAGGTAATAGATAGGCTACCGCTTTTTTCATTACACGTGCGCTTTTTACCACTTGAGGTAAAAACATTTTACCCGCGCCAAATAAGTCACCTACCACATTCATACCCACCATCAATGGGCCTTCAATAACTTCAATAGGTTTATTGGCTGCTTGGCGCGCTTCTTCTGCGTCTTCTTCGATAAATTCGGTAATGCCTTTTACAAGTGCATGAGTGATACGCTCTTGTAATGACCCTTCACGCCATTTTAATTTATCGCTTTCTTTTTGCTCAACCGATTGACCTTTCAAAGATTCAGCAAAATCCACCAAACGCTCAGCAGCATCTTCACGACGATTTAGCACAACGTCTTCAACACGTTCTAATAAATCTTTAGGAATGTCATCATAAATGGTTAACATACCCGCATTCACGATACCCATATCCATACCATCTTTGATGGCGTGATATAAAAATACGGAGTGCATGGCTTCACGCACAATGTCATTACCACGGAACGAGAACGACATATTTGAAACACCACCGGATACTTTGGCGCCCGGTAAATTTTCTTTAATCCATTTAGTGGCCGCAAAAAAGTCCACACAATAGTTATCGTGCTCTGGGATACCTGTGGCTACCGGAAAAATATTTGGGTCAAACACAATATCTTGCGGCGCAAAGTTACACTTATCGACCAAAATATCGTATGACTTTTTACAAATCTCGATACGACGCTCATAAGTATCTGCCTGACCTTTTTCATCAAACGCCATAACTACCACAGCTGCACCATACATATTAATGCGCTTAGCTTGCTCGATGAATTTTTCTTCCCCTTCTTTTAAAGAGATCGAGTTAACAATGGCTTTACCTTGAACGCACTTCAAACCCTCTTCAATGATTTCCCATTTTGATGAGTCAATCATAAACGGTACGCGCGCCACATCAGGCTCAGACGCTAATAAATTCAAATAACGCTTCATGGCAGCTACGCCATCTAACATGGCGTCATCCATGTTTACGTCGATAATTTGTGCGCCGTCTTCTACTTGAGCACGGGCAATGTCTACCGCTTCTTCGTAGTTTTCTTCTTGAATTAAACGAGCAAATTTACGTGAACCTGTCACGTTAGAACGCTCACCTACGTTTACAAAACCGGTAGTCTTGTTTACAACCAGCGGCTCAAGACCACTTAGCACCATATCTGGAACGTTTTCATGTGTGTAACGCATTATTTATCTCCCTCAGGTGCTGAGGTTAAAGCGGTAAAATTTTCTGGGAAAGGGCGTGGCGCATATTCATCGGCCAAGTTTTTAAGAGCGGCAATGTGCGCAGGTGTCGTACCGCAGCAGCCACCTATAATATTGACATGGCCTTCACTTAAAAATGGACGAACTTGTTCAGCCATTTGCTCTGGGGTTTCATCGTATTCACCAAATTCATTAGGCAGGCCCGCATTTGGGTGAGCCGAAATCAAACACGATGCATGTTTATCTAACATTTTAATATGCGGCAGCATATCTTTTGCACCCAGCGCACAATTCAAACCAATGCTGGTTAGGCCGCCATGCATAAGTGAAATCCAAAACGCTTCCGCCGTTTGACCAGAAAGTGTACGGCCACTGGCATCGGTAATGGTGCCTGAGATCATCACTGGGGTATCCAGCTTACGATCTTCTTTCATTTGCATAACAGCAAACAAAGCGGCTTTTGCATTTAAGGTATCAAATACGGTTTCGATCATAATGATGTCTGTGCCACCGTCCATCAACGCGTCCGCAGCTTGACGATAAGCGGTAACCAATTCATCAAAGGTGACTAAGCGTTTGCCTGGGTCGTTAACATCTGGAGATATAGACGCTGTACGGTTTGTTGGCCCAAGACACCCAACCACATAACGGGGTTGATCAGGGGTTTTAGCCGTCCAACGATCGGCACTGCGACGGGCACATTGAGCGGATTCAAAGTTGATTTTATAAACCGCATCTTCAAGGCTGTAATCTGCTTGGGCGATGGTAGTACCACTGAAGGCATTGGTTGAGGCAAAGTCAGCACCAATGGCAAAGTAGCTATCGTGAATTTCTTCGATGATATCAGGGCGCGTAATCGACAGTAGGTCGTTATTCCCTTTCAACGGACTTGGGTGGTCTTCAAAATGGCCTTTACGGAAATCTTCTTCATCAAGTTTATAACCTTGAATCGATGTTCCCATTGCGCCGTCAAGCACCATGATGCGTTTTTGTAAGATGGAACCGAGTTCCTGAACAATTGAGCCAGCCATTGCCGCACCTAACTATAAAAAAATGGCGCAAATTATAGCAAAATCAAGAATTTACAGAAAGGGAGCAACACTCAAGAGTAAGATGAACCATATTCACGTTAAACAAGCATTTAACAGAAAGATTCTCATTTAACCCCCACCACCCCATTACTTTTTCTAAACTGCAAAGGCGAAACACCCCGCCAGCGTTTAAAGGCATGGCTAAAGTTTGCCCCATCAGAAAACCCAAGACGCTCCGCAATCTCATCAAGCTGAATATTGCCCGCCGCCAATAACTCCTCAGCCATAGCACAGCGCACATTATCTCTGACGGTACGCCAGCTGGTTTTTTGTGCTTTAAGTTGGCGATGTAGTGTTCTTGACGTGATTGCCAGTTTTCCTGCCGCATATTCCATTGAGATGTGCATGCCGTATTTCAGCATTAATTGGCGAATATCAAAGGCAATACCAGTTAAACTTTGTTTTTGCTCTAGCAATATTTGGCATTGCTGCTCACACATACTGGCGGTTGCATCATTGCCCCTAGGTAACGGCATGTCTAAATATTGCCAATCAAACTCAACATAATTGCTTGATTGGTCAAACAGGACTTTATTGTGAGCCGGTAAGGCATTTAACCCACTAACAACCAGCTGTGCAGGCTGTGGCAATTGAAACCCCAGGGTAAACAGAGTCATCTGATCCCAAAACAAATCCTGCTGAATCTCCATTAAAGCCCACATGTCTCGGTACAATACTAATTGAGCCACGTCACCTTGACACTTGGGCGTGAAAACAATTCGGGCCTTATCCGCTTTGCGAACCAACTCTATATGACAAAAAGCATAGGTAAGATCCACATAACGCAGCCCCAAGGAAATCGCCTTATTAAGATTCGGGCTTGAGAGCAATGCAAACCCCCAAATACCGTAACTGGTAAGCGGGTAATATGTGGCTAACGCCATGCCGGTGGTGAAAGGATCCTTAGTCAAACGAGCTAAATTGGTGAGCACCACCAGCTCCTGCTCATCATTGATTTGATTTTTACCATCACCCAATTGCGCGGGCTTAATATTTGAGCCAGCAAGTAGCTGCTCATTAGAAAGCCCTATACTTGCACCATACTCACTTATTAAACGCACGCTATTGATACTTCGCTGCACACGCCCTCCCAATAAACACCAAACATGTCCGAAAATCACAAATTTAAGTCTGATTATGGCATAGCCCTATGAGCACAATCACCTTAAAGTAAGCAAATAATAAAAATTAAAGAGACACCTATGAAAAAAGTACGCTATTTAATTATTGGCGCAGGCTTTGGCGGTTTAGGTCTGGCCGCAAAACTTAAACAGAAAAATGAAAATAATTTCTTAATATGGGAAAAGACCAACGATTTAGGCGGCTGCTGGCGAGACAACACCTACCCTGGCGCAGCATGCGATGTCCCTTCTCATTTGTATTCTTATTCTTTTGCACCTAAAAGTAATTGGTCCCACCGCTTTGCACCACAAGCTGAGATTCACCAATACCAGCAAGATTTTGCTGAGCAATATAAATTGCGCGAACATATTCGTTTTGATACAGAAGTAGCCAGCGCCCACTTTGATGAACCACTGCAAAAATGGATAATTAGCGATACGCAAGGCAATCAAATATATGCGCAGTTTTTAATTAGTGCAACAGGTCAGCTGAACCGACCTGCCTATCCAAAAATCGAAGGCTTAAATACATTTAAAGGCCCACTTTTTCATTCTGCCATTTGGCAACATAATGTGAATTTAAAAGATAAAACCGTAGCGGTGATTGGTACTGGTGCATCGGCTATTCAGTTTATTCCTGAAATTGCCAAGCAAGCAAAACAAGTAAACGTATATCAGCGCTCTGCACCTTATGTCATATCAAAACCTGATCGTGCATATTCAAAGCTTGAGCAAACAATTTATAAAATGTGCTCACCACTTTTAAAACTGAGCCGCTTAAAAACCTATTTAACATTTGAAAGCCGCTTTGTGGCGTTTACATCAATGCAGTGGCTGATGCATTTTATGAAATGGCAATGGCGTGGTTTTATGCATAAACACGTTAGCGACACAAAAAAGCGTGAGCAGTTAACCCCAGATTATCAAATGGGTTGCAAGCGGGTTTTAATATCAAATAACTTTTACCCAACCATGAATCAACCCCATGTGGCTATTTTAGATCAAGGTATTAAAGCCATTGATAAAAACGGCATTACAGATTTAAACGGCAAACATGTCAGTGCCGATGTGATTATTTTAGGCACAGGTTTTACCGCCACAGATTTCCTATCACCCATGAGCATAACGGGTTTAAACAACTTAAACCTTAACCAAGCATGGCAAGATGGTGCACAGGCCTACCTAGGCATTACCCTCAACCAGTTCCCAAATCTATTTATCATGTATGGGCCAAATACCAATCTTGGTCATAATTCAATTCTTTATATGCTAGAAAGCCAGATGCGCTATATTTTAGATGCCACGCAAACGGTTATTGATAAAAACATCTCTGCCATCAATATAAAATCTGACCTACAAACGTCGTTTAATAAAACCATTCAACACAAGGTGAATGACAGCGTGTGGAGCGAAGGCTGTACAAGTTGGTATAAAACCAAAAGCGGTAAAAACACAGTTAACTGGCCAGGTTTTACATTTAGCTATCGCAAAATGAGCAAGCAGTTTTCGCTTAATCAATACGAGATAATCTAAGGTCTTTATGAAAAACGCCATTATTACCGGTGCATCATCCGGCATAGGTAAAGAAACCGCCCAGTATCTTTACCAACAAGGCTGGCACCTAGCCATAACCGATATAAACCAAGCAGACTTAAACAGCTTAAGTGCAAACTGGGATGCAGATCGCTTTAATCTTTATGTGATGGATGTGACTAATGAACAGCAAGTAAAAGAGGTTGTTGAAGATTATTGTCAACAGCATAACAACCAACTCAACTTGTTATTTAATTGCGCAGGCATTTTAGACATTGGAGGGTTTTCAGACATTCCTTTAGCAAAACACCATTTAATATTTGACGTTAATATTAAAGGGATAATTTCTACTTGTTACCACTGTTTCGAATATCTTAAAAATACCAAAAACGCACAAGTGATCAACATGTCTTCAGCCTCGGCCACTTATGGGGTGCCCACATTTGCAAGCTACAGCGCTTCTAAATTTGCAGTAAAAGGCTTAACAGAAGCACTTGAAATTGAATGGCAAGATTACGATATTCATGTAGGCGATATTTTGCCGCCATTTGTCGCCACAAATATGTTGGACTCCCAAACTGGCCAAACCCAGGTAATTAATCGTTTAGGTGTTAACCTCGGCGCTGAAGACGTTGTTAAAGCCATCGCCAAACAAATTAAGCACCCTATTTTACATCGACCGGTAAGCATATCTTTTAGCGCCTTATATTACTTAAGTACGATCACGCCGAGTTGGCTTAATCGTTTTATTATGAAATGCTTAACTCGATAAAAACAAAAATATATAGGTACAACGTGCAAGACAAACAACAAAAAAGAATTGCCAATCTATTAGCACTGATGCCACCCATGCACAGCATGCCACCTAAACTCGCACGGCCAATTTTTACCGTGATTGATCGCATACTGGGTATCCCAAATACCCAACTCAATACAATTAAGAACGTATCTATACCCACACATGACGGTAACACCACTATAACCGCTCGCGTGTACTACCCAAATCAAACTGAAGCACATCCAAGTACCACTCACTCCATGATGTATTTTCATGGTGGCGGATGTGTCATTGGCAGCATTAACAGCCATGACAGACTATGCCGCTACTTAGCACAAAACAGTAATGTGGTGATTATCTCTGTCAATTATCGGTTAGCACCCGAACACAAAATGCCAACCCCTATTGTTGATGCCATCACCGCTTGGAACTGGCTTAACGACAACAAACATGCCCTAGGTTTGCAAAATCATATTTTAGGTGCCGGTGGCGATAGTGCCGGCGCGTATCTAACAGCCCTTTTAAGCTTAACTGACACCCAACATGAATTACCGCTTAAAACAAAAACACCACCTGCATTTCAGTACTTGCTTTACCCTATGATTGATTTACGTGGACAAACACAATCCTACCAAAACGCCAACAAAGGCATGTTACTGACAAACAAATTAATGGATTATTTCAGCAAACATTACCTGCAATCGGTTTCGCAGAAAGCATCAGCCATTGCCAGCCCAGCACTGGCAAATGATTTACATCTTTTACCCAAAACCTACTTACTTACTGTTGAGTTTGACCCACTAAAAGATGACGGCATTGCATTTGCCAACACACTAAAAGAAAAAAATATTCCAATTACACATGAGCATTTTGAAGACTGCATGCATTCATTTGTAACAACCTACAAAGTGAGCGAGCGAGCTAAACAAGCTTGCAAGCAAATTGCACAGCAACTTAAACATTTATGCTCTACATAAGCGCACTATTATTTTATAGTGGCACCGGAAGCTAAACGGTGCCCTTATGTTGTTATCTGATGTGTTTATTGTCTTATTATTAATTTTATTCGCTTGGTTATGGTGGATAGACCGTGGCTTAAAACAAATGGCCTACAAGCGTTGCAAGCAATATTGCGAAGATTCAAACCTTCAATTATTAGATGACAACATTCAAGTACACACCACCCGTTTAAAAAAGAATACGCGTGGCCATTGGCAGCTGTACCGCTGCTTTGTATTTGAATTTACCTCCACTCAAGAGCAGCGCTATCAAGGGCGGCTCGAAATGATGGGAAATACAATCAGCAATATCGAACTTTCTCCCTATCGCATATAGATTTAATCGCTACCAAGCCATCAACAGCTAGCAAGCCATAACAGCTACCTAGCAGCTATTAAAAACACCCATGTTCATATGAATAATACAGGGTTGAGTTTACATACAAATCACTTATCATAGCCGCGCTTTAGATAACCTTTTGCTTATAACTGAGTACTAAGCCTAGGAAAACGGCCATGTCACTGCCTCTCGACCAACTTATTCGTCGCCTATCCTTGCGCCAATTGCAGGTCTTTTTAGCTGTTTTTGAATTACAGGGCTATAAAAAGGCAGCCAATTCACTAGGCCTTACCCAACCTGCTGTTAGCGCACAAATCAAACAACTAGAAGACACCCTAGAACAACCATTGTTTGAATATGTGGGCCGCAAGCTCTACCGCACAAGGGCCGCCGAACGTTTAGCCTTATGTATTAGCAACTTGTTTGGTGAACTAAAAAGCATGCAAGTGGACTTAAACGCCATGCAAGGTCAGCTCTCTGGCGACCTAAACCTATGCGCGGTCAACACCGCTCAATATGTAGTCCCTCATCTTTTAAAACTGTTTAAACAAGAATACCCAAAAATCACCATCAACCTAAAAGTGGTTAACCGTGCTGGTGCGCTTGATCGCATGGAGCAAAACCCGGATGACATCATCATTATGGGTATGGTGCCAACAGGTCGTCCTTTGGTCTCCATTCCATTTTTAGATAACGAACTCATACCCGTGGTGTCAGCAAACGCATCATTTGCAAACAAAGAAACCGCCACCATTGAAGAGTTTTTATCACAGCCACTTTTATTACGCGAAAAAGGTTCAGGCAGCCGCTTAGCATTTGAAGTGTTTTCGCAAGAACAACGCATCCGCTTAGCAGGCAATATGGAGTTAGGCTCAAATGACGCCGTCAAACACGGCGCACTTGCCGGTTTAGGTGTAGCGGTTTTACCAAAATTAAGTCTATTACCAGAATTACGCCTGGGTTTACTGAAAAGCCCCAAAATTAAAGGCTTTCCCCTTAGACAATCTTGGTGTCTTGTTCACCCACAAGGCAAAACCCCCAGCCCCACCGCAGCGGCGTTTTTACAGTTTGTGCAATTAAATTTAGAAATGATTGAAAAGTATTTTAAAGATTTAGAATCAAGATAACGCCAAGCTAAACGGCGTGCCAAAGCGCAGTGTAGCTGCGCTCACCAACCGTCACTGATTATGTAATAGTCGCTTAATCTGGTAGCCCCTCGAACTCTAGCACTTCCTCTAACGCCTCATCCCAAACAGCTTTGCTGGATGAAAAAATATGCGCTGTAGGTGCCATGGATATTTCAGTGTCCAAGCATCCTGCGGGCACGACGAGCAAGCCTGGAATGTGAGTGCTTGGCAATGCTGAGCCACACAATTTACAAAAGCTTTTGTTATGACGGGTGTTTGCAAGCGTAAAAGAAGTCACAGCAGCTTCACCCGATAGCCAGACCAATTTAGCTGACTGTGAGAATAGGTTTGCTCCATGAGCCGAACCCGTATCTTTTTGACAATGCTGACAATGACACAGATAAAAGCTATCGAAATCACCTTTTACCTCAAAGCGCACCGAGCCACACAAACAAGAACCAAAGTGATCAGTCATTAAAATCCCTACATGGCCGATGGAGAAAATTTACACGACGCCGCATTAAGGTGTGAGTGGCGCTTGGCTATACTTGAGCGAAGCGAAACTGCCAGCGTTGCGAATCACTCTTAAATGCTTTGTTAGGATTGCTATACCAACCTTTTGCCCAACTGCATGACGCCACCCTTGGCTATATAATTAAAGTTACTTTTTGATGCAAGAACACGTTGATAGCTGTTTGCAATAATTTTGCTATTCAGGATAGCCACTAAGTGCTTGTTTGCTTCTCTCACACCATCCTGTCTGTAAAATTCACCAACCAAAGCTAAGTTCTTTGATACAGGAAAATAGACCATAGTATCCGGCAAGCCAAACCCTGGTGAAATGAAAGTAGCTGACGCTGGGTCATGCCATGTGAGGCTAACAGGGTTATCAGTCGTAATAAACTCTCCAGCCCCTTCACCTGTTTTTAACAACACCCAATTTCTCTGATGAAGCAACTCGGTTATTCTTTGCATCCCGAGCAACTCCATATATATCTGATGCTCCTTAGATACCGACACTTCAAAGGTACCTCGTTCAAACATCTCTTTCATTTCTTCAAAGGTTGTACCATCTGCAATATCTTCTCCTGTGTCTTGCTTGATTTGAGCAACCTGAGCTTCCCATCTTTCCTTGGACTCAAAAGTCATTGCCATTATATGGTTTGCGATCTGGATTTGAGGTTTAGCCAAGTGCTCTCGCATCTCTGGAGACTTGATTGCTAACATACCAATCAGTTCCAAAATAACATCTTTCGTCTCACCAGAGAAATCCGACGTTTCTTCAAGCTTCTTTAGTGCCGTAGCGGCTTTACTCTCAAAATCAGATTGTGTTTTCTCAACAATTTCAGGATCTACACCTTCAATTTCCACACGATTAAAATCGCGCATACCACCAACATTCCTTGGAGTTGTCACAAATTTCTTTTTGTTTTTTAAGTCTAAAACTGTGAGTTTTGATTTTTTAGCACTGCCTTGTGTGAACCCCTTTAGGTAACACTGAGACAGATAATGATGATGCCTTGATGTACTCAACTCATACTCCTAAGTACAAATATTGGAAAGAGCCTAACGAGACTGTAGAAAAAACTCCCAGTCAATTTTCTTTCTCTAAAATAGATTAAAAATAGCACTAAAAATCTGCATCAGTTTAAAATCTGTATAGGTTTTAGTATTAAACTTACTTCAAATTTAACGTAGAGCGCGTTTCATTTTTGCCATTGAGGTTTTTCTACAGTCTCAACGCCTCATTCAGAGGCAATAAAATTGCTGGTTATAATTAGCGAGGCACGAGCAAAAACCAGCTGTTTTTTGTCCTGCTGAAATGACTTGCTAGCTTTCATTTTTTGCAATAACTATTAACTGCTTGCGCCATTCTGATACTAAATTTGTAATTTTAGTATAACCATAATCAGCCTCAATCAGTTGCTGCACATCATTAATTGGAAACTCTCCTGTTACAGAGAATGCCTCCATAACTTTAGTTGTATAATTTTCAGGCCAATCGTCACCCCACTCATCTCGGTGTTTGAAATAATTAGCTGCTGAATTAACTAACTCTATCAAAGAGTAGTTTTGTGCGGTTATATTGTGAACTTTATATGCGGACTGTTTAGTTAGAGAGGCAAGTCCTAGGCTCTTTCTTATTTCATTAATATCTCTAAGGCTTCCGATAAAATAAGCTTGAGCTGCAACAAGTAAAGAACCATAAAGAACTTCCCCATACTCATTCATCCACAACCCATCGAACCCTGGCTCCTGCCGATTTCTTTCAAAGAGCTTTTCGATACCTTTGTTGATTGTATCTTCTACATCCATCAAGGGGCCGATGCCGTAATCTGCTTCATAAATATTCACGATACCCCCTTGAAAGCTAACGAGACTGTAGAAAAACCCCCAGTCAATTTTCTTTCTCTAAAATAGATTAAAAAATAGCACTAAAAATCTGAATCAGTTTAAAATCTGTATAGGTTTTAGTATTAAACTTACTTCAAATTTAACGTAGAGCGCGTTTCATTTTTGCCATTGAGGTTTTTCTACAGTCTCAACGCCGCCTTAAGCTGTGAGTGAATGTGTGCCATGTTTGAGCGAAGCGAGTTCAGCACGCATTTACGAATCAGACTTAAAGGCTTTGTTAGCCTTATGTTAGTGATAAACTGGTGGTTTACTACCTACTAGTACTTGCAACTGACCATTTGAAAAACCATTTTCATCTTTAACGTTAAACACCAACCCAGCTTTCTCGAATGCACGAATTAATAAGTCCCTGTCTTTACTAGGTGGACCAATGATGTTTAAACCAACAGCCATTGTATAACCTGAGTAATATTTAGTTTTCACACCTGACGATTCAAGAGCTGAGTTTATATCTTCACGAAAAAGATTTGATTCGGGGTCGTTTTTAACGAACGTAACCCAGAGCTCAGATACTAAGTTCCCTAATATCTCTTTTTTAATTGTTGAGTATTGCACCTCAGAGAGCCTTCTCCATGCTAACTGTGCTTTCAATCGCTCTTGCTCAAGTTTCGCTTGTTCTGCTTTACTAGACAAAAATGTAATCTGTTCACGCGCTTTTTCAGTTTCTGCATTCGCTTTCGCTGTTTCAGCAATAGCTACTTCTGATTGCACTTTGTTCTGCTGTATTTTTTCATTTGAATACTGCTCTTTAATACCACCAGACCAAACAGCCGCAATAGTTCCGACAAGTGCAAATAGAGCGCCAATAACGGTCATAATTTGAGCTGCGTTGTTTATCCTATTTGCAACCTGTTCAGATACTTCAAAAAATGACATAAATACTTCCACTATTATTTTTTGCCTCGATGTTTATAAATATGGCTAACATTTTAATCGTGCGCGTGCTCATTTTTGCAGTTTTAATTCCGCTCAAAAATAACAAAAAAACCCTATTAAAACAGTTATTTACCAGCAATTTATCATCAATGATGCCAGTAAAAACGAGCGCGCAAAATAATTTTAAAATAACGGGGTCTCGTTATTTCGATTATTGTTTTTATAAGCCTATGAATTTAAAGCATTTATGGTTTATTAACTAGGTAAAAACGAGCACTTTTTTCTGATTTTTCGAGCCATGAGCTTCTAATTTGACCTAAAATAAAAAATACGCTGTTTATGTAAGCAGTACATTTACTGCAAGCAATTTCAGTCAAAATACTGTGTTTAAACCGTATATCAAATCCTGCCGAGAGTGCTCACCTCCCCCTCAGATTTCACAAAGCGCTAAAACGAAAAAGCCCGAACATTTTCATGTTCGGGCTTTTAGAATTAGTGGCCAAGACGGCTGGAGGGATTCGCTTCGCGTTTTCATATCGCCGCTACCGCCTTTTAATATCGCAAACAATTGGAAGACTCATTCAAATCAAACCCTGTCGAGGATTCTCGCCCCCCCTCTGAATCTTGCTCGAATCAGAAACGAAAAAGCCCGAACATTTTCATATTCGGGCTTTTAGAATTAGTGGCGGTGAGGAGGATTAATCGTCCTACGGACTCGTCGCTTCGCTGCGTACTTGCGCTGCGCGCAGTCAAACTCTGTCGAGAGCTCTCACCCCTCCCTCAAATTGCACAGGCCGATAAAACGAAAAAAGCCCGAACATTTTCATATTCGGGCTTTTAGAATTAGTGGCGGTGAGGGAGGATTAATCGTCCTACGGACTCGTCGCTTCGCTCCGTACTTGCGCTGCGCGCAGTCAAACTCTGTCGAGAGCTCTCACCCCTCCCTCTGAATTTTGCTCGAATCAGAAACGAAAAAGCCCGAGATGGTGTTCATCTCGGGCTTTAGAATTAGTGGCGGTGAGGGAGAGATTCGAACTCTCGATACGTTACCGTATACACACTTTCCAGGCGTGCTCCTTCGGCCACTCGGACACCTCACCGCAAAATCAGTTTTGTTTTTTTATACTTGAATCAAACCCCAAACAAGTCGCACGCGGTTACTGCGTAACTATGCTCGTGAAATCTCTTCGAGTCGACACTCGGACACCTCACCGCAAAATCAGTTTTTGTTTTTTTATACTTGAATCAAACCCCAAACAAGTGGCAATGCGTTTACGCGCAAAGCTTTAAGGGCGCGTATTATACAAAGCACCCTTTCAAGTGCAAGTAGTTCCTTGATTTTTAAGCACTATTCCCAATATTTTACGTATTCATTAATACTGCTATTGGGCTTGCTTGGCAGTTTATCAGGGGTGCCCACATAGATAAAACCAACAATTTCTCCCTGATCTGACAAACCAAAATGCTGTTTAACGGCTTTTGCATGGGCCATATCCCCCGTGCGCCAAATGGAGCCAAAACCCAATGAGCTGATGGCGACCTGCATATTTTGTATAGACGCCCCTACCGCTAAGATTTGCTCCATGGCGGGGACTTTTGCGTTTTCTTGGGGCTCGCACACCGCAACTATAATTAAAGGTGCGCGCAAAGGCATGTTTCGGGTTTTCTCTAACTTATCCTGAGCGACATTATTAGCATCTATTGTTGAGGCAAATAGCTCACCCAGCTCATTTAGGGCCTTACCTTGTATCACATGGTAGTACCATGGCTTTAAGCGAGCGTGATCTGGGGCTCTGACGGCACAGGCTAAGATCTGTTGCAGTTCGTCCCTATTGGGTGCTGGCGCCACTAATTTAGGACAAGATACTCGGTTTTGTAGAAGTTCAATGACTGTATTCACTAGACGGCCTTATATCTTTTTGTTTTTCAGGGGTTATTTTACGCTATGTCCAGTGTAGATCCTTGCACCCAAGGCTATCTAAGTATTAAATACCGCTCTTATTCTGCACTGTCGCAGCTGTACCTCAGAATTATCAATTAGATCAATGACTAACACCAGCCAAGAATCACCGTCAGCACCTTTATACGAGTTTTACTCTCGCAGCGTAGGCTTTATTGCTGGGGCTATTACTATCATTTTGGGCACAAAACTTGGGGTATGGAGTGGTTTTGAAGCCGAAGTATTAAGCATTTGCGTGTTTTACCCAATTATTGCTCTGTTAATCAGCAAACGCCTTCCTGAAAATATTACCCATTTACGCCGCCCAATATTTATCACACTAGATGCTACGTTTGTGGGTTGTTTGCTGGCCTATATGAATTTTGCCATTGTGCCGAGTATCTTGTTTCTTGTGATGGTGAATGCTTCGGTTATGTCATTAGGCAGTGCCACCACTTGGTTTACTTGTATCGTTGGCGCAACCTTGGGGGTGTTTGTTGGCACCCTTATATTTGGTTTTCAGCCACACTTTGAAGCCCCTAATTTGTTAAATATCAGCTCCGCCCTTGGCATGTCGTTTCATTTAGCGGTTACGTCGTTTTATTCGGGCAAGCAAACCAAACAGCTAGAAAAGCTACATAGTGAATTAAAAGCTGAGCAAGCCAAACAAAAGAACCTCTCTAATAAAGTGGCCAAATATATTTCTCCACAAATTTGGGAGTCTATCTTCTCAGGTAGCCGCGAAGTAAAACTGGAGACTCAGCGTAAGAAACTTGTGGTCTTTTTCTCAGATATCCGAGGGTTTACCGCATTATCAGAGCAACTGGAGTCTGAGGCATTAACTGAGCTGCTAAATAACTATTTAACAGAGATGACCAACATTGCACTTAAATATGGTGGCACCATTGATAAGTACATTGGTGATAGCATCATGGTATTTTTTGGGGATCCAACCACCCAAGGGGCCAAAAAAGACACCTTAGCCTGTGTGGCAATGGCCATTGAGATGCGCAAACACATGAAAGTACTCAGACAAAAATGGCGCGCCCAAGGGGTGCAAACGCCCCTTGAAATACGCATGGGTATCAACACAGGTTATTGCACAGTGGGTAATTTTGGCACGGAATCTCGCATGGATTACACCATCATTGGCCGTGAAGTAAACATGGCCAGCCGCCTAGAAAGCGCCGCTGAAGCGGGTGAGATTTTGCTTTCTCACGAGGCTTACGCCTTGATTCAAGATAAAATCATTTGCCGCGAAAAAGGCACCATCACCGCTAAAGGCTTTTCTCGCCCTGTACCTGTTTATGAAGCTGTGGACTTTAGGCATAACCTTGCAGCTAAATCGTCTTTTATAGAACATGAGCTACCTGGGTTTTCTATGTACATGGATACTAATCGCATCAACAATTACGATCGCGAAAAAATTGCCAAAGCCCTTGAGTTAGCGGCCATCAAGATGAAAAACCAAAATAAAATGCAGGGCTAATGATCGAATCTAAGCCGCCCTCAAATACCCTTATCATCAGTATATTTGCTGGCCTCGGTTTATGGCTTATTCTCATGCTGGTGGCCCTTAGCTGGTTCCAAACCCGATATATACATGAATTCACTCAGCATGAGCCTGCATTTTTACAAGCCAGCTACACGGAAGCTTGGTTTAAAGAGCTATTAACCCACCTCCCACCTAAAACCCAAGATGCGCGTCTTATTCAGCTTTGGCAGCCTGATTGTTTATGCAACCGCTTTGCCCGCCCACACGCCATTAATGCAATGACGCTAACCGCTGATTTGGGCTATGAACACATCACCCTAATCCCAGACAGCTACTCAAACCAACTGGCGTCCTTACAATCACTCAACCCACAAACTAAATTAAAGACCATTGATACTCAGTTATTGGCCAGTTGGCCTGCCAACCCTTCAGTGCTCATTGAGGGGCCATTAAACCAGCTTCTTTATATAGGCCCCTTAGGTTTTGGCGCGTTTTGCAGCCAAGCCAATACCAGCGCCATTGATAGCCAGCTGACCGGAATTGCCACACAAACCAGTCGTGCTTACTACAATCAAATAGGCCAAGGCTGCTTTTGCCAGTGGCCCATTACGAAATAGCGCCTTTTTTCCTATTTACTCTGCAGATTTGAACTAGTCTTAGCTTAGACACGTTAAATCTGACAATCATGCAACAATCAGACTATCAAAGCTTGGTCCGTATCGGTCGCAACCTTATTAGCGAACGCAACATCACCAAGCTATGCGAATTAATATTAGATGAGGCTCAGCAGCTTTGTGGCGCTGATGGGGGCACCTTATACCTTATCAATAAGCAACCCCCTACCCATTTGCACTTTGCCATTGTTCATAACAACAGTTTAAATATACGCCTTGTGAGCAACCCTAATGAGTCTGTGTTTCCGCCCATTCCATTATTTGAAGACAATGGCGATATCAACCAGCACCATGTGGCTGCTTTCACTGCCCACGCAAAAACACTCATCAACATTGAAGACGCATACGACAATACCCAGTTTGATTTCTCTGGTGCAAAGCAATTTGACGCGGCAAACAATTATCGTACCCAGTCTGTTCTCGCTATACCTTTGTTAAACGAGTCAAACCAAATTCTAGGCTTGCTTCAATTAATTAATGCACAAAATCCAGATACGGGAGAGATCATTCCCTTTAGTGAAGATGTTGAACCTTTGATCATGTCACTTGCAACGTTTGCAGCAAGCGCCATTGAAAACCGCACCATTAGTGATAGCCAAAAAGCCTTATTAATTGAGTTGGCAGCCACTGAAGATACGGAAGAAATCATTGAACGTATATTAGATGAAGCCATCAACCTTACCCATAGCGAGGGAGGCACACTATATTTAACCCAAAGCGATGACAGCGGTGAAACATCCAAATTAAAATTTGAAATCATAAAAAATGATATTTTAGATATCAAAATGGGTGGCAAACACGGCGTGCCTATTCCCTTTCCACCCTTAGAATTATTTGAAGAAGATGGCAGTGAAAATAACCACATCGTGGCGGCTTATAGTGCCAACAGCAAGCAGATTGTAAACATTGATGACGTCTATCATTCAGATGAATTTGATTTCTCGGGCGCTAGAAAATTTGACGAACAAACCAACTACCGCACACAAAGTGTTTTAACATTCCCACTGTTAAACCATCAACAAGAAGTAATTGGTGTCTTACAGTTAATTAATGCGCGCCTACCTGAAACCAATAAAAAAGTCCCTTTCTCTGATCGTTATATTCCGCTTTTAAAAGGTTTGGCATTGTACGCTGCCATTGCACTGAACAACCAAATTTTAGTGCAAGACCTTAAAAATTTATTAGATGCATTTGTGAAAACCATTGCTAAAGCCATTGATGCAAAAAGTCCTCACACCAGCGGACACTGCCAACGGGTTCCTCTTCTCATGGAATTAATGGCAGAAGCCGCATGTAAAGATAGCGAGCAGTACAAAGACTTTAACCTAACTGAAGAAGAATGGTACGAATTACGGGTGAGTGCTTGGATGCACGATTGCGGCAAACTTGCCACGCCAGATAGTGTGCTAGAAAAATCCACCAAGTTACATAAAATGCGTGACGGCATTGAACTTATCGAAGCGCGTTTTAACTGCCTAAAACACAAACTTGAAATTGATTATTTACAAGCCTGCATACAAAACCCCAAAGATGCCAACGCATTCAAACAAGAATTTGATAATCAATTAACAGACTTAGCAACGGATTTGGAATTCGTGCGCACCAGCAATAAAGGTGGCGAGTTCATGAGCGACGAATCAAAAGAAAAAATCAATCAAATCGCTAAACGTCAATGGCCAGATATTAACGGCAACATGCAGCCCATGCTCAATGAAGAAGAGATTTACAACCTGTGTATTGAAAGGGGCACACTCACCGCAGAAGAAAGGCAAATCATCAACAATCACATGACTGTCACCATAGACATGCTTGAAGGCTTACCCTTCCCTAAACAGTTAAAACGAGTTCCTGAATACGCAGGTGGCCACCATGAAAAAATGAACGGCACCGGCTTCCCACGCGGGTTGACCCGAGATCAAATGTCTATACCGGCACGTATGATGGCCATAGCCGATATATTTGAAGCACTAACAGCAAAAGATAGACCTTACAAAGACCCAATGAAGATCAGTTTATCTTTAAATATCATGCATAGAATGGTGGATGACGAACACATAGACCCTGACTTATACGAGCTATTTGTAAAATCCCGTGTATGGGAAAAATACGCAAAACGTGTATTAAGCCCGGATCAAATTGACGTTGATGACATCACACCGTATTTATTAAACAAAGCATCATAATTAAAAGTTCACACTCGATACAAACATGCCAAGCTATAGCTTGGCATTTTTCGTTTCACCTTCTTAACAACAGGCCCCACCAAGTGCGCCTGACTGATCAGTAGCAAAAGGAATCGGCGTCCCGCAATCTGGAAAGATACCAAAATGATTTGACCAATCACCAAAAAACTCAAAATGCTCAGCAAAACGAGTATCGTTTAGCATGCGATAGGTATTGCCGCAGACAGAAAACATTTTTCCCGTTTCAATTTTATGATGGTTATCTAACATGAACATATACGGCTGATGCTCAATCGTGCCTTTATAACGCACAGCTTGACCATAATCCTCACAAGCGCTTTCAAGACCATCGATTTTAAATAGTCGGTAAGTTGCACTATAAAAATTCATGTGACCTATCTTTTGTTCAAGTTTCGCATTTTCTATGGTTAACACACGATCTTTAACCAAACGTGGATCAGTAAAGCCAGCTGCTTTACTAAACTCTAAAAAATCACGCCAATACAGTGCACCACTTAAACATTCACCATATAACACTTCATCTTTAACCAGCTCATCTGGGATTCGACGATCACAATAGACATCAGAGAAGTACATTTCACCGCCCTGCTTTAACAAACGATATGCTTGTTTTAATACCTTTTGTTTATCTTGCACAAGATTAATAACACAATTTGAAACAATCAGATCAAAGTAACCATCCTCAAAAGGTAGGTTTTCCAATTGATCTATATCGCCTTGGATAAACTCAACATTTGTTTCTTTAAAACCAAAAATATCCGCATGATAATTTTGGTATTCTCTGGCTACCGCTAATTGTTCATCTGTCATATCAAGGCCAACCACTCGGCCAGATTCCCCAACCATAGCTGACAAAGCATACACATCTCGACCTGCACCACAACCTAAGTCCAACACTTTTAGTCCAGCCATCTGCTCAGGCACTACTAGACCGCAACCGTAATAACGCATCATGACTTCATCATGCACTTTCGACAAAATCGGTTTTAAAAATTCCGGCATGGCTTCATCGGTACAACAAGCATTGGTCTGTAAGTCTTGAGAGCCTTGCAAAACCTTTCCGTAATAATCCTTTACCGAATCTAGCATGAAAACCTCTTTATCGTTTTATCAGTGAGCAGTTAAGACATTTATATATAACCAAAGTTCGGCCAAATAGCACCTTTTTCTGAACTATAAAAGCTTACATAGTAAAAGAAAAAAGAAAAAAGAAATACTATGATCATTAAGCCCGCACAACCGATTCATGCCCAAGGTGCCTGCGAACTCATACACCAATCAGGCCCAGCAGCCTTTGATTTTATATTCAATAAGCAACACGGCCCAGACAACAAGGTATTTTTACGCCACTTATTTCGTACACGCCGCTCTATGTTTAGCCATAGACATCATTTAGTGTGTCTGGACAAAGATAAGGTTATTGGCACCCTAGGTCGCTTTAGTAGCAAAAGCCACAAACAAACATTTCTAGCCAATGCTTACGCAATATTCAGACAATATGGCTGCCAAGGCATAATGAAAGGATTAAAATTCGAGCGAGAACTGGTTAAACCACCAAAAGAGGATTGCTTGTATTTATGTCACCTAGCTGTTGACCCAAGCTACCAAAGCAAGGGCATTGCCAGCAAACTCATCCACCAAGCAGCCCTGCAAGCAAAGGAATTAGGGTTATCTAAACTGAGTCTAGATGTGACACAAAAAAACCAAAAGGCGCTGAATTTATACCTATCCCATGGCTTTAAAATCATTTGCATTCAAAACAGCTACAACTTAAAACTTAATAACCACATCTATATGGAAAAACATTTGTAATCAACACTAACTTGTTTGTTTTTTTAAAATTTTGATGAGCTTGATTATCCGCTGGCTATCTTGTTTGTTTATTCCTTGTGCATCAGGGTAATAAAGCTGACGTGCCATCTCTTTTTTCAAAGCAAGTAATGAATGATCCAGATGAGGATACTTAATTTGTAACTTATCTAAGAGCTGCCCCATAGTAAGACTATCATTCGATGTGACTTTTTTATAAGAGTGCTGGTCTTGCAACCATGCAAGTAGCATATTAAAAATCTTTTTCTCATTACTTAAAGGTTTAGCTCGCTGATCCCACCATAAAAACCCAAACAAACCTAAACCCAAAAATATAAAAACACCTAATAAAAGCATGATTAATTCATTGGTATTACGCTTACCCCATAAATCTTGTAGCAATGCTTGCTGCTTGCCACCTTTATAGCTAAGCATCCATTCATTCCACAAATAATCAAACGCTTGCCATTGTTTACGTAAATCTTTTAACCACTGGGCACTGGTATTAAAGCCTTGAAATTCGTTAGGAATTGCTTGCTGCAAACCTGACTCAACACGTTCAGGTGACACCCAAGCGGTAGGATCTAGCCTTAACCAACCCTGGCCTTCAATAAACACTTCAACCCAAGCATGGGCATCACGCTGATAAATAGACATGGTTTGTGAGATCTCGTTATCTTCACCTCCCATATACCCCACAACAACGCGAGAAGGCACATTTATAGAGCGCAGTAAAAATGCCAGTGAACCAGCATAGTAAGAACAAAAACCTGATTTAGATTCAAACAAAAAATCATCAATTTGATGATCACCATCATACATACCAGGACTCAAGGTATAATTAAAACCCTGCGTTGAAATATATGAGCGTAATATTTCAATAAACAATGGCAGATTATCCGCTTGTTGCTTTAACTGCTGCGCAAATGCTTTCGCTTTGGGGTTTGAACCTTCAGGCAGGTAAGTGTAAGTCAACCATTCGGTTCGAGTAAGAATTGTTTGAGGCAGCAACTCACCATAGTTAGAACCCACCTGATACTGCCATTGGTTGTATAGTTTTCGCTTGCTTCGCAAAGTAGCATCGTTTTGTATGGTTATCCCTTGTGTTAATGGTTTGGCTGCCCCAAGTGCAAACAGCCAATTTTTCTCATGGGGCTCAACCATCACTTCATAACGATTACTGTTTCGACTAGGATCATAAAAATTATTGTTATTCTCTTGTTGGTAAGCTTTACTGACCTGCCATGTCTGACCGTCAAATTCATTTAATGTAAATGTACGCCAATAACGCTGATTCATTGGCAAGTCACCTTCAAGTATTTTCACCCTAAAGGCTAGCTCATTGTTTTTACCTAATTGAGCGATACTGCCTGGGGACATAGAGTCACTCAGACCCACAACCCCAGATTGAGTTGGTATATTGAGCGTCCACAGCGGCCCTATTCTTGGTAATACAAAAAATAAAACCAATGCTAATGGAATCGATTTAAGCAGCAAACCCAAACCTGTTTTAATACTTTGGACTCGATTTGCTTGATCATAAAAATGCACCAAAACCTGTGATGCAAGCGTTAGCACCATCACAAATATAACCAGTAAAAAATCAAGTGGCGTTCGGTCAAACAAAAACAGTAATGCACAAAGAAAATAATTGAGAAAAATAAGCAGATAACTATCGTTAGATTTTGAAACCTCTAGGGGTTTTAGCATGACACCAGCAATGAGTAATGACACCATGCCTTCAATGGTGAGTGTCGCACCATAACTATAATAAATACCGATAAAACCAGAACTCACCAAAATCAGCTTAATAAACCAATTAGCTTTAGGCACCCGACCAGTGAACATTGATAAGCGCCATACCAATGCGGTAATTGAAAAAACAATTAACCAAACCGGTAAACGCCCAAGGTGTAATAGCAAGGCAGCAAAGACATTCACAAACAAAAACATTAATGTTGTTTGAGACATATGACTACTACTAATGGCCATTTGCACTCCTTGCAGACTGAAAAAGAGCAAGCTCAGTTAAACAACGCTGCAAGTGTTTTTCACCACTGCCCAAGGGCACTTCTATGCCAGGTAATCTTAATCTGTATTCTCCTTGCTGCTTATGAGCAGCCAACACCCAACCGCATAATACTTGTAATCGATATTCTGTTTCAAAACCGTAAAGTGTTTGCCAATCTAGACAACGTTCATCACCTTGATAATCGAGGTACTGTTTTGTCATTAATTGCTGTGTTTTAGCGTATTGCTTCCAAGCAACGCGCTTAAGTGAATCCCCTTTTTGATACATCCTTAAGCCATCAAATTCATCCATACCTGATTGAGTGGTCTCTGTTTGATCATCAAGCCCCTCACCAGTACTGCTTCGAAACGGTAAATCAACGGGAGAAGGATAGACGACCCCATTAAAATCTAAGCGCAGCCAACTCCAACACGTAAGCAACCCTAAAGGGTAAACACTAAAAAGCTTTATGCGCGGCACAACCAAATGTCCACGCGTCTTAGCTAACAGGTTAAGCTTAAAGGTTTGCTGATCATGAATAACAGGAACAATCTTTGACTCAGACTCATTAAAGCCCACAAACACACCTATTTTTGATGCTTTATTAGGGTTAGTAAACGTTAATGGCAGCGTAACTGTCTCACCTGCAAAGCAAGGTGCACACGCCCCTGCTTTAACAATCAGTGAAGATATATTTTGATAGGTAGAAATAATGGTGGTAATAAACAGGCTAATCATAATAAACCCAATACTTAAAATCAGGTTATTTTGATAATTTATACCGGTCACCAACAACAAAGAAAGTAACACTAAAAACAAAAAACCCACTTTATTTGGAAAAATAAAAATGCGTTTTTGGGTTAACTGTATTTCACTGGACAACGGCAAGCGTTTATTAAGCCAACGCTCATAGAATTGATTTAATTTCTTAAACCGCACCACCATTACAACACTGAAACAGCTTGTAATATGTCGGCACAAATATCCTTTTTGCTATCCACCAGTGCATCTTCTAGTCGATGTTGCGCCACGTAACGAAATACATCTTGCACGTCATCAGGAAGAACATGATCACGGCCATGCAACAATGCCCAGCTTTTAGATGTATTTAGTAAGGCAATTGCAGCACGAGGTGATAAACCATATCGCAGTAAAGCGTGCTCGCGTGTTTGAGCAATCAAGCGCTGTATGTAATCCAACAGCGCAGAGCTAGCAGCGACTGATGCTACTTTACTTTGATACATTGAAAGTTCTTTTTCATTCATCAATGTCGGCAGACTTATTGATGAGTTTGAGCGCCCTTCTAACAAAGCCCGCTCTGCTTTTGCATTCGGGTAACCCAGTTCAATACGCATTAAAAAACGATCTAACTGAGACTCAGGCAAAGTGAACGTTCCGGATTGAGAAATGGGGTTTTGTGTGGCAATTACAAAGAAAGGTTGCGGCAGAGCATGGGTTTTGCCATCAATACTCACCTGACGCTCTTCCATGGCCTCTAATAAGGCACTTTGAGTTTTTGGTGTCGCACGGTTAATTTCGTCAGCCAAAACAACTTGCGAAAAAACAGGACCAGGATGAAAAACGAAAGCGCCTTGCTGCGTCTGCTCGTCTTTTTGATAAATACTGCCACCAACAATATCAGCTGGCAGCATGTCACTTGTAAATTGTATGCGCTGATACTGCAACCCAAGCACATTAGCCAATGCATGACTAAGCGTTGTTTTCCCCATGCCTGGCAAGTCTTCGATTAACAAATGACCTTTTGCTAACAAGCAACTCAAAGCCAACTTTACTTGATGCTCTTTACCCAGTACAACGCTGTTTAGTGCAGATAAAACAGAGCTTAATTTTGCATCCATTAGCAAAACTCCCATGCAAAATTGGCTAATTTTTTATAATTTTTAGATACGGCTCAAACCAAAAGACAGATCACGCTTAATGTCTTCGATGTCTTCGATGCCACAAGCAATACGAATCAATCCATCTGTAATACCAGCACGTTCACGGTCAGCAGGATCAACTCGACAATGGGTTGTCGTAGCAGGATGGGTAATCGTGGTTTTTGCATCACCAAGATTAGCCGTAATTGAAAACATGCGCGTACTATCAATGACAGACCAAGCCGCTTCTTTTCCACCTGACACTTCAAACGCTAAAACGCCGCCAAAGTCTTTTTGTTGGGATTTTGCCAGTTCATGTTGAGGATGCTCAGGCAAACCCGCGTAATGCACGGCATTTACGCTAGGCTGATCTTTTAACCAAAGCGCTAACGCCATTGCATTTTCACTATGAGCCTTCATTCGAAGCTTTAACGTTTCTAAACCTTTTAGCATGACCCATGCATTAAATGGACTCATGGTTGGACCAACCGAGCGCAACACGCCGACAACTTCTTCCATTAATTCATGGCTACCTAAAACCGCACCACCCAATGTGCGACCTTGACCATCAATGAATTTAGTTGCACTGTGAATAACCACATCCACACCGTATTTTAATGGCTGTTGTAATGCAGGTGTACAAAAGCAATTATCAACGGCTACTAAAATATCGTTACTGTGCGCTAATTCAACCAGTGCGGCTAGATCCCCTACTTCATTCATAGGGTTAGAAGGTGACTCTAAAAAAAACAATTTAGTATTGTCTTTTATAGCGTCGCGCCATTCATTTATGTCCGTTAAAGATACGTAATCAACGGTAATTCCCAGCTTGCTTACGTATTTTTTAAACTGCACATTGGTTGAGCCAAAAATACTACGGCTCGACACAATATGATCACCAGGATTCAACAACGCTAGAATCATTGAGAATATAGCCGACATACCAGATGCCGTGGCCACACACTGTTGTGCCCCTTCTAGAGCAGCTAAGCGCTGTTCAAATGTACGAACAGTGGGGTTAGTGTAACGAGTATAAACGTTACCCTCTTCATCACCGGCAAATACCGCAGCCGCCTCTTGAGCATTACCAAACACATAGCTTGATGTTAGAAACATAGCTTCACTATGTTCGTGCTCTTGCGTACGTTCATAACCTGCCCGCACGGCAAGTGTTGCGAATTCGGCACCATCTAATTGAGAGTTGTAACGTTTATTATCAGCCACTTAAATTTCTCTATTCAACATCGTCATCGTTGTGCAAATCAATGATGCTATTTTCAATATCTTGTTTCTTGTTTGCGTCATTTCGTAACGCTTGCAAGTTATCTAGATATTTTTCATCAATATCACCAGTGACATATTCACCGTTAAACACTGAGCAATCAAAATCATATTTAACATCAGCACCGTCGCAGGTCGCTTCGATCAAGTCGTCTAGATCTTGATAGATCAACCAGTCTGCACCGATTTCTTTTTGAATTTCTTCAACCGTACGGCCATGAGCAATCAGTTCTTCCTTAGCTGGCATATCAATGCCATACACATTAGGGAAACGTACTTCTGGGGCCGCACTGGCAAAATACACTTTCTTAGCACCAGCTTCACGTGCCATTTCAATGATTTGCTCACACGTAGTACCGCGCACAATTGAGTCATCAACCAGCAAAACATTTTTACCGCGGAATTCTAGATCAAGCGCATTCAGTTTCTGCTTCACAGATTTTTTACGCTGCTGCTGACCTGGCATGATAAAGGTACGACCGATGTAACGGTTTTTCATAAAACCTTCACGGTATTTCACGCCCAAATGATTTGCCAATTCTACCGCTGAACTACGACTTGTATCAGGAATTGGGATAACAACATCAATATCATGATCAGGACGTTCGCGTAAAATTTTCTCAGCCAAACGTGAACCCATTTTCAAACGAGCTTTATATACGCTGATTTTATCAATGATGGAGTCAGGGCGAGCAAAATACACATGCTCAAAAATACAAGGCGTCAGCTTAGGGTTCTCAGCACATTGTTGCGTATGCAGATTACCATCAACATCAATAAAAATAGCTTCACCTGGCTCAATATCTCGAACCAATTCAAAGTCTAGGGCATCAAGGGCAACACTTTCAGAGGCGATCATGTATTCATCGCCTTTGTCTGTAGTACGCTTACCAAATACAGCAGGACGAATACCATTTGGGTCACGGAAACCCACCACGCCATAACCCGCTAGCATGGCAATAACAGCGTAACCGCCCTTAATACGTTTATGTACACGCTTTACAGCATCAAATACATCTTGCGCCGTTGGTTTTAATTTCTTTTGCTCCTGAAGCTCATGGGCAAAGATATTCAGTAATACCTCAGAGTCACTGTTGGTATTTACGTGACGCAAGTCTTCACGATACACGTCTTTTACTAAATCTTGAGTGTTCGTTAAATTGCCGTTATGGGCCAGCACAATACCGTAAGGGCTATTCACATAAAAAGGCTGTGCTTCCGCCGAACTTGAGCTACCTGCAGTTGGATAGCGAATATGGCCAATACCCATATTGCCAACCAGACGCTGCATGTGGCGAGTACGGAAAACGTCTTTCACTAAGCCATTATCTTTACGTAAGTAAAAACGACCAGAGTCACACGTCACCATACCCGCGGCATCCTGACCACGGTGCTGCAAAACCGTTAGAGCATCATACAGCGCCTGATTCACATTGCTCTTAGCAACCAAACCAACAATGCCACACATGGCGTTACCTCTTTAATACAATTTTAGTCACTGGATTTACCCAGTGTCAGAAGGGTTTCAGCAGCGCCTGGCAAGATATTCTTTGACCAAGACACCATTAATTCAAAATGCGGTATTAATGCAGACTCTTTCCACCAAGGGTCTGCACTAAAGGCAGTCATTTGTAGCCCGTATATGGCAGCCGTCACTAAGATCAGACCTCTGGCCACACCAAATACAATACCAAATATGCGATCAGTGCCGGCAAGCCCTGTCACTTTAACTAATTCGCCTACTAAATTATTAATCATAGCCCCTACTATCAAAGTCGCCGCAAACAATATGGCAAAAGCGGCACCATAGCGCGCTGAAGGGGTTTCAATCCATTTGACCAACAATACATCAAGATGACCGCTGAATATTCGTGCAATAACAAATGCAGCGATCCAGCTGGAAAGGGACAGCATCTCTTTAACAAAACCACGTTTAATGCTGATAAGAGCAGATATCAATACAACGGCCAATATGACCCAATCAATTATGAGCATATTAAAGTCCGTTATTTTGAGCCGTTTTGTAGTACATAAAAACGAGCGCCCTTGAGGAAAGGGCGCATTCTAACAAAGGGAATTCCAAGCGCAAAGGGAATCATTGGTCTTCAAAGACAACTAATTGCCCTTGAATCTTAAATGCTTGTTTTATAGCCAGCATTTGCTCTTCAAGTTGCTGCTTTTGTGTACTAGGCCCAACAAACACCCGTGTATAAGCCCCGTCCTTAGAGACTGCTTCAAATGCGGCATAACCTGCCTTTCGCAAGTTATCTCTTAACTCAAATGCATTACTGGCTTTAGAGAAACTCCCCACTTGGATGTGCCACACAACAGATTGGCCCGTATTTTCAAGCACCGGCTTTTGGAACGCTTTTAACTTAAGCGTCTGCTGATCGACTTTTATATCCGTTTGAGTGACCGCTTCAGGGGTATTCATTGCCACTTCTGAAGGCTGAGACATGGGAATTGCCAGTGACTTCGGTAAAGGCATGCTCATATCAGGTATATTTGATTCAATGGGGACACTTTTAGCAAGATAGGACGCATCACCAGCGGTAGTGGATAGTTGCGGCAACACAACAATCGCAACGGCCACCAACACCCCTGCTCCCACCAATTTACGTTTTAACCCTTCATCCATCTAACTACCCTTCAACTTCTGCATTTGATTGCAACTGAGCACCCAATGTGTCGAGCCATTGCTGTGCAGCCGCCACGGTTAAAAACGAACCAAATACAATGACCTGATCTTGGTTGGTTATAATATCTTTCAGGCCATCAAGACCATCAGCAACGGTTTCATACTTACCTGATACTTCAATCACACCACTGACTTTATTGCCAAGCTCATGGCAAGTTTGACCGCGATACCCATCTAGCCCTGCTAAATACCACTTATCAATACCAGGCATACTTTGCGCAACCGCTAATGCATCTTTGTCTTTTAGCATGGCCAGAAGTGCGTATCGCTTACCTTTGATGGGTTGAGAAACTAGGTGCTCATTTAACAACTTAGCAGCCTGAGGGTTATGACCTACATCCAGAATCCCCGAATACGGATATGCAAACTGCTGTAATCGCCCACCTAACTGCGCATTTTGTAAACCAAGATTAATTTCATCAAGAGTTAACATTGGACACACTTGAATCAGTAACTGTAAAGCAGTACATGCATTTTCAATAGGTAATGCAGGCAACGTCAAATCAACAAAGTTTAACGCTTGACCATCAGCAGCAACGCCCTGCCAAGACCATTTATCGCCAGTGCGTTTAAAATCAAAGTCACGACCCTTAATTAACAAGTTGGCATCTAAACTTTTAGCATGCTCGATTAATCGTGAAGGTGGATTACGCTCCCCACAAATAGCTGGCTGAAAAGCTCGATACACACCCGCTTTTTCATACGCAATACTATTTATATCACTGCCCAGCCAATCTTGATGATCTAAACCAATACTGGTAACAGCAGCTCCATTAGGCTCAACAATGTTGACCGCATCTAAACGCCCACCCAAGCCAATTTCTAAAACCGCCGCATCCACTTTGGCTTTTTTAAAAATATACAGAGCAGACAATGTGCCCACCTCAAAATAAGTAAGGCTAATTTCGGCACGTGCCTCGTCAATTTTTTCGAAGCTTTCTATGATCAGCTCATCAGCCACAGGCTGACCATTAATGCGTACACGTTCATTGTATACATGTAAATGTGGGCTCATATAACTGCCTACATTCATGCCAGTGACATTTAAAATACTACTACACATGGTAACAGTTGAACCCTTACCATTTGTGCCTGCCACTAATAGTGTTAATGGCGCCGGCTTTAAAAGGTTTAATCTTTGTGCAACGGTTTGCACACGCTCTAAACCCATATCAATTTCAGTAGGATGATTTGACTCAAGAAAAGCGAGCCACTGATCTAAATTCTTTTTCATGAAGACATTAACAACTGCAACAAACGTTTAATGGTTGGGCGAAGATTTTCACGACTCACAACTTTATCTAACATGCCGTGTTCTAATAAAAATTCACTTCTTTGAAAACCCTCTGGTAATGTTTCGCGTACGGTTTGCTCAATTACCCGCGGGCCAGCAAAACCAATCAATGCTTTTGGCTCGGCAATAACAATGTCACCCAATGTTGCCAAACTGGCACTCACACCACCATAAACAGGATCAGTTAAAACAGAAATATACGGTATTTTATTTTGCTTAAGTTTTTCTATGGCCGCGCTGGTTTTTGCCATTTGCATCAGTGAAAACAATGCTTCTTGCATGCGCGCCCCGCCACTGGCTGCAAAGCAAACTAATGGCACTCGCTCTGCCAATGCTTTTTCACAAGCCAATACAAATTTCTCACCCACCACCTGCCCCATTGACCCACCCATGAACGAAAATTCAAACGCACAGGCAATGACAGGTAGCGTCTTAATTTTGCCTTCCATAACAATCAAAGCATCTTTTTCAGATGTCTTTTTTTGCTCAGAAGAAAGGCGATCCTTATATTTTTTAGAATCACGAAATTTTAATTTATCGACAGGCTCAACATCGGCGAATAGTTCTGTTCTAGGCTCAACATCAAGAATCAAATGCAATCGTCTGCGAGCAGAAATACGGAAGTGGTATTGGCATTTATCACACACATTTAAATTACGCTCTAAATCCGCTTGATATAATGCCGTTTGACAATCAGGGCAGCGAGTCCAAAGACCTTCTGGTACTTGGCTCGCTTTTGCCTGCGTAGTCGCTTTGATGCTGGCTGGAACAATTTTATCTAGCCAGTTACTCATAGGCTCACCCTAATTATCGATTATGCGTCCATGGCTGTGCGCATTTCAGTCATCAATGCAGATAAACGCTGCTTGATAACTTCTGGTTCATGTTCATTTTCTTCAATACAACGAACCAACGCACTGCCCACAATAACAGCATCTGCAACATTGGCTACAGCCGCTGCGGTTTTACCATCCTTTATACCAAAGCCAACGCCTAATGGCAGCTGAGTTTTGGTGCGAATGCGATCTAGGTTGGCTTTTACATCATCAATATCCAAAGCGGCGGAGCCTGTCACCCCTTTCACAGATACATAGTACAAGTAGCCAGAACCATGGGAGCAGATAATATTGGCACGAGCATCTGGCGTCGTTGGCGCCATTAAAAATACAAGTTTCAAGTCATGTTCTTTAAAGTAACCTGCCAGTTCTTCAGATTCTTCTGGTGGCATATCAACTACCAAAACACCATCTAAACCCGATTCACTGGCAAGCTTTGCAAACTTTTCATAACCCATTACTTCGACTGGATTCAAATACCCCATTAACACCACTGGGGTTTTACTGTTGGTTTCACGGAACGTTTTAACCATACCTAAAATATCTTTTAAGCTGGTGTTATGTTTTAAAGCACGCTCACACGCTAGCTGTATTGTTGGGCCGTCTGCCATTGGATCAGAGAAAGGCACACCCAGCTCAATAATATCAGCACCACTATCAACCAATGTGTGCATTAATTCGACCGTCAAATTCGGTTTTGGATCACCACCTGTAATAAATGGTATAAGCGCTTTTTTGCCTGCCGCTTTTAAATCGACAAAACATTGATCTACACGATTCATTTTTCTATTCCTAGTCGGATGTCTGGTGTCAGACGCCGGACGCTAATTTTAATTCTTTAAGATCGGCCACAAGGTGGCCTCGTACAAATCAAACTCTGAATCAATTCAAAGTTTTTACAATCGTCATTGAGTATGGAGCGTTAGCGAAGCCGGTAAGGCAAGGCAAGGCACAAGATCGCAAAGGTGCGGATTTATAATCCATAAATGACAAACCTGAGCGATCTTTTAACGCAGCATTAATAATGCAGCTAGCTCCAATTAATTATATTTCGATACCGTCGAGCCCTGCTACGGTATGAATATCTTTATCACCACGACCAGATAAATTCACCACAACAATTTGATCTTTATCCATTGTTGCCGCAAGTTTCATGGCATACGCCACGGCATGACTTGACTCTAAAGCAGGCATAATGCCTTCAATTTCGGTTAGGGTATGAAACGCATCAAGTGCTTCCTGATCGGTAGCGGCAACGTAATTCACACGGCCTATATCTTTTAAGTAAGAATGCTCAGGCCCTACGCCTGGGTAATCCAAACCTGCAGATACAGAATGCGTACCCATGATTTGTCCGTTTTCATCTTCCATTAAGTAAGTACGATTACCGTGAAGTACGCCCGGCTTGCCTTTACATAATGGTGCAGCGTGGTCATTGCCATCTAAACCATGACCGCCCGCTTCAACCCCATACATAGCTACTGATTCATCTTCGATAAATGGATAAAACATACCAATTGCATTTGATCCACCACCGACACAAGCCACAACCGCATCTGGCAAACGACCTTCATGCTCCATTGATTGACGCTTGGTTTCACGACCAATAATAGATTGGAAATCACGCACAAGTTTTGGATATGGGTGAGGACCAGCCGCTGTGCCAATGATATAAAACGTATCATCTACGTTAGTGACCCAATGACGCATGGCTTCATTCATGGCGTCTTTTAATGTGGCAGTACCAGAGGTGACAGGTATGACTTCTGCGCCAAGTAAACGCATGCGATAAACATTCAGCTTTTGACGCTCAACATCTGTTGCACCCATAAATACGGTACACTGCAAACCCAGACGCGCAGCAACGGTCGCCGTGGCCACACCGTGCTGGCCAGCACCGGTTTCAGCAATCACCTTTGGCTTGCCTGTATACTTCGCTAATAAGGCCTGCCCGATGGTGTTGTTTACCTTATGAGCACCAGTGTGGTTCAAGTCTTCACGTTTTAAATAAATTTTTGCACCACCGGCCTTTTCAGTTAAGCGCTCTGCAAAATACAAAGGTGAAGGACGACCCACATAGTGAGCCAAGTCGTAGTCGTATTCTTTTTGAAACTCAGGGTCCTGGCTTAGACGATCATACAACTCTGTTAAATCATCAAGGGCCGCCATCAATGTTTCAGAAACAAACCGACCGCCATAAGGGCCAAAGTGACCGGTTTTAGTTGGCAACATGGTTACCGCTTTAAGATCAATCGCTGTCTTATCAGTTGTTGACACGATATACCTCACTTAAAAATGCATCTATTTTCGCAGGGTCTTTAATGCCTTTTGCTTGCTCAACACCACCGCTCACATCCACGGCAAACGGCTGAACTTGCTCAATTGCAAAAGCCACATTATCAGGGGTTAGCCCCCCTGCGAGTATTAAAGGTTTGGTTTGGTTTGCTGGAATCATGGACCAATCAAAGGTCTCACCTGTACCACCAGGTACACCAGGCTTATAGCTGTCTAGCAGAATTCCCAATGCGTCTGGGAACCGCAAGCTCGACGCCACCACATCCGACGCTTGCCGGACACGCTGGGCTTTAATGAAGGGGCGCTGGAATTGACTGCAAAAGTCATTTTCTTCGTCACCATGGAATTGAAGTAAATCTATTCTAACGCTATTCAAAGTCTCTTGCACCTGCTGGGCCTGTGCATTTACGAATAACGCCACCACAGAGACAAAAGCAGGAACTGCTGCAGCTATCTCTCTTGCTTGTTCTATACGCACATAACGAGGACTTGGTTCATAAAAAACCAAGCCAATTGCATCAGCCCCAGCATCAACCGCAGCTAGCGCATCTTCAACACGGGTAATACCACAGACTTTTACGCGAGTTCGTTTCATCATGATTTATTCATTTGCATAAGTTCATAAAATGAAGGGCCCTTATGATCAATAGGCAGGTCGGGATACTCGGGGTATTCCACATCCACAAAATATAACCCCTCACCTGGAGCCGTCACCCCAGCTTTGGTGCGATCTTTTGCTTCTAAGACCTGTTTGCACCATTCAACTGATTTGGAGCCGTGACCAATAGGCAGAAGCACACCCGCTATATTGCGAACCATATGATATAAAAACGCATTAGCGCATACCTCCAACATCACCCAGTCTCCCATGCGTTTAACACTAATGTCTTTCATGGTTCGCCTTGGGTGATTAGCCTGACAGTCTCGCGCTCGAAACGAGGTAAAGTCATGCTCACCTAATAAGGCTTGGGCCGCCTCATGCATCTTGTCCGCATCCAATGGTTGTCGCCACCAAGTTACTTGGTCATGCATCAACCCCGGTTTAACGGGTTTATTCATGATGAAATAACGATATCGCCTAGCTACTGCACTAAAGCGAGCATGAAAATCGCTACTAATGGGCTGCACCCAATTTACACATATTCCATCCGGTAATTTGGTATTGATACCCATTTTCCAGCCACGATCACTCCGCACCGAAGGACTATCAAAATGTATCACCTGAGCACTGGCGTGTACGCCCGCATCTGTTCTACCCGCACAAACCACATTAACCTGATGATTTGCCACCTCAGAAATGGCCACCTCAAGGGATTCTTGAACACTAGGGCCTGGGTGATGCTTTTGCTTTTGCCACCCTTTAAAGCGAGCGCCGTTGTATTCCACACCAGCAACCCAACGCTGAACGGGTTGTTCTTCTGTCATACCTACTACCTAAAAAAACAAAACCCGAGCATGTCTCCATACTCGGGGTAATGTTAAGCAAAATGCTTTACTTACACTAAACCATCCATGAGCTTCGTCGCTTCTTGCTTCTGCTCATCTGTGCCTTCCTCCAAAACCTCTTGGAGGATTTCTCGAGCACCGTCTTGATCTTCCATATCAATATAGGCTCGCGCTAAATCTAATTTAGTTTCACTTTCATCAGTGCCACTTAAGAAGTCTAGGTCACTATCTAAATTATCAAGATCAATATCATCAAGATCACCTAGTGGTGGGAAGTCATCCCCATCAACCGCATCATCTAATGAAGGTAATTCTTCTTTATATTCGGCCGCCACTTCTTCAGCTGACTCCAACTCCTCTGAAGGCGATGCAACAGCAAGATCGAAATCATCATCAAGCTCAGGTAATTCATCTAAATCATCAGTAGGCGTTTCAAGTGTTGGCAATTCAATATCATCACCAGCTAAAGATTCAAGCTCACTGTCTAAATCACTAGAGATCTCATCTGTTAGTTCTGGGAGATCCATTTCTTCTTCATCAAAAGAAAGGTTTTCTTCAAATTCAGGTAACGCATCATCAGCTGCATCTGATTCTAATGAAGAGAATTCAAAGTCTTCATTATTTTCATCCAAGCTACCTAATTCTAAATCACCCGAATCAAGCTTAACTTCAGCTTCAAGATCCAAAGCAAATTCATCGCTGCCTTCACTGCTTTCAAATGACAAATCATCAAGGTCATCGGAGCTGGATAGCTTAGGAATATCTACTGACTCAGAATCTGACAGTTCAAAATCCAATGAGTTGGCTTCATCACTTTCATCATCAAGCTCGAATTTTAATTCGCTATCTTGCGACTCACCAAGATCAGACTCAGATAAATCAAGATCAATCTCATCGTCAGACGCATCCAACGATAAAGTATCTAATGATGGGTCCAATTCAAGATCAGTAGGCTCTTCGATATCATCTAGTGATACTTCTGAATCGGCAGATGATTCAAAATCACTAAGATCAAAGTCCATACTACTAGAGTCATCGGACTCATCAAGACTGATATCCAAATCCGTCTCAGTGTCATCAGAAGTATTAAAGTCCAAAGATAAATCATTGGTACTCTCAAGGTCATCACCTAAAGAAACATCAAGATCCGAACCAAACTCTAAATCAGTTTCTAAATCATCACTTCCACTCAGCTCCAACCCGTCAAGGTCAAAATCTAAGTCACTGGACTCTTCATTTAAACTAATATCCGTTTCTAATGTGTCTAATGATAGAGAGTCATCGTTTTGCGTTAAATCATCATCCAGCCCGAAGTCCATGGCAAAATCTTCATTCACTTCATCAGAAGCGCCACCAGACTGAAATTGCGATACAGAAATTTTGTCTTCTTCTGAGCCATTCACATTAATAAATTCAACATGCTCAGCCAGCGCTTCACTATCATCCATTGACGAAAGCACTTCGACCATTTTCACACGAAGATCCATTCGCGAAGGTTGAGACTCAATAGTTTTCTCTAACAATGCACGAGCAGGCTCAAGCCTGTTATAAGCCAGGTAAACATCAACTTCACCAAGTACGTCTTCGCTTTGATCATTAGATTGCGAATCACCTAACAAGCCAGCATCAGAATTGTCATCTTCGAAGTCAGAAAGATCACCTTCGTTAAAACCACCTAGGTCAAGGTCACCCTCTTGTTCTTCAGAAGAAAAATCTTCATTGAAATCATCGCCCAGCGATACATCATCTAATGGATCTTGGGAATCAAAACCTTGAGTCTCTTTTTCTTCTTCCGCTTTTTCTTTACGCTTGCGAGCGTAATTTATACCCAGAAGCGCTAATAGCAATGCACCAAGACCTACTCCTAACACTGGAGGGTTGTCCATTACAAAGGCAATAGGATCAAATTCTTCTTCTACAGGAGCTGCCAACACTGGCTTAGGCTTTGGCGTTTCAACTTTTTTAGGCGCCTCAGCTTTCAATGGTGTTTTATCTTCAACTTCTTTCGCTTTATTTGTGGCATCAGCAAAATTTAAATCTTTAGATTCAGTGGTCGCCGCTTCTTTTGGTTTTTGTGCATCTATAACTGGCTTAACCGGTTTAGCCGCCATACCGGACTGCAAAGCAACCATCTGTTCGTCTTTAAGATTAATGAGACGCTGCAAGGTATTAATTTGCTCTTCTAAAGAATCCAGACGACTGCGTAGTTCTTGATTCTCACGAGTGGTTTTATCAAGATTCTCAAGCGTAATAGAAAGATCTTTCTCTAATTTAGATTGATCACCGGCAGTCTTAGCAGAAACCTGACCGCTAGCGCTACGCTCATTGTCGGTCGTAGCCTCACCGCCCGCTAATAACTTAAGCTGAGCACCGGACAATTTATCATCACGCTGCATCGCTGCATCTTTACGCGTGGCATCTAACTGTGCTTTACGTTTTGCGGTAGCTTGGTTTTGAAGTGCTACTTCAGAAACAGCCTCATCAAACGTACGTGACAACATTTGCTGCTCATCAGGTACGCGCAGTACCTGGTTTTTCTTGAGACGATTAATATTGCCATTAATAAATGCGTTAGGGTTCAAATCTTGAATAGCCAGCATTGCTTGCTGTGGCGAAATACTACGATTGGCTCGTGTGCGGATAGCCACTTCCCATAACGTATCATTTGCACGAACTTTATAAACGGACTCTTTAGGTTCAGCTTGTGGCTTTGCCTTAGGTGCTTCTTGCACCATTTTTTCAACAGATGGAGCTGAAGACGCTGGGGCCATAGCTGAAGGAGCCGTACCTGGAAGCGCCATTGATTCATCTGCCATATCATCTTGAGCATAACCATCAACCTGAGCAGGTCGAACAGGCTCAGTTGGCTCTTCATTAAATACAGGAGGATCTAACAATAATGTGTATTCGCGCAATAAACGACCATTTGGCCAGTCTACTTGCACAAGGAAATTCAGAAATGGTTCAACCACTGCTTGGTTTGAAGTGACGTGAACATATACGTCATCACCAGAGCGCTCGATAGCAAATTGTAAGTTATTTAAAAAGAATACATGTTCAACGCCTGACTTTTCAAATTCGTCAGTCGAAGCTAAATTGGGTTTCATTTCCCAATCTTCTAGCTCACTTGCCTTCAAGAGCTTAATTCGTGCATCCAATGGCTGGTTTAAAGCAGATTCCAGCTCAATATCGCCCATGCCTAAGGCAAGAACGTTTGTAGCACTCATCATCGCCCCAGATGCGGCAATTGCAATCGCGAGCTTTCGCAACATAGCAATGTATCCTTTATTTTTTTAATACTTTGGGCCGACAGGGTATAAATTAGCCCTATCTAAACAATCTATTTATATGATTGTGTCATTAAGCGGACAAGTATTAAGTAATTTCAAGTATTTATCAATATTAATAAGGGGTTGCGGGACTTTGGCCACAATTTTTCGAGCCAGTTGATCGTTTTTAAATCAAATTTATCATCTATGGGGCAATCAATGCCCCATAGATGCGCTTTCTATTTTACTAACAAGATTCGAAGCATGCGACGAAGTGGTTCTGCCGCACCCCAAAGCAACTGATCACCTACCGTAAATGCCGAGATATACTCAGGACCCATATTCAACTTACGAATACGGCCAACAGGAATACTTAAAGTACCCGTCACCTTGGCAGGAGTCAGCTCCTGCATTGTAATCTCACGTTCATTCGGGATCACTTTCACCCAGTCGTTTGCACCCGCCAAAATTGACTCAATTTCAGCCACTGGCAGGTCTTTTTTCAATTTAATAGTCATAGCCTGAGAGTGACAGCGCATCGCACCCACACGCACACACAAACCATCGATTGGTGTCGGCGCCTCACTTGTTCCCATGATTTTATTAGCTTCAACCTCAGCCTTCCACTCCTCACGGCTTTGGCCAGACTCTAATTGAGAATCAATATACGGAATCAAACTACCCGCTAACGGCACACCAAACTGATCAACCGGATAATCTTTACTACGAATAAACTCAGCCGTGCTTTTATCTATTTCAAGAATAGCAGACGCAGGATCATCCAATAGCTCTTTAACGTTATCGCGAACAGCACCCATCTGGCTGATTAACTCACGCATGTGCTTGGCACCCGAACCTGACGCCGCTTGATAAGTCATTGGAGAAACCCACTCAACCAAGCCTTTCTCAAACAAACCACCCAAGGCTAGTAGCATCAAACTTACTGTACAATTACCACCCACATAGGTTTTAACGCCAGACTCTAGGCCTTTTTCAATGACATGCTGGTTCACTGGGTCCAGAACGATAATGGCATTATCATCCATGCGCAGAGAAGAAGCCGCGTCAATCCAGTAACCTTCCCAACCCGCTGCACGCAGTTTTGGGTAGACTTCTTTTGTGTAATCACCACCCTGGCAAGTGATAATGACGTCTTGCGCTTTTAACGACTCAACATCAAACGCATCCTCTAATAGCCCAGAATCTTTACCCGCAAAATCCGGTGCCGGCAAACCTTTTTGCGATGTCGTAAAGAAGGTAGATTGAATCAGATCAAAATCCCCTTCTTCTTGCATACGCTGCATCAAAACCGAGCCAACCATGCCGCGCCAGCCCACTAAACCTACTTTTAAATTAGCACTCATAACTTAAAGCTCCTTTAATGCAGCGACTACTGCTTCACCCATTTGAGCAGTTGATACTTTTTGCATACCAGCAGAGAAAATATCAGCCGTACGCAAACCTTTATCCAATACATTGCTAACTGCTTGCTCGATGGCATCAGCCGCAGCTACTTCACCCAAGCTGTAGCGCAACATCATTGAAGCCGACAAAATGGTCGCTAGCGGATTAGCGATACCTTGACCTGCAATATCAGGGGCACTGCCGTGACAAGGCTCGTACATACCCTTGTTATCTTTATCTAAAGACGCAGAAGGCAACATGCCGATAGAACCCGTCAACATGGCCGCCGCATCCGATAAAATATCACCAAACATGTTACCGGTTACCATTACGTCAAATTGCTTAGGCGCACGCACAAGCTGCATGGCTGCGTTATCAACGTACATGTGAGAAAGCTCAACATCTGGGTAGTTTTTTGCTTCTTGCTCCATGATTTCACGCCACAGTACCGTCACCTCAAGTACGTTAGCTTTATCAACAGAACATAATTTTTTACCGCGTTTTTGTGCAGATTCAAACGCCACTTTTGCAATGCGACGAATTTCAGTCTCGTTGTAAACGTATGTGTTGTAACCTTCACGCTCGCCGTTTTCTAATACGCGAATACCGCGGGGCTTACCGAAGTAAATACCGCCTGTTAATTCACGTACGATCAGGATATCTAAACCCGACACAACCTCAGGTTTAAGTGATGAGGCATCCGCCAGCTGAGGATACAAAATAGCTGGTCGCAAATTACCAAACAACTCAAGGCCAGAGCGCAAACCTAATAGGCCTTTTTCTGGGCGCAATTCGCGATCTTCAAGGTTGTCCCATTTAGGGCCGCCTACCGCACCCAGTAAAATGGCATCAGATGCACGAGCCTTATCCATGGTCACATCTGGTAATGGTGAACCAAACTCATCGTAAGCAGCACCACCCACCAAGGCATTATCCAATTCAATATCAAGATTGAATTTTTCTTTTGCTGTATTTAGAACATTAACCGCTTCGGTTACGATTTCTGGGCCAATGCCATCACCCGGTAATACAAGAATTTTTTTAGTCATGTAATTTTCTCTGCTAGCCTGAAAGCTTATACATTCAAGCAAAAATTTTTCATTCAATTGGCAGAGCGTCGGACGTCAGACGTCGGACGCCTGACCTTTATTTAACCTGATCAAACAACCACGGCGAAGACTGACGACGCTTATCTTCGTACGACTTAATATCATCCGCATCTTGCAGCGTTAAACCAATATCATCCAAACCATTTAACAAACAATGTTTACGGAACGAATCCACCTCAAATGCAATGGTGTCGCCATTAGGTTTAATGATATTTTGATTTTCTAAATCAACGGTTAATTCATAACCCTCATTGGCTTGCACTTCTTTAAATAAGCCATCTACGATTTCTTCATCTAAAACGATCGGAAGCAGGCCGTTTTTGAAACTATTGTTAAAGAAAATATCCGCATAACTTGGTGCGATAATGGTACGAAAGCCAAAATCTTCTAATGCCCAAGGTGCATGTTCGCGTGATGAGCCACAACCAAAGTTTTCACGGGCTAACAAAACTGATGCACCTTTGTAACGTGGCTGATTCAATACAAAATCCGGATTAAGCGGGCGACCTGAATTATCTGCGTCAGGCTGACCTTCATCTAAATAACGCAACTCATCAAACAAGTTCGGGCCAAAACCACTGCGTTTAATGGATTTTAAAAACTGCTTAGGAATGATCATATCGGTATCGATATTGGCGCGATCCATAGGAGCCACAATACCGCTTTGCTTAACAAAAGGTTCCATTGTTTAACTCCTTATTTAACCAATTCAAACTGACGAACATCAACAAAGTGACCAGCAATAGCGGCAGCTGCGGCCATAGCAGGGCTCACCAAATGGGTACGACCACCGTAACCTTGGCGACCTTCAAAGTTACGATTTGAAGTCGATGCACAGTGTTCACCATTGCCTAATTTGTCTGCATTCATAGCAAGACACATAGAACAACCCGGCTCACGCCATTCAAATCCGGCTTCGATAAAGATTTTATCCAAACCTTCTTTTTCAGCCTGCTCTTTCACTAAACCGGAACCCGGAACCACTAACGCTTGTTTCACACTACCAGCTACTTTATTGCCTTTAGCAACGGCAGCCGCAGCACGCAAATCTTCAATACGACTATTTGTACATGAACCAATAAATACACGATCCAATTCAATGTCCGTAATGGCTTGACCCGGCTCTAAACCCATGTACTTATAAGCACGCTCAAAACCGCTGCGCTCTACATCGTCTTTTGCGTCTTCTAACTTAGGCACAAAACCATCAATAGTGGTCACCATCTCAGGACTGGTACCCCAAGTTACTTGAGGCTTGATATCTTCAGCTTTAATCTCAACCACTTTATCGAATACTGCACCTGCATCAGATGTTAAGTCAGACCAAGCTGCTACAGCTTTCTCCCAATCTGCGCCTTTAGGTGCATAAGGGCGACCTTTCACGTATTCAGCTGTGATTTCATCGAATGCCACCATGCCTACACGAGCACCAGCTTCGATCGCCATATTACACATAGTCATACGGCCTTCCATGCTCATAGAACGAATGGCGCTGCCGCCAAATTCCATTGCACAACCATTACCACCAGCCGTACCAATCACACCAATTACATGCAATACAACATCTTTACCGGTAATACCTGCACCCAACTCACCTTCCACATTAATTAAAAGGTTTTTCATTTTGCGCTGAATCAAACATTGAGTCGCAAGAACGTGCTCAACTTCAGAGGTGCCGATACCGTGAGCCAATGCTGCAAACGCACCGTGGGTTGCCGTGTGAGAATCACCACATACCACTGTCATACCAGGCAAGGTGGCACCTTGTTCAGGGCCAACCACATGCACAATACCTTGGCGAATGTCTTTCATTTTGAACTCAACGATGCCAAATTCATCGCAGTTTTCATCAAGGGTTTTCACCTGAATTTTTGATACAGGATCAACAATGCCTTCAATGCCCACATCACGCTCAGTTTTGGTGGTAGGAACGTTATGATCTGGGGTTGCTAGGTTGGCATCTAAACGCCAAGGCTTACGACCCGCAATGCGCAAGCCTTCGAATGCCTGTGGCGAGGTTACTTCGTGCAGCAACTGACGGTCGATATAAATTAAAGCGGTACCATCATCACGGGTTTTTACCACGTGCTGATCCCACAACTTGTCATATAGTGTTTGAGCCATTTCTCTCTCCGCGAAACGGTTGGCGCAAGAGACCTGCACCACCCTTTCTTCTTATTGCTTTTAAGTTACTTGACGCCAGTTTACGATCAGGCTACAAATAACACAAATTCATATTTTTTATAAATTGGATTCCATTTCGGAATACAGGCCATTTAATGGACACTCAATCTTTACAGGCATTTATAGCGGTTGCTGAAACCGAATCATTCTCCCTTGCCGCCCAGCGCTTACACTTAACTCAGCCTGCTGTTAGCAAGCGCATTGCCATCTTAGAAGACAGTCTCGATAGCCAGCTATTTGACCGACTGCCGCGCAAAGCCGTATTAACACCTGCAGGTGAAGCATTGCTGCCCAAGGCAAAACATATTCTGAGTGAACTACTGGAAATTAAAACCGAGCTAGCCAGCTTAAGCGGGGATATTAGCGGTACATTACGAATTGGTACAAGCCATCACATTGGCTTACACCACCTACCCCATTTGTTAAGGCAATTTCATACCGCCTACCCACAAGTAAAGCTCGCTATGCAGTTTTTGGGCTCAGAAGCGGCCTGCGAAGCATTGGCACAAGGTGAGTTAGATATTGCGTTTGCCACATTACCTCAAGAGGATCACCATAAACTAGATATGCAGCCTATTTGGCGAGACCCATTAAGTTTTGTTTGTGCATTTACGCACCCACTGAGCCAGAAAAAAAAGCTAACTCTTGAAGACCTGACAAAATATGAAGCCATTTTACCTGAACCCAATACCGTAACCTTCGAAATCATCGAAGGCGCGTTCAAACATGAAGGCTTGTCATTACAAAGTGCCCTGCCGAGTCGCTACCGAGAAACCATTAGCATGATGTCGAGCTACATGGAGACCATCAAAATGATGGCAAGTGTTGGCTTGGGCTGGGCTGTGTTACCCGAACACATGGCCAATGATAAAGATCTTATAAAACTACAAGTGGGCCCCAAAAAACTGTATCGCGAACTAGGAGTACTTCAACGTAAAGGTAAAACCCTAGGCACAGCCGGTAAAGCATTTTTAGCCATATTGCCTGAGCGTTAAATGACACAAAGCAATGATTATCTCTGATTAACCATCATAATGAGTATTAACGACTAAACTTAGAACACAAAACCCAACGGGAGATGCATCATGCTGGCCATTAAAAACGTGCTTTTGCTACTAGACCAAGAAGTAGGCAACCACAACGCAATCAAGCGTGCCATGCAAATTTGCCAAGAGCACGATGCAAATTTGTTTGTGACAACGTACGTCTACAATCACGCATGTGAAGAAGGCTCATTAAGTGACTTAGACATGCGCCATGAATTGAAGTCCATGCTGCTTGAACAAGCTCAAGCGTGGGCTGAAAATTTATTTAAAGAGCTTTACCTACCAGCGGATACACCACTTTCCATTTGCTGGTGCCGTCATGCCTATCAAGCTGTCATAGACAACTCAGAAGACGCCAGTTTTGATTTGGTTATTAAAGCGGCAGCCAAACATCACAATATTGTAGAGCGAGTTCTGCAACACCAAGATTGGAACTTACTAAAACACTGCCCAGCGCCTGTGTTATTAGTAAAAGCCAAAGCGGCATGGGAAGCACGCACAGTGATTGCAGCCGTTGACGCTACCTCTTTGGATAAGTCCCATAAAATTATTAACGAGCATATCTTTGAGTTCATCGAAATCATCAACCAGGATGACAAATACAATGTACACATGGTGAACAGCTATCCAATGTTGAGCCTAACACTGGCAAGCTTGCCAGATGCCCCCATCCCTGAGGATTTACAGCAATACGTTGTGGACCAACACACTCAAGCCTGTGAAATACTGGCTGAAAAATACAATATTGCCGATGACAATATACATATCATTGAAGGTGAGCCAGAAGAAGCCATTACAAAAACAGCTGAGAAGTTAGATGCCGATGTCATTGTGGTTGGTATATTAAATGAAGAAGATCTACAAAGCGTTATCTTGGGCAGTACGGTTGAACACGTACTGGATTCAACTCACGCTGATGTGCTTGCCATCAAACCGCAAGATGGTGTGATCGATATTGATTAACACAAATGTAATATCCAATAAAAAAGGCTTCTAATGAAGCCTTTTTTATTCACTAGCATTAACCCATCTAGTTTCAATATAGCTTGGATAAAAACACACCAATTTGATCACTTGATTGCTCATTTCCTTGCTCATCTGTAAATGTCAGCCAACTCAATTGAGCCCCTAAAGAAACCCCCATAGACCCACGAATCTCTACCATTACTATTGGCCCCCAAGTAGGGTCAAACTTTGTTGTAATGCCACTTGCTGAATATTTATGAGCACCACGATAAGTCACACCAATACCCACACTACTCACCTGATTGGACTCAACCCACATTACATCACCCGCCGCAAACTGCTGCTCATGACTACCGCCTGACTTAGCGGAGACAGATAAATAACTATATCCTAGGCTTGCACGCAGTGATGAAGACGGCCTTGATGGAATAGAAAACGCATAACCCAATGAGAAGATCGGGCCACCACCGAGTGTTAAATTTGGCAAATAATCTTTTGCAACCGCCAACTCTTCCCCACCACGATCATATGTAAACTGCCAATAAGCCCCCGACATTTTCTCAAATGGCTGATTAAAACCCTCATCAGGTGTCAATAACTCTAAACGCCCAAGAGGCAAGTATGTGGCGGACTTGCGTTTATTAAATGGCGTTACGCTATAACTCCAACTAGCACCTTCATGGGATGTAGTATAAGACGCCTCTTGGCCAAATAATTTTGGCTCCGTTCGAATGATGAAAAAACCCACCTCAGGATTCAAACGAATAGGTAATGCGGCATAGCGACCATCAGAACTAAATTGGGTGAAGCGCAACTGAGGGCGAATCACATCAATTTGGCGCATATCAAAATCATACATTTCGATGACCGGATAAAAGAAGCCGTCGCCTACCTGTGTTTTTTCTATGTAGGTTCTCAATTGAATCACGAAGCTGCCATGACCTAATGGCAACTTATAACCTTTATAAAAACTTTTTTGACCATCTATTTCAATTACCCCATCAGCCAGTTCAGGATCATCCTGCATACCAACAGGCAAGGGTTCAAATTGATAACCGTTAGAAACCGGCGTACTTTGCAATAAGTTTTGCTGCTCCATTGGGCTTAAACTTGAGCACGCAGATAACACCAACACACTAACCATTAAACATATAAATCGCATATACATATCCATTACCCATTACGACTCTTCAGGCTTATTTTCACTGTAGCGATGAGTTAAAAACTCCGTATGATCGCGCAGCATTAATGTCATATGAAATAACTCCTCCATAACATCCACAATACGATCGCGATAACTACTGGGCTTCATGGTGCCATCATCATTAAATTCTTTCCAAGCCATCGCAATAGATGACTGATTAGGAATGGTGAACATGCGCATCCAACGACCCAGTACACGCAAGCTATTTACTGCATTAAAAGACTGAGAACCACCGCTTACCTGCATGACCGCAAGGGTGCGCCCCTGAGTTGGACGCACCGACCCTAAACTAAGCGGTATCCAATCTATTTGATTTTTAATAACCGAGGTCATATTGCCGTGAATTTCTGGACTACACCACACCATGGCCTCCGACCAAAGTGCCAATTCATGCAGCTCTTTTACTTTATGGTGATCATAGGTTTGACGATCAAAGACTGGCAAGCCTTCAGGGTCGTAGACTTTAACCTCAGCCCCAAAAGATTCCAGTATGCGCCCCGCTTCTAATGCCGCTTTTTTACTGTAAGACTCTGGACGTAACGACCCATACAAAATAAGCACCTTTGGAGGGTGCTCACTTAGCTTTGTTTGTTTGATTTTTTGCAAAGACGTTTGCAACGTATGATCTGGTAACATCAACTCACCTAACACGATCAATCTATCGAAGCTCAGGTGTTAATACCGATTTAATAAATTAACCTGAGCAATCCCATTGTTGTACTCAAATTGAGTAAACATAACAGCAAGCTGACCTTGCCACTTATGACACTGAAAATCCAGTAGCTGAGTAAATTGTTCCACATATTCAGCCATAGCCATGATCGACATCTGGGTAGAGCGCTCTGGTAATCTACCTAATTTATAATCTAAATATTTCACTAGCTGGGCAGGTTTGCCGTGAATTGAGACTTGAATAGGTCGTGCTTCTAGCTCAACTCTTAATTTATATAATAACTCCCAAGCTAACTGTTTTTCATTGGCACCCGCTTGCAATACTCGAGTGCTTGCCCCGTTATGCAAACCATTGACGATAAGCAGTAATGGCTTTTTAGCCAACTCCAAATGTGCGATTAAATGGCGCACCTGACAGTACAATTCTAAATTATGAAAAGCTTGCACAACTTTTGAACGGGACTGATGATCAAGCAAGTTCATACACTCATGGGCTCGCTGGTAAAACACCTGATCCATAGCCTCCATGTGCTTAACCACAGCCGTGTATTGTTGCTGCATATATTGCAGGTAAGCTTGGGCATCTTTTTTAGGGGCAACGTCATCGGGCATGTATTTGTGCACAGGCAACTTTGATGCGCGCAAACGCTCGATAATATAAGTTTTCTCTATGCGCCTAAATAAATTAGATGCCGCCGTATTATGTTTGCGATCTTCAACACGATTATTGCGGATAAAATCAATACTGGTTTGAATATCAAACTGGGCAACATCTCTTTCATCTGTCGGTTCGAATTTAAATATACGATGATCACCACGCCCATCAAAATAACGCTTAGCACACTTTATTCTCGCATCTTTTTTGGCCTTAAGGGCTCTGATTTTTTCTGAAGACACACAAAATTTGTCGGCGTTTTTAATGTGGTTAGCCTTATAATCAAGCAAGGTTAACTCTTTAGATAAGGCAAAAGGGTTTTCGATCAAAAAACGAGCTGCAACTTCAGCCTTAAGCAGCCCAGCATTACTTTTAACATTAGACATGCGCTTGGCATCACTTGGGCAAAAATAACTAATGGCTTGATCAAAACTATTTTCAATAGTCTGTAAACTTGCACCCAATATTTTTTTAGCCTCTAACGCCACCGCTTTAGCATAATCATCCAGTAAAAAGCCTTCTTTCCAGGCCCAGTCATTTTGAGAGCTCACCGCTTTTTGCGCAAATTGAGCAGTTCGTAAACGTTTAAACATGGCTTTAAATGCATGACTACCTGCAACTTTTACTGCCTGTGCATCGGTTTCGAATTCAATTTGACGGCATTTCCAAGCGGTTAATTTACGATGAGTATGAAATAAAAATGCAAAAATGCATTGTTGAAAAAAGTGGATACGCTGCCACACCCAAAGCTCAGCATATTCATAAAAAGGGGTATTCTCTTTTTGCATGCGTTTTAATAAATTTTGGTGGCGCTTATCCTGACCAGATGCTCGAAAATACAGCCACTCACTTACGTGGTGCATTAAATAAAACGCTACTTTTTTTTGCTTGCTTCTAAAATGTGATAACTCATGGGCAATCATGGCCGAAAGTTCATTTAAGCTTAACGCCATTAATAAAGGTGCACCGATGATGATTTTGTATTCATCGCGATAAATACTATTTACCCCTGCATAGGCATCCACCCTCAGGGCCGTTTCATTATTAATTTCAATTCGCTTTGGCGGTCGCACATTCAAATGGCGACTCATTTGTTGTATTAACTCAAATAATACAGGCGCTTCATGACGTAATAACACACGGCCATGATAAGAACGGAACCCACCAAATACAGGGCGTAATAGAATATAGATAAACCCTAAACTTAGAACCGTAGGGCAAGACCAATGGGCGGCTGCAAGATATTGCTCTTCTACTAGGTGGATAATCATAGGCTCGCTAAAATACATCACAGCAAAACCAAAAACACACAGCACAGCAGCAATATATAAAAAAGGAATCAACAGACTTACCGCTTCAACCCACATCAATTGGCATGACTCTTTAAAGCCAATCGATTCACGCTCGCTGTGCCCTTTAAAACTAGATTGAAGATAGTGTATAAGCTTTGTATTGCTTGCGCTCATAGGCGCTTTAGAAGCTGAGACTTTCTTAACTTGCTTACTGGCTAGCTTCCAGTTGATTTCAGCATGATTATCAGCAACTGGACTGACGGCCCTAAGAGGCCCATTAAAATGTCGTTTAGCTGCAAAGTTGGCAAACACCTGCCACCCCGTAAATTAATTATTAGTTGTTATTATTTCAGCAGAATCAGTACTAAAGTCTGAGACACAACACTTTATTACAAAAGATCACCAAATTAAACATATGTTTGAAACATATGTTCATTAAATAGGCAGAATGTTGCGCTCAATCACTTTGCGCATCACGAAGCTTGAATGCACCCCAGTGACCCCCTCGATTCGAGTCAACTTACCCAATAAAAAGTGCTGATAAGCCTCCATATCGGCGACCACAACCTTTAATACGTAATCCGCGCTCTGCCCAGTGATCAAAAAACACTCAAGCACCTCTTCAAAACCTGCAATGGTGTTTTCAAAATTACTAAAACGCTCTGGTGTATGCCTATCCATACTAATGGAGATCATGGCCAGCAGGTCCAGACCCAATTTTTTTGCATCAAGCAATGTGACTGTATTCAATATATAACCTGCATCATGAAGGGCCTTAACCCGCCTAGAGCATGGGCTGGCCGACAACCCTACTTTATCTGCCAACTCTAAATTACTGATGGCGCCGTTCTTCTGCATTTCTTGCAAAATACGACGGTCTGTTCGATCCAATTGATGCATATGCGCCCCGCAAATATCAACATTTATTAATTTAATGCAATATATAACCACTAAATACTAAATTTAAGCAATAAAATACAAATAAACATACAAATAAGTAGCACATTCGCAAACAAACACCCTAATGTCTGCCCTATAATTTCCATCACTTGGAAGCCCCCTGACAACCACAAGTTGAACGGAACCTAAACGCCACAAGCGCAAAGGCATAAGCAAAGTGCTTCACCAAAAATGAACCACGCTTCCAAGTAACGCCACATAAATAACTTCAAGAGAGCCATCATGTTTGATCACAACAAGTACCGCCCTTTTGCCGCCATTCAAAAAGCAGATCGTAAATGGCCAGCAAACCGCATCGAAGCAACCCCTAACTGGTGTGCGGTTGACCTGCGTGATGGTAATCAAGCATTGATCGAACCTATGAATGTGTCGCAAAAACAAAAAATGTGGCAATTGTTAGTGGATATCGGCTTTAAAGATATTGAAGTGGGCTTTCCAAGCGCCTCTCAAACAGACTTTGATTTTGTGCGCTGGTTGATAGAAGAAAACCAAATTCCAGACGACGTCACGATTCAAGTATTGGTTCAGGCCCGTGACGAGTTAATCGAACGCACATACGAGTCATTGGTCGGTGCGAAACAAGCCATTGTGCATGTTTATAATTCCACCTCACCAGTACAGCGCAACAAGGTATTTAAATTAGACAAGCAAGGCATCATTGACATCGCCATCAATGGCGCAAAAAAAGTGGCAAGCGAAGCAAACAAATATCCAAATACAAAGTGGACGTTTCAATACAGCCCAGAAAGTTTCTCAAGCACAGAGACTGACTTTGCCATTGATGTATGCAATGCCGTGATCAATGTATGGCAGCCAACGCCTGACAACAAAGCCATCATTAACCTACCTGCAACCGTGGAATGCGCAGGACCAAACGTATTTGCAGATCAAGTAGAAACCTTCTGCGAAGGAGTGAGTAATCGTGACAGCTTAGTTATTAGCATCCACACCCATAATGATCGCGGCTGTGCTGTTGCAGCTGCAGAAATGGCCATCTTAGCCGGCGCTGACCGCATTGAGGGTACGTTGATGGGTAACGGTGAGCGCACCGGTAATATGGATTTAATCACCATGGCTATGAATCTATACAGCCAAGGCATTGATCCTCAATTAGACTTATCCGATGCAAAACGCATAACCCGTACGGTTGAAGAGTGCACCAATATCCCAACCCATGCTCGCCACCCTTGGATGGGCGATTTGGTATACACAGCGTTTAGTGGCTCACACCAAGACGCTATTAAAAAGTGTTTAGATGTGCAAACAGAAAACGAGCCTTGGGATGTAGCATATTTACCAATCGACCCAAAAGACATTGGTCGTGATTATCAGTCTGTTATTCGTGTAAACAGCCAAAGTGGTAAAGGTGGTGTGGCCTATATTTTAGAACAGGAATATGGCATTCAACTACCACGCTGGATGCAAATTGACTTAAGCCAAAAGGTACAAAAAATAAGCGAAGGTGGTGGTGAAATCTCCTCTCAACGCATCTATGAAATATTCAAACAAGAATATATGCACAGTAACGGCCCGTTGGAATTATTAGATTATGACATTCAAGCCAAAGGTGAGAATGGTTCGAAAAACATGCACATACAACTGCAAAACGAACATGACAACATTCGCATTGAAAGCCAGAGTGACGGCGCCTTAGAGGCTTTTTGCAACGCCTTAACTCAGTATTTAGATATGAGTATTGATGTCATCCAATACAGCCAAACATCACTGGGGACACATACGCAGTCCAGTGCACTGGCTAGCCTTGAAATAACCATTAGTGGCCAAACCTTTAAAAGCTGTGCCATTGATCAAGACAGCCTAAAGGCAAGTTTTATGGCTATCATCACTGCATGCAACAGACACTTAAGCCAACAACCCCTTGCGCTTAAAATTCTATAACCAGTATTTATCTTACAAACATGCATTTCTGCATATTGGTTCTATTCTAAGTATATAAGCCATACTCCAGGATAGAACCATGTGGAATGCCCTTCCAATACGCATCAAGCTTTCAATAGTAATTGGTGGCGCCCTACTTATTAGCTTGATCGCTTCGACCGTCATCAGTAATAACGCCATGCGTGACATGGTAATGGGACGCATCGAAGTCCAAGAGATTCCAGCATCACTGAATGCAGTTGCAAATGCCATTGATAAAGAAATCAGCGTGCCTATTTCCATTTCAAAGGCCATGGCTCAAAACCACTATACAAATGAGTGGCTGTCACAGGGTGAGCCGGAAGAAACAAGCAGCAGTGTCATTGCCTACCTCAAAAACATGCAATCACAAAACAATGCCATCACCTCGTTCATTGTTTCAGGCAACTCAAAAAACTATTACACACCTCAAGGCTTAAGCCGACAAATAACCGCAGATGACACCTGGTTTTATAATTTCATAAAGAGCAACAAAGAATACTCACTGGACATAGATTTAGATGCCAAACTTGGCAAGCTTGCACTTTTCATTAATCATCGAACACAAGACGGCAAATCCATAACCGGTATCGGCATGGACATAAACCAAGTAACCGAATTAGTTAAGGCATATAAAATTGGCGAAGAAGGTTTAGTGTTTATTGCCAATACTAAAGGTGAAATCCAAATTCATCCAAATAAAAATGTAACCACTGGTACAACTATCGATGCCTTCTTAAAAGAAAAAATCAGTGATCAATTACTTAACAAAGATAGCATCACCATCATTGAAACACATGAAAACAAAGACAGCATATTAGCAGCAAAATACCTACCGGCTTTAAACTGGTTTGTAGTCATCGATATACCCACACAAGAGGTACAGGGTCCAATTAATAGCTCATCACTTAATTTAGTTTTACTCAATTTATTAGTGGCAGCGGTGCTAATTACAATTGGTCTATGGGTAGCGATGGGTGTTGCAAGACCTGTGCATCGAGCATCCGTCATGCTAAATCAAATTGCATCCGGTGATGCAGATTTAACTCGTCAAATGCCTGTGGATACCGCAGATGAAGTGGGTCAACTGGCAAAATCGTTTAATCATTTTGTTAATCAGCTGAAAGTACTGATACAGGCCGTAGGCAATACAGCCCTCGAAGTAAACAACACTGCAGCAGAGCTGAATCAGTCCGCATCTAAAACCGAAAAGAACACAGAAAATCAGCAACAAAGTGTTGATATGGTTGCAGCTGCCATTAATGAAATGGGAGCAACCGTTCAAGAGATTGCACAAAATGCCAATGAAACAGCAGACGCTGCCAAACAGGCCAGCAAAGAAAGCCAAGAGGGTCAAACCGTCGTCAATACAACTGTAACGGGTATTAATAGTTTATTTGATAAAATGCAAACCGCCTCTAAAGTTATCACCACCCTTGCAAATGATGTGGGTGAGATCTCCACAGTATTAGCGGTAATCAAAGGCATTTCAGAGCAGACAAATTTATTGGCACTTAACGCCGCCATCGAAGCGGCACGAGCTGGCGAACATGGCCGTGGCTTTGCGGTAGTTGCAGATGAAGTGCGCACCCTTTCACAGCGTACACATGAATCAACTGAAGAAATAAACTCGATGGTTTTAAAACTACAAAATGGCGCACAAGATGCTGTGAGTGCTATGAACAGCGGCATTGAAACCGCTAAAGATTCTGTAGAAAGTGCGGATACCGCAGGTAAGTCATTATCTAAAATCACACAAGCAATTACAGCTATTACCGACTTAAGCATGCAAGTTGCAACCGCAACCGAGCAACAAAGCTCGGTCGTGAATGAGCTAAACAATCATATCTTAAATATTAAAACCATGTCAGATGATACCGCCAAAGAAACCAAAACCATTAATGATCAATGCCGTAACTTGACCGGCTCTTCTGGTCGATTAACCAAAATGGTTTCTCAATTTAAGCTAAAATAACTCAGTTGAAACTAAACCCAGCCAAACTGGGTTTAGTTAAATGCTTTAAACCCAATTAAATGCTTACCCTTCAATATAAGAATTACCGTAGCAACAACGAACAGCGCACCAATAATAAATAAGCTTAAAGGGACACTTAAACCTTGAGCAATTGCACCCGCTAACACCCCTGCCATAGCTGAAACCACCTGGGAGATAATTGTATAAATACTCATTACTCGTCCACGTATAAACACAGGCGTAAAATGCTGTAAACCGGCCACTATAAAACTCACAACCACACCTGCAAACGTTGTACCCATAATTAAAACAAAGCAACTAACCCATACATTCGATATTGCACCGATTAAAATGAGTGAAACACCACACATTAACAGTAAAAGCAAAATTGTGCGGCCTATGGGCACATGACTTTTTAATTTCATGGCGGCCACACCACCTAATATTAATGACAATGCAATCAAGCCTAAATATTGGCCTTTTTCTTGTGGGTTTAGCCCTAACTGGCTTTCAGCAATTTGTGGCAGTATCACCTGCATTGGCCCCATCATTAAATAACCAATAATGGCTGCAAATAATAATTGTGGAACCACAGGAATCTTTCTTAACTCATCAAAACACTCCAACCATTCTTGCTTTAATTTTTCGTGTGAAATACGCCTATGATGATTGGGAGCATTTAGCAACAGTAAACTTGATATGGTGAACATTAAAATACAAAGTACTGCTACTCCTTGCCAATTATACCAAAGCTGTATTTGCGTAATAATTATCGGCGCCAAGCCAAAACCCAGCATGATTAATAAATTAAACGTAATGGTTGCTTGAGTAAGCTGATCACCAGTGACATAACTGCCCATGGACGACAACCGAGCTGGCGCCACAAATGCCCAGCCAACACCTACAAAAAAGCATGACAATAAAAACAGTAAAACGGAATAAATTGGCTCATAAATCATCACGCATAACATGCCTAATGCGCCTAAAATAAAAAAATTCTGAGCGATCAACAACACTCGCTTAGGGCTATAACGATCAATATAGGCACCGGCAATCCAGCCAAATAAAATTGGCGGCCCAAAGCAAAAACCATATGCCAAGCCCGCTAACAACGATGAGTCAAACTTTTCTAAGCCATACAATATGGCCGTGTAATTGACCATATGCCCAGCAACAAATGCAAAAAAGCAGGAAGTATAAAAAACAAATAATTTCATTAGATACCTAGAGGTGCGTATGACGCACCCCTTTTATTCTTTTAAGGTAAAACAGGGTCCAGCACGATTAATGAAGGTTGAGCATCTTCAATGTGCCAGCTTGGGAAGCTTGAATTGGTTGTGAAAACCTTGCCATCATTCGAAATTTCTACATCACGGGTAAATGTGACACGCTTAGGCATCGGGTAATGCTGCCAACGTTTCTCTTTATAATAATACGCATACAGGGCATCACTGGTATTACCATTAACCCAAACGATATTACGCTTTTTATCAACATTTAAAGAATAAGGGGTTTCACTGCCTATTGGCTTTACAGGGATATCAAAGAATTCAAACGTTTCTTTTTCTTGATCAAACCGCACTATTTGTGACTCAGGGAATGCAGCAATCCAAATACCACCTTCACTATCAATACGTAAACGACGGGGGCCATGAAATGGTGTTTTATACATTTTTATTTCATGTGTAACCGGATCAATACGCCCGATACTATCTGCATGCAAACGCGCAAACCAAACACCACCATCAGGTGCAATATCCAAACCGTAAGGTAAAGGTACACCAGTAGAGTCACGATCAACCGCAGCCCAATTTGCAACTGGCAAGCCCCAGCTCATCAATTTTAAGAGTACACCCATCAAATTAACGGTAACCGTTTCTTTAAAAGAGCGATTCGGTAAATCAAATAATTTAAATTGCTGTGTTGTGCGATTAAACATCCCCACTTGATTAGACAATGCTAGGGTGAACCAGACGTTATTATCATTATCGACCCTTAATGTATGAGGGTAGTAACCAGCGTCCATTAAGTGATTTGTCCACTGTTTAGTGACAGGGTTAAATTCAATAATGCGCTGTTGGTAAGACGCAGTAATAAAAATACTGCCATCCACTGGGCTTTGCGCAAAAGAATGAATTCCCGCAAACGTTTCATGCTTGGGAAATTCTTTTAACCTCGCACCAAGTAAACCACCCAATTGATCACCTGCCTCTCTTGGTAATTTATAAACCTGATATTCACCTGTGGCGGGGTCAATTTCATACATACGATCTTGTAAATTATCACCCACATACACTAAGCCATTGGAATGATGCAACAAATCATGCATTTGAGAAAAACTATCACCTATTGGCCATTCTGTGATGACAGCCTGATCTAAATAAGCATCCCAGTGAGTCCCTGGCTTAATCTTTAAAGGGTCTGCATTAAGGCCTGCATATTTTTCATGTAATAATTCAGGCAATACATCTTGAGAATCATCTGCCAAACGTGCACCGTAGTTAACCATGCGATAAATAGTCTCATCCCATTCTTGAATGCTGCGATCACGGCGCAGATACATAGAACCTTGTTGATGACAAAAACCACACTGCATGATGTAGTGCTTTTTCAGCCCCTCTTCTAGGTCTAATGCCGCAAGCCATGTATTTGCAGGGCGCGAAGCCGCCAATAAAATTGGGTCCTGTTCTTTTTCCATGGTCACTTGCCATACTTCATTAGCGGGCATTTCTATAGTGACATCTTTATAATCCGGTTTACGCAAGCGATAACGCACACGCTCATTACCGGCATGTTCAAATACAGATTGACCAGATTCATCAGTAAACTTTGACAAAGTACGATTAGAACGATTCACCACACCAACAGGCGGGTATCCACTATCACTTCGATCAAGCGTAAATCCCGAGACCGGCGTTTGACTCACCATCACAATAGACAAGGGGTTGCCCGCTTCGTTTTTTACAATCACAGTGCCAGCAGAGACTGTCACACTCAATAAAACACTGCTGATCGCTGACATCAATTTAAGTTTATTCATTGTTGCACATACCCCTCATCGCTTTGCTCAATAAATGATATAAAAGCCTGTTTAGTAGTTTTCTCTGGCTGATGCAAAAAATCCTGTTTAATCTTTTTATTTGTTAACACCGGTCTAAACTCAATAAACTTGACCTGCTCGGGCCCATACTGAGACAACCCAAGTGGCTTTAGAAGCCACAACGCCGCTCTTAAAAGCCAAGATGGAAATGAAAGATAAGGTTTATTCAAAAAACGTGCGATTTCTTTCAGTGTCAGCGTGCCATCCCCTGCCACATTAAACACACCTTGCACATCACTTTTTGCAGCTTCAATAAGATAGGCCACCAAATCATCCACCCAAATAATGACAAATGGCGATTGAGAACCCGCGATACCTGTAATTATTTTTTTTCTAAACATATTTGTAATTGGATTATTAAAATTAGGACCCAGTACCGTACCCGGCCTTAATACAACTTGCTTAAGTTGAGGATGGCTTGATCGGTATCTTGCTAACATTTCCTCGACTTGACGTTTGTGCGAAGAATAAAAATAATCTTCATTTCCTCTTACAGGCATTTCCTCACTCAGCCATTGAGGATTATCATGCCAATAGCCATACGCAGCGCCACTTGATGCGACAACAAACTTTTGAACACCCACCTCAATAGCGGCTTTTACTAAGTTTTCTGTGGCAACCACGTCAATTTCAAACGCTTCTTCTCGGGACATGGAATCAGGCAACTGGATAATTGAAGCTAAATGAATGATCACATGAGGTTTTATTTCTTTGATCCATTGTATAAATTCGTTATCACGAATATCACAACTCTTGTGAACACTAGAAACATCAGGCCCTAATGAATTTAATGCCGACGTATATAAATCGATCGAATGATCTTTTTGAAAATATTCAACTAAGCGAGAACCAATATCACCTGCTGCACCAGTAATTAGAATTTTCATAACGCACCTTTGAAATTTTTATTTTTCATACTGATTCGACATAAAGCTGCAAATGCCACCCCTGAGACAATATGCCACGTCCCCCAAAATGCACTAATTAATGCCATCCCGTATTGCGCATCAAACTGAGTAAACACAATCGCAATGGCTAATGAAGAATTTTGCATTCCAACTTCTAAGGTCACCGCTTTTTTATCTGCCAAGTTCAAACCAGCTGCACTTGATGAAAAATAGCCAATAGCTAAAGCCAAGGCGTTATGAGCCAACACAACACTGAACAACATGAAAAAATGATGAATAAAATGATCTTGATTACGCAAAACGGCAACCAATATAAAAGCAATCAGTGCAATAAGGCTGAGATATTTCAGAACATGATGTAGCCATCTAGCCACAACCGGTAGATATCTTTGAACCATAAAACCTAAAAACAAAGGAATGGCCAATACAATTAATAGGGATTTCAAAATATCAAATCCATTCACATTAATATCAAGTAGCAACTCATTTGCGACGGGATTCAGGCCTGCCCAAAATACAAAATTAATCGGAAGCATTACAACGGCAACCAAGCTTGACACCGCTGTAATCGAAATAGACAGTGCGGTATTACCTCCAGATAAATGGGTAATAAAATTTGAAAGCGCACCACCAGGACATGCCGCAACCAATATCATGCCTAATTCAACACCAGCAGGCAGATCAAGCATCACAGTCAATAAACAAGTAAAAGCGGGTAACAAAATAAATTGAGCAACCAACCCAATCAGCGGTGCCTTAGGTGTTTGCACCACCCTTAAAAAGTCTTTAGGGCGTACATCCAATGCCAAGCCCAAAACCATCATAGCCAGCGTCAGATTAAGTACCCATTGTTGGGCAGCGTCATAATGAATTTCAGTCATGACTTCTTCTCGATGTGGAATATGGCTACTTTAGATGAAACACCCGCGGTAATACTGACCATAGAGGTCAATATTTGGCATACAAAGTCAATTTTTTAAGATTTTAACGCTATTTAAGCAGTATAGTGTTGCGGTAGCGTTTAGGGGTAATGCCTGTCCAGCGTTTAAATGCTCGCTGAAAAGCACTTTGTTCAGAGAAACCCAAACGTTCACTGACATATAAAACGCTATTTTGAGTTTGCCTAAGATAGGTTAAGGCCAGTTCTTTTCTTATGGCATCTAATACTTGAGAATAACTGGTGCCGTATTCTTGCAATTTACGCTGCGTGCTGCGCACACTCAATTGTAAATAGGAGGACACTTCTTCAATGTCCGGCACATGGCTGGGCAATGTTTTTACAATATAGTCTTTTATTACCTCGAGTGGCGAAGTAAAAGTCTGCTCTTCTAGTAGTGACTGGGCATGACTAATCAGTATTTTGTGAGTCTCGGTGTCACTTTTTCTTAATGGCACCTCAAGTAATTCATTATTAACATCAAGACCATTAAATTTGGCGTTAAAAAAAACTGGGCACTGAAAGTACTCCATATAATTGGATACATCGGCTTGCGCAGCATGGGTAAAATACACCGCATTAGGGGCATATTTAAGGTTATTGGTCACTTCTCTTGCCAGACTAACTAACCCAGTTACAATCTGCTCTGCAAAATGATGACTACAATTATAAGCGGGCACCCACTGTAATGTGGTCACACCACCTTCACAAAATTGAAGTGGCGCCCCCATATTGCCCGACAGTGACTGAAACCGATATTGCGCTTCAATGGCTGCTTGAAAATTCTGTGCGGTAACAGCGATGAAACCCAAAACCCCCCAGCGTCCTGCGTCAAAATGCTGGCCATGATGAAACCCCAACGAAACATCACCCAAGCGGTGACTGATAAAACCAAGTAAGGCCTCATAACGCTGCACGTCAATCAGCAAGCGGCAATCATTAAGCTGATCCTCAGAAAGACTGCACACAGTACGCATATCAATTCGCGATAATCCATGTCGCTCACCATAATTTATAAGTGAGCGCACGAGCTGTATGGCCGTTTTTGGGGAAAACTGTGATTGCAGAGTATTCATAGGCGCATTAAATCAAATTGGCATCAAGAGTCAATGTTACTATTAGCACCCTCCCCTGTTGCCAGTAACTGCTATATTTAGCTAAAAGTGCATAATCCAAATAGCCTACAGGATAAAAAACTCTAAGCATCGTGTGGCCAATACCTTCTGCTAAGCTCAATAATGGGTTTTATGTGAGGATTCTCCATGCTTCGCAGTACATTGATATTACTCCTATTTTTATCTTTCAACGCATTTTCAGCTGTAGAATTAACGGACATTAATAAAACCTATAAAGTTACGCGCAATGCCGAATATATTTTTAATGAACAAAACCAATGGACACCCCATGAAGCACGCCTACAAACACAATGGCAACCAATCGATAAAGACCGTATAAATTTTAGTTTTATTGATAAACCTGTCTGGTTAAGGTTTTTCATTGAATCACCAGAAGACAGAAAATGGTTTATCAATATTTCATATCCGCTGTTAGATTTATTAGATGTATACATCTATCAAAATGACACACAAATTAAAGCCATTCACACCGGTGATTTACGAAACTTTCATCAAAGAGAGATCAATCACCCAAGCTTTGTCACCGAGGTCAATTTAACAGAAAACCAGCCTTATGAAGTATTATTACGGGTAGAAACTAAAGGCGCTGCAGAAATCCCCATTTGGCTGTCAAATGAAGAGCAATTTCACACTGAAAATCAAACTCGAGAATTTATTCGCGGCTGGGTAAATGGCATCCTGGTCATCATGCTTTTATACAACCTGATTATTTATATCTTTATCAAAGAAAAAATATATTTATTCTACGTAACAAACATTGCGGTATACGTTGTTCAACTCAGCATTTACGATGGTACTGGATTTCAATTTTTCTGGCCTGACTCACCAGAAATAAACACCCACGCATTTGCATTTACTAACGGATTAATGCAGCTCACTCAGTTCACTTTTTTTGTTGCTTTTTTAGAAATACTAAAGCGAGATGCTTGGTTTGTAGGCCCCATAAAATTCATATTGGCATGTTTAGTTTCATTACCCATACTCAGTTTTTTTATTGATTATAGAACCATAGTTTCCATAGAAGTAATATTTGCACTAGTGGTTAACGCATCAGGGTTATTGCTTGGTTTATATCTTTCATTTAAAGGCGAAACAAGCGCCAAATACTTTACTATTGCTTGGTTTATCTTCTTAGTTGGGCTATTGGTCACAAATCTAAAAAGCTTAGGCCTCATACCAAACAATCTGTTCACAGCATACAGCTATCAATTTGGTGCATTCATAGAAATGACGCTGCTTTCAATTGCCCTTGCTCAACGCATTGAGTCTGCTCAAAAAAATATCATCAAACTACAAAGCGATAATATTTCAACACTGGAAAAATTCCAGAATCTCTACAACAATTCACTGAGCGGTCAATTTGAAACCGATATAGCTGGCAACTTTATCTCCACTAATCCAGCATTCCACAAAATGTTTCGCCCTGATTTATCCCATTCTGACAATAACAAAAATGTTAAAGATTTGGTTATCCATACACACGACCTAAAAGTGATAGGCAATCTCATCAAACAAACAGGTGCGTTAATAGATCACGAGATACAATTAAAAAACTGTAATGGCCATATCCACTGGTACAGCTTGTCTGCAAAACCCCACAAACTATCCAATGGAGATATCATATTTGAAGGCTCAATCATTGATATTAATGAGCGTAAAGAAAATGAAGCGCTACGTGAACAAGCGCTAATTGACCGCATGGCCACCCTTGAGCAATTGGCCATTGGCATTTGCCATGAAATTAACACCCCACTTGGCATATCCATTACAAGCACCACACATCTAGATACCTTACTAAATGAAATAGGCAAGTTAATAGATAAAGAAAAACTCACTAAAGAAAAATTAATCAGCATACTCACTGAAGAAAAAGAATCCATTAGCCTGATAGATAATGGCCTTAATCGAGTGAGTCATTTAATTAAGCAATTTAAACAAATATCAGTCAGCCAACTTGGTTTTAAAATCGACACTGAAACCCTATTCTCAATCATTCACAGCGCCACACAAGAGATGGAGGAATCCACAAAGCCACATAGCATTTTAATTGACTGCGACAAAAACATTACACTTACCGGCTACAGCAAAGCCCTTTCATTTGTCATCAAAGAACTTATCGAAAACTCCATACTGCATAGCTTTGAAAAGATTAAAAAGGGAGAGATAAAGATATCTGTTACACAAGATGATACATACACAGTCATCGAATACACAGACAACGGAGAAGGCATTAATCAATCAAAGAAAAATGAATTATTTAATGCCTTTTACACAACCAAACGCGGAACACACGGACGCACTGGTTTAGGCCTTTATCAAGTATTTAATATGGTTCATCAACTATTAAGAGGCACCATCGAACTTCATGACAGTGAACATGTGCACTTCATCATAAAAGTACCTAATGTCATTTAACAGGCCTAATCATAATTTAAACCGCGAAACCAAGCCTGATAATTCTGTTGACAGCTTACCTAATGAAATTGAGTTCTGTTTTAGATGGTCAGCACTTTCGTTTGCATTCACTGCACCTTCGTTAATGCTAATTATATTTCGCTGAATTTCTTCACCTACTTGATACTGTTCTTCAGCGGCGGCGGCTATTTGAGTTGTCATATCTCGAATCGTAGAAACTGAAGACTGAATTGATTCAAAAACTGTTCGTGTATTTTCTGTGGCTTCAACCGTTTCACGAGAATGCTCTATGGAACTTGCAAGTTTACCGGATACATTTTGTGTTTGATTAGTCAGATTTGACAGCAGTGTATCAATCTCTTCTGTTGATTCAGCTGTTTTACCCGCAAGCGTGCGAACTTCGTCTGCTACCACAGCAAACCCTCGACCCTGCTCCCCTGCTCGTGCTGCTTCGATGGCTGCATTTAACGCTAATAGATTTGTTTGCTCCGCGATACCACGAATGGTATCTAGAATACTGGTTATATTCGCGCTTTGATCCACTAATTCGCCCATGGCTTGGTTCGAATCGTTAATGACTGTCACTAACTTATCCACCGAACCAGCCGTGCCTTCGATAAAACGCTGTCCCTGCTCCACATGTTTTTGACTCTCATCAGCTGCGGTGGCCGTTTCACCACAGTTTTTAGCAACTTCATTTGATGTGGCCACCATTTCATTAAACGCAGTAGACACCTGCTCGATTGCTTTAACCTGATGATCTGCAATTGAACCAACACGCTTTGATAAGGCTTTAGTTTGATCCGCTTGTTCCTTAACTCCTACTGCACTGTCTCTAATTTCTGTCACCAATGTATGAACAATACTAATAAATTGATTAAACGCTTGTGCCATTAAACCCGTTTCGTCATTAGATTTGATACGCATACGTCGAGTCAAATCCCCCTCTCCCTGAGCAACTTCGTCCATACCAGCTGTGACGCGCTGCATGGGTTTTGTGATAATACCTGTCATCCAATACCCTAAAAAAACAAACACAGAAACCAACACAACACTGATGATCAGCATTGATATCTCTAAAGCATTGGTAGCCGAAAATACTTCGCTTACGGGTTTTAAACCAATAAATTTCCAACCTATGGCAGGAGAGGTATAAACAGAAGCGAACCATTTACGCCCTGCTAATTCAACTTGTGTAAATTCTTCAGCTAAAGCAAGTGTTTGATATTCTTCATTAATGCTGGCCATGTCTTTAAAGTTATTATCTGGTTTAGCCGAGTCGGCCAACACCCGCCCCGTTTCTTCAACCAATATTAAATAACCTTCTTCACCAAATTTAATGGCATTGACCATATTTGTGAGTTTGCTCAAGGTAACATCAATGCCTACAGCACCCACTAAACCGTCAACAGCTTTAAATGTATGTGTATAACCCAGTATCGGCGCTCCTGAAGTAAAGTCTCTATAGGCAGGTGTACGCACAGGGTTGTTCATATTTGATTTTGCTGAGGCGTACCAAGGGCGCACAGTGGGGTCATATGCCGACATATCTTCTTGTGGCCACTGAATATACCCAGAGCTGTCTAACCCCAAATAAACATAGGTAAGGTCTTTATGGGTTTCACCAAATGATTCCAATAAACGATAGGCATTTGCCTCCACTTCAGTATTGGCTAGGGCGTTCATGGGCGGCATATTTGCTGACTTATAATTTGTGACAGAATCATCCAATGCTTTAATTGGCACAGAATTAGCCAAAAACTTCACATCTTCGGCCAGCCCTCCCAAATACAAACTAAACGTTTGGTCGATTTTTTCGATTTCACTCAAACTATTTTGCTTAAAGCTTTCAACCGCATTTGACCTAAATTCGTGTGCCGCCATAAATGCCACTAAAGCCACAGGTAATACCACAGCTGACACCAGTAAGATCAGAAAACGAAATCGAGTGGTCATATTATTTCTCAAAAAAGAAGCTAGACGTACTCTTATTTATAGACTAGATCTATGCCCTTAACCGCTAAGTTGAATGATTTTTTAAGTTCCCCATATAAAAAAAGCCCGCCATGTTAAACATGGCGGGCCTTTAAATTGTCTACCTATAAGACGATGTTAATGAACGGTTTGCTTAACACTAAAGGTAAGGTTTTCCCCTTCAATATCCGCCACAATATGATCACCACCCACAAACTTACCAGACAAGATATCCTGAGCCAGAGGGTTCTCTATCCAGCGTTGAATGCTGCGACGCAGTGGTCGTGCACCATACACAGGGTCATAACCTTGCTCGACTAAGCGTTCAATCGCACCGTCACTTAATTCCATGGTCAACTCACGCTCTTTTAAGCGTTTGCGCAATTGATCAAGCTGAATATCCGCAATGCCTCGAATTTGAGAGCGTTGTAACGGATGGAATACAACCACCTCATCAATACGGTTAATAAACTCTGGTCTAAAGTGGCCACCAACAATATCCATTACCGCCAGTTTCATATCTTCGTATTCATCAGCCGACTGCTCTTTACCTTCATTAGACTGACTTAGGGTTTGAATCACATCACTGCCTAAGTTTGAGGTCATCACCAATACCGTGTTTTTAAAATCAACGGTACGGCCTTGCCCATCTGTAAGCTGCCCATCATCCAACACTTGCAATAATATGTTGAACACATCAGGGTGCGCTTTTTCTACTTCGTCCAACAAAATCACACTGTAAGGTTTTCGTCTTACGTGTTCAGTTAAGTAGCCGCCTTCTTCATAACCCACATAACCTGGAGGGGCACCAATTAAACGGGCCACGCTGTGTTTTTCCATAAACTCAGACATATCCACACGAATCATGGCGTCCTGAGAATCAAACATAAAGTTGGCAAGCGCTTTACATAATTCTGTTTTACCCACACCGGTTGGGCCTAAAAATAAGAAGCTGCCGTTAGGTCGACGCGGATCACTTAAGCCCGCTCGGCTTCTGCGAACAGCATTAGAAACCGCCACGATGGCATCATCTTGACCCACTACGTGTTTATGCAACTCATCTTCCATGCGTAATAATTTATCGCGCTCCCCTTCTAACATTTTTGTGACGGGTACGCCTGTCCATTTAGAAACCACTTCTGCAATTTCTTCATCACTCACGCGATTACGTAATAGTGTAAATTCACTATTGCCTTTTGCCGCTTCATCAGCAGATTCAATTTGTTTTTCAAGCTCAGGGATCGTGCCATATTGCAACTCTGACATGCGCTGTAAGTCACCTGCTCTTCGTGCTTGTTCCATGTCGACCTTGGCCTGCTCTAATTTCTCTTTAGCCTGCTTGGAACCTTCTAGAATCAGCTTTTCTTTTTTCCATACTTCTTCTAACTCAACGTATTCCCGACCCAAGCGATTAATTTCTTGGTTGATTTCACTCAAGCGTTTTATAGAACCTGCATCGTTTTCTTTATTAAGGGCTTCACGTTCAATTTTTAATTGAATCAATCGACGCTCGAGTCGATCCATTTCTTCTGGCTTACTATCAATTTCCATGCGAATAATAGACGCCGCTTCATCAATCAAATCAATCGCTTTATCCGGTAACTGACGATCCGTAATGTAGCGGGTTGAAAGTTTTGCCGCCGCAATAATGGCTCCGTCGGTTATCTGCACACCGTGGTGCACTTCATAACGCTCTTTCAGGCCACGCAAAATTGCAATGGTGTCTTCTTCGTTTGGCTCGTCCACCAACACTTTTTGAAAACGACGCTCAAGTGCCGCGTCTTTTTCTAAATACTCTCGGTATTCATCTAAGGTTGTGGCACCCACGCAGTGTAATTCCCCACGGCTTAATGCCGGTTTCAACATATTGCCGGCATCCAGTGCGCCATCGGTTTTACCCGCGCCCACCATGGTATGAATTTCATCAATAAACAAAATAATATTGCCTTCTTGTTTACTCACTTCTTTTAAAACATTTTTTAAGCGCTCTTCAAAATCACCTCTAAATTTAGCCCCTGCTAACAATGAGCCCATATCAAGAGAGAGAATTTGTTTGTTTTTCAATCCCTCTGGCACTTCACCGTTCACAATGCGTTGAGCTAAACCTTCGATAATCGCGGTTTTACCCACACCAGGAGAGCCAATTAAAACTGGATTATTTTTCGTGCGACGTTGCAACACCTGAATAGTGCGACGAATTTCATCGTCACGACCAATAACAGGGTCCAACTTGCCCTCGGATGCACGAGCGGTTAAATCAACCGTGTATTTATTAAGTGCTTCGCGATTATCTTCCGCATTTGGATCATTCACAGACTCACCTTGGCGAACCGTATCAATTGCGCGCTCTACATTTTCTTTTGTTAAATTACATTCAGCGAGTACCTTGCCTGCCTCACCTTTATCTTCCAGTGCGGCCAGTAAAACCAAATCGCTAGAGATATATTGATCACCCCGTTTTTGTGCCAAACGATCTGTAAGGTTTAATACGCGGCCAAGCTCAGGAGCCAAACTTAAATTTCCGTCCGGTGATGACACCTTGGCAAGCTGACTCAACTTGTCATTTAATTTTGTTTTAAGCTGGTTTACTTGCACATTCAAACCTTGCAACAAAGGTCGAATCCCACCTGGAGCCTGATCAAGTAAAGCCAATAACAGATGTAACGTATCAATTTGATTATGGTCCTGACCCAAAGCCAAGGACTGAGCATCAGAAAGGGCTTGCTGTAATGAGCTAGTAAATTTATCCATTCGCATTTAATGATTCCTCATGCATTTTTTCATTGGCTTATTAATGGCGCTCTTTTGCTGTTTTTCAAGTAATGAGCCATTGACCTGCATCAAATAATAGGAGTTTCTGTATAATAGCCTCCCTTTTATTATCTATCGAATGCGCAGCTGTATATGCCAAATAATGTGATCCAAGGTGCCTTACTGATTCTTCTAGGCGAAGGCCTCTTATCTATCATGGGGGCCATCATTAAACACCTAAGTCATGATATGCCCACCGAACACATCGTGTTTTATCGCAACCTGTTTGGCTTGATCATGCTTGTACCCATCATCATGCATAATGGCTTTAATCAGCTGAAAACCTCTGTTTGGCATCTACACCTTTTAAGAGCCGTTGTGGGCCTAAGTGCTATGTATGGCTTTTTTTATGTCATTGGCAACATGCCCCTTGCTGAGGCGTTTCTAGTAAAACTAACCAGCCCATTTTTTATGCCAATTGTTGCGGCCATTTGGCTTGGGGAGTCAATTAAAGCTAAAACAGGCTGGGCAATTGCTATTGGTTTTATTGGGGTCATGTTCATACTGCGCCCAGGCACAGAGAACTTCACACCTGTGGCCCTTATTGGCATAGGCGCGGCAGCACTGGCCAGTACCGCTAAGGTTTGCATCCGCCGCATGGGTTCAACCGAATCTAGCGTGCGAATCGTGTTTTATTTTGGTGCCATCAGTACCGTGCTATCGGTCATTCCGCTGTTCTGGAGCCCATTCTGGCCCAGTGCACAACACTGGCCATGGATCGTATTAATGGGCCTAGTGGCCACATGTGGGCAACTGGCTCTTACCCGAGCATACCGTATCGCCAATCCTGGCCAGATTGGCCCTTATGTTTATAGCTCTGTGGTATATGGTGCTACATTAGGTTGGGTTTTCTGGGGTGAAACACTATTAATCACCACAATTATTGGCAGTGCTCTGATCATTGTGGCGGGCTTGTGGAATGTTAGTGGTAAAAAGCCAAAACCTGCATAAACTAAGGCTTATACAACTAGCACTATATCAATTAACTGCTAGATTTAATGATTATGTTTAACGAATTTTTCCATGTTTAAACGTCTAGTTGGCCTAGTCATCATTCTTCAAAGTTTGGCCTGCTCACTCACTTTTGCAGAGGCTGTCGAAGTGAAAGTCGGCGGTTACTTGTTTCACCCTTTTATTCAAATGAAGGGGCAGGATGCTTCGGGCCTGACAATCGACCTTATTAAACTATTAAACCAGCAACAGTCCCAATATCACTTTAGTTTTATCCCAACCAGCCCTAATCGACGTTATAGCGATTTTAAAAGAGGTGTGTTTGATGCCATATTTTTTGAAAACATCAGTTGGAGCTGGGATAAGCATGATATTGAAGCCAGCAATGTATTCTTAACAGGTGGCGAAGTATTTTTTACCCATAGAATTAAAGGGCGAAATAAAAACTACTTTGATGACATATCCAATAAAAGCATAGTGGCTATTTTAGGGTACCACTACCGCTTTTTAGACAACATTACAGACACCAAGATTCTTAAAAAGAAATTTAACATCAAGCTCGTTAACACCCCCCAAACCGTGATGAATCAAGTATTAAATGACAAGACTGAGCTAGGAATTGCAAGTTATTCTTACCTTCAACAACAAATCAAATATAACCCTCAGCTAAATGATACTCTCTTAATTAATGACAAATTTGACCAGCACTATGAGCACACAATTTTAATTAGAAAAAGCCACCCACTAAATGCTAAGAAAATTAACAAGTTAATAGCAAAGATCCAACAAAATGGCTCTCTTAATCAACTCCTCGAAAAATATGGCTTGGCCACTCAAAGCCCGTCTAACTAAATAAGTGTCATTTAGAAACCCTCCTTCGTGCGACGCATAAAATACAAAGTAATTTGTCATATATGGCCAATTATCAAAACGTCCATAACAAGGTACAGTAGATAAACGATTAAAATAAGAAACATGTAATATGTCAGCATTCAAAACACTTACATCACGTTTAAACCTGCCTGTCATTTGTGCCCCTATGTTTTTAGTGAGCAGCCCAAAACTGGTAATTGAATGCTGTAAAAATGGCGTAATCGGAAGCTTTCCTGCCTTGAATATTAGGCCTCAAGAAAAGCTAGATGAATGGTTAAGCGAAATATCCAATACCCTTGAGACTTACCAAAAAAACAACCCAAATACTAAAGTTGCGCCATTTGCGGTGAATCAAGTTGTACACCCTTCCAACTCACGCCTAATGGCGGATCACGCACTAATCAAAAAACATAAAGTCCCCTTGGTGATTACCAGTCAAGGTAACCCTGCACAGATCGTTAAAGATGTGCACGAATGGGGTGGCATGGTGTTTCATGATGTCATTAAAACCCAGCATGCAAAAAAAGCCATTGAAGCAGGTGTGGATGGCATCATCGTTGTCGCCAGTGGAGCCGGCGGCCACGGTGGCACATTAAATCCATTTGCTTTGGTGCGAGAAATTCGAGGGTTTTGGGATGGTCCGCTGATCTTGGCCGGTGCGATTAACGATGGTTACAGCATCCGAGCGGCCGAAGCCTTAGGGGCAGATATGGTATACATGGGCACTCGGTTTATCGCAACCGAAGAAGCACAAGTGCCTCAAGCCTACAAAGACATGCTCATAAAAAGCCAGATAGACGACATCATTTACAGTGACCATTTTACAGGGGTTCATTGCAATTATTTAAAGGAGTCCCTTGAAAATGCTGGCATTGACGTAAAATCATTAACCGCAAAAGGTCACGTAGACTTAGATCTAGGTGACACCAACAGCTGGACGGATATTTGGAGCGCAGGCCACGGTGTTGGAGGCATACATACTATTATTAGTGTGCAACAATTAGTTGATAACTTAATCAGCGAATACCAACAAGCCTGCGATAAAAAGCCGTTTGCCCAATAAGGAACAACCATGACACCCAAACAACGATTTATTGAAGAGTACGCCGTGATTGTTAAGCAAGATGTCATCTGGGGTGACATGGATGCATTCAACCATGTAAACAACACCGTATATTTTCGCTATTTTGAAGACGCGCGTATGGCGTTTTTTGAAAAAACAGGTGTCATGCCACACATGGAAGCCACTAACATAGGCCCTATTTTAGCAAGCACTCAATGCCAATTTAGAGCACCGGTTAGCTTTCCTGATCGTATTTTAATTGGCGCACGCATCAAAGAAATCAGCGAAAAACGGTTTACGATGGAATACGGTGTTTTTAGTGAACAACATGAAACCCTTGCCGCTAAGGGTGAAGGCATGGTGGTTTATTATAATTACAAATTAAACGAGAGTTGCGAGATACCGGATGAAATCCGAGTTAACTTCAACCAGCTTCAAGCCGCCAAGCACCACTAACCGCTATCACCTAAACCAAAAAACCGATTTTTTGGTTTTTTGGTTTTTTGGTTTTTTGGTTTTAAAGTGCACATTGAAAAAACAACACGCCATTTTCACCCCTGCTTTGCTCAGTAAACTGTGCTTTGCGCAACACACGAATCGACGCTACATTGCTCTCATCAACTCCTGCAATTAAGGTGCACAATAGCTGGTTCGATTTTAACTCCCTAACCAAATCTAGCAGCAATTCGCTAGCAAACCCAACACCCCAACTTTGCTCGCTAAGTAAATAACCTAGATGGGCTGTGTTATCTTCGCTTTCATGTAAAAATAAAAAACCTATTAGCTCACTTGAGGATCGCTCATACACACCATAAAAACAGCTTTCAGCCTGCATTTTATACAACCAAATTTCAGCCTGCCGGGTATTTTTAATACCATGAAAATAAGGCGGTAACGACTCAACTACCCCTTCAGATAAAATAGACGCTATCTTAATAACAGTTCATCCATTGAATGGTCTTGATCATGAGTCACCGCTTTTACATGAAGGCGTTCCGTTGAAAAAGTCATACTCTTCAAGTTTAAGGGTTTAGTCATAAAAAGTGCCACCTAAATGAAAAAAATTTATAAAATCAAAGTGTGAAAAGTTAACTCATATTTCAAATCAATTTTTGCCAAAATAATGCCTTACCCATTTTAGGATCAAGCTCGTAGCCATCAAAGCCAAACTTAAGATATGAATGACGAGCGGCCTCATTACCCTCTAATACTTCCAACGTCACCTTACAGCAGCCTTTAATTTTGGCTTGCTCTTCAACTTTCGCCAACAGCATCTGGCTAATACCTTGTCCTCTAAACCTTTCAACCACACTCAGGTCATGAATATTAATCAAGGGCTTACATTTAAAAGTTGAAAACCCCATAAAACAATTGGCTAAACCCGCTGGCTCACCATCTACATAACATATAACGGTGAATGCATGGGGTAACTTAGCAAGCTCTACCGCTAAATTAACTTGTACAGAATCAGGCAATGCCTCACCCCCACCCATTTCATCTTGTGCATAATCATTTAATAAAAAAGCAATATCAGAAGCATGATTAGAGTCATTATAATCAGCTATAAATACTTCAGTAACCATCGTAAAGTGAATCCATTTCTATAGTTTTTAATTAGAGTAAAGTTGTATTTATATTGCTAGATCAGTTCGTAAAAACGTGTTCCATTTCAACTTTTATCATCTCTTTTGCATTCGAGGTAAGATGCGTCCCATGGGCTGCAATCATACTATCAAAATCAAATGTTAGTAATTGATCAAAATCGCTCTTTAAGGTCGTTCCTTTTGGGGTAACACGCTTAAGCCAAGGACCGCCAATGTTAATCCCCATTTTAAAGCCTAGTAACTTAAACACATTTTTCGTAAACCAAGAAAAATAACGCCAATCTTTATAATATTGAATGCTATCTGTTGTGATTAACAAACCATGATTTTTAATAAGCAATGCTGCTTCTGGGAATATAGCGTCTTCAAATATAAAAAATTGAGAGCCTTTTATTGGCCCTTCAGTCTTAGAGTTAATCTCTTTACTTGGATTGGGGTATTCGTAAGTACTTTGCCCTTTCTGCGCCCAAAATTCACAACTATAGCGGTTTAAATAAAAAGCATCATCAAGCCCATGAAAATCACCCAAACGAATCACCTTTTGTACTCGTCCTAGTTTATCTAAGCTTGCCAAACCCGCTTCACTCATCCTTACTGGATTTATAAGCGTCAGCTTCTCTCCTTCTTTAAGAATAACCATATTGCGACTCATGCGCATTCCTGGCCCCATTTTTATGCTGCCATACAGCACATAAACTCCATCATATAATTTCTTAATGTTATCGTGCGGATACACTGGCGCAAACATAAATCCTCCTTGATATATTAATATAGTTGTATTTTTATAACGATTTTTTAGTTAATCTAAAACAATAAATCATAGTTAAAACAACCCAAAATTTTTTTATAGCCGTTCTTTAACTAAATGAGACACCTGAACATCATTCTCACCACCTCTTTCAAGCAATCCTTTTACCACACCAACTTTATTTACTACAGGCTGATTTTGACTCAACTTCCACTGCCCTTTTATTGAATCGATTGAAACTTCCACACCCACAACTGCTGACAACATTTTCTCTATGTATGCATCCGGCGCATCCGAAATAGCCCAAGGATTTTTTTGATTCGACTCATGTTTATGAGTCAATGAATCAAGCACGTTATAAGTCCATTTTTCATCGTGAATAAATGATATTTTTCCTTTCAAGTGAACAACAACATAGTTCCATGTAGGAACCGCTTTTCCTGTCTCTTCCTTAGTTGGATAATAACTTGGCGAAACATAACAATTTGGGCCATTAAAAATTAGCAACACCTCAGAACCATTCTCAACAGACTCCCATACTTTGTTTGATCTAGCGATATGAGCTTGAATGACATCACGACCTTCGACATTTGCAAGCATAACAGGCAAATGCATTGCATCCACACCCGTCTCAGAGTGTGTTATTAATGTTGCAAAGGGATATTCACGTATCACTTCTTTTAAATGAGCGTCATCTTCTTGCTTAAAACTATTCGGCGTATGCATATTAACCTTAGTTGCTTAATTAAAAACAGAGCGCAACGCCTGATGATCAGGCATATCTATTTTGTTCAAAATAATATTCAGTGCACATTGGGCCCCTAAAAAATAATTTTATTTACCCCATAAAAAACCGCAACCTAAAAGGTTACGGCTTCGATACAACTAATAATTAACTATTAAATTATTAACTTGGAAAAGACATACTCACGCCTTCACGCACACCACTTGAAGGCCAGCGTTGCGTAATAGTTTTACGTTTGGTGTAGAAACGCACACCATCTGGGCCGTATGCGTGCAAATCACCAAACAATGAACGCTTCCAACCACCAAAGCTGTGGTATGCAACCGGTACAGGTAGCGGTACGTTAATACCCACCATGCCCACTTGGATATTGTCAGAGAAGTAACGCGCCGCTTCACCGTCACGGGTAAAGATACAGGTACCATTACCGTATTCGTGATCGTTGATCAGCTTCATGGCTTCTTCCATGGTTTTTACACGCACCACTTGCAGTACTGGACCAAAGATTTCAGCTTCGTAGCTATCCATATTGGCTGTCACGTTATCAATCAAGGTTGCGCCTACAAAGAAGCCGTCCTCATAGCCGTCTACTTTAGGATCACGGCCATCAACCACAATTTTTGCCCCGTCTTTTTCAGCTGATGTGATGTAGCCTTGTACTTTTTCTTTGTGTGCGGCGGTAATCACTGGGCCAAAATCATTGGATGCATTTGAGAACGCTCCCACGGTTAAACCAGACATGGCCTCTTTCATTTTACTTACCAAGGCATCACCGGCTTCATCACCTACCGCAACTGCAACAGAAAGTGCCATGCAGCGCTCACCAGATGAACCAAACGCAGCACCGAGTAATTGGGTAACGGCGTTATCAATGTCCGCATCTGGCATCACAATCGCGTGGTTTTTCGCTCCACCCAATGCCTGGCAACGCTTGCCATGTGCATTGGCCGTTGCGTAAATGTATTCCGCAATTGGGGTTGAACCCACAAAACTCACCGCTTTTACACGCTCGTCTGTTAATAGTACGTCTACCGATTCTTTATCACCGTTTACCACGTTCATAACACCATCTGGTAAACCTGCTTCTTGCAACAGTTGCGCAATATATAAAGTAGAAGACGGATCACGCTCAGACGGCTTAAGTACAAACGTATTACCGCACACAATCGCCAGCGGAAACATCCACATTGGCACCATGGCTGGGAAGTTAAACGGTGTAATACCGGCAACCACACCTAATGGTTGAAACTCGCTCCAAGAATCAATACCAGGGCCTACGTTACGGCTGTGCTCGCCTTTTAAAAGCTCGGGTGCGCCACAGGCAAATTCAACATTTTCAATACCGCGTTGTAATTCACCGGCTGCATCGTGAGAAATTTTACCGTGCTCTTCACCAATCATTTGGCAAATTTTGTCGGCGTTGGCTTCTAACAACTCTTTAAAACGAAACATAATACGGGCACGTTTAATGGCTGGAGTATTACGCCATTCTGGGTAAGCCGCTTGCGCTGCTGCGATGGCTTGCTCTGTAGTTTGCTTAGAGGCTAATGCCACTTTTTTTTCTGCTTTACCCGTTGCAGGGTTGAATACGTCTTGGGTGCGGGCTGAGTCGTTTACACCAGTGTGTATAAGAGTGCCGTTAATTAAATGACCAACTACGTTCATCTTTTTATCCTTACCTATTATTAAATTCTTTTAATCTTTTAAAATTTCAAAACTGCTGTTTTCGGGCGCTGCGTGCAGATGACAGGTTTTTACTCAGTCGCCTGCAAGCAGCCTCCTACTTTTGTTGTTTGTGTTATCGCGCGCAACGCTGCATACCCCATGAGCGTAGCAAGTGTTTTGGGTACGCCCTCCCACATATATGCCCCGTTCTCCCTGAGCCAGTCGAAGGGTTAATCCACCTCATTAAAGGATTCGCCTAAGGCATTAATCAAGCTATCAATTTCTTCTAGCTCTGTAGTAAACGGCAAACCTAATTGTATGGTGTCACCACCATAACGAACGTAAAAACCCTTCTGCCACATCTTCATAGCAATTTCATAAGGGCGCAATGCAGGCTGACCATCTTTAGCAGCAACCGTCATAGCACCTGCAAAACCATAGTTACGGATATCGGTAATGTGCTGAGTGCCTTTTAAGCCATGCAACATTTCTTCAAACTGCGGTGCCATGGCTTTTACCCGTTGAGGCAATTGTTCTTTTTCTAATAAATCCAATGACGCAAGACCCGCCGCACACGCAACAGGGTGTGCCGAATAGGTATAACCGTGTGGCAGTTCTAACATGTAGTCGGGGCCACCTTGTTCCATAAAGGTATCGTAAATTTCTTGTTTCGCAATCACCGCTCCCATTGGCACCACACCATTGGTTAGCTGTTTTGCTGTGGTCATAATATCCGGTACCACATCAAACTCCTCAGCACCGGTTTTTGAACCCATGCGACCAAACGCGGTAATCACTTCATCAAAAATTAATAAAATATCGTGCTTGGTGCACAATTCACGAAGGCGTTTTAGGTAACCCACTGGTGGTGGAATCACACCCGCTGAACCGGCCATTGGCTCAACAATCACGGCTGCCACGTTTGATGCATCATAAATGGCGATCATTTGCTCTAGTTCGTCAGCTAGGTAAGCCCCTTCAGTTGGCAACCCTTTCGAAAACGCATTTTCAGCCAACATGGTGTGAGGTAAATGGGCCGCCTCAATACCTTGTCCATAAATTGCACGGTTAGGGCCAATCCCTCCCACCGAAATGCCACCAAAGTTCACACCGTGATACCCCTTTGAACGACCAATAAAACGGGTCTTGGCGGGTTGGCCTTTTTTACGCCAGTAACCGCGCGCAATTTTAAGGGCCGTTTCAACAGACTCAGAACCAGAGCCAGTAAAGAAAACACGGTTCAAACCGTTTGGTGTGAACTGAGTAATACGGTGAGATAATTCAAATGCTTTTGGGTGACCAAACTGAAACGCTGGCGAGTAGTCTAGCTCTTTGGCTTGCTTGGCAATGGCCTCGGTAATTTCTGGGCGACTATGACCCAAGCCACACGTCCATAAGCCAGATAAACCATCAAAAATTTTACGGCCCTGGGCGTCTGTATAATAGCGACCTTCTGCGCTCACAATTAAACGAGGGTCTTGTTTAAACTGACGGTTACCGGTGAAAGGCATCCAATGGCTGTCTAGCTGCTCTTGGCTTAAGCCTGCGTATTTATTGTTATCGCTCATGGGTGTTCCTAGGTCGAGACGACTATAAGGTTATGTTGAGAATAGGCTCATTATTCACCCCTGCATTAGATTAATAAATTGTATATTTATAAAGCTAGCTTAAGCATTTACTTATCTAACAAGCTAATGAACAATGACCAAACACAAAATATGGCCATTTATTCAAATTATGAGTAAAAACAAGAACTTACTTCCCCGCCAGATAGGCGATGCCCACATCAGGTTGCTTCGCATCTTCAAAACCGTGGTGGAAGCCGGAGGCTTTGCCCCCGCCGAAGTTGAACTTAACATTAGCCGCCCCGCCATCAGCCTAGCCATGAGCGAATTAGAATCGCTGCTTAACATGAAACTGTGCCTGCGCGGGCGCTCTGGGTTTTCAGTTACCGAGCAAGGTACACAGGTCTACCAAAGTGCCCTGCAATTATTAACCAGCCTAGAAACCTTTAAATCCCAAATAAATGCCATTAACACCGACTTAATCGGCGACTTAAATATTGGCATCACCGACAACATGGTGACCATTCCCCAAATGCGCATCACCCAAGCCTTAAGCACCCTTAAACATCGAGCGCCTCAAGTTATTATTAACATTCGCATGATGCCACCGAGCGACATTGAAACCGCCGTGTTAGATGGTCACCTGCATATTGGGGTGGTGCCGGATCTTCGCTCGCTACCGGGTTTAAACTACCGCCCTTTATATAAAGAAAAATCACTCTTGTATTGCTCGGATCAGCACCCATTATTTGACCAAGAGTTAGAACACATTAGCGATCAAGCGTTATCCCAATACGATGCCGTTTTGCCAAACTACCCTCAACCGGTGGACATCAAGCAACAACAAACCATGTTAAAAGTCAGTGCCACCAGCAGTGACCGTGAAGGCATTGCGTTTTTGATTTTAACCGGCCGCTTTTTAGGCTTTTTACCCACCCATTTTGCAGAGCGCTGGGTATCACAAGACAAATTACGAGCAATTGGTGAGCACAGCCGGTTTTTTCATACACATTTTTCTGCAATAACACGCAAAGGGGCTATGAATAATTTGATTTTAGATGCTTACTTAGAAGAATTAGACAAAGCCTAAAAGAGCAAAACGAAACAGACAAAACAGCACTAAACTCAGTTTATCTACCTACCAAGTTATATAGACACTGGTGCACCACACCAGCAAGATAGAAACCATATAAAAACCGTTTTTGTCACGGGGCAACCCAAAACGGCCTAAACCGAATTTAGAAATACGAGAATCATTATGTCAGACGTAAACAGCATTAACTGGGCAGAACTAGCAAAAACCACCCAGTACCCAAACCAAGCTATCATTAATGGTAAAAATGTTGATTCTGTAACCGGTAAAACCGAAGCCACCATCAACCCTGCCAATGGCCAAATTATCACTCAAGTGGCTGATTGCTCTCCAGAAGACGCCGACATTGCCGTCAAAAACGCCCGCGATACATTTGAAAGCGGTGTGTGGTCACAAATGGCACCGGGTGAACGTAAAAAAATTCTATTACGCTGGGCGCAGTTAATTGAAGACAACCATGCACAGATCGCCCTACTTGAAAGCTTAGATGCTGGCAAACCCATCAGTGATACCTTTGATATTGATGTACCAAGCGCATTAAACACCATTCGCTGGACCGCCGAAGCCATCGACAAAGTATACGAAGAGATCGCCCCAACTGCTCACAACACCATAGCGTTAATTGAGCGCTTACCACTTGGTGTGGTACTGGCCATTGTGCCGTGGAACTTCCCGCTATCAACCACCGCGTGGAAGTTAGCCCCGGCCCTTGCCACCGGTAACTCGGTTATTTTAAAACCAGACCCAAAAACCCCAATGACCGCATTACGCATTGCACAACTGGCCACCGAAGCAGGTCTTCCCGATGGCGTATTAAATGTACTGACAGGCGACGGTATTAATTTAGGCAAGCACCTTTCATTGCACCCAGACATCGACGGTCAAACCTTCACCGGTTCAACCAACGTGGGCAAGTTATTAATGCAATACGCCGGTCAATCTAATCTTAAACGTACCTTTTTAGAATTGGGCGGTAAAAGTGCCAACATCGTATTTGCCGATGCCGATTTAGAAAGCGCCGCCGAAATGGCAGCGGTTGCCGGTTTTTACAACTGTGGCCAAACCTGTACCGCAGGCACACGCTTATTAATACAAGAAAGCATTTACGACACATTTTTAGCCAAGGTCATTGAACATGCTAAAACATGGAAAGAAGGCAACCCACTGGATTTAAACAATCGCATGGGCGCCATCATCAACCCAAGCCAACTTGAAAACATTCAACGTTACGTAAAAATTGGCCAAGAAGAAGGTGCACGTTTAGTACTCGGCGGCAAAGTCACACAAACTGAAACCGGTGGCTTTTACCACGAACCCACTATTTTTGCAGACGTAGACAACAGCATGCGCATTGCCCAAGAAGAAATTTTTGGCCCGGTGATGTCGGTGATTAAATTCAAAGACGAGGCCGATGCCATTCGCATTGCCAACGACTCCCCTTACGGCTTAGCTGGCGCCGTGTGGAGCAACAACATCAACACCGCCCTTAAAGTGGCCAAAGGCGTGCGCACCGGCACCATGGGTGTAAACAACTATTTTGGTGGCGACATCACCGTACCTTTTGGTGGTTTTAAAGAATCCGGCAATGGCCGTGATAAATCACTGCACGCCATGGACGATTACACCGAACTTAAAACCACTTGGATTGAGTTAAACTAAATTCAAATCCATAAAAAAGGCGCTACTGAAAAGTAGCGCCTTTTTTTACAACCAAAGGAAAGCAAATCATGGCCATCATACAAGCCAACATCAAACACCTTGATGACCTTGCAATACTATTTGATGCTTACCGACAATTTTATAAACAACAACCCAACCTAAATGCCGCCACACAATTTTTAAAGAACAACCTAAACAATAATGAATCCGTTATCTTTTTAGCCCAACAAGACAACCAAACACAGGGTTTTGTACAACTATACCCCACTTGGGAATCCATCAGCATGAGCAAACGCTGGGTATTGTATGATTTATTTGTTACACCAGAAGGCCGTGGTCAATCAATCGCGCGTGCCCTTATGCAACAAGCGAAGCAATTTGCAATCCACTCAGGGGCAAAATTCATCACTCTTGAAACCGCCCACGACAACATAACGGCACAAGCACTTTATGAAAGCGAAGGTTATAAAAAAGATTTGGAGTTTTATAGTTATCAGCTAGGGTTGTAAGTTGATTCCCAGCGAGCGAGCTAAAAATAAACGGTACTGGTAAGTGTTTAGCGCTTCCTTCTTGGGATTAACCCAAGCAAGGTTTTGTTATGACTTTTTCTTAAGATCGTTAAATTTACAGTTATTATCACCAATATAAAAGTATATGTATTTCTTAATGGGATCTCTATAAACAGTAAACTTTGCTTTAGCATTGTGACTTACACCCTCTCCACTAATTTTCGTGCAGTCGGTCTTTATAGCATCTCTAATTTCTTCCAGACTTCTCAAATGCCATATTATTGTATTAAAAGGTATTCTTTTATATTCGAAGAATTTATAGCTTATATCCTTATCTTCAGATTTCAGCTGGGATATGTATCTATCTAGCCTTTCACTTGCTAAACCTTCAAAATTAATGTTTTCTTTCCACCCGTTATGGTTTTTGATAAAAAACAAACAAGCATGACCAGTAGTGTATAAGGTAAAAATTTAATGGAGATTCAGTCATAACGCCTAGCTAAACGGAGAGGTGAACCGGCGGGCTTTTTGGTACAAAAAGCGTGACAGTTTGCCGAGTCCGTTTGAGCGCCTGGTTATGTGTTTTTAGTTTTAAGCTTAGTAAGAACATACTTATAAATTACCGTAATTGATAGAAGCCATACCAACGCTTTAAGTAGAGCTACAACTGAAAACCAAATAGGCCTGCTATGGAATGAAATTAAGTCAGTTGTTCTCAAATTTTGTATTTCTAAATCTGTTACCACTCCAACGAGTTGATGACCAAGCCAAAAGAACGAAAATATTGATATTAAAAACCATAGCAAGCTGTTCGAAATACCCAATTCTTTAAACTGCATATTCACCCTTAATACACATAACATTTTAATCATAAGAGCTTACAAGCTTCCCTACCTTGCAAAGTAGAATAACCTTACAAGGTAAGGAGGCCTGATTATGTACCGTCATAACCCTAAGTACCAACAATTTAAGGGCCCTAACGCTCAGTCTATTACTAAAAACCAATATGAAAGAGTTAACAGTAAAAGCGCGACTCGCATTATTTTCTAGTAAATAATGTCAAAAACGGCCTAAGTATCTGCTTTTAAAAACATACTGTGTCTATTGCTTCCCCGCTACTTTGGTTAGGCTGCATTTGACATATTTGTGTTTAAGTAAATTTTTTGATTTGGATTTCCGCATGCGCGCAAATGACTATTCAGTTAGTAGCAATGACTGATATTTAGGCAAAACCGTCACTCCCATAGGGCGTAGTCCGTGAATGGGAGTCCATATCAATTGTGCGGCCTATTAAACGGTTTTTGTTTTATTGCAGCTTGGCATTGGATTCCCTCGTTCGAGGGAAAGACGATTGCGCTAGTAGCAGTGACTGATGCTTAGGCAAAACCGTCACTCCCATAGGGCGTAGTCCGTGAATGGGAGTCCATATCAATTGTGCGGCCTATTAAACGGTTTTTGTTTTATTGCAGCTTGGCATTGGATTCCCTCGTTCGAGGGAAAGACGATTGCGCTAGTAGCAGTGACTGATGCTTAGGCAAAACCGTCACTCCCATTAGGGCGCAGTCCGTGAATGGGAGTCCATATCAATTGTGCTGCCTATCAAACGGTTTTTGTTTTATAGCAGCTTGGCATTGGATTCCCACGTTCGAGGAAATGACGATGAATGGGACGCAGTAATTAGCATTAAGCCATTCACATACAAACACCACCCTACTGATGCAATTTAAAAGAAAAAATTAACCAGCTAGACAGGTTTATTAGAAAATACCTCAAATAATTTAGTCGCAATTAATCCGATTAAATAACCAACAATTTCATCATTAAACCAGCGGGCAGCGGCTTGTATTCACGTACCAGTTATGTATTATGCTTGCCTTGAATTTTTGGCAGCATCTGGGTACGCCCCCTTATTTAAAGGGTTTGGGCATACATCGCTGCCTTTTTGCGTTTAGGCTGCCGGGGAATGATATGCAACCTATTATGAACACCTACGGACGTTTAGCCGCCACCTTCACTAAAGGCAAAGGCGCTTACGTTTATGATGCTGACGACCGCGCGTATTTAGACGCTTTAAGCGGTATCGCTGTGTGTGGCTTAGGCCATGGCCACCCTGCTATTACTCAAGCGATTTGTGAGCAAGCGGGCAACCTTGTACATACCTCCAACTTATATGGTATTGGTCGCCAACAAGAACTGGCTGAAAAACTGACCCGCGTCAGTGGCATGGATAACGTCTTCTTTAGCAATTCCGGTGCTGAAGCCAACGAAGCAGCCATTAAAATTGCCCGTAAATACGGCCACAACAAAGGCATCGACTTACCGACTATTTTGGTAATGGAAAACGCATTCCACGGCCGTACACTTGCCACCCTTACCGCAACGGCAAATAAAGCCGCGCAAGCGGGTTTTGGCCCACTGATTGATGGTTTTGTGCGCACCCCTTACAACGATTTAGCTGCGGCAACTGCTGCACTTGAGAGCAACTCAAACATTGTTGCCATATTGGTTGAGCCTGTTCAGGGCGAAGGTGGTGTCACCGCTGCAACGGACGAATTTATCAACGGTTTACGTGCACTATGCGACAAGCACGACGCGCTACTAATGTTGGATGAAATTCAAACAGGCAATGGTCGTACCGGTGAATACTTTGCGTTCCAACACTTTGATTGGCACCCAGATGTATTAACCACCGCCAAGGGCTTGGGCAATGGCGTGCCAATTGGCGCGTGTTTAGCCAAAGGTAAGGCGGCTGAAGTGTTACAACCTGGTTCACACGGCAGCACGTATGGTGGTAATCCATTGGCGTGTGCCGCTGGTTGTGCTGTGATCGACACCATTACTCAAGAAAACTTATGCGCACGAGTCACCGAACTGGGTGTTCGTATTCGTGAGCAACTTAAAAAGCACCTTGACCAAACCGGTTATGTCAAAGAATACCGTGGTAAAGGGTTAATGATTGGTATTGCACTTAATACCGAAGAAAACGCAGCAGGCATTATGAAGTCTGCTTTAGAGGCAGGTTTATTGTTAAACGTTACTGCCGGCAATGTGGTGCGTTTATTACCACCATTTATCTTAACCGACGAAGAAGCGGATTTAATTGCACAAAAAACCGCTGAGCAAATTATTGCTTACTTCGACGCACAAAAATAAAAAGGCCAAGACTATGGCAGTACGTCACTTTTTAACGTTATTAGATTTCACACCATCTGAACTTGAGATGTTAATTAACCGCGCCGTTGAATTAAAAGCCATTCAGCAACGCGGTGAAATTTACGAGCCACTTAAAAACAAAACACTGGGTATGATTTTTGAAAAATCATCTACCCGCACCCGTGTGAGTTTTGAAGCCGGTATCGCACAACTAGGTGGCCAAGCTATCTTTTTATCGTCTCGTGATACTCAGCTTGGCCGTGGTGAGCCAATCGAAGACAGCGCAAAAGTACTTTCGCGCATGTGCGACATTATTATGATCCGTACATTTGAGCATGAGATTGTTGAGAACTTTGCTAAAAATTCTCGTGTACCTGTGATCAACGCACTGACCGATGATTTTCACCCGTGTCAGCTTTTGGCCGACATGCAAACCTATCTTGAACATCGCGGTAGCATTCAAGGCAAAACCGTTGTTTGGGTAGGTGATGGCAACAATATGTGCCACAGCTATATTAGTGCAGCGCGTCAGTTTGATTTTAATTTAGTGGTAAACTGCCCAGAAGGCTTTGAGCCTATGCCAGAGCTAATGGAAGCCAACAAAGATCGCGTGCGCATTGTACGTGATACCAAAGAAGCCGCTAAAGGTGCGCATCTGTTAGTGACCGATGTTTGGGCATCAATGGGCCAAGAAGACGAACAAAAAGCCCGTGCGGCAGTCTTTAAAGATTATCAAGTGAGCCCAGAAATCATGGACCTTGCTGACAAAGATGCGATCTTTATGCATTGCTTGCCGGCCCACCGTGGTGAAGAAATTAGTCACGACATGTTAGATGATCCACGGGCTGTGGTTTGGGATGAAGCCGAAAACCGCTTACACGCTCAAAAAGCGTTAATGGAATACTTACTAGCCTCTGAAGAAGCTTAATTGCATTACCGCTAGAAATAAAAAAAGCCCCATGTGAACAATTGAGTGTGATACTCATAGTGCGCAGCTCGCATGGGACTTTTTTATTTACTTCATTCGATCCATTTCCTCAGTCATGCGATCTAAGCACATCATAACCTGATCACTTGCCTCTTCCATTTTCTTTAGTTGTTTTAATGCCATTGCATTATCGCCTTCTTGCACATGGGATTTAACTTCTAATCCAAACTGATGAATATCTATATGTGCTTGCTCAAGATCTTGGTAACTTTTCAAATTACTGTATTTTTCTAAGCCTTCACCTTCATAATACCAACGACCAAGACGACATTCTTGATGATCTGCCAACTTCGGTATTTCATTAAATTCACCGGTGTAATAACGATAAATTTCAGACTTCCATGCTAAATGGTCCATTTTGACCGTCTGAATAAACACGCGATTGGTTTCTAGAGAGATAATGCCTTCCATCGACCTTGCCAAATCTAACGCACCATTCACAGAACCCACTATTTTTTCTGAAGATGAACTTAACTGCTGAGACTTTTCTAAGTTCATTTGAATAATATTTTGCGTTTGGCTTGTATCTTTTTCAATACGACCTACCAATTCCGATATTTTCAAACTGGATTCCCCAGCCTTTTGCGCCAACAGCCTAACTTCATCTGCCACAACGGCAAACCCTCTGCCAGCCTCTCCCGCGCGGGCGGCTTCTATGGCTGCATTCAAAGCCAATAGATTCGTCTGCTCAGAAATGTTGTTAATGATCTCTGTAAACTGAGAGATTTCGGTTGCTGAGTTTTGTAGTTTTACAGCTTGGTCAAAATTCTCTTGTGCATTAACTGCAATACCCGCCAAACCAGCCATGGTTTCTTGAAGCATATGAGACGTTTCATCATAAACAACACTTTGACTCTCTATACTTTGCTTTTGATTACGAAATGACGCTGCACTATTAGCAATGGACTCGCGTATATCTAATACACCACGAAAACTATTCAACAGCATCGCATAAACATCACCACTTTGAGCAACGACCGCTTTATTATGCTGAGATTGCTCTTTAAGCTGGTTATTTTCCGCCATAAGTTGCTGATTATGGGATGTTAATTTAGACAACTCATCTTCTAAGACTTTTATCTGAGGATTTGCCACAACTTTCTTGTTTTTAAACCACATAAACGCCTTACCTAAAAAATAAATATACGGTAAGTGTAGATCAACTTTCAGATCGACTAAGGATATTTAGATAAAATTGATGGTTTTTGGCAAATTTTGAATACTGCTATTAGACTTACCGAGTAATCAGCATGTGGCAGGGCTTTACTAACAAGCTGAATCCTCACTCTTAACTAAGACAGAGAGACTGATCATAAATTAGCACCGTGACAATTAGTTAAAAGCAGCCACAAAAAATAATCTATTAAAGCCTCTGTAACCTATTTTTGCGCGACAACCCTTACCTCACCTTTATTATAAAACTCACTAATAATCGAATTAAATACGTCAGGGCCGTACCAACCCTTAGTATTAAATTGATACTTATCTTGCAGCCTTAACAATTGCTGCTTGGCTTGCACTTGCGCAGGCTGGTCAGTGCCATTAATCACATAAAAATCAATCTCAGATAAAAATTGTAAAAAGCGTTCTGCTAGTTGCGCTTTTGGTAAGCATTCGTTTCGATCAACTCCCGCCGTAAAATTTAACGTGTTGCCATAACAGGCCGCATCTTGATTAAAAATTAATAATTTATATAAAAATGTCCCGTCTACTTTTTCGACTTGTTCAAGTTTCGCATGCAGCTTTTCAATATCTGTTTTTTGTTTGCCAGTGATTTGAATCCAACGTGTCATTTCTGCCAGACTTAAATCCAATGTGGCTTTTCTAAATTCAGCGGGCAATTTAAGTAACACGTCTTCTTCCGTCAACTTGGCTTGGTTTGCTAGTAGCTTGTTATTTAAATCATCAATTTCGCTTTGTAGTTTTTTTATCTGATCTGACGAACTTTCATGTATCACTAAAGAACCTATCTCAACACGCCTACCATCGCTCACTGCCATTAAAATAGAAATAACAAGCACAAATACCACAAAGCTTATCAAGGTAACGAGCAACCAATTGGGGATGTGCTTTATCCAATCAAACATGAAACTTTCCTTTATTCATTATTTTTGTAGTGATCAACTGCAAAACTCAACACCACTTTTAATAAGAAGAAAATACTCACTAAGCTAAACCATGCAGGCATCGCCAGCAAAAATATCAAGATTAAACCGATACAAACAAAGTTAACGGCAACAAATAATTGTAGTTTTTGCCCTTGCAGTAAGTTAACCGAAATTGCCGCTGTAATCGTAAATAACCACACCCAAACAGATAAATACAATGGGCCATCTAACAACCAAGCGATGGCAATAATATGAAAATGGATGGCAATGAATACCCAGCGAGACTTATCTCGTGTTGCATAATATTGGTTAGTTCCATAGGTGAAATTAGCAATACAACCCGCTAATACATCCCACACCAATACAAAGCCAAATATAACCGCTATATGGTTGTTATCGTTACTAGGGTAGAGAAAACAATAAACAATTAAACAAGTAGCTAAAGAGCTTATTAAGGTTGCAGCAACTTCAATGGAAGTTTGCTTCTCACCGAATACTTCTTTTAAAGATGAAGGCACATTGAAATATTGCATAATTAATTATGGTAATAACCACCCTTGGGCGGCAAAGCAAAGAGCGGCATCACTTCTGCCATTATTTCTTGTGGGTAAGACTCTATAGATTGGCGGTGGGCATCTTTCGATTTCCACTTTTCAATAACCACAAAGATTAACTCGTTATCATTCTTTCTAAGCACCTCACGAGATAGACAACCTGGTGAAAAATCAATATGTGCTTTCAATGAGCTCAAGAACGCAAATAATGCCTCCCCTTTACTGGGTACTGCTTCGAATTCATTTATTCTTGTAATTGTCATATTCAATCCTTAAAAAAAGCAACTGTTATGGGGCTAATAAACCGCACGTCTTATTAATACACAAAACCTAGCTCAATCAAACTGCCCCTTTACTCGCGCAGCAATAAAATCAACCGCGGCTTTAACCTTAGGAATGGCATAGGCCGATTTTTGGTAAAGCATGTAAATGGCAAAATTTGCGTTTTCGGTAATGTTTAATGGCTCTTCAAATGTTAGCTGTATAAGCTCACCGCTTTCTAAATGGGGCTGCACCACCCAATTAGGAATCATCAAAATTCCTTTGCCAGCGATGGCCTCTTTTACAAGCCATTTGCCATTATTGGTAATTAATTTTGCTGGCGGTGTCACTTGTTGCCACTGACCATTGATTTCACTTAACCATGGGGTTGGCCCCATGGGCGTTTTAAAAAACAAACCCACATGTTGTTTTAATTGCTCTGTTCGATGAGGCACACCATGAAGCTGCAAATAGCTTGGCGCAGCCACCGGAATAAATTGATTGGCCATCAGTTTAACCGCCAGCACTCGCTCATTGGGAGCATAACCTCCACGTATGGCGATATCCACATCGTCACGAGACAAGCTGGATAGCTCATCACTGAGCACCACATCCAGCACAATATCGGGATATGTTTGTTGAAACTCATCCATAATCGGAATCAAAATTCGCTCACCAAACCCCACCATTGAGCTGATTTTTAAGCACCCCATGGGTTTGGTTTGATAGCTGCGCACAGCATGATCGCTTTGCTCAAGTTGCTCAATGATGTCTTTTACTTGCCCGTAGTAGCTCTGGCCTATTTCAGTGAGGCTCACTAAACGAGTGGATCGCTTTAATAGCTGTGTCCCAAGGCTGGTCTCTAAATCACTGATGCGCCGAGAAATAGACGACGCCGGCACATCAAATTGACTGGCTGCCGCTGAAAAACTCCCCGAATCCACCACGCTAATAAAATATCGAATGGCTTTTAACTGATCCATATACCCTCAATTATTGCCTAAAAGACAACAAAGATTAGCAAACTAGCCCCTATATAACATCATTTAACCGAGTAATATGAGCAAACACATTCATCAAAGCACAAGACTTAAGGAATACAGCATGAGCCAATTTACTCAAATTAACCTGACCAAACGTCCAGATGGCAGCCCTATTGGGCCTCACATGTTTGAAGTGCTTAAAAAAGACATTCCAAGCGCAGGCCCAGGCCAGATATTGATTAAGCAAACCCATATGTCTCTAGACCCAGCCATGATGGGTTGGATGAGCCCAGATACTGAAAGCTACATTCCGCCTGTTGAGCTAGGCACCGTCATGCGTTCAAGCGGCTTAGGTGAAGTGGTTGAATCCAACCACCCAGACTTTAAAGTAGGTGATCGTGTGATGGGGATGACAGGCTGGTCTGAATACATTCTCAGTAATGGCCAAGGTTTCAACAAAGTAATGGACGGTGTGGACGCTGAAACGGCCCTATCCATTTTTGCACTACCAGGCTTAACTGCCACACAAGGCATGAGCATCATCAAACCAAAAGCCGGCGAAACCTTGATTGTGACTGGCGCTGCGGGTTCGGTGGGTTCTATTGTGGGTCAGATGGCCAAGGCTGATGGCATGCGCGTAATTGGTGTGGTGGGTAGCGATGAGAAAGCCGACTGGATCGTAAACACCCTAGGCTTTGACGGTGCCATCAATTACAAAACCGATGACCTTGCAGCCAAATTAGCTGAGCTAACACCTAATGGCATTGATGCGTTTTTTGAAAACACAGGTGGCCCTATCCAGCATCATATTTTTGCACGTATGAATGCCCATGGCCGTATTGCCGTATGTGGCATGATCGCCGATTACACCAGCGAAACCCCTGCCCCTGGCCCAAACTGGATGCAGGTCATTAAAAAGCGTTTGACCATTCAGGGTTACACCATGCCGGATCACTTTGGTGATGTGCCACAACTGATTGGCAAGCTGGCACCTTATGTCATGCAAGGCAAAATTAAGCACCGCACCCATATTCTGGATGGTTTAGAAAGTGCCATGACAGGTTTGAATTTATTTTTTACCGGTGGCAACAAGGGCAAGTTAATCGTTAAGTTGTAATATCTCTCAGCTCTATGCATTACAGCATAGGGCTTTGCGATTGATTATCATTTGCATAAATATCGTATTTCCTCTATTGTGCTCAAATACAGTTCTAGTACTGACTAACCGAGCCTCGCAGATTACGGAAATACGATGAAAGCAATTACCCTACTTATTACAATCACCCTGGGTTTAATCACCTCAACTTCTCATGCTGAGAGTCAGCAGCCTTTAATTAAAACCTACCAAACTCAAGCACAACTCCTGCTTAAACAATTAGACGATAAAGCCGCTGATAATATTGAAAGCCAATCACAGGTTTTGGTAAAACTAAGCAAAACCATTATTCAACAAGTGAATCAAAATCTCCCGCAGTGCACTGAGTACTTCACTGCGTTATCCAATGCCGCAGACACCATGGCACAATTAACATTAGAAGAAATTGAAGCTGGTTATCATGCCGATGGTTTATTACCAGAACTTAAAGATGCAACCTGCTACCACGCTAAAGATTTATTAGTTCACCCTGCAACCGTTCAAGCCATGGCTCGCATTGGCATAAAAACAAACAAAGAATGGACACAAGCTAAACACGAAATTGAAGAAGTGTTAGCGCACTTAAGTGCCGTTAACAGCCAGCTTTAATCATACCGCTCATTATAAAAAGGCGCTCAGCGCCAGTTTGAAAATCAATAGAAGCTCAACGTCTCCCCGTGAACGCGGGGGAAAATTCCATAAACTGACCGATAAAACACTCAAATCCTTCACGAAAGTAAAAGTGGATCCCCGATCAAAGCGCTGCGCGCGTCGGGGATGACGTTTTTTCGATAAGGATTAATCAAATTTTATTTGTGGGATAACAGTGGCGCTGTGCGCCTTTTTTATTGTTTTACTTTCAGATGGTTATTGCCATCACGACTCGAGCGAATCAGCTCATCACCTTGCTCAATTAAGCTTTTACCTCTTAAAGATTTTGCTAGGCGATCATACAAAACCACATTGGCCGTGGCCGCTAAGTTCATACAACCAATGGTGGGAATGTAAACCACTTCATCCGCTTGGTTAATAATTTTTTGTGCGATGTTACCGTCTTCTGGGCCAAAAATATAAAGCGCACTTTCAGGGTGTTCAAACTCTGGTAACGGAGTTGCCCCTTCTACTAATTCGATACAAATAATTTTGGTATCTTTACTCATATGCTCTTGTGGCACATTCAGTAAATCATCCACTTTTGTAATGTGGGTTTGCGACTGAATATTATGGGTATCGGTATTATGCTTTAACGCATAGGCATAACGGTTACCCGTGTAATAAATATCATCCGCTTGATAACAACCAATGGCGCGCAATACCGACCCGACATTTTGTGCGTCTTTTGGATTAATCAATCCAATACTAACTTGTTCTTTATTCATTTTTTAATCTCTTTTTCGGGCGCTACTGGGATCAAACCATCTTTAGATACATGGTCATCGCCATTTTTATACATTGGTCGGGCGCGGGGCACCCTCCTACAGTATTTTTTTAAAATTGCACGAAGGGGCCGAACGCCCAATTAGCCCAATAATCTAAATCTGTACGAGGGTGCCCCGCGCCCGATCAACATCATTCCAACCAAACCGAATCCCAGTGAGAATATTCTTTCACAGATTTACATAAACCAGCCCTAAATGGGTTGGCAACAATATAACGCGCAACATCAATTAACGTTTCATCCGAGCGAATAGCATGGTCGTAGAAACCCGTATTCCAGACATTCAACCCCGAATGTTTTGTAAACAAAGACTTGATACGTTGCACCGCTTGGGCTAAATCGCCTCTTTCTAGTTGCATTAGCCAATGAATGTGATCAGGCATCACAACAAATGCTAAGGTTTTTGTGAAACACAAATCCTCATCTGCTTTTAAAATTCGTACGATGCGTCTAGCTTGATCAAATTCCTTAAAAACTGGCTGACGATCTTTTGTGGTCATCACCAAGTGATAAACAAAACCAATTTGGGAATATCGACCTTTTTTAAGCGCTGAATAGCCCTTTCCTACTTTCATCATTGAAATCCTTTTCAATGTTTTTTATTTTCGGGCGCGGGGCACCCTCCTACAATTCTTTACAACACCATGCTTGTTTACGTGAATTAGCATGCCCCGTTTACGCAGTGAATGTATTGGGTACACCCTCCTACAGTTTATTACCGCTTTCTAACGTGATAATAGATTTTTTCGGGCGCGGGGTAGCATGCCCCATTCACGCAGTGAATGCATTGGGTACACCCTCCTACAAGTATTTTTTAAACTGTACGAGGGTGCCCCGCGCCCGATAAAAAATTATAGCTTTGACACCACCTTCACCATGGCATTGGTTAAAAACGCCAAATCATCTTCATTAATAATAAACGGCGGCAGCACATAGACTAATTTACCAAATGGTCGCACCCATACACCCTCTTCAACAAACATGGGTTGAACGGTAGGCATGTGTACCGGTTCGTGTAATTCAATGACTCCAATCGCCCCGAGTACTCGCACATCTTTAACTTGTGATAATGCTCGTGCTGGCGCCAACCCTTTCTCTAAGCCAGTTTGAATCTTTGCCACTTGTGCAGGCCAATGGCCTTCCATTAATACATCCAAGCTGGCATTGGCAACAGCGCATGCTAGCGGGTTGCCCATAAACGTTGGGCCGTGCATAAACACACCGGCTTCCCCTTCACAAATACCTTTGGCCACTTTGTCTGTGCACAAGGTTGCCGCTAAACTCATAAAGCCGCCGGTTAATGCTTTACCAACACATAAAATATCCGGTGAAATACCGGCATGTTCACAAGCAAACATTTTGCCTGTGCGACCAAAGCCGGTGGCGATTTCATCTGCGATCAATAAAATTTTATATTCATCACACAATTCACGGATACGTTTTAAATAGTCAGGGCTATAAAAACGCATACCCCCTGCCCCTTGAACTATGGGCTCTAAGATAATCGCTGCGATACTGGCGTGATGAGTTTCAAGCTTTTGTTTAACATCAGCAATATGATGCTCTTCGAATTGCTCACCAAATAAGCATTGTGGTGCTTGTGCAAAAATATGTTTGCTCAACACATTTTCAAACATGTGGTGCATACCATTTACCGGATCACAAGTTGCCATGGTGGCAAACGTATCTCCGTGATAACCATTCTTAACCGTCAGCAATTTATTTTTTTGTTTATTCCCTTGGCTTAATGAATATTGAAATGCCATTTTAATTGCTACTTCAACGGCCACTGAGCCACTGTCACTGATAAATACCTTGTTTAAACCTTGCGGTGCCAGCTTAACCAATTTTTCACACAGGGTGACGGCGGGTTCATGGGTTAAGCCACCAAACATGACGTGACTCATGGTTTCAATTTGATCGTGAGCCGCTTGTTTTAACTTGGGGTGACCATAACCATGCACCGCTGACCACCAAGAAGCCATGCCGTCAATTAACTCACGTCCATCCGCTAAGGTAATGCGCACCCCAGATGTACTGGCCACAGGAAACGGTGCCAAAGGAGAGGTAAATGAAGAGTAAGGGTGCCAAACGTGCTGCTGGTCTAGGTTTGATATTTGTTCTGGGGTTAACTGAGCCATACGCCACCTAGAAAAAAGAGATGCCGCATTCTAACGGAACATAGTTATCGATCCAAGGCAGGCAGTACTAGGTGGTGTTTTACGCTACAATTCTCACACTTTATATTCATCACTTTGTGTTTTAGTCAGTTTACGAGCCCAAACCATGAAAGCATTTGCCTTTGACCACAGCCTACCCATTACACATACCGATAGCCTGATAGAAATTGAACAACCAATTCCCACAGCTCAAGGCCATGATTTATTAGTCAAAGTGGATGCCATCAGCATAAACCCTGTTGATGCCAAGCTGCGCCAGCGCCTTCGCCCTGAAAAAGGCGAGCCTAAAGTATTAGGTTACGATGCCGTGGGAACCGTCAGTGCAATTGGTGACAGCTGCTCGCTTTTTAAGGTGGGAGATAAAGTCTTTTATGCCGGTGATATGAGCCGCCAAGGCAGCAACGCAGAATATCAATTGGTCGATGAGCGCATCGTCGGCAAGGCTCCAACGAGCATCTCAAACGCAGAAATTGCAGCACTGCCGTTAACCGCCATCACCGCTTATGAAATGTTATTTGATCGCTTACAAGTGGATACAAAGAGTAAATACCAAACCACAGAAAACACCATCTTAGTAACCGGTGGTGCAGGCGGCGTTGGCAGCATTATGATTCAGTTACTTAAAGTGTTACTGCCAAATGTAACGGTGATTGCCACTGCCAGTCGAGAAGATACCCAAGCATGGTGTAAAAAAATGGGCGCCGATTATGTGATCAATCACAATAACGGCATTGCCAATGAACTTGAAAAGATTGGGATAAACGAGGTTAGTCACATTGCGAGCATCACGCATACCCATTTACATTTTGAAGATTTTGCCAAAATCATTAAACCTCAGGGTAAAATTTGTTTGATCGACAACCCTCCTGCACCGTTAAACATCGATATACTTAAAAGCAAAAGTGTTAGCTTACACTGGGAGTTCATGTTTACCCGCAGTTTGTTTAACACCGAAGACATGATAAAACAGCACCATGTTTTTAATGAAGTAGCCGAATTAATTGACAGCAAAAAACTAGTCACAACGTTAGGCAAACACCTAGGCAAGATTAATTTAGACAATTTAAAGCTGGCCCACCAATTAATTGAGAGCAATCAAAGCATTGGCAAAATGGTATTAGAAGGGTTTTAGCCTTAATTCAATACTCAAAAATAAAACAGCCCAGAACGGCTGTTTTATTTTAAAACGTTGCAAGATTACTGAGAGCGTCTTAACAACCAAACACTCCCCGTAATTAACAATGCAAATGTTAAATGGCTCCAAGTTAGCACATACCCCAATAACGGCATTGCAAAACCAAGGGTGAAAAACGGTTGCAGTAATTGCAGCTGCCCTGTTTTTGCAATGCCAATTTTCACCATTGAGCCATACCAAAAGTGAAAACCAATCCATTGACTCATTACCGCAAGATATCCAAGCGCTAGCAGTGCATGTGCATTCTCAAAAGTGAAACTTGCAGCATTTTCTATTGCAAAATAACCTGTGCCAAACAAAGAAATAGGAAAATACATAACCATCATCCAGCAAATGGTTTGAAAGCCCCCTAAGCGCTTTGCCACATGACCACCAATGGCATAACCAAAACCTGCCGCAAATAACATGACAAACAAGGATGGATGAAACACTCCATTTGATTGACTATAAGCAAACAACAATAAAAGTAATGAACCCAGCAATAAGCTCAGCCAAAACTGTTTTGTGGTTTTTTCTTTAAATAATCCAACCGCAATTATTGCCGTCACAAGTGGTAAACCCGCCAGCACAATACCAATTTCACTTGCTTGCCAGTTTAATAAAGATTGCGCTAACGAAAAGGGAAACACTAATGCAATGCCGGCACCGCCCACGCTCAGCCATATAAGATCGCGCCCCTTTGGCACAGGCCATTTAAACCACAAGACGGCTACAATGCTTAACCCCCCTGCAATCATGGCGCGCATACACGCTATAAACGCTGGGGTAAAAGCATCAAGCGCGATCACGGTTAGCGGTGCGGTTAAGCTAAAAATTATGACCGCAAACAAACCAAAAAAAATGGATAAACCGGGTGCGGGAGTAGTGGCTGTAAAATAACGTGATTCAAGCGTGCTATTAGCGGGTAAAGACATGATGACCTCCTTTGTTCAACAAGAGGTCATTTTGGCCTGACAAGTGTATTGCCAGTAGAGACAGTCATAGCTTGAAAAAGCAGTACACAGCATGTGAACCCGCAAACTGTACTGCTATTTTTAAGGCAAACTGTTATGCACAACAATACAGTTGATCTATTATGATGGAAACATCAGCCCATACAACATTCGCATATGACCACCCTTTACCAAAAAGTCGCCAATGATATTGCCCTAGACATTAACCAAGGGGTCTACCTTGCAGGGCAAAAAGTTCCAAGTGTGCGCACCCTAGCTAAAATCAAAACCGTGAGCATTAGTACTATTACCCAAGCCTATGCCCTGCTTGAAGATCAGGGTTATCTCACGGCACGACCACAATCTGGTTATTACGTTAAAGATGGTGCGAATGACCCTATTGAACCCCCACCGGTATCAAGAGGCAGTGAGCCTACTGAGTTCACAAAAAGTGATCTGATTTCCATGATGCTCAATGCTGTACATCAAGATAGCCTTGTGAATTTTGGCGCAGCCATCGCCCATGAATCGTTTATGCCCCAACATACTTTGCAAACCCATATTAATAAAACGGCACGTTTTCAAAGCAAGCTGGTATTCAACTATTTATTTTCTCCGGGCTTAGAATCATTACGTCGCCAAATTGCCACGCGCATGCGCTCGATTGGTGTGAAGTGTCACCCTAACGAAATTGTCATTACCCAAGGTTGCTCTGAAGCTCTGAGCCTTTGTTTAAAAAGCTGTACAAAAGCGGGAGACATTATTGCCGTTGAAAGTCCTTGTTATTATGGCTTTTTACAATTGGCTGGTTTATTGGGTTTACAGGTCATTGAAATTCCCACCGATGCGCAAGAGGGTATCAGCCTAGATGCCCTGACTCTGGCACTCAAACAATGGCCAATTAAATTAATTGCTGTCAGCGCACGCTTTAGTAATCCAACTGGCTCGGCTATTTCTTCTAGCAAACAAAAACAGTTATATGAATTAGCTAAAAAACACGATGTCTCGATATTAGAAGACGATATCTACGGTGAACTGGGATTTAATGAATCCATCAACAGTGTGATTAAAACCTTTGATACCGATGGGCGCGTTATGCACTGCTCTAGTTTTTCCAAAACCGTATCACCGGGTCTACGTGTTGGCTGGTGCATAGCAGGTAAACAGCATGAGAATATTATAACGGCTCAAACGTATTCGTCGTTTTCGCCATCTAGTTTGTCTCAATATACGCTGAGCAGTTATTTAGAAAGTGGCCATTATGATCGGCACTTGAGAAAAACCCGCAGTATCTACCAGCAAAATATTGAAGCCATTTCTCAATTAGTAAAACAATTTTTTCCCTCCAGGACGCGCATTAGCCAACCTAAAGGTGGGTTCATTATTTGGATCGCGCTACCTGAACACACAGACGTGATGGCATTACAAAAAGATGCCCTTAAGGTCGGCATTAACATCGCACCGGGCGCTATGTTTTCGAATACAAATGAATTTGATCATTACATTCGCTTAAACTGCGCCATTCCAATTGATGCAAATGTCAGCCAAGGTATTAAGACCTTAGGCAAGCTTGCCGGTGCACAGATGGAATAAACCGCATAAAAACGCTACAATTGCGCCTTCAAGAGAGGCCGTCATGAATCGAAAAAAGAAGATTTTCACCAAGCTTTCACAAAAAGCGAAAAAATCGAACTTAAAAGCAAACCCTAAAAACAAACCAAAATACGTTTCAAAAGCTGAGCGCGCTAAGTTAGAAGCAGAAGGCAATCAAGCTGAGAATGAAACTCAAACCGAGCAGCCGGAGTAACTCAAGGCTGTTTATATATCTGCTTCTTTTGCTCAATGGCACGCTGATGCACTAGGTAAAGTGCCTCCACCTTCTCACGAGCCCATGGGGTTTTACGTAAAAACTTAAGGCTAGAATTAATACTTGGGTCATGGGTGAAACAACGTATATTCACTTCTCGCCCCATTTCTTCAAAACCAAGATAATCAACTAAATCGGTAACTAACGCTTTAAGAGTCACACCATGCAGTGGGTTATTTATCTGTGTTGTCATACTTCATCACGCTCAAAATTTGCCAGATCATATCACACACGCAGACTCTCTAAATGCGCCATTTGCTAGTCTGAACACCTCAAAATAAGAACATCTGTACCTACTTGGCCGCAAATGTATTAAAAACAGGCGGTTTTTTACCATACCAAAGTAGTATAAAGGTGATATTTGGCCAAAATAGAGCAAACAACCCATACCGCACAATGTGCATATGATACTTTGCATGCCAGTTAAGTTTGGTAACAAGGATGCCCTTACTTAAATAACAACAAAAACAAATAGGCACCCACATGAAACTTAAACACCTCGTATCATCTTTGGTTCTAACTGGCCTTGCTGCTAGCAGCCAAGCTCAATTAGCGGGCCACAATGTGATTCTGGTCCATGGCTTTCAGCCAGATAACGTTCTTAACCAACCCGCTTCTAGTAATGAAATCGTACAAAATGGCCAAGACTATTGGTCAGACTATTGGAATTCCCGTGCAGAAGCCCGATTAGACTGGGACTCGTCAGAGCGCATTGAAGGCGCCACTGCTGAGCGTCTTTATAACGATGCCGTAAACTTATCATTATCCGGTCTATGTAATGATGGCTGTGTACTGGTCACCCACTCTACCGGTGATTTAGTCGCCCGTTATTTTCTTGAAAACCAAGCAGACTGGTTAGCCGCAAATGGCTATACCCCTTTAAATATTCTGACATCTCTAGACTTCGCCGGTGCCGGCGGTGGTACCGAGATAGCTGACACCGTGGTGTCAATTGTCACCAGCAATAACTCAGCCTCTTCATTAGCTGTATCGGCGGTTGAGTGGTTTATGGGTGGCACTCTGGAAAGTGATCAAGATCTGGGGGTACTTTATGATCTTCAACCTGCTGCTGCTCGTAACCTAGCCACCTCTCCTAGCTCTGTTCCACGTTTACGTTTTGCTGGTGCGGGTAATGCTTATTTTGGTATCACGGGTGGATTCATCACAGGTACCGATGATGGCGTGGTTCCTACCCACTCAAGCTGTGGTGCGGTTGACCCTAAAGCCTACGATAGCTGCTCTAAAAATGTGGAATTTAACGGCAAAATTAAAAATGGCAATGCCAATGCACCAAGCGCTCTTTTCACCAATCACTTTGCCGTAATAATGGGTGATAAAACCCACCACAACGGCACCATCGGTGATCAAACGGGTGTTCAGCTAACCTATGTTGATAACAACTTTAATGCTGGCGGCATTAACGTAGACTTCTCAACTAAATATTATGACGGCTGGTTTGCGGATTATCTTTACGTAACCAACAGCAAAGGTTCAACCATGAGCGAAAAAGTATACGAAACCCTTAACAACTAAGGTTCTCGCGATACTTAAAAACAAAAGGCTAATGGATGTGCTTCATTAGCCTTTTTCTTTGCTTTCATTAAATTATATTTTAAAAAGGTGTTCGATGCGCAAGTGGTTAATAGGCATAACAGCCGCTGCAATATTAGGGCTGATGTTCACTGACGTAAGCATCATTGAGTCCAATACCCTTGTTAGTGGCGCGCCTAAAAAGGTAACTCCCTCTGAGCAAGCACCGATGCAAATTCTTGCAACAAAAGCCGAAACCAAGGTCATTGAAAAAGAATTAGGTGAGCAAATGGCCGTTTTGGCCAGTCATTATGAGCAAAATATGCGCTACCCAAATTACTCAATACCGATTAATGAACAACAAATTGATTTGCTTAAGCCATTGACTGTGCTGCCTGTGTCGTTAAATCTTGGAGAAGGAGTTGATTCAAGCGCACAACTTTCGCCCTCTCAATTTATTTACAAACACGGCGATACCTTACGCGCCACACTGTCATCTACAGGCCCGATCAAGCCCACACAAGTCAGCATTGAATTAGTGGAAAATAATAAAACCTTAAGCCGCTTTAAGGTTACCAATATTGAGGGGCAATATGAGGCCACTTTAGACTCTAAAGATAACGATTGGCCAGTTGATGTGCATATCAAAGCCAGCTTTAACTTTGCAGAACATGGGCGTCTTGCGATTCTATCTCCTATTAAATATTCACCAGACAATGGTACGATTTTATCGGTTGATGAACCCTATGTTGAAGGGGTTAACTTATCCATCCCTGTGAACATAATGATTAATGAGCCTGGTCGGTATCGCCTGTCAGCAAACTTATTTAACCAATCTAAGCAGCCTATTGCTCACTTAAATGCCAAACAAAACTTGGTAAAAGGCAAAACCACTTGGGTGCTTAATGTACACAGCGAAGTACTCAGGACAAGTAATAACCCAGGGCCATATCTACTGGATACCTGGGTGCTAACCAAACTGCCATCGCGACCAGGCATTCGTACAAGTTATGGCGATAGTCGCATCGGCGAAACCAAAATTAATGGCTTTGCTCTTAACCAATATGACTCAACGCCCTGGTCAGACCCACAAGACGCGGCCCGCTTAGAGTTTCTTAAAAAACTGCAATAAGCCCTTAAAAAAGCGCCATAGAGGCCTCATTTCGGGGATTTGTTAGATCAATTTCTAACATGGGTAAATTTCCCAATAAATTTAGGGCAAAACCCGCTAGAATTAGGCTTTGTACTTTTCTTTGCATTCGAGCCTTTCGTGACCAATAACTACGTTCTTCGCCGCTTACGTTACACCTTCAATTACAATGATCAAAAAATGGTCGCCATTTGCGCTTTGGGTGGCCTTGAAGTCACCCCTGCCCTTGTGAATACTTGGCTTAAAAAAGACGATGATCCTGCTTATGTTCGCTGCTCAGACCATGAAATGGCGCAGTTCTTAAATGGCTTTATCATTGAAAAGCGTGGCAAAAAAGACGGTCCAAGCCCAGCTGCTGAGTTTGCCTTGAACAACAACATCATCTTTAGAAAACTAAAAATCGCATTAAACCTCATCGACCAAGACATCCTTGATTTACTGGAAAGCGCTGAATTTTTAATGGGCAAAGCTGAGCTGACTGCCTTTTTCCGCAAGCCAGACCATAAACATTATCGCGAATGCCAAGATCAGATCTTGCGTAATTTTTTACAAGGCCTTCAAAAGAAACACACCAACGACTCTACTGCCCAAAAGCAATCTGAATTCCAAGCGGCCAAAGGTAAGTTTGAAAACAAGAAAGAAGCTTACAAAAAGAATAAAGGCAAGCCCAACACCAAGCCTTTCTTAAAGCCGAAAAAAGAAAGTGAAAAAGTGGTTTATAAGAATCCTAAATTTCAACCACAAGACGATGCAAAACCTGAAAAAGCTCAGCGTGCTAAAATTTCACTGAATAAAGACAAAGCCAAATCCAGTGATAAACCATCGGTTAATGAGTCGATCTGGCAAACAAGCTCGCCTAAAAAATAACACTTCAAGCAATGGCCAATTGAGAGTTTAACGAGCTTAAAATGAATACAGCATATTTAACCTGTATTCATTTTATGAATGCTTTTATTGAAAAAATAATTTTAGTGCAATCATCCACATTACAATGGCAATCAGCACATCAAACACTCGCCAAGCCGTTGGCTTTTCAAATATAGGGGCAAGTAATCTGGCCCCATAAGCCAATGCACCAAAAAATAAAAATGACGCGGTAATACCACCTAATGCAAACTCAAGTTGCTGTAATGGGTATTGAGTTGATATCGCCCCTAATAAAAACACCGTATCTAAATACACATGAGGGTTTAACCAGGTAAACCCTAAACACATAAGCGCCACTTTAAAAGCGGATGTCACCTCATCATTACTAGCGACCAAACGTTCTGTTTTTTGACAAGCCTGCCATAGGCTTTTTGCACCATATATACTTAAAAACAAAACACCACCATAGCGAGCAACCGGCTCAAGCCAAGGCAATTGTTTGACGACTCCCGCAAACCCTGCCACACCTACTGCAATCAACAACGCATCGGAAACAGCACAAATAATAAACACCAAAAAAACATGCTGCTGTTTTAAGCCTTGCCTAAGTACAAACGCATTTTGTGCACCAATGGCCAATATCAAACTAAACCCTAATGACAAGCCTGCAAAATAACCCAGCATTTAACATTCCTACACGTTTAAAATTTCAACACTATCAATATCTAGCAAAACAAATAAAACACAAATGAGTTATGTATTTTACACCTTTGGCACAATAATTTTTGTATGATAAGACTCGCATCAATAAATTAGGTGAGCAGATATGACGTCTAAACTGCCCAAATGGGTTGAATACGGTGCGTTTACCCTCGCCCTACTGGCTGGTTGTATCAATGTTATTGGTCTATTGGGTTTTCAACACCAAGCCGTTTCCCATTTATCTGGTACAGCTACCTTACTGGGCAATAGTCTCTTGTCTTTCTCAAGCGAGAGTTGGCACCTAATTGCGGTATTGGTCAGTTTTGTCATTGGCTCCATGATCAGTGGTTTTTTGCTTAACAGCCCTTCGTTAAAACTTGGCCGCCATTATGATTCACTATTAGTGATAGAAGCCATGATATTAATTGGTGCACTATTTTGTTTACAACATGGCTCGTTATTTGGGCATTACTTTGCGTCCGCGGCCTGCGGCTTACAAAACGCAATGGTGACCAAGTACAGTGGTGCGGTTATACGAACCACTCACATGACCGGCATTTTTACTGACCTTGGCATAATGCTAGGGGCAGCCTTAAGAAAAGAGCCTTTTGATCAACGTAAATTTATTTTATTTATGGTGATTATTATTGGTTTTATTAGTGGCAGTTTCATAGGAGCACTCTTCTATACTCACTATCAATTTTATACATTGATCATCCCGATAGTAATTTGCATGACACTGGCACTTGCCTATCGCATTTATTTTTTACGCGCTCACCGTTAATAAGGATGTTTTAATGAGCATACAATACAAAAAGAATCAGCAGATCACTCTTGAGCAGTTCATTGAGTTGCTGGAGCATTCGACACTTGGGCAGCGACGCCCCATTCATGATAAAACCTGCCTACAAGGCATGCTTGATCATGCAAATCTAATCATTAGCGCATGGGATGAAGACAAACTTGTGGGCATTGCACGCTGTATGACGGACTTTCATTACGCCTGCTACTTGTCAGACTTGGCGGTGGATGAAGCCTATCAAAATCAAGGGATCGGTAAGCAACTACAAATTCGCGTTCAACAGGCATTAAATGAACACTGTAAATTGATTTTAATTTCAGCCCCTGCTGCTAATTCATATTACGAGCATATTGGTTTTACTCGTAATGAGCGTTGCTGGGTATTACAGCGAAGTGAATGTATAAAATAACGTTTATCCAAACATAAAAAAACCATGGCCAGTGATGACCATGGTTTTTTATGTCGAAGATAATTACAGCTCTTCTTCGTCTTCTTTTAAACGCGCTTGTTTTTCTTGCTCTTCTAATAAAGCGGCTTTAATTTCCTCAAGTACTGAGTCTACATCAGCACTGGATTCATCTTCTTCGTACAAACCTGTCAGTGGTGTATCAGGTTTTAACTCACCATCTTCATAAAGCGCCCACATTTCTTTGGCATACTTGGTGTTTAATAATTGTGGAGCATACTGGCCATAATAATCACGCATGTTATTTACATCACGTTCTAACATCGCTTTCGCGTGCATATTGGCTGCTGCATCAACTGCTTGAGGCAAATCGATAATCACAGGACCATAATCATCAACCAAAACATTAAACTCTGACAAGTCACCATGAACAATGCCAGCACATAACATGCGCTTAACATATTCCATCATCATGTTGTGGTCTTCGATGGCTTGGGCTTCATCGAATGCCACATCATTTAAACGTGGTGCCACATTACCTTCGTCGTCAGTTACAAGCTCCATCAAAAGTACACCATCAAAACAACCAAATGGTGTTGGCACACGAACATCGGCAGCATCTAATTTGTACAATGCATCTACTTCGGCGTTGTGCCATGCGTCTTCTTGTTGCTTGCGACCGTACTTACTGCCTTTTTCCATCGCACGTTGGCGACGACTGTTTTTTGATTTCCGTCCTTCTTGATACTGCACAGCTTGCTTAAAACTGCGCTTGTCCGCTTCTTTGTAGACCTTGGCGCATAAAATATCATCACCGCTGGCTACCACATAAACCGTGGCTTCTTTGCCACTCATTAGCTGACTGATAACCTCATCAATCAAACCATCCTCATACAGAGGCTGTAAACGCTTTGGAATTTTCATTGGGCCGTTATACCTTACTTAGCCCACTGATGGAATCTTGCGCTCTTATATCCAAGAGGCAACTCATGTACACCGTCATATCCTTCCTATATCGCTATGGGTAACAGAGCGCTATTTTAACCAAGGTTTGGGTGTTTGTATTGATACTAAGGTGATTTAACACAAGAAAAAACGCCTAACCCAGGACAGGGTTAGGCAAAGGAGAACGCATACCAGCCATAGCTAGTATGCATGCGAGCTAAAATGGCGTGTATTCAGGTTGTAGTGGGAACGAAAATTCAGCTTTAACTGGGTAATGGTCTGATAAATCCCAGCTGCCCCAGTGCTCAGACGCAATGCTTCGTGGTGTTAGTAATACATTGTTTGAATCATAAGGCGCTAAGTGCTGATTGCTGTACAAGATATAATCTAAGTACTCAGTGTATTCATCTTCGGCATATACATTCACAGGGCCTGCATAAGAGTGTGGGTATTGCCCTGCTGCTTCTGGCTCAGTTGCATCAAATAATGCTAAGAAATCAATATGCTCTTGTGGGAAATGCAACTTATCGACATTAAAGTCCCCCCCTAAAATGACAGGCTCCTCGTACGGAATATTTTTAGAGTCAATCAAGGCTTTAAATTGAGCCAACTGAGCAAAACGCACAGCTATATCATCTGCACCTGTGTAGGCGTGTGTATGGGTACCAAATACATGGTAGGCATGACTACCCTTGCGAATTTTAGCGTAATTAATGCCCTTACCTGCCAAACAGCCATCCGCACGACAAGCATCATAAACCACGGCATCTTGTGCTTCGATTGGCCAACGACTCGCTATGAACGAGCCACCTGTTAAAATTTTTCCTAACTTCCAAGGAATCTCAGTTAAATACGGGTATTCATGAGCAATGTTTTTACGAAAACGTGCGGTTAAAATCGGATCGAATACTTCTTGAAAAACAATGACGTCATAGTTTTTCATGTAACTTGCGATGGTATCTAAACGATTGCCTGTATTTTTTGCTTCAATACCAGGCAGTAAAGCCCAAGTATTATACGTTAAGACATTTAACTCGTTTGAATACTGGCTTTTTTCTTGAATAGGAAAATCTTCATGAATCACATATCGAATATCATCACCCGAGGCACGAGCATATTCAGACTTAAACGCCAGCGTCTGCGTGTCGTTTAAGCTTACTTTATGAACATCGCGGTCATAGTGCCAATTGTCTTGCTGACCACTTAACCACATTTTACTGAATGTCATGGTGCCTTTTAGTTTTTGACGCAAAACCACTTGTTCATCCAAACCAGAGACATAAGTATTAAACTCATATTCTTTACCCCATTTAATACCTTGATCACGATTGAATCGTAAAAATTTCACTGTACCAAGTGGTGGTACCTCACGAGCCAGTAACGCCCATTGATTACCATGAGTAATATTATTATGGCCAGTTTGAATGGTATGTAGGGTTAATGTTTTTTGAGTATTGTTTGTTAAATACATATAACTTTCAGCCAGTGCGTTGGCACTGATAAAAAAGCCACATATTAAAAGGTAGCGGATAAATTTCATGTGAGACCCATTTATTATTATAAGGACAGCCAGCTTTGACTATTTCAATGTATTGTAAAAGCCATGTTTTGTGTTCCCATGACCATAAAAGACAAAGCAATGATCCAATTAAGACAATGGCCACCTAGGTAATAAAAATGGCCAGTAATGGCAAATTACTTTCAATTCATGACAACTTGATTACGCCCAGCATCTTTTGCTTTATACAAAAATTCATCCGCACGCTGAACTAACGTATCAACTGTATCCGTCTCATTTAAGCTCGCCACGCCAATGCTTGCGGTCACGGCCCCAACTTGTTTAAAGTTAAATTTTCTGATGTGACTTAGGATTCGATTACAAACAGCATTGGAAAAATCAAGCTGCGTATTGGGTAGCAAGATCAAAAATTCTTCACCGCCCCATCGGTATACACGATCACTGGGGCGAAGCGCTTGTTTGAGCACTTGTGCAAAATCAAGTAAAACGTCATCACCTGCTTGATGCCCATGGTGATCGTTAATCTTTTTAAAAAAATCAATATCCAATAAAGCCACGCATACTCCGGCTTTGTCTATCCTTGCTCGTTTCACATATGCATCCATCTCTTTTTGAGCGGCGCGGCGATTACCAATACCGGTTAAAACATCGGTATTTGCCAATTGCTGCATTTTTTTATGTGCGTGTTCTAACTCATGATTACGATCATTGATTTCTTGTGTTCTTACCTTAATTTTCAGTTCTAAATTTTTATTAAGATTATCCAGCTCTTTTTCAATGTGGATACGTTTTCGAATATTAAATAGCAATACATTAATAATGAGTATCAACGCGATAAAAAAGATAATGATGCCATTGATTTCTTGTTTGTAGGTTTCATAAACGGTAACAGGTTTATTCATGATCACACTGTTATTAGGAAGCAAATCAAAATTGATTTTAAATCTCTTTAATAACTCATAATCAAAAACAGGATTAAAATTGGCTTTTGGCTGAATTTCAATGTCATCTGCGCTTGTGCCAGCCAACACTGCCAAGGCCATAAAACCGGCCTGTTGGCCGTGCTCAAACGGATCGTTCACCAACCCTCCAGTGAGCCCGTTACCCAACATCATCCCGCCCCACATACCATAAATAGGAACCGAGCTAATATCGGAAAGTGCTTGTAAATCGTTAGAATATGAAAAATATTGACCCAGTCGATCACCATGAATGGCTAATATTAAAATGGCTGTGGTATGTGGTAATTGACTAACATTGTTATGAAGCTCTTCAAATGAAAACGTATCCCATATTTCAATCTGCAAGCTAGGGTCTTGCCAGCTGCTTTTTAATTTTCTTGCCTCAGAAGTCATATCCAAACCAAAACCGGTTGTATCTCCTAAAAGAATAACCCTATCTACATCTGGCTGAATTTGTTTGATGAGCTTTAAGTTTCCTTCTATTTCCATCCCCTCTAAAATGCCCGTTATTTGCTTTTTTCCTGCAAGAACAGAAGCGTCGAATACATTCACGCCACAAAATACAATGGGTATATTTGGGAATATATCCTGCCTATTTTCTAGCATAAAGTTATAAGCAAAATCATCACTAGTAATGATGATATCAGGCTCATAGAACTTATATTTATATTTTAACAGTTGCAGCAACTTTTCTTTATAAGCCTTACCAGCTGAAAAACGCCGAGAGTCCATGTATTCAACATGAATATTTTCATCAGGAACGATATGTATTAACGCGCCCACCACACCATCGGTCAGCTTGGCTGTCCATGGATACTGAGGGTGATAACTATTTAATAGCAGAACAGTCGGCGCGGGTTCGCAAACCGACATTGAAGAAAACACAATGAACAAGGCAAGCATAAAATATTTCATGTTGCCCTCTAATGATCAATTGTTCATTTAGTATAGAAAAACTTCCTCAAAAAGTAAGTTTAATAAGATGTAATCTTAGTTTTTAACGTTTTAAAAAATTAAAAACAGAATTAAAAGTATTTAAAGCGTAATACTTAGAGCGATAAAATTTAAACGTGTCTGACGTTAAATTGCAATTCAGATAATCGCTGGTATAAGTCACTTGATTTCATTAATTGCTGATGAGTACCCTGATCTATCAGCTTTCCTTGCTCCATAACCACAATTCGATCTGCATGCACTACCGTAGCTAAGCGATGAGCAATAATTAACGTGGTGCGATCTTTCATTAATTTATCTAACGCATTTTGTACTAGGTATTCACTCTGTGCATCTAAGGCACTTGTTGCTTCGTCTAACAATAGGATTTTAGGGTCACGTAAAATTGCCCTTGCAATGGCTAAACGCTGTTTTTGACCGCCTGACAACTTAACCCCTTGTTCGCCTAAAAATGATTGATAGCCATTTGGTAACTGCATAATAAAGTCATGGGCATAGGCGGCTTTTGCCGCAGCAAACACCTGCTCTTCAGTAGCGTCAGGTGCACCGTAACGTAAGTTATCCCAAACATTCGCACTAAATAAAACGGGCTGCTGAGGCACCAAGGCAAACATATTACGCAAACTTTGAAGGTTCATATTTCTCAAATCTTGGCCATCAATTTTTATGACACCGGATTGAGGGTCACGAAATCGAAGCAGTAAATCAAACAAGGTCGACTTACCCGCACCAGACGGACCAACCAGCGCCACTCGCTCCCCTTTTTTGATGTTTAAATTAAGTGCACTTAATGCCAAATAATCTGGACGCGATGGATACGTAAAATTAACTTGGTCAAACTCGATAAGATGGTGACTGTGAGTCGCAGGTGAAACGCCAATTGACGATTGGATTTGAGCCTGCGTGCTCATTAATTCTTGAATGCGCTCAGCAGCACCGGCCGCCCGTTGTACTTCACCATATACTTCTGTCACTGCGGCAAGAGAACCGGCAACCATAATGGCATAAAATACAAAGGCCGATAATTCACCACCTGTAAGCTCCCCTTGCAATACATCACTGCCACCTACAAACAACATTCCAGCTATTGCCCCCATAACCAATATCATCACCAAGGCGATTAAAATGGCACGTTGCTGTATGCGCTTAAGTGCTACGGTAAATGCACCCTCTGCTTGACGACTAAACTGCGCCAACACCATATCTTCACGCGTAAACGCTTGCACCACTTTTATATGCTGTAAACTTTCTCCTGCCCAAGCTCCGACGCTGGCAACCTGATCCTGACTTTCACGGGATAATTTTTTCACCTTTCTACCAAAATAAATCAGAGGAAAAACAATAAAAGGAACAACCGCTAATACAATTAAACTCAACTTGATGTTACTGACAAACATCAATACTAAGCCGCCCAAAAAAGTCAGGCTATTACGCAAAGCAAATGAAAACGAAGACCCAATAACCGTTTGCAACAATGTTGTGTCGGTTGTGACACGACTTTGTATTTCACCGGCTAGATTATCTTCAAAAAAACTTGGAGGTAAGCTTATTAAATGGCCATATAAAGCAATACGAATATCTGCCACAACTCGCTCACCAATCCAAGACACCATATAAAAACGAAAATAGGCCCCTGTAGCTAGCGCCATCACTATCACCACAAATAAGGTAAGTGCTTGTGCAAGCCCGTCATAAGATTGTGCGGCAAAGCCATCATCAACCATTAAACGAATACCCTGCCCAATAGACAGTGTTAACGCCGAGGTCGCCACAAGCGCTACCACAGCTAACATCAAGCGAATGTAATAAGGTTTTACGAACTGCCAGAGCCAACTGAGCATAAATATTTCCTTTAATTCAGTGAGCCATTGTAGTGGGAATGCCCATAGTTACAAGCAGCTCCACATACTTTAGAAATCACAAATAAGCCTTTAATTGGCCATTAAATAAATCAGGCATTACCTATAGCAATCAGGCTCATTACTGATACTATTGATAAGGTTTTTATACCTTTCATTTCCGTTTCTAGGTATTCATTTGAAAACGTTTACGTGTTTGTGTGGCAATACTCTTAATTTCCAAAACAGCGTGTGCGTTAATTGCAACGCCTCTCTTGGCTTTCTTCCTGACACGTTAAAAGTTAGCAGCATATACCCTGCTAAAAACGACTGTTTTCATGATTCAAGCAATAAAAAACTATACCGTAAATGTAAAAACTACACGGTTCATAACGTTTGTAATTGGATGATTCCAGCCGATGATCCAAATGAACTATGCGCATCATGTCGCTTAAATGTGGTTATTCCTAACTTAGAAAAGCCAGAAAACAACAAGTTATGGTTCCGCATGGAACAAGCGAAGCGCCGCTTGCTTTACACCTTATTTAAACTCAACTTACCGGTCGTTGATCGCAATACAGACCCTAAAAAAGGGCTGGGCTTTTCTTTTCTTGAAAACCAAATTGAAGATGAATATGGCAATGAACTCACCATTAAAGAATATGTCGTAACAGGTCATAGTTCCGGCTTGATTACACTTAATTTAAATGAAGCTGAACCCAGTGCTCGCATTGAAATGCGTGAACAAATGAATGAACAGTATCGCACCCTAATAGGTCATTTCCGCCATGAATCGGGGCATTATTATTGGGATCTATTAGTCAAGGATACCCCTTTGCTAGAAGAGTTCAGAGAGCTGTTTGGGGATGAGCGCTTAAATTACACATTTGCCTTGAACGAATATTACAGAAATGGGCCAAATTTAAACTGGCAAGATATCTGGATCAGCGCTTACGCAAGTATGCACCCTTGGGAAGACTGGGCTGAAACCTGGGCTCACTATTTGCATATGGTTGATACGTTAGAAACGGCACACAACTATCAGTTAAGCATTTCAAATCAGCAGGTTGAAAACCCCTTGGTCAAATATGATCATGTAGATACAACCTACACGGCTATTAGTTTTACTCAGTTGTTCGATGACTGGTGCCGATTAACAAAAGCAATCAATGCCATTAATCGTAGCATGGGGCATGACGATGCATATCCATTTGTAATATCGATATCAGCGTTAAACAAATTACGCTTTGTTCACAATGTAATAAAAAATGCAGCGTTTTAAACGACTCAATCCTTCAGACAATTTGGTGCCAAAATCACAAGGGGAAAACGAATGGCAATAAAGTGGGACAAGTACACGGTTGATAATCTACATGATGAGATGATGCAATCAGCCGACACCCCTAGACCGTTCTCTAAAGAGTTAACTGAATTCTTAGCTGGGCTCACTAATGACGAGATCACAGAATTCAAGGCATCTTCAGACTTAGCCATACAAACAATGGGCATCACATTTCGAGTCTATAATGACGAAGAGGGTTCCATAGATCGAGCTTGGCCGTTTGACATCATTCCACGCATGATCGATAAAAAAGAATGGGACACCATTGAAGTAGGCTTAAAACAACGTGTTAAAGCCTTAAATATGTTTATCAACGATTTATATAACGATCAAAACATCATTAAAGATGGTGTGTTTCCTGATAACTTATTAGAAAAATCTAAAAACTATTTACCTAAATGTAAAGGTTTCACGCCGCCGTTTGGTATTTGGGCTCATATTTGTGGTTCTGATTTAGTACGTGATAACGATGGCACTGTCTATGTATTGGAAGATAACCTAAGAGTTCCTTCTGGCGTATCTTACATGCTTGAAAATAGACAGGTTATGAAACGTGTCTTCCCTGAAATGTTTGATACTTACAATATATTACCCGTTGATAATTACGTATCCGATCTATACGACATGTTGGCGCAATTATCACCTAGAAAAATTGATGAGCCAGAAATCGTCGTGTTAACCCCTGGCATCTACAATTCTGCCTATTTTGAACATGCTTATCTTGCCCAACAAATGGGCGCTGAACTGGTAGTAGGTGATGATTTAATCGTCGATGAAAATGACTGTGTATTTATGAGAACCATTAATGGTTTGTCACAAGTAGATGTTATCTACAGACGCATAGATGATAATTTCCTTGACCCTGAAGTGTTTAATCCAGATTCAACACTTGGTGTCCCTGGACTAATGCGAGCATGGCAATCCGGTAAAGTTGCCCTAGCTAACGCCCCTGGGTCTGGGGTCGCAGATGACAAAGTGGTTTATGCCTTTGTGCCTGAAATTATTGAATATTATTTAGGTGAAAAACCTATCTTGCCTAATGTGCCGACCTATAAATGTATTAATCCTGAAGACTTAGAATACGTCATTAATAACATTGAAAAATTAGTCGTTAAACCGGCCAATGAATCCGGTGGCTACGGTATGTTGATCGGCCCACATGCCAGCAAAAAAGAACACGAAGCATTTAAAAAATTAGTCACGGCAGACCCTAGAAACTACATTGCCCAGCCCATGCTTATGCTTTCAACAGCACCGACACTAGTTGGAACACATGTAGAGCCGCGCCATTTAGATTTACGGCCTTTTATATTAAGTGGCAAAGACATAAACGTAACGACCGGCGGTTTAACCCGAGTTGCATTACGTAAAGGATCTATCGTTGTAAATTCATCCCAAGGTGGTGGTAGTAAAGACACCTGGATTGTGGATATGGAGTCAGAATAATTATGCTTTCACGTGTTGCTAGTAACATCTATTGGTTGGGGCGCTATTTAGAGCGCGCTGAAAATACCGCTCGTATCATGAATGTAAATTCTAATTTGCTGCTCGACCTTCCAAAAGACATTCGATTAGGCTGGGAGCCAATTTTAGAGATTTTATCATCCACGGATACGTTCAAACTAAAATATGAAGAAGCAAATGAAGCGAACATCACAAGCTTTCTGATTGCAGACACAAGCAATCCAAGTTCAATCATCAACTCTTTGTACCATGCCCGTGAGAATGCACGTACGATTCGTGAAATCATTCCAAGAGAAGCATGGGAGCAAATAAACTCGTTATACTTAATTGCAAAAGATGGCCAAGCAAGCGCATTAAACCGCCGCCATCGGTATAATTATTTGAATAAAATCATTTTAAGCAATCAGGCTATAACCGGTATTTTAGCTGGCACCATGACCCAAGATGAAGGCTATGAATTTTTACGCTTAGGAAGAAATTTAGAGCGAGCAGACATGACCACTCGTATCATTGATGTACGTTCAGCCAGCTTGCTACCTGATATTGAAGACAGACAATCGCCATTTGAAAACATACAGTGGATGAGCGTATTAAAGTCATTAACTGGCTATCAAATGTATCGACGCGAAGTTCGCTTACGGGTTAAACGACAAGATGTTCTTAGGTTCTTATTCTTAAACTTAAAATTCCCAAGGGCACTTAATCACACCCTGCAACAAGTTAAAGAAAGTTTAACCGATTTACCTAATGGCGAAAATGTCATTTCTTCACTCGAAAGTGTTAGAGCTAAATTAGAAAGCGGCGAACCAGAAAAGCTTGATCAGGAGGCTCTACACGTTTTTATCGACGATATCCAGCTAGGACTAAGCAAGGTACACGATAAAACAAGCAGCACCTATTTCTAGTGCATCGGGGATTTTTTAACTTTAAAAGTGAGCAATGGCTTGCGGCATTACTCACTTTTATGTCTCTTATTTTCATACATTCTTGCATCTGCCAATGCTAAACATGCCGAGATAGTCGCTACCTCTTCAGTACTGGCCATACCTATACTTAGACCAATGTCTCGCCACCCACTTTTTTTCAACTGATCTTCAATCGCAGCAACAATATTTTTAATTTCTGAATGATAATTGGCATTTTTGGCAAATACAGAACGTTCAAACAACCAAATAAACTCATCACCACCCGCTCTAAAAACCTGCCCTTTATTCTTCAAATGTCGGCTCATCAACATGGCGCATTCGCATAAAAAATCATCCCCTTTTTCATGCCCTAGTTTGTCATTGATTCCTTTCATACCATCTAAATCTATAAAGGAAATAATGATTTCTTTATTAATTTTCTTAACCGCCTCATTAAACGCAAATCTATTACCCACTTTAGTTAATGGATCATAACGTGCTTGTAAATAACTTCGGCTATATTCAGTTTGTTTAATTTTAAGCCATTCAGAAAGCGACAATAAAATACAAATACAATCAAAAGACAAAGCTGAAATAACAAACAGTTCTGGGTAAATATCTTCTGGGTGAGCAGTCAAATGTGCAAGCATATAAAACACAAGTGAAGCGGCATACAGACTATTACCTAGTAAATAGTATTTAGCCCTAAAATCACTTTTAGTCAGCATATAAATACCCGTATATAACGTTACAGGTATCCAAAATACAGCCAAAATATGCGAAGCAATAAATGCCACTTTAAAATCAACCCAGGGAAGAGCCACACCTAGTAATAAACTACCCCAACCAAAAAACGTTAATACAAATGATAACTTTGCTGACTTCACATCAATATTAAAAAGCATTCGGGTGAAATACGCAGCGCATGCAATCGCAAATGGAAATATCAACATACCAGCATAGGTTGTATTTATAGTGGTAAGATTAAAAAAGTCATCAATTAAACCCGATGCAGCCGCCCAACCTAGCCCATGCAACCCAACATAACCAGCGCAGGCAATACTTAACCCATAACCGGTTCTTAAGAATAAAATAAAGGCAAGTAAGGCCAATACCAGCATCGTTGCAATGGACGATACTGACACAGTATTAATTAAGAGCTGTTTACGATAGAACTGGGCATCAGATAGCACCTGAAAGGACAATGGGTATGCAAAATGCTCCGCTTCCACATAAAGCCACAACTCACCTTCTTCTAACGGCCCTAGCGAAAGAAAAGTAGCTTGATAATGCAATATTTGAGGGGTTTTGTTATCAGATAATTGAGAGAAATCCGCTAAATTTTGAGGACTACCTAAATTAGGTTGCCAATAAGCAACCCCTTTATCAATAAAATTAGCATTAAAGAGAATATGCCAACTACGTCTTTCTTGAAGATTATTTCGTATATGTAATTTCGCCACATAGGCACCATTACGACCAAGTAAGGAGTGCATTGGCTTAAAGTCTTGCCCCAAAGCAGACTCAATATCCGAAAACTCATAAGATATTAAAGGATGACTCACCTCATACCAAAGAAAATCATCATTCACCTTGTAGCTATCTTCACCTTCTAAATCAAGGCTATAGCTCATAGGCACAGGGGCAATGACAAAAATACATAATAGGCAGAACTGCCCTAATCGAGTCATAAGCCTTAACTCTAAAATTATCAAATATCAGCGTTCACGACCTACACTCTTAAGCATATAGCCATCACGTCAAGAAATATAACCACCCTCTCTTGTTTAAAGATAGACCATCTGATAATTATCACTGATAAAGTCGTTCTTTGGCCATGAAACTAGCCAAATCACGACATATGATCACTCAATTAAGCGTTTTATCTTCACTGCTTTTTCAAAGTGATCCAGCTTATTAGTTAAGATCCACCAAGTTGCTGCTTCCATTAGTAACTCAGGGTTATCATTTTTATTGGCAAAAAAAGCATAAAACGATAGACCAACGTTTTCTCCTTTTTCAGCAATTTTTTCTCACACACCTGTAGAATCTTTTTTCTTAAAGTTTCGGTCATCCAGAACTAACCTGCATTAAAAATAAATTCAAATGTTACAGGAATGGCCGTAGCTATTGATGACAAACCAGCCAATTCTCTTAAGCTGTTAATGCCTTCAACCATGCCAAAATCAGCTGCATTTATAATCACAGGTTTAGCGGAGCTTATCAGCCATCTTTCATCATTGAGCTTCACAACCGTTACTTCTGCAATGACATCTTTATCTACACCATGAAGTGAGAGGTTTAAAGTTACAAGATCTGTAAAAAACTCACCTGCTTTCATTTTAGAAGCACGTGTCACATCCACCGTTCCTTTTAATGTAGCATGGCTGTATTTAGCAACATTAAAAAGGATGCTTTTTAAGCGCTGATCGCGAATTCCTATCTTCGAATCCACACTAGATAAATCAACCGAAATATTAACCTTACCGGCTTTATCAATACTTCCTTCAAATTCTTTAAATTGGCTAACCTCAGCAATGGTATTCTTTTTTATTGAAATAAACTTCAACGTAGATTCATCTGGACTTAATGTCCACTGAGCGAACACATTCGATGAAAAAAACAACACAATAACCGCTAGTAATCCAATTTTATTCATACATAACCTCTTTTATTAATATTAATTTTTCTTAAAACGTAAAATACCGTGTAAATCATTCAATCCTCACAATTTAATTAGATAAACGGATACACGGTAAAGGGCTACACCTATATAACATGAACGCCAACACACTGTCTGTACATTAAATAAAATAACAATACATAAAAAAGCCGAGTGTTGTTAAACACTCGGCTATAAAGGCCTAAAAAAATCGTTATTTATTTATTACATCAATTATACGCTTGGTGACATAACGACCCGGTGCTGGCTCGATTACTTTCAACTCACTGTTTTTATCTGGGCTACGCGCAGGGATTTCACCGTCGGTTTTATCATTTACCCATGTTTGCCAATCAGTCCACCAAGATCCTTCATTTCGCTTGGCTGATTTAAACCATTCTTTAGAATCTTTTGCTAACTTCTCATTTGTCCAATACCCATACTTATTTGCACTGGGTGGGTTTACCACGCCCGCTATATGGCCAGACCCACCTAATACAAACTTAACGTCCCCTTTGAATAAGCTGGCGCCTTTGTAGGTCGTTTCCCATTTCGCTATATGGTCTTGTGCTAATGACAGAAAATAAGTCGGTACATCTACTTGAGTTAAATCTATACCTTTACCATTTAACTCAATACCGTTTTTATCTTTCAACTTATTATACAAATACATATTACGTAAATAAAAACTATGCATGGCCGCAGGCAAGTTTGTGCCATCAGTATTCCAATACAATAGGTCAAACGCCATTGGTCGCTCACCCTTTAAGTAATTATTAATAAAAAACGACCAAAATAAATCATTCTCACGCAATAGGTTAAAGCTAAATGCCATCATTCGACCATCGTAATAGCCAAGAGCATTCATTTGTTTTTCTAAGGCACCTATTGCGGTTTCGTTAATAAATACACCAATCTCACCAGGGTCAGAAAAATCAATAAGCGTGGCAAGATAAGTCGCTGACTTAATTCGATTATCGTTAGTTTTCTTCATATAACCCAATGTAGATGCTAACAAAGTACCACCAAGGCAATAGCCAATGGCATTAACGTCAGACTCACCGGTTGCTTGTTTGATGGCATCTAAAGCGGCCAACGGGCCTTGTGACATATAGTCAGCAAACCCTTTATTGCGCAGACTTGGGCCTGGATTCACCCAAGATATACAAAATACGGTGTGACCTTGATCTACTAACCATTTAAGAAATGAATTCTTCTCGCGTAAATCTAAAATGTAATACTTATTAATAAACGGCGGAATCACCAATAACGGGGTTTTGAACGTCTTTTTTGTGGTGGGCGTATATTGAATCAATTGAATTAAATCATTTTCAAACACCACAGAACCGGGTGTTGTAGCAACATTACTGCCTACTTTAAAGGCGCTACTATCTGACATGGCAATATTCAAACCACCAAAGCTATCCTTAAGATCTTGAGATAGCTGTTCCATGCCTTTTATTAAGTTCGCGCCACCGGTTTCAAATGTTTTGCGAACCACTTCTGGGTTAGTACCTGCAAAATTACTTGGTGATAGAGCATTTACATATTGGCGAACCAAAAAGTCGACTTTGTTTTTTGTAAGCTCCGATAGATCCCCAACACTTTCAACCATATTATGGATTGCATCAGCATGTAGAAGATAATTCTGCTTTAAAAAATCATATAACGGGTTTGTGCTCCAATCATCATCCTTAAAACGGCGATCTGATGGATCAGGTTCAATCACAGGCACAGTCTCTTGCCCCATAAATTTGAGCGCTGTCTGCTGCCATAATGTCATTTGCTTAGTCATTAATTGCATCTGCTGGTTAACAACAGCGGATGGATTTTCTAATAATTTTGCCCCAAACTCAGAAAACGCCTCATTAAAATCTGACATGACAGTAGCAGCAGGATCATCCTCGGAGGTTTTCCGCGATGTCAATCTTTCCAAGATATCAGAAAACTGCTCATTGGCCCTTACGGACATATCAATAAAATCATCCACCGTTTCTTGAAAATTAAGACTTTCCTGAGTCATATCTGATCCTTTAAGGTATTAAAAAAGCCACATCAAAGATGTGGCTAAATTTGGAATTAAGCTGCTTTAGTAGGCTTTTTTTCAGCAGGCTTAGTCGCTGGGCGAGACTCTTCCCAGATAGCTTCCACTTGCGATTTAAAGTCATTCGCTAAATCAGATAATGATTTTGCGTCTTCCATGATTTTTTTGTTTACAGTGGCCGCTGCTTCAGTTTGAGAAGTAGAAAAAGAACGTAAAGAATCCGCATCCTTTACATCTACTGCTTTTTTCATTTGTGACATTGTAATGTCAGCATATGATTTAATTGACTCAAGTTGAAACTCGGTCATTTTCTCCATATTCTCAACCATTAAAGCGCTTAGCTTATTTAGTGGTGAATAGAAGCTTTTAGCTTGTTCAGTAAACGCATTCATAATGTTTTCTTGCATGTTTCCTCTCCTTGAGGTTGATTTTAAAACCAGTCCTAATTACTTAAATAAACCTTCCCAAAGCAATCCTTTGCCTTAGTAATACAAGATTCATTTAAATTCACTTTGTTTGTTGTTGCCCACTTAGGTTAAACATTGATTCTAGAAAGCTTTTCTGAAAGCCTTCCATCGTCTGCATGCTTGTATTTAAAAAAGGCTTTAATAATGTAAACGCATCATAACCGTCTTCTGCATTTTTCATTTTTTCGATAATTGTGTTGATTATCTCTTCATGCATCACCTGAACGTCAGGCAAACCCATCGCCCGTCTAAATTCTTCAGGTGTAATATCAAACTCAACATTTATCTTCATGCCACATCACTTTCTAACACGTCAGAAATACTGACTACAGGAAGAGCCGGACGCTTAATAATGATCTTTTCATTAGGGGCAATCACTTTTGCCTTACCCGTTAATACCGACTTTTGATTCTGATTAACCACATTGCAATCAAAGATGACGGTGTTTTTTTCATCATCTTTTTGCTTTGCTGTAAGTGTCACTGTCAGAACATCACCCAATTTGACTGGACGTAAGAAATTAAAAGATTGGTTTAAATAAATAGTACCAGGGCCTGGCATAACCGTGGCAAGGGTTGCAGATACTAAAGAACCGGACCACATTCCATGAGCTATGCGCTCTTTGAACATAGACGCCTCAGCAAAGTTAGGGTCAAGATGCACCGGGTTCACATCACCTGAAACCGTCGCAAACAAAATCAAATCTGATTCTGTTAACGTTTTCTGATAATTACATTGATCCCCTATAGAGATCTCATCATAGGTTTTGTTTTCTAATGCATCCATCCGTTAGCTGCCTTTTGTGAAGTGACCTGATGACTTTTAAATATTAGTAATTATTTATTACATATTTGTGGCCACTGATATTTCACTAAAGACATAAAAAAATCAAAATGTGTTTTAGAGTCATCCACCAAGACAATGCCATTGCCTTACTACTTTTAAATTAGACCCTTAAAGCCAGTTCAATTTTAAGTTAAAAAGCTAACCAAACACTCAGCTTTTAACGTCAAAATATAAAATAATAACGGCACAAACCGCCACAAAAATTACTTATTTTTCAAAAAGATAGATAAAATATTAATTTTTTGGCGCAACCAATCTAGGCACATTTGACCAGAGTGAAATACACTTGTTTACTGAAAATAAATGCAAAAAAATATTATTTTTAATGACTTTATCCACATAAAAGTAAGTGATTGTCATTAGGTAAATTTGATACAAAGGTAAAAAGATGGGAATTTCAAACAGCAATTTTTAATTAACCGCCCAACTAACTGAAATAGTTGGGCAATTCAGGCCAGCATTAACGTCCGTTAAAATTAGCCTTTCTTCGTTCTAAAAAAGAACGCACACCTTCACTGGCGTCTTCACTTTTCATTACATTAGGCATTTCATCAAAAACAGAATGCAAGGCAATGTTTTGATCTTGTGTCCTAGCCAGCTTAGAGGAACGCAATGCCGCTTGAACTCCAAGAGGCGCAGCCTGTGCAATCTTGGTTGCAAGTTCACGAGCACGAGCATGCAATTGATCTCGTTCTACCACTTCTTGCAGCATCCCCCATTTTAGGGCCTGCTCTGCAAAAAACTCATCACCGGTTAATAAGTATCGTTGCGCATTAGCCCAGCCAATTTCTTCAGGTAAACGCACAGTGCCACCGCCACATGGATAAATTCCCCGCTGCACTTCTAGCTGTGCAAAACGTGCATCATTTGTGGCAATGCGGATATCTGTATTTAACAATAACTCTAAGCCCGAGGTATAACATAAACCTTGAACCGCACATATAAGTGGCTTATTTAGTTGATCACCTTGAATACCGTATGGGTCTATATGCTCTGGGGGCAACTTGGGTGCCTCACCTTTTGCAAAAATAGGTGCCCACTTATCCAGCTCTAAACCAGAGGTAAAATGGTTACCGTTTGCTTGAATAATACCAACGCGTAGTTGTGAGTCAGTTTGCAAGCGATACAAGGCTTTGGCTAAGATATGATAACTTTCAGGGTCCAGTGCATTGTATTTTTCTGGGCGATTAAACGTGACAGTTAAAATATGATCACGACTTTCGACTATTACTTTATCACTCATATTGCTCTCCCTTTAAAACCAAGCTTCTTGCATTTCAAGACAGGTAGGATCAAACCCACTAAGCAGTTTCGCCATGTGTTCTATTTCAGGTAATTCCCATAAAATAAAGTATTGAGCCGCTTGAATTTTACCAGCCATAAAACTCTGATCACTTTGCTCGCTAGATTCAGCAAACGTTTCAATGGCTTTATCTGCCATCTCTAACCACAACCACGAAATCACTAACTTGCCCATCATATCTAAGTACAATGCCGAGTTAGCCAACCCCTTTTTCACTTCCCCTTTTTGAAGGGTTTGCCCTAATGTCATTGTGGTTTGTACAAACGTATTTAAGTGTTGTTTAAACACAGAAACTAATTTCTCAAGCTGTGGCTTATTGGCGGCACTATTTAACGTACTTTGTACTTTAGCCATTAACAATTGCTGCCCTTTGCCATTGGCTTGCCAAAGTTTGCGCCCTAATAAATCCAGCGACTGAATACCATGAGTCCCCTCATGTATTGGGTTCAAACGATTATCTCGATAACATTGTTCAACCGGATATTCACGGGTGTATCCAGCACCTGCTAACACCTGAATAGCCAGATCATTGGCTTTAGGCCCATAAAATGATGGGAACGATTTTACAATCGGCGTAAGTAAATCCAATAACAATCCACTATCTGCATTATCCAATGCTTCATGCTCATCCACTAATTTTGCTGCTAACAAACACAATGCCAATGAGCCTTCAACGTAACTTTTTTGTGCCAACAGCATGCGTTTTACATCAGCGTGATCAATGATATTTAAAGGTTTACTTTGCGGATCTTTTTCATCTGGAGCGCGACCTTGCGGGCGATTTTTTGCGTAATCTAACGACTCTAAAAACCCACGATAGCCAATCATAGCCGCGCCGGTTCCTACACCAATTCGGGCTTCGTTCATCATTTTGAACATGTACATCAAGCCCTTACCAGCTTCACCAATTAAATAACCATGACAGTTATCTTTTTCACCAAAATTCAACACCGTTGAGGTTGTGCCACGGTAACCCATTTTATGCAGTAAACCCGCTAGGTTCACATCGTTGCGTTCGCCCAATGTGCCGTCGGTATGTGTTAAAAATTTAGGCACGATAAAAAGTGAGATGCCTTTAACACCTTGAGGCGCACCTTCAATTCGAGCCAATACAAGATGCACAATGTTCTGTGTAATATCTTGATCACCACCAGAGATATACATCTTTTGGCCTTTAATGCGAAAGCTGCCATCTTTTTGTGCAATAGCCTTAGTGGTTAAATCGCCTAATGATGAACCCACATCTGGCTCAGTTAACGCCATGGTGCCTGAAAAACGGCCACTGAACATATGTGGCAAAAAGGTGTTTTTTTGCTCTTCATTACCAAAAGCATGAATCACATTTGCTGCGGCGCTGGTTAAAAATGGGTAGCCGGCTGTAGATGGATTTGCCGACATAAAATACGCATTACACGCCGCATGAATCAATGCTGGCAGTTGCATCCCCCCATCTTCATATTTATGACGTGCAGACAATAAACCGGATTGTGCAAAGTGTTGCCAAGCTGTTTTTACTTCAGGAATGGTTGTTACCTTTTCGCCATCAAACTGTGGCTCATTGGCATCGGCTTTAGCGTTGTGGGGTAAAAAATATTCTTCTGCTATGCGGGCTGATGTTTTTAGTACTTCATCAAAGGTGGTTTTATCATGGTCTTGATAAATAGGGGCTTGGGTCAGCGCTTGCGCGTTAAACACGTTATAAAGCAGAAAATCCATATCTTTGGGATTCATTAAGTTGGCCATGGAAGCTCCTTCATAGGCATTCGTTCACATACAACCAGTATCTGCCTTGTAACCTGAGGTGATAATTGTCAATATAGCCACAAATAAAGCTATTTGTGCCATTATGAAAAATATTTACATTTTAGGCTTCGACCAAGCTCTCGCCTCCGCTATAACGGGGGTTTTAGACCTATTTGCTTTGGCTGGTGTCACATGGAACCGCATACAAAGCACCCAGCCGACCCCAATCTTTAATGTGCAGATTGCAAGTGCCAATGGTGAACCCATTCGTTGTATCAACGGTATTAACCTTGGTGCCCATGTAAGTTTTGATGAAATCAAACAAGCTGACGCCTTAATTATTCCCACTATTGGCGGCCCAATTGAGCATGTTTTAGCTAATAACCCAGCATTGATTGAGCTTATCCAAACAGCCAATACAAAACGCTGGATTTTAGCGGGCAACTGCACCGGCAATTTTTTATTAGCCCATGCAGGCATATTAAATGGCAAACAAGCCACCACGCACTGGGGCTTTAAAGATCAATTTAAAAAGCAATACCCTAAGGTCAATCTCACCGCCGAGTTTATGCTAACCCGTGATGAGCATATCTATTGCGCAGGCGGTGGCCTTGCTTGGTTTGATTTAGGCCTTCATATGATCGAGCGTTTTGTGGGATTTGAAATTGCTATACAAACCGCAAAGGCGTTTGTAATTGATTACCGTCGAGACAGCCAGTTATCCTATTCACTAATGGGATTAGCCAAACCCCATAAAGACACCTTAATTAAAGACGTTCAAAATTGGTTAAATCTTAATTATGCCAAAAACATTTCAATTGATGAGCTGGCTGAACGTTTTAGCGTTTCAAAGCGCACTTTAATCCGGCGCTTTAATCAATCATTAGACATGCCACCCAATGCTTATATCCAGGGATTAAGAATAGAAGGGGCACAAAAATTACTAGAAGAAAGTGAGATGCAAATTGAAACCATCATGAATAAAGTTGGCTACGAAGATGCCAGTTCATTCAGACGGTTATTTAAGAGTAAAACAGGGGTAACACCTAGCGAATATCGTTCACGTTTTAGTCGCAGATAACTCTGCGATTCTTTAACGGCATTCTCTGCGAGCATAAAAATCCCCTGACTCTCACCAAGCTGGTTGTTTGAAAAATCAGAGGATTACTTGCCTTAAAGCGGATGTATTTATATTAAATTATTCACCAATAAAACCGCCAGTTTGGTGCGCCCACAGCTGGCTATAAATACCACCGCTATTTACTAATTCTTGGTGGGTGCCCTGCTCAACAATACGGCCTTCATCTAATATTACTAAACGATCCATAGCCGCAATGGTTGATAAACGGTGCGCAATGGCAATCACGGTTTTGTCTTCCATTAAAACATTTAAGCTATGCTGAATCGCCGCTTCTACTTCACTGTCTAACGCCGACGTTGCTTCATCTAAAATTAAAATTGGCGCGTCTTTTAATAATACACGTGCAATCGCAATACGCTGGCGCTGACCACCACTTAGTTTAACACCGCGCTCACCCACTTGCGCATCAAAGCCTTTATTTCCAAATGGGTCTGTTAACTGCTGAATAAAGTCATAGGCTTTGGCTTTTTTAGCAGCAGCAATAACGTCTTCTTCGGTAGCCGACGGATGACCATATAAAATATTGTCACGCACACTGCGGTGCAGTAATGACGTATCCTGTGTCACCATACCAATTTTGGCGCGAAGGGTTTCTTGCTGAACATTTGAAATATTTTGCCCATCGACACAAATTTCGCCCCCTTGCACATCATAAAAACGCAATAACAAATTCACCAAGGTAGACTTACCGGCACCACTGCGCCCTACTAAACCCACTTTTTCACCGGGTTTAATATTCAGCTGCAATTGCTCAAACACCTTGCGTTGTGTGATGCCGTTTTCGTGTTTTTCATCGTAGAAAAAGGCAACGTTATTAAAATCAATGGCACCTTTATTAACAGCCAATGCTTTTGCTGTACTCACATCTTGTACATCTTGTGGTTTTGACAGGGTTTGCATGCCATCAACCACAGTACCTATGTTTTCAAATAAGCTGCTCACTTCCCACATAATCCATTGAGCCATGCCATTTAGTCGCAGAGCCAAACTCACCCCTACCGCAATGGCACCTACGGTAATTTGTTGCAGGCTCCAAAGGTATAAACCCAATGCACCAATACCAAAAACCAATAGATAATTAATCGTGTGCACACTAACGTTTAAACCCACTGCCAAACGCATTTGGCTATGTACTGTTTTTAAAAAGCCATCCATGCCTTCTTTTGCATAATCGCTTTCACGCTTTGAGTGGCTGAACAATTTCACTGTGCTGATATTGGTATAACTATCAACAATGCGCCCTGTCATATCACTGCGCGCATTGGCTTGTTCGGTGGCAATGTTTTTTAATTTGGGAATAAAAATTACCTGGGCAATGATGTACAAAACCAACCAACCCAACACAGGCAAGATCAAACGCCAATCGGCTTGTGCGATCACGGCCAACATCGAAATAAAATAAACCAAAATATAGACCATTACGTTTAGCATCTTCATCACGCTTTCACGAACGGCCAATGACGTTTGCATAACCTTGGTGGCAATACGCCCAGCAAATTCGTCTTGGTAAAAACTCATACTTTGTTTTAATAAATAACGGTGGGCCATCCAACGAATCGACATGGGGAAATTCCCCATTAATGCTTGGTGAATTACCATTGAATGCAGCGCCACCAAAACCGGCATACCAATAATGAGCATAAAGCCCAGTAGATATAAGGTAGTACTTTGCTCATGCCATAAGGTTTGCGGATCTTTATCGACCAACCAATCAACAAGCTGCCCCATAAAACCAAACAGGTACACCTCAAACATGGCCAACACAGCGGTTAGTACCGCCATGGCGATTAAAGGTAACGCCATGCCTTGCGTATAGTGGCGACAAAATGCCCAAAGAGTATTGGGAGGCTGTTGGGGGTCTTGCGATGGAAACGGATTAATCAGCTTTTCGAAAAAAGAAAACATATTGGCAACTTACACATGTATAAAGCCCTGCATTGTACGCTAACTAATAAGGAAAATCGTGCCTAGTTGAGGGGCTTTATTGCAAGGGTGTGTTGCAGTAGAGGGTCAATCACCCAAGCCAAATACAGGCCTGAGTGATTGAACAAACAAGGGGTTAAGCGTTAACGTGTGCGTATTGTTCACGCAATTGTTTTGCCGCTTTTACCATCAAGGTAAGTGCTTCATGGGTTTCTGGCCATGCACGGGTTTTCAACCCACAATCTGGGTTCACCCATAATTGCTCTGGTGCAATGGCTTGGGCCGCTTTTTGTAGTAGCTGTGCCATCCACTGCTGAGTCGGCACAATGGGGCTGTGAATATCATAGACACCTGGACCAATATCATTGGGGTATTTAAAGTCTTCAAACGCTTGCAATAGCTCCATATTCGAGCGGCTGGTTTCAATGGTAATCACATCCGCATCAAGCTCGGCTATGGCTTCAATAATGTCATTAAATTCGGCATAACACATGTGTGTATGGATTTGTGTACTGTCTTGCACACGCGCCACTGACAAACGAAACGCATCCACCGCCCAGCGTAAATATGCCTGCCAATCACGCTGGCGCAACGGTAAGCCTTCACGTAGCGCAGGTTCATCCACCTGAATCATATTAATACCGGCTTTTTCTAGATCTAACACTTCATCCGCCAACGCCAGCGCTAATTGAAAAGCCTGCTCTTTTAGCGAAATATCTTCACGAGTAAACGACCAGCACAACATGGTGATGGGCCCAGTTAACATGCCCTTCATGGGTTTTTGTGTCAGGCTTTGTGCGTACTGGCTCCAGCGCACCGTCATAGCCTGCGGGCGATACACATCACTGGCAATAATGGGCGGTTTCACACAGCGAGAACCATAACTTTGTACCCAACCAAAGTCGGTAAATACATAACCTTCAAGTTGCTGACCAAAATATTCCACCATGTCGTTACGCTCTGCTTCTCCATGCACCAACACATCAAGGCCGATATTTTCTTGCTCTTTTACCGCATGCTGAATTTCTTCAGACATGATTGTTTCGTAAACCTGTTGCGAAATACTGCCTTGCTTAAAGCCTAAACGAGCTTGGCGGATTTCTTTGGTTTGCGGAAACGATCCAATGGTAGTGGTGGCAAACAAGGGCAAATTAAATTGCTGCTGTTGAATGGTTTTACGTGTGGCAAAGGTATTGGCACGGGCAAACGAGCTTGAGGTTAATTGTGCAATTTGTTGTTTTAATTCAGCACCAATTGCATCTAACGGTTTTGTTGTTTGCTTAATCGGGTTTTGAGTTAAAACATGTTTGTCCCCTTGCAGCTGCGCCGCCAACTGAGCAGGTAATGCAGAAACCTCAGCACATTTTTGTTTTGCAAATGCAAACTGGGCTTTAACTTGTGGCACCAAATTCACTTCTTGATCTAAATCTTCTGGCACATGTAATAACGAGCAACTGCTCGCCAGCCAAAGGCGATCACCCAATGTGGAATAAAAATCGTTAATCACGGGTAAAATAGCGTCAACATCCGCTTTCCAAATATTACGGCCATTAATTAACCCCAAAGACAACACTTTATAAGGGGGCAGACGATCGAGCACATTTGGTAAATCGTGTTTGCCGTTAATGCCATCAATATGTAACCCCGCCACCGGTAACTGACATGCAAGGGTTAAGTTATCGTCTAATTCAGAAAAATACGTGGCCAACAATATTTTAAGGGGCGAGCTTTTAAGTTGGTTATAGGCAAGCTCAAATCCTTGTTTCCAGTGTTGCGGTAAATCTAACCCTAAAATCGGTTCATCCAACTGCAACCACTCAATGCCCAATTCGCTGACTTTATGCAGTAATTCACTGTACACATTTAACAATTGCGGCAATAAATCAATGGCATCACCATTGTTTTGGGTTTTACCTAACCAAAGATAGGTCAGCGGCCCAAGCAATACCGCTTTCACATTTGGGGTTAATGCTTGCGCCTGCTTAATCTCTTCTAACCAAACATCGGCATTTAATGAAAACGTTTGCTGCTCAGTGAATTCTGGTACCAAGTAATGGTAATTGGTATCAAACCATTTGGTCATTTCGCAGGCGGCACAATCGTCCCCTTGAGCACTGCGACCACGGGCCATACGAAAATAAGTGTCCCACTGCCAACCAGACTCAGCGGATGCAAAACGCTCAGGTACCACACCAAACATATACGAGTGGTTTAACACATGATCGTAAAGCGCAAAGTCACCAGCCGTTATAAAGTCTAAGCCGGCATCCAGTTGTATTTGCCAATGGCTTTGGCGAATATTAGCCGCTTCGTTTAACAGCTGATCTTGAGTTAGCTGCCCTTTCCAATAATCCTCAAGGGCCCACTTAAGCTGACGCTGCGCGCCCATACGTGGGTAACCAAGCACATGGGTCGATATATTGTGTCGAGCATTAACATTAATATTATTCACGTTATTATTCCTATGGGTGAAATTTACTAATACAGAATGCACAGCAAAACAAATTGAATCAAACTCATTATTTTCAAATAATTGTTGAATAATTCTAATAATGGTACTTTAATTAGCATCTAATACTTTTCGCTGAGGCCCCACGTGAATATCGAGCTTCGACACTTAAAAACCTTAATGGCGCTAGATCAAACCGGTAGTCTGGTAGAGGCAGCGGCGCAAATTCATTTAACCCAGTCAGCCCTTTCACACCAATTAAAAGAATTAGAAGGCCGCTTAGATCAACCGCTGTTTTATCGCAAAACCAAACCCGTGCGTTTTACGCCTGCCGGTCAGCGTCTATTAGAATTGGCGCAATCGGTATTGCCTCAAATCGAAGCCAGTGAACGTGACCTATCGCGCATCCGCCAAGGGCGCAAAGGTCGTTTAAACATCACCATTGAATGCCACAGTTGTTACGACTGGCTCATGCCAACCCTTAATGAGTTCCGAGGCCATTGGCCAGAGGTGGAGCTAGATATGTTGGGCGGATTTCACTTTGACTCCATCGCCAAACTTAAAAATGGTGAACTGGATTTAGTGGTCACATCCGACCCTAAAAACGACGAAAATGTGCAGTATCTACCCTTGTTTAAATACCAAGCCATGTTGGTATTAGCACCGGATCACGCACTGACGCAAAAACCCGTCATCGAACCACACGATTTAAGCAAAGAAACCCTAATCACCTACCCGGTTGATTGTTCAAGCTTGGATGTTTTCCAATGCTTTTTAACCCCAGCCGGCATTGAGCCTGGTAGCGTACGCCAAGTTGAATTGACCATGATGATGGTGCAACTGGTGGCCAGTGGTCGCGGTATCAGCTGCCTACCTAACTGGGCCGTACATGATTATGTGAAACAAGGTTTTGTAGTAGATAAACCACTCGGTCGACACGGCGTTTGGCGCACACTGTATGCAGCGGTACGTGCAGAGCAAGCCGAGAATGCCTTTATTCAAGACTTTAAAAACATTGCACAGCGGGTTTGCCATCAACACCTTGAAGGCATTAAACACGCATAACACAGGTTAATTTCTGCTAAAAAAAAGGCGCATTTAATTATTTAAATGCGCCTTTTTTTGTGCCCAGATAACACACTTAGGGGTAACCATTCACACTATGCTTAACACCAAAAATAAACTGGTCATACTGAGCATAACGCAACAAATAAACCGTTCACACTGAGCTTGTCGAAGTGCTACCTTAACCCAACAAAAAACAGTCACACTGAGCATAACGCAACAAACAAACCGTTCACACTGAGCTTGTCGAAGTGCTACCTTAACCCAACAAATAAACCGTTCACACTGAGCTTGTCGAAGTGCTGCCTTAAAACAGCCACCACAGTGATAAAATTAACTCTCACTAAAGCGGTACAAATAAACCGGCGTTTGATACAAATCATTTAACCCAATCGTTTTAACAGGTTTAAATGACGGCAATGCAAAGTGATGGCTGATCAAATATTTAAGCTCGCCGCTCTCAATACCTAATTTAACTTTAAGGCTCGCCATGCCCTTAGAGAACAAATAACACACAACCACACTGGCCCCACTCAGATCAGCCTGCAAAAAATTCTGACGATAAATTTTCACATTATGTACAGCCAACACCTTCAGCCAAACAACACTTACCAGCCAAGGAAATAAAGAGGCTTCATAACCCACAATACTTCGATGGGGGTAACGTCTAGCCAAGGCAACCAACATATGCCCCCAGCCGCTGCCTAGTTCGTAAATGGGCCCATCACCGGTTTCATCACACAAACTCAACATAGCTTGGCGCGCTTTATATGAACTGGGCATGGGCGAAATACCTAACGTCACCGTCCCCCATACAATTGAGAGCAGCACAAACATAGTGGTGATGAATAATGCAACTTCAAAAATAGACAAAGACTCTCCGCTTTATAACAATCACGCTGTTTACGCTTTTTTAACAAACTTTGCCGTCACCATCATGTCGCCAGTGCCATCGACCTTACAATCAAGTTGATGGTCTTTGCCTTCGACAATGCGTTTTATCACCGCTTTCGTGCCGATTTTAAGTACTTGAGAACTGCCCTTCACTTTAAGGTCTTTTACAAACGTCACCTTATCGCCCTCTTGTAACAAGGTGCCGTTGGCATCTTTCATTTCAATGACATCCGCATCGGGCTCATCCGGATTCCATTCATACGCACATTCAGGGCAAATTAAATGGTTTTGATCTTGGTAAACAAATTCTGATTGGCATTTTGGGCAAGCAGGTAATGACATAATATAAACAGACTAATAAATAAAAGGGTTATGGTAACCGGATTTCCATTTGAAGTGCAGCACTAACCAGCAACCTTGCCTTGAGTAAGTCTGTTAGGCACGACCAAACAACATATTTCAACACTGATGATCAAAACACCCAGCAACACGGCGGATAATGCCCGCCCCAGCCTGTCAGCTCAACTAATCACTCAGACCAGCAAATGATAAACCACCTGATATATAAACAGTGTATTTTTGAAAACCGACATTTTGATTGATTTAAGCCTATTTTTTATTCAACAAAATGCGCGTTTACACTGGATGATTATTTAAAAACCATGCAAAATCAGCCACATACAAACACGTGCTTAGAAATAACAGGCGCCTGTTATTTCAATACACCGTGCGTGCGCGTTTTTCCTGCAAGATTTGAAATGGATTTCAAAGAAACCGCTTTCCCTTCAAATACTTATGGCCGAAAAACAGCATTGTCTGACAATGTCTAAACGCGCACGCGCACGATTAAAATGTTATGTTTCCGTGTTACTAATTAATAAAAATAAGGATATCTAAGTGAGACCATTAATTACTTTAGCTTTAATTTTAAGCATTACCGCATGCTCCAAACCTTCAAATAATGAAGTATTGGTTCAAACATTTTGGGATGCAGTTATAAAGCAGGATATAACTGCAATAAGAGGACTAATAAAAGACCCTGAAAATTCCAAATATTTTTCTGCAGAGAATAACTTCACCTTAGGGTTGATGGGTGACTCCTTTAAAGTTTTAACAGAAAACGATAATAGCTCTGTAAGTGTAAATTTTAGTCGGTTCTGCTACCCAGACAGAGTGCTGCCTACAGTACTGGCAGAAGTTGACGGTTCACCCAAGGTTGATATCAGAGCAACATTTTTTGCAGCTACGCGCGACCTACCACCTTTACTCGCAACTGAAAAATATTGCTATAAATTTGATGAAAAACCTATGGCAGGGTTGTTAAATGGTAATAACTGGAGCGCATACTATATAGATAAATCAGTGGTTTCATTCCCATCGGGTGACCAAGTGAAGGCATCAATTTACTCCGAATCTTGCCCTGCTGATAGCTCATGTTGGAGTGTTAAGACTTCGAGTCTAAATATCAGTAACCTAGACTTATCAGGTACAGGTGGTAATTTTGATCACAAAAATAATATTACGATTTTCACTCCACCCAATAAAAATATTTTAATTACCGAGGGTAGCTATAGAGTGTCACAATTATCAGATGGACAGACAAAGCTTGAATTGTCCTTCAATCAAGATTCAGAGAACCAAATAAAAGGGTACTTCTTGTATTAATTCACATAACAAAGCCAGCCAGCAGGACGCATTCTGCGCCTCTGCTGGCAGGCGTTATGCATCGATAGATAAATGAGTTCATATAAACGATTGAAAAGTGTAGCCCACAGTTTCTCTCATCATTCGGTGAGCGGACTTTCTTGGATGCATCCTCATCTCGCAGAATCATGCGATAAAGCAGGCCTATCTAAAATTGAGCTAGATTTACTAAGTGACAATATATTACCTAACAATATTGATGTGACTGAGCCACTCGAGCTTTCATCAAATGGATTGAAAGAACGCTTTAATGAAATGTTGATTCAAGAAGGATTCACCAATCTAGATTTACAAGAGGCAACTATAGAGTTTCACTTTAATATAAAAGAGTGGGATTATTACACCGCCGAATGTTCAACAAGATTAGTAATGCAGGACGGCAGAGTCATTAAAAAAGGCGTAAATGTACGAGGAAAGTCAACAAATGCATAACAAGTGGCAGCAACGGACTCGTCAAACTGTCACTTTTTGTGCAAAAAGCCGCACAAAAAACGCCAGTTTAACTCACCGCTGTGCCAGGCGTTATGCACAAATCAACCGCAGGAAGACCGCATGAATATTGACGAACTTGCTTATCCAGAGAAGATCATAATCGCCGACTCTGAATTCAGCGGTCAGCGCAATATGTCGAAAGGCACATTACGAGTTCCATATACTGACGAACCTGACGTAGGGATAGGCGACACAATCATTCAAAAATCTGGAAGTCGCGAAATCGAACTCAAGGTAATTGATGCTCAATTTCAGGCAGGCGGAACTCTTGGCGCAGGAACACGGCATAAGAATCTGCTAATACTTAAAGTGGAAAACCTTTCGGCGCAGCCGCACACAACAAACACTCAATCCTCTACTTTTAACATTGGCTCAATTAATGGCGAGCAGGTGCAGGTAGGAAACAACAACTCACAGACTGTAAATATTAGCGTTCAAAATCTTGTTGAAGCTGTCGCAAAAAGTGGTGACCAAGAGGCGAAATCAGCGTTAAGAAAAGTTCTGGAAAACAGCACAGTAGCAAGTATTGTTGGCGCAGGGGCGGCAGCTCTCCTAGGACTCTTGTAAATGCATACAAGTCACTCAAATCGTTCGCTTCGCTCACTGGGACGGGCTACAGCCCGCCCCTTAGCTAATCGTTATGATCAAAAAGGAATCGTTCCAATGAAAAGAATATTCGCAATTACCCTCACTTTCATATTTGCTGGTTGCGCGGCAACTAACCCAACCTATCCACCGCGCTCAACAGAAAATACTGCACAAACCTCCTCGATTACACCGAAATGGGAGCCTTTGTTTGAAGGGGCAGAGTTAAAAACCGACGTTAATTACAAATACTATCCTAGGGAGATGAAGCTTAGTAACGACATGCTCTTACGAGGTGACACTTGGAACGGATTCTTAAAAGAGTATATTGAAAACCTTCCATTAGGGAAACGAAATGACCTACTAAATGGGTTAACAAGATTCTATAAGGAGTATGATAAAGTAGATAAAATCATCAAATTTGAGCCACTTAGGTATATATCTGGCCCATATTCTTCCAATTCATACGTTTCGCTGAAAGGTAGTTTTACGAAATCCAAAGCGAGTGCGTTACTCAAAATAAATTACTACGGAAGCGACTGGATCTTTTCCAATAGAATTACAATTGTTGCCGATGATTTTACCTGGAAATCCCCTGCGCTTAAATTCTATAGAGATCACTATACTAAAGTATGGGAATACACCTATCTCGATCTAGATAAAGCTGAATACCGTATGCTTGCAGACAAGATTACCTCTTCAAAAGAAGTAATAATTCGGTTTCATGGAAAACAGTACTATGATGATTTGGAGGTTACTGAAAGAATGAAGCAGGATATCTCAGCAATGCTTAAAGCTATAGATGCTATTAATAAAAAAGCATAACAATCGCATTCACTCGGAGAGCAAAAAGCGCCACTCCTTCGTCGCTCTTTTTTTGCTTCCGGTGATTCGAGGCGTTATGCGGGGCGCAGATAGCAAGTTATTATCGCTTTAAAGAGTTAAGGAAAGAATATGCTTAAGGATATCCCAGCGAAAATTTATAGTGCGATTTCATTTGATGAAGGGGATAAGCCAAATTTCAAATTATTGGAATCATCCTTTATTGAGTTAGGTGTTCTCATTAACAATAAAGGCGAATCACCTGTTATAAAGTCAGTGCCAGACTATGTCGAAATGATTGCAAACAATATTGAAAATGGAAATATCGTCTCAATCAAAGAGTCGGAGATACGCAATAATGTTAAAATATTCGGCAATGTAGCGCAAATAAGTTCAGAATATGAACTCATTTTTAAGGGTAAAAATGGCACCCAAACTCGTTATGGAGTTAATTTGTTTCAGCTAATTAACAACAATGGCAACTGGCTGGTCACGTCAATGTGCTGGGACGATAGAGAAGATAAGTCCCTTATTACAGGCAACGCATAACAAGGTGCAGCAACGGACTTGTAAAACTGTCACTTGTTTTGCAAAACAAGCTGCTGCGCACGGCGTTAGGTGTCCACTTGAAGTTATTTATAATGCTTATATTGCCAGCAGCCCATTTCCTTGCTGTTTCTTGGTTGGGGTTGCTGATATACGAATCACAAGATCCTAGTAAATATATGGGTTGGATACTCATATTCTTACTAGATTTTCCAGTTAGTTTGCTTTTACTTTCAATATGATTTATTAACTAAAAATCATCTGCAATTCGGTTATTACCAGTAAATTTAAAGGTTATTTCAGCAGCCTCTTTAAAATCTTTATCATTTAAATTAGATAACTCCGTAAAAGGAGCTGATAGAATTACAGCTTCCAAGGCCGCTTTATCAAACTCATCATCTTCACTTGAATTAGACACATCGGTGTCAATAATTAGACCGCCTCTCGTAAATTTAGCCAGTATCGATACTTCTTTATTGCTGGATTTTTTGTCACATATCCATTTTGCATTACCCCTTACCCTAAGCATTATGTTCAGTGAACAACTCTCTAAATTAAAGCAATTATTTATACCAAATTGCCCCCTTGGATAATTAGTACTGAATTGTTGCTTCGGATAAGTGTCTGTGAATGATTCTTTAGGGTAAATTACATTTTTAGCACAACCTTGTATCAAAGAAATAGTGACTATAAGCCCAATCGACTTCATAAATCTAAACTTCATATAACGCACCAAATTAGAGACAATTTTTTTTAGAGTGAAGGGCGTTATCTTTCCTGTTTGGAGCACATACAGAACAATCAGGCACCCATGATAAAAACAGCATTACATTATTGCGATGCAAAAGAGAGGCGATTTCGCCTGTTATTATAGCGGCTTGTTTAACGTAATTCAGCCTTCTAAAGTATTGCTCCCTTCTTGTGCTGAAAAGCTAAAAAACGGCTTTTCAGCACCTGGGAATTCTATCTCTATGTAATCAAAACCATTTCGTTCAAACCCATACATATCTTTATTATCATATTTTATTTGAATATATTTGTGGGCATTTGTACCCGTGCGAATAGATAGAAGGCTAAAGTCTGTACCATTATTAACGGTAATGGTGTCCTCTGAAAAATTATCTCCATTACTTGTACTAATACTGAGTGAGGAAATATTGGCACAGTAAATAGGAGTAGTAACAGTATGATTGTCATACTCACTCCAAGTGCCTGATATTTCACCAATAGGATTTATATCTTTACTCTTTCTATGCATCTCTATTGTTGTTGATATATTGGTATAGCCACTGATTTCAAGTGAAGCGGTGATCCGTTCTTCATTAATGATACGGTAGTCGATGTCATTGTAAGTAAACGCATTGTTTATAACTTCTATTTCTTCATAGCCGTTATAACAATCTGGAATCTCGATGGTGCCATCGCTTTTTCTTCTAATAACCCAGTGTAATTCTGATTGGCTTTGCTGATACGAGCTAAAACCAGAATCGGACACACTTATGCTTGTTTGCTGAGTGCCTGACCAAACACCCGAAATATCGTTTTCACTATCTTGATTATCTTTATCTTCTTCAAAAATACCGAGCTGACACCCAGATAATAGACAGAAAAATAGAGTAAAGGTGATTCTAAAAGGCGTATTCAAAGCACATTCCTTTGGCTTAAAGAGTAATTGGGGGTAAATTTTTTATCAATTAAGCGTAATATTAATGATTTAACGGGCTGTATTCGAGCTATTTTTTAAAACACCATGGCATAACCAATTACATACCTACCTTCTTAATTTGCATAACATTCATACTTAGCTTCGCAGCTTACTGAATCCCAGTTTGAGCGTACTATTATGTATTTAGCCAGAGCAATTAAACCTAAGCAATCAAGGGGTCAGAGTACTTGAAATAGAAATAGCCACACCAGAAAAGAACCAAACTCATTAAATAGTTATCGCGCGCATACCCACAAGGGGCACGCCGAGCGCCCTCCCACAAAATACCACACCAAAACTCACGTAAATAAAACCCGTAACAAAAACAAAATGCGACAATGGATACCCGATCTGCTCGTGCCTCGCGTCGAGTATGACGAAATTGAAAACGATTCAAGAGCCGCCGTGGATAGCTAGGTGTAATCAAGGGGTAAGAGTTCTTGAAATAGAAATAGCCACACCAGAAAAGAACCAAACTCATTAAAAAGTTATCGCGCGCAGCGCCCTCCCACAAAATGACACACCAAGACTCACGCAAATTAAACCCGTCACGAAAACAACATGCGATTTCTGAACACCGCTACATCCAAAGCGCTTTGTTAATATATACGAGGCGCATGGTGTGAAGCATGAGCAAAGAGGGGACTGGGGATCTCACTGCGTTCGCGTGCTACGCATCCCAGAAAAGGAACCGTGCTAGCTTTGATCATCCAGAATGAGAAGGTTTTGATACTTCACACGATCAAAAAAACCGCAGTTTCGCCTTTGATAGTACCCCCTTCGACTACGTTCGTTCCTCACTGCTCAGGATGAACGATGGTGCTGGAGCGCACTGCGTTCGGGAGCTACGATCCCCAGAAAAAGAAAACCGGCTTAATTTCTTAAGCCGGTCTTTTATTTAAAACACTTTTTTGCTATCTAGGCCAAAGTGTTATTTGAGTTTATCAAACGCTTCATTTTCGTGTTTGATGATGCTGCCTATTAATCCAATGACAATTCCCGTTACACCCAGTGCAAACAACATGAGCATGATAGGTGAATCCGCAAAGGTAAAATACGCAGTGACGTTTTCCCATGTGGTAATTGATGATCCCATGATTAAATCCCCTGTGGCTCAACATTGGCGAGTTTATTTGGTACGTCGCTTTCGGTTACCGCTGGTGTGTTTGACTCAGGATATGGCTTCGCCAATAGCTCCACTTCATCAATACCTAGGTCTTCCGCTGATTCTGGTACACGTAATGCGTTTAGCTTTTTAAGCATTAGCGATAAGCCGTAACCAGGGATAAAACCTAATAGCGCCATGATGACCGCCGCTAGGGTTTGACCTAAAAAGCTGATCTCTGGGTTGTCGCCCATATTAGGGGTGCCGCCTGCAAATACGCCCACTAATATCACCGCCACAAAGCCGGTAAAACCGTGTACGGCCACAGCGCCCACTGCATCATCAATGCCGCGTTTTTCTAAGAACTTAGCAAACCAAACCGCTGCAAAGCCCATGCAAACGGCAATGATAAATGCCAAGGTTGGGCTGTATAAATCAAGGCCAGCTGCCACTGAAATAATACCCACTAAACCACCTGACATGGTCCAGAACGGGTCGCGTGTTGCAATATAACAACCGATAATGCCGCCCGAGAAACCCATCAAGGTATTAAACGCAAATGCCGATAAGTTAGTTGGTGTGTTGTAGATGGTTGTCCAGCCGGTTTCACCACCATTAAAGATAATGCAGCCGCCTAAGAAGCCAAAGAAACCAAAGATGATCATCATCAAGCCGATGAGTGTCATGGGTAAGCTGTGCGGTGCAATGGTTTGTGCCACGCCATTTATAAATTTGCCTTTACGGGCACCCAGGTTAATTAACACACCTAAGGTAAAGAAGCCCGCCACTGCGTGAACCACGCCAGATGCGCCCACATCATGATAACCAAGGTCCGTTAGCAACCAACCGTCTGGGTGCCAGCCCCATGCGCCTGCTAAAATCCAAATGGCACTGCCTAAGAACACCGTTAAGATTAAGAACGCACTGACGCGGATTCGCTCGATCACCGCACCGGATAATATAGAGCCGGTAGTGGCGCCAAATAACGCAAACGCTGCCCAAAATATACCGGTGCCCATGTCAGACACATCAGGCCCCATGCTGGCCGCCCAAGGCAATGCCGCGGACGCATCTGTTGGAATTAAACCACCTGGGAAGGCGTTGTAAATCCACCAACCAAATAAATAGAAAGTCGGAATGATCACGGCCAAGGCGAGGATATTTTTAATCCCCGCGGCCAGTGCATTTTTACTGCGTGACGCGCCCATTTCGTAGGCTAAAAAGCCTGCGTGTATCATCATCATGATGGCGGTACACCACCAATAGAACACTTCGACGTTCATGGCTTGGTGCATATCAAAGGTGCTTTGTTGAGCGGCAAGCTGGGCCTGCAAACTCTCAAGCGTTAGGGTTGTGTCGTCCATTGGACTCTCCTCGTTGTTTTAGTTTTTTCTCTAAATTCGCGAGGGCCGGTTTTTCATTTTTTATTATTGTTTGCACGTAATTTTTGGTTTTAGCTTTTATGTGTTTTTGTATTTTATTTAGTTTGAGTCAAAAAGCTTTGATGATTTGTTAATACATTGCTCACTTCTTCTGTTCGCTCTTTTAAGTTCACACCACTAAGTTGCAGCCGTTGGGACTCATCAATTAAATATTTAGCTTTAAGAGCTGCACGTTCATAGTTCAAACCCGCTGGGCGAATATTGGATATGCAATTTCGTTGTGCATCATTGCATCCCACATGGGCATCAAAGGTTAAATACAATCCCATGCTGTCTGGGCTTAATAAACCGGGGCGCTCACCAATTAATACCATCACGGTTTTAGCACCTAACAATTGCGCCACATGATCACCAATGGCCACTCGACCTTGTGTGCATATAGTCAATGGTGCCAAGGTTAGTGGGCTAGTATCTAATACCTTTAATAATTGCTGAATAAATGGCAGTGTATTTTTTTCAATGGCCATAGATGACAAACCATCAACTATACAAATGGCTAAATCATACTGCCCTTTTGTTTGTTGTATTTGTTTAATGCTTGTATCACTTAATTTGCGACCAAGATCTGGGCGCTGTAAATAGGTGCCCCGATCATTTGCACAACTGCCAACCAATAACGGCTCTACACTGGCAAATAAATCGAGGGCTTGGGGGCAGTCGGTTAAATGATGTTTAAGGTTTTCATACAGTGCTTGACTATCTAACGGTAAATGCACGGCATCACGGGCTTGTGCATGTTCCAATTGAAACTTCAGCATTTCATTGGTTGGAATAGAACTGCCTGCTCGGCCCAATGCAATTCGAGCATCGGTAAAGTCCTTTAACTTTTGCCAAGGATTTAACACCACTATATTTGCTGACGGGGTTTTATTTGACATGTTAAAAGCCCCCTTTTACATCAATTAATTGTTTTGAAAACGGGTTAGGAATTTGGGCATTTAGTTGAAAACCATCATTCATAATTTGCATCTTAGTGAGCCAGTGTTCAAATTCTGGCGCTGGGCGTAAACCTAATAATTTACGCACGTATAAAGCATCATGAAACGAAGTGGTTTGGTAGTTGAGCATGATATCGTCAGAGCCAGGAATACCCATAACAAATGTGCAGCCTGCTGTGGCTAATAATGTAAGCAGATTATCCATGTCATTTTGATCTGCCTCGGCATGGTTGGTATAACACACATCACACCCCATCGGCAGGCCGAGTAACTTGCCACAAAAATGATCTTCTAGCCCTGCCCGTGTGATTTGTTTACCATCGTATAAATATTCTGGGCCAATAAATCCCACCACAGTATTCACTAAAAACGGATCAAACTTGCGCGCCACGGCATAAGCGCGTACTTCGCAGGTTTGTTGATCTAAGCCATGATTGGCATTGGCACTTAAGCTGCTGCCTTGGCCGGTTTCAAAATACATGACGTTTTGCCCAACGGTGCCACGCTTTAATTCAAGGGCCGCCTGCTGTGCTTCTTTTAGTGTATTTAAGTTAAAACCAAAACTGTCGTTAGTGGCTTGGGTACCACCAATACTTTGAAACACCAAATCAACCGGCGCGCCGTTTTCAATGCACTCTATGGTGTTGGTAACATGGGTTAATACACATGATTGTGTCGGGATGTCGTAATGCTGAATAACATCATCAATCATTTTTAATAATACAGTGCACTGCTGTACGTTATCGGTTGCGGGATTAATGCCGATCACCGCATCACCATTGGCGTACATTAAGCCATCTAAAATACTGGCGGCAATGCCTGTCATGTCGTCAGTTGGATGATTAGGTTGCAAACGTGTTGAGAAGTGCCCTTTTAAACCCAGTGTATTTCTAAATTCAGTTATGACTTCGCATTTTTTTGCCACTAAAATGAGATCTTGATTACGCATTATTTTACTGACAGCAGCGGCCATCTCTGGGGTGATGGCAAAGCGTAATGCCGTTAGTGTTTTACTGTCGCACTCATCACTTAATAAAAAATTCCTAAAGTCCCCCACGGTTAAATGACTAATACGTTTAAATGTTTGTGCGTCATGTTCGTCAATAATTAAACGGGTGATTTCATCTTTTTCATAATCTATTAATGCCTCGTTTAAAAACTGCTTAAGTGGCACTTCAGCTAAACACAATTGGGCTACGGCCCTTTGCTTTTCTGTTTTTGCTGCCACGCCCGCTAACACATCGCCACTTCTTAAGGGGCTCGCCTTTGCCATGAGTTCGACCAAGTTGGCAAACTTAAATACTTCTTGGCCTAATGTGAATTTAAACATGGTCATCACTACGTTAATCAGTCTTGAAACTAGGCATGGCACTTGCTCTGTTAAGTCTTTATGACTTTGAGCAAAAACGGCTATATCCAATTTTTATGAAATTTAATCACTGCTGCTACCCAGTGACGCTACTTTAACAAGCTTAACGAAAAGACATTATCAAATTATGGCAAATCTTAGGCGGGTTAAATTATTCAGTACAGTCCATTTATGGGCATAAAGCACCAAAATAAAGCAGAATTTTGCAAGAAGTTAAGGCGTATTCCACATGATTCACATTGCTAACAGCACACCACAGAACGTGTTGGCCGTTATTAACAGCCAAGATGCCCATGAGCATGCACACAATCTTACCGACTGGCAGCAACATTATGATCAAATCAGCGCGGGCGAATTCAACGGCCAAATCGTCGAGCGCCCTTTTGAAGATTTGCAAATCTTTAAAGAACACACTAGCCAAGCGTTAAGCCAAAGTTGTTTAGTCTGGCCCGATAGCATTTGGCTGGGCATTACACCTAACCATCAGGATAAAGGCAGTAAGATTAATGGTCTTAGCTTAGACCACAACGACATCATGTGCCGCCCTGGCAATGTAGAATTTGAACTGACCACGCCGGATGATTTTGATATTTATGGTGTGGTCATCACCCAAGATAAATTAATGGCGCAAGCCAATAAACAAGGCATCGACTTAAACTGGCAAGATATCTTGCACAATGAGCGACTGGGTTTACCCGAAAGCACTCTGAATGCCATGGACTTTTTATTAGGCCGTTTACTTAATGCTGACCTTGCCCAAGGCGCCACGCCTGATCATTTGACTCAAGATCTTATTTTGATGGGACTGCTGGATGTGTTTAGTAAAGAATCCCCTAACCAAATGATTCATACCAGTTATCAGCATAGGAAAACCATCGTTAATACTGCCCGTGATTTTTTATTGCACAACAAAGAGCGCGCCATCACCTTAAGTGAGTTATGTGAAGCTTGTCATACCAGCAGACGAACCCTGCAAAACAGCTTTGAAAGTATATTGGGGTTATCCCCTATTCAGTACTTGCGCTTTACTAGACTAAACGGTGTTAGGCGGGATTTAAAACACGCACAAAGCAATCAAACGGTTGGGGACATTGCAGCTCACTGGGGGTTTTGGCATTTAGGGCAATTTGCAAAAGATTATAAAAATGTGTTTGGCGAACTGCCCAGTGAAACACTACAAAATATGGGCTAATTATTTCATTAGATTTTTTAAATCGTATGAATTGAAAAACAAAAATGCCGCTTATTTTCATAAGCGGCTTTTTCTTTTTACTGAGCATTTAGGTTTAAGAATCTATTTGTCTTCTTTTACCATTTGCTCCATTAACGCTTGCTCTTCATGCAAGTCGTCAACGTCATCGTTGTGATGCGGTAATATCAAGTTTAATACGATGGCCACTAAGCCGCATAGGCTCACACCTTGTAGACTAAAGTCACCAAAGGTAAATGCCATACCGCCAATGCCAAATACCAATGTGGTTGAAACAATCACAAGGTTACGGCGTTCATTTAAATTCACTTTTGCGCGAATCAAAATATTCATACCCACAGCAGCAATTGAACCAAACAGCAGGATGAGTATACCGCCCATTACAGGTGCAGGAATGGTTTGCAATAAAATGCCAAACTTAGCAATAAAGGCTAATAAAATTGCGATACCCGCTGCCCACGTCATCACAACTGGGTTGAACGCACGGGTTAACATCACCGCACCCGTTACTTCAGAGTACGTGGTGTTTGGTGGACCACCAAATAAAGATGCCGCTGATGTGGCTAAGCCATCACCTAACAAGGTACGGTGCAAACCCGGTTTTTCAACATAGTTTTTACCCGTCACACTGCTAATGGCTAATACGTCACCCACGTGTTCGATGGCTGGCGCAATGGCCACTGGCAACATAAATAAAATGGCTGCCAAGTGAAACTCAGGAGCAATAAAGTTTGGCATGGCGATCCAGTCCGAATTATTCACCTGAGTCATATCTAACATGCCACTGAAACCAGCCACGGCATAACCCACTGCCACACCTGCCAAAATTGGCACTAAACGGAAAATTCCTTTGGCATAAACCGCTACGATTAAAGTACTGACCAGCGCAGACATTGATACTAATAATGCTTGCCCATAAGGAAACAACTGAGCCGATGCATCACCCGTTTTACCCATGGCCATGTTGACCGCAATGGGCGCTAAACCCAAACCAATGATCATAATAATTGGGCCCGTCACCACAGGTGGCATAATTTTATGTAAAAAGCCTGGGCCACGAATCGCAACCACAGCCGCTAACACAACATACACCAAGCCTGCGCAAAAAAGAGCACCCATGGTGGCGGCCATTCCCCAGGTTTGCACACTAAAGGCAATAGGCGCAATAAACACAAATGATGAGGCTAAAAAGACAGGCACACTGCGTTTAGTAATCACTTGGAAAATTAACGTACCCACACCTGCGGTAAATAATGCCACGCTAGGATCAAGGCCGGTGATCAAAGGCATTAATACCAATGCACCAAATGCCACAAATAACATTTGCAAGCCGGCTAATGCCGTTCGCCATGTTTTGTTTTCAGTTTGAATTGTCATACATCACCCTTCGTTTTTATTTTGTACCAAAAATTTTGTCGCCCGCATCACCCAAACCCGGAATGATGTATCCCTGTTCGTTTAAGTGACTATCAACGGAAGCGGTATAAATGTCGACGTCAGGGTGTGCCGCTTGAACTTTTGCAATCCCCTCGGGTGCTGCCACCAACACCAATGCACGAATACTTTCGCAGCCTGCCGCTTTTAATAAGTCGATGGTCGCGATCATGGAGCCGCCCGTAGCAAGCATAGGGTCAACCACTAAAGAAATTCGTTGATCAATGTCACCGGCTAATTTGTCAAAGTAGCTCACAGGCTCTAGGGTTTCTTCATCACGATACAAACCCACCACGCTGATTTTGGCACTTGGTAATAATTCTAAAACGCCATCTAACATGCCAAGGCCTGCGCGAAGAATCGGCACAACCGTGATTTTTTTACCACGAATGCGCTGTGCGGTGATTTCGCCACACCAGCCATCTAAGGTGTAATCTTCTAATTCAAGATCTTTGGTTGCTTCGTAAGTAAGCAGATTACCAATTTCACCGGTTAATTGGCGGAAGCTGCGGGTGCTGCGATCACTTGCGCGCATTAAGCCCAGTTTATGTTTAACCAGAGGGTGACTGATTTCATATACGCTCATGGGAAGCCTCTTTTGAACTGTAAGAATATGTGTGCACTGACCGATTAAATGGACGTAGCCCAAAGTCAGTTTAACGCGATGATGCGAATTTTGTCACAGACACGAAAAACAGGCGACAACAAATTGACCAAGCGATCAAGTAATTGGGGTTTTTCTTAATTTTGATGAAAATTACACCAATTTACGTTTATTTAGACATAAAAAAACCCGCCATAGGCGGGTTAAAATAGAACCTAAGTTCTCGCTACATTCTCACCGTGCTCCCTTGCGGAAACACAAAAGCATCATGAAACCTATTGAATTGCTTATCTGTAGTAGAAATGTATCCTATTGTAACATCTTGTAAATAAAGGCTTTTTTCTAACCAGTTGGCCAACTTGGTCTACCTAGTAATGGATACTTGATGACTTTGTGGCCACAACAAACTCATTTTTGCTCCTTGCCAGCGGCTATTTGCAACAAACGCCTGGCCACCGTGCCAATAGATAATACGGCGTACAATTGAAAGCCCTAAACCGTATCCTCCGGATGCTCGGGTGCGGCTGTCATCTAGCCGCGTAAAAGGCGAAAACACACGCTGCCAGTCTTTTTCTGGAATCCCTGGGCCATCGTCTTCTACATCTATGCGGCAGATGCCATTATCAAAGCTGTACTCAAGCCACACTTTTCCTTTTGCATATCGACAGGCATTCCCCACTAAATTTTGAATGGCACGGTGCATATAACGGTATTCAACATCACTGAATATTTGTGCCTCATCAACCGTTTGGCTGTGCCAATTAATTTCAACTTTATCGGTGCGTCTGCGGGTTTCTTCCACCACCTGATCAACCAGATCAAGCATATTGGCTTGTTTGAATTCTAATATTGGCCCCCCTTCTTCTAGGCGAGCATAGGTCAGTATTTCATCAACAAGTTCATCCAGCTCTTGTAGGTCTTGGTCCATTTCACGCAATTGCTTTTGGGTGTATTCATCTTCTGTGGTGTCCTCTAACATTTGTACACCAAAGCGCATACGGGCAACCGGTGTGCGCAGCTCATGACTCACGGCACGTATCATTTCTTTTTGTACGCCCATCAATCTTTGAATGTGAATCGCCATTCGATTAAATGCATCACCAAGGCGACCAAAGGCATCGTCAGAATCCACTTTTACCCTGGAGTTCAAGTGCCCTGCTGAAATACGCGTAGCCGCTCGTTCAAGCCGTTGTAGGTTTACTTCAAAGCGGTATACCAACCAGTAAACGGCAATGCCCGTTAAGATAATGGCAAACGCAATCACCACTAACACAGACTGTAACGACAAACCTTGACGAAAAACGATGGGACCCATTTCTATGATTTGTGCCGTTTCAGGCAGGTAGGTATAAAATCGGCCGGTGCTGCCGTTTAAATCGTAAAAGGCTAAATACTCAGGCGCGGCCATAAACGGCAATTGTTTTTCATACAAAACGGCTTCTTCATTACTCAGAATGCGCACGGGTAACGGCGTATGATTTGAGTACACTTCGATTAATTCAGACAAACTGCGTTGCTCGCGCTGAATCAGTTTACGAATCAACACAGCAGCCCCACGGATATGGGTGGTGCGAAAATCATGAAACACGCCTTCAAGCACATAGTCTTCTTCAGCAATAGACAGTCCAGCTTGAACCTTAAGCCCGTTGTTGCCGATGTCTGTTAATAGGTATTGCCCATCGGCGATTCTGGCCTGATCGATCGCGCCTAGATTGGTTTGGTGAATGGGAGTTAACGATAACGGCACACCTAAAAGGTGCGAAACGTGAGAAACATCACCGTTGGATGCTTTAATTTCACCGGTGGCCAGCAAGATGATGCCACCCATAATACTTTGTTGGTGTTGCTTGTTGTTGATGTGATCCACCAACCATAACGACCCTAGCGTCGAAATGGATACCAGCATCAAGATGGTTAAAACCCCAATATATACGCGAGAAAAAATGGTGGCTCTCCTGCTGGTAAAAAAACGATTGTGCCTATATTTCTTTTACAAACAAGTAACCTTTGCTGCGCACCGTTTTAATTCGTTTAGGTTGTAGTGGGTCATCTCCAATTTTGGGGCGAATGCGGCTAATGCGTACATCAATAGATCGGTCTTGACCGTCATATTCAATACCACGCAGTGCAGTGAATATCTCTTCGCGACTGAGTACTCGGCCAGCATTTGAACTAAGCAGCCACAGCAAATCAAATTCTGCGCTGGTTAAATCAATGGGTTCTTCGTCTAACCACGCTTCACGCATGCCGTTGTCCACCACAAGGTTGGCAAAAGTCACTCGATTTTGCTCACCTGGTTTGGCGTCATCTGCTGTTGAAATGACAGGCCCTTCTTTGACCCTGCGTAATAAAGCGCGAATACGAGCCAACAACACACGAGGGCGCGCGGGTTTAGCCAGATAGTCATCGGCCCCCATTTCAAGGCCCAGTACTTGGTCTAAGTCATCATCACGGGCAGTTAACATGATAATTGGCCCGCTATAATAAGGTCGCACAAGGCGACAGATTGATAAACCGTCTTCACCTGGCAACATTAAATCCAGAATCACTAAATCTGGCTGTTCCGTTTTGATCCGCCCAACCGCTGCCGAACCATCACCTTCAACAGACACCTGCATGCCATTGGATTCTAAATATTCTTTTGTCAGACTGGCTAAACGCTCATCGTCTTCGACAATCAATATCTGCCAAGATTCGTCCGATTGCTGTGTCTGTTCCATAGATCGTCCTAGAATACATAATTCACTTTAATATACATTAATTTAGACGCTTGTCGGCATCCTGCCCAGTCTTGTTGATATTTTGTGTGTGATCGTAAGACTCCAAATACGACCGTTCACGCCCTTGTGGGTACCCTGCTCAATTTTGTTGAGATTTTGTTCTATTTTAATACTCGGTTTATGACCATTCGCGTCCCCATTAAGGGCTTACCCCGTCCCACAAAAAATTTCAGCTTTCCCTTGAAACCCAATGTGTCCACACATTAAGATTAGCCCATATTACTGATAACGACATTCTGGCGTTAGCAGACACTAACACTTCATATTTACACACTTATTACCCACAATTTATCCACAAGCCCATTTGAGCCTAAACACTACATATAGGGTTGATTCCAAGTCCCAACCGCAATATGCTGTGCCTATTCCGAGTTTGAGCAGTATTGAATGTTCATAATTCGATCACAGTTACTTAAAATAAGAACAAAGTGATCAGTTAACAGCCAAATCTTTATTCGGAACATCAACAAACCAATTTTTCTTTATCCGCTCCTTTAATTAGGGATGGTGTTTTTTGTATGGGCAAGGGTCAGAAATGAACAGCACACTTCATGTGACAAAACGGGACGGAAATCGTGCTCCTTTAGATTTAGACAAAATCCATAAGGTGCTGACATGGGCCGCTGAAGGTCTAGATAATGTATCTGTTTCTGAGGTTGAATTACGCGCACAGATCCAGCTAAACGAAGGCATTACCACTTCTGATATCCACGAGACGTTAATTAAGTCAGCCGCTGACTTAATTTCTGAAAATACGCCTGATTATCAATATATGGCTGCGCGTCTTAATATTTTCCATTTGCGTAAAAAAGCATACGGCCAGTTTGAGCCCCCTGCACTATATGACCAAGTTGCCCGCTTAGTTGATAGCGAACGTTATGACCGCCATTTATTAGAAGATTACACCCAACCTGAATTCCAAGAAATGGACAGCTTTATTGAACACAGCCGTGACCTTAACTTTGCCTATGCAGCGGTTAAACAGCTTGAAGGTAAATACTTGGTACAAAACCGTGTCACCGGTGAAGTATTTGAAAGCCCACAGTTTTTATACGTTTTAATTGGTGCCTGTTTATTCGCCAATTACGATAAATCTATTCGTATGGATTACATCCGTCGTTTCTACGATGCGGTTTCTACGTTTAAATTATCTTTGCCTACGCCAATTATGGCCGGTGTTCGTACTCCTACTCGTCAGTTCAGTTCATGTGTATTAATTGAAACCGACGATAGCCTTGATTCAATCAACGCAGCCGCTGGTGCCATTGTTAAATACGTTTCTCAACGTGCTGGTATTGGTATCAACGCTGGTCGAATTCGTGCTCTTGGTAGCCCTATTCGTGGCGGTGAAGCGTTTCACACAGGTTGTATCCCGTTTTATAAACACTTCCAAACAGCGGTTAAAAGCTGTTCTCAAGGTGGTGTGCGCGGTGGTGCAGCAACCTTGTTCTACCCTATCTGGCACATGGAAGTTGAGTCTTTATTGGTACTTAAAAACAACCGTGGTGTTGAAGAGAACCGTGTTCGTCACTTAGATTATGGCGTTCAATTAAACAAAGTGATGTACGAGCGTTTAATCAAAGGCGGCAACATTACTTTGTTCAGCCCTTCTGATGTACCTGGTTTATATGATGCGTTCTTCGAAGATCAGGTTAAATTTGAAGAACTGTACATTAAATACGAAAACGATCCTCATATTCGCAAGCAAACCATTAAGGCTGCTGAACTGTTTTCTATTTTGATGCAAGAACGTGCCAGCACAGGTCGTATCTATATTCAAAACGTGGATCACTGTAATACTCACAGCCCGTTTGACTCAACGGTTGCACCGATTCGTCAATCTAACTTGTGTTTAGAAATTGCACTACCAACTAAGCCGTTAAAAGAAATTAACGACCCAGAAGGCGAGATCGCGCTATGTACACTGGCAGCATTTAACCTAGGTGCCATTGAAAACCTAGATGAGTTAGAAGAGCTAGCAGACATTATTGTTCGCGCCCTAGATAACTTATTAAGCTACCAAGATTACCCAATGCCTGCGGCTGAAATTTCAAGTATGTCTCGTCGCACACTGGGTGTGGGTGTGATCAACTACGCTTACTACCTTGCTAAAAACGGCGTGAAATACAGCGATGGCAGTGCACTGGGTTTAACTCACCAAACCTTTGAAGCCATTCAGTATTACCTATTGAAAGCGTCAAGCAAGCTGGCTCAAGAAGTGGGCCCATGTGAGAAATTCAACGAGACAACATACTCAAAAGGTATCCTGCCAATTGATACCTACAAAAAAGAACTTGATGCGGTATGTAACGAAGAACTTCGTTACGATTGGGAAGCGCTGCGCAGTGAAATCAAAACGCACGGCCTACGTAACTCAACACTAACAGCATTAATGCCATCAGAGACCTCTTCACAGATTAGTAACGCCACAAACGGCATTGAGCCACCTCGTGGTTACATCAGTGTTAAGGCATCAAAAGACGGCATACTGAAGCAAGTTGTACCGGATTTTGAAAACATTAAAGGCAACTATGAGTTGTTATGGCAGTGGCCAAACAATGATGGTTACTTACAACTAGTGGGCGTGATGCAGAAGTTTGTTGACCAAGCCATTTCTGCCAATACCAACTACGACCCATCTAAGTTTGAAGGTGGCAAGGTGCCAATGAAGGTCTTGCTTAAAGACTTGCTATCTAGCTATAAACTAGGCCTTAAAACGCTGTATTATCACAACACCCGCGACGGTGCTGATGACTCTCAGCAAGATCTAGAAGACGATTGTGCAGGCGGCGCTTGTAAAATCTAAAACACCTAAAGCCCCACAAGGGCTTTTTGGTTTTTAAATCATTAAGGGTGATGTACTGGTATATCGCCCTAATTCAATAAGCAAAACTTATTGTCATTTTCAGAAGTGTAAAACATGGCTTATCAAACATTTAACCGCAATACATTCGACACCTTTAGCCAGCCTATGTTTTTTGGCGAACACGTCAATGTATCGCGCTACGACACACAAAAATATAAAATTTTTGAGCAGCTTATTGAAAAGCAATTGTCTTTTTTCTGGCGCCCTGAAGAAGTTGACCTTTCAACTGACCGTAAAGATTTTGCGAACTTACCTGAGCATGAAAAACACATCTTTTTAAGCAATTTAAAATATCAAACATTGCTTGATAGTATTCAAGGGCGCTCTCCTAACGTAGCGCTACTACCTATTGTTTCGCTACCAGAGTTAGAAACTTGGATTGAGACCTGGTCTTTTAGTGAAACCATTCATAGCCGTTCATACACGCATATTATTCGTAATGTAATTAGCGACCCTGCTGCTGTGTTTGACGACATTGTTTCAAACGAATACATCACTAAGCGTGCTGAAAGCGTTACCAAATATTATGATGACTTAATTGAAGGTGTTACCTACTACCAAAATCTTGGTGAAGGCAAACATGAAATCAACGGTGAAATTGTTGAGATTAATCTGCGTGAATTAAAACGCAAACTTTACCTAACTGTTGCATCTGTAAACGTACTTGAAGCCATTCGTTTTTATGTGAGCTTTGCTTGTAGTTTTGCGTTCGCAGAGCGTGCAAAAATGGAAGGTAATGCAAAAATTATCAAGTTGATTGCCCGTGATGAAGCACTGCATCTCACCGGCACTCAGCACATGTTGCAAATTTGGGCGCTTGGTAAAGACGATCCTGAAATGGGTGAAATCACCAAAGAATGCCGCGAAGAAGTAATCAACATATTCCGCGAAGCCGCTGAGCAAGAAAAAGAATGGGCGCAGTACCTATTTAAAGATGGCAGCATGATTGGTTTAAACAAAGACATTCTTTGCCAGTATGTTGAATACATCACCAACCAACGCCTAGCGGCAATTGGTCTTGATAGTATTTTCCCAACCAAACAAAACCCGCTTCCATGGATTAATGCTTGGTTAGTCAGCGACAATGTTCAAGTGGCTCCTCAAGAAGCTGAAATCAGCTCTTACTTGGTAGGCGCCATTGATAGTGCCCTGTCACTTGAAGATTTCAGCGACATCGAACTGTAAGTTTGAAATTATTATGCTGGCTATGAGAGATAAACCGGACGATCTGGAATCAGATTTTCATCTTGAAGATGACGCTATCGATCATCAGGACTTTCAATTAGAAAGCCCTGAGGTTTCATCCAATGTAGATGAAACCTTGCCACAACCAGAGCTATTCTTACCCCTTGGCAACGCCGAAGCCCCTCAACAAGAGCAACAACTTGAAATCCAAGGCTTTGAAAAACCCGTATACGCAGTACAAGTAGACGGTATACCCAAGCCTTTAGCCTTTCATTTCGCAAGCAATCTACTTGAAAGCTTAGAGGCGCAGGGTGTTCAACTCCCCTACCAGTGCCGTGAAGGCTATTGCGGCGGTTGTCGCACCGATCTAGTTGAAGGGGAAGTGGCTTACTTACAAGAGCCTATGGCGTGGATCAACGAAGGGGAAATTCTTCCTTGTTGCTGTGTGCCTAAAACCCCGCTAAAACTCAAATTAAAAGGTTAAGCCTTTAACCCAGACTCAAAAGGAAACCCCATGATTCGCCCAAGCATTGGTAAAGTAGCCCCTGCATTCACCACACTGGATGAAAACGGCAACAAGGTGGCGCTGAAGGATTTTCGCGGCCAAACCGTGGTTTTGTATTTCTACCCAAAAGCCATGACACCAGGTTGTACTACCCAAGCCTGTAACTTACGTGACAGCAAAAAAGAACTGGATAAGTTAAACGTGGTTACTCTAGGTATTAGCCCTGACGCGCCTGCCCGTCTACTTAAGTTCAAAGAGCGTGATAACTTAAACTTCACCCTCTTATCAGATGAAGACCACGCCATTGCGGACAAATACGGTGTATGGGGCCCTAAGAAGTTCATGGGACGCGAATTCGATGGCATTCATCGCATCACCTTTATCATTGATGAAAAAGGCAAGCTGATCCATATCATGGACAAGTTCAAAACCAAGACTCACCATGAGGATGTCTTGAATTACCTAAAAGGTGAATAAATTAAATTCCCCATCTAGATAAGCCTGTTTCGCTACTCTGTCTATACTTAAGTTTAAGCCACAGACAGAGTAGATCTTATTATAAAAAACGTCTGATTATAGCGTTTAAGAATAAGACTCCCATTCATTAGGAGGAAATATGGCCACCCCAAATGCCCATTACGATTTTGACCGCTTTGCAGAATATCTCTGCGTCACCTTGGCTGAAAATACCGCACGCTGCCAATTAGGCTCAAGCCACGTAAAAAAGATTCGTATATACACAACTCCCGATAAACTTTGGCCAACTCGCTTTAAAGTGATTCTCGACAACGAGTTAATTGCCCCTGTGCAATCACCGCTTAATGACGATGCCAGCCACGACATTCAATATATTTATCGCTGCCCAAGCAGCATTCCATTTGACTCAAGTGCCGCCAGTCGAATTACAGAACCTTTTATTGAGCAAGCTAAGCAATTAGACCCAGATTTTTATCGTGATGCATGGTCGTTTAACTTGCCCGGTTGTATTCCATTTTTATTAAAAGAGATGGCATTTAGAAATGTCACGCGCAATTTGGCTAAGCAACTTCAACATCAAGGGGTTGATATGACTCAGGACTTCAGTGTTCAGTTTCATGACGGTGAGAATTATCTTAGCTTTAACTATGACAATATAACGCAGCAAATCAGCCAGCAGATTCACTTTTACTTAAACAATGCAAAAGTAAAAGAACAAGCGGCAAACATCAGCTTTAAACACCCGCAAAACAGGCAATGGTTTATGAACCTATAAACCTATAAAATAAAAAAGCCCCTAAACAATAAAATTGCTTAGGGGCTTTTTTTCTTAAATAGAATTACTTATTCGACTTTACGACGTTTTTCACTTTTTGGATTAAACCATCCATAAGCTCTTTTGCTTCTTGCCAAGCTTCTTCGCTTAACTCAAGCAAACTTTCACGACGCAAGGTTTCTTGATCGATCATATTTTCTAAGTCTTCGATCACCTTGTGCTGTGCTTTTAAAATCTTTTTATTGGCCTTTTTTTCTAAGTCAGCCAATGTTGATTTTGCATCCTTGACCTGTTTTTGCAGTTCCTTTATACGTTTCTTACCCATAGCTTTCTCCTTAGCCCAAGCTAGACATGACAAGTACACACAGACCCGGCAGCAAGAAGAACACGCTCAACACATACAGAGCTGCCAAGGAGTGACGTTTTGTTGCTACTTCAGCCAGACGTTCAGCGGCTTTCAATGGCAATTCTCTAAGGAAAGGAATGCCATAAATAACAACCACACCCAGTAAATTATACATTAAGTGTACAAGTGCTATCTGTAAACCCACAACAGCACCAGCACCAGATAACGCAGTGGCTGCTAATAACGCGGTAATGGTAGTCCCGATATTCGCACCCAAGGTAAATGGATAGATATCACGAGGTTTAAACACACCAGAACCAACCAGCGGAATCATCAAACTAGTCGTTGTTGAAGAAGATTGAACCAATACCGTTACAATCGCACCACTTGTGATACCTGAGATCGGACCACGACCAATGGCGCCATGAAGAATTTTCTTAGCACGACCAACCATTAAGCCTTTTAATACACGACCAATAATCGTAATCGAGACAAAGATTAGAATAATACCAATCACGATTAACGAAATGGCAGCCACTTTATCAGGGAAAACACCTAATAGAGACTTCAACTCACCAATAACAGGCTTAGTAATAGGCTTAATAAAATTAAAGCCCTTCATGCTCATGGAGTCCGCACCAATTAAATAAGTGGTTAACCAGGCACTGCCTTTTTCTAAGAAACCAAAAATGATTTCAAGTGGTAAGAAGATGATCACACACATTAGGTTGAAGAAGTCATGGACAGTTGCCGCAGCAAAAGCACGACGGAATTCAGACTTTTTACGAACGTGACCCAAACTCACTAGAGTATTGGTAATGGTGGTACCTATGTTGGCACCCATCACCATAGGAATGGCAATCTCAATTGGTAAACCACCGGCTACAAGACCAACGATTACCGAGGTAACGGTACTTGAGCTTTGAACCAGAGCCGTAGCCAGAATACCGATTAAAAGTGCAAGGAATGGATTGGTGGCAAATGCAAAAAGCTCTCTTGCCCCTTCTGAGCCACCCGAGGCCCATTTAAAACCGGAGCCAACCATACCCACAGAAAGTAAGATTGCGTATACACCTGCTAACAATAGTAGCCAGCTTAGAATACGTTTTTGTGTCGAGTTAGATAGTTGTTCAGCAGATTCAGTCATGCCAGAACCCTTTCAAAAAATTTGGCGCAAGTTTAACACTGCTTTTTGATTAGTACAGATCTAACCCCTTTCATTTCAATTAAAAGACAAAAAAAAAGCGCCAAAAGGCGCTAAATAAAAATAAGGAGTCACACAATGATCAGCTCTTAGACAAAACTGATGATTGCTAATATAGCTACTCTCGTCTGTCAATACCGTTTCATTTATAAGGTGTTTTGTAACATTGTGTAACTAAAAGTGGATTTTTTGCTGATTTGGTCGATAAATTTCACATGACTCGACACACCCTCGGTATATTGCTAGTTCTTCAATTTGGCGCCTTGGCGGCCCATGCGGAATCATTTGGCATATATAGTGGCATTAACCAGATAAGCCACCAATATTTAAATAATGCCGTAACCTCACAAGAGCAAGCCTATGGCATCAAGTTAGACATGCAGGCATATCGGCGCAAACCTCGTGGATGGCTAGCCAGAGGACTGAAAGCCCATATACAACAAAGCCCAAACCACTTAGATCTAGACGTGCACACCCCTCTATACCAGTTTCACACCCATCAAGGATTGTGGTTAGCGCTTCAATGGCAACAAAACTCACTGAGCACTGTGTTAACTGAAAACACACTCTACATGGATGAATCTGGCAACGTTGTGCCCCTTTCAAGTGGGGATACCTTAGTTTTAGAGCGCTCGTTTCTTCGCACACAGGCTTATTGGTATGAAAGTGTAAAAGACGAAGGGCCCATTAACCTTTTGGGTATTTATTATTCAGTTGAAACCAGCCCAGCCAGTGCTGACATTAGCACCACCAATGCGGATATATTTGATGGGCGATTTTCCGGTTTTGGGTTTAGCTTGGGGCGAATCAAAGACGATCGTGGGTTGAATTTCCAATGGCGATTAAATATTGCGCAGCTCACGACAGATTTCAGCAATGATGCAACTCGACATCAAACCGCATCGTCTCAAGAAAGCACCGTTTATCATATTGATCTCAAACTAGAATGGCACTATAGGTACTACCTATCGCCCTACTGGTATCTTGTACCAAACATTCGCTATCAATATCAGAGCATTTTTCAAACACAACTAGAGCCTGAATACGTCAATCACCCCACATTCAGTTTTACGCAATTTAGTGGTGCAATTGAATTAAAGCGTTATTTTTAGGACTTAAGCAGACACATTGGGCGACGATTCAAAATCAAACGTCACTTGCAGCTCTTGCTGTTCAACCTCAATACAATTACGGCCTTTATGTTTCGCATCATAAAGCAATTTATCAGCACGCTCTAAAATGTGCTCAATGGTTTCAGGTGGTTTGAACTCGGCAATCCCAGCCGATAGGGTCAACACTAATTCGGGCGCCTCACTGAAACGCACTTTTTGCCACTTGTCTGCCATACGCTGGCACACACCAAACGCAGCATCCAAGTTTGTATCGGCCAAAATCAGCACAAACTCCTCACCGCCTAAGCGCGCCCCTAAATCCACTTCACGCAAACAATTGGACATTAGGTTTGCAAACGCTTTCAGCACTTTGTCTCCAAACGGATGTCCATACTGATCGTTTACTTTTTTAAAATGATCAAGGTCCAAATAACACACCACAAACCCATAACGACTGCGATTTGCCAGTGCACGTTGCTGGGCCAACATTTGCATCAGATAGCGGCGATTATACAAACCGGTTAATTCATCCGTAATCGCCAGCTCTTCAATGCGCGACACCGCTCCTTTAAGCTCACGATGGCGATTGCCTAAAGAAAGTCGAAGATTGCTGAACTCACTGCCCATTAGCACCACCCCACATAGCGCCAATACAAACCCCACAAATACAAAGAATTCTTGCGACAAATGAATATCTTCAGGGCGCTGTTGCGACACCCAAAGCAAGCTTGATAAATAACAACATAAGGTAAAAATGGTAAAGCCGTATAAACCTTTGATCGAAAGCCTAAACGCCCCAAATGACATGACTAACAAATAGCCCATCAACATAAGCGGGCGAATATCTTGGGTATAGGACATCAAAATACTTAAACAAAGGTTGACCCAAACCATTTGTGGCAAGGTCAAGCTAGCGTCTTTGAAACGTAAATTACCTGAAAAAAATATGACCACCACAAATAACCCATGCACAAACCACATGATGGCCGTCAGTGTCATAACATGAGAGGTTTCAATAACAAAATAGCCTAACTGCGCGGCAAGCCAGCACAACAATAACAAAGAGAAAACACCAAGATTTGACAGCACTGAGCGCCTTAATCGTAAGGCCTGCTTTTGGGATTGCAGCATGCTCCTCCCTTTGCGCGCATAACTTACGCAGCTGTTATTTTTATGGGCGGCCATCTTACTCGCTTGATACAGCGAAGGATACTCTATCTAACCAACCGTTCTAACCAGTATTCCTGTCATCATTTTTAATTACCATAACCCAATCATATTAACATTGGACATAAATAAGGCATTTAGGGATAGATGGCGTTTTTCAACATTGGGTATTTTCATTATATCGATTTGCCTCAAATAGGATTTGAGTCATATCAATATCCTAGTGACATCCCCAACCATTAACCCACCTCAAACAACCGTTTTTATAAAAACCGCCAGCAAGTCAGCGCTATAACAGGATATGGCTTTAAAAGTCAGGCACCCCAAAACAACACAAACATTAGGCACATGCCTAAATTAGAAACACTTATGCTAACGACAAGTTTTTATTGATTGTGATAAAACTAAATAGGGAATATATAGGCAACTTATTATTAAAGGTACTCGTATCTTTAACCAATGCTTAGCCCCTGGGCCATAAACAATACTTTTGTTTACCCATAATTTGAAACAAGGATACTACGTGTATAAAACCCTGATTGTTGTGGACAACGAAGACTTATCCCTAAGTGAACAATTTACAGGTGTTATTAGTTTCGAGACGTATTTACGTGAATACCCAAAGCAAAATGAGCCTAAAACTCGCATCATAAATTTATGTGATACCGCGACCTATTTAAGCAAGGGGTATTATTGCTCGTTATTAGCAGAGGCTCGTAACCATACCGTATTACCAAGTGTGAAAACCATCAACGCTTTGCGCACATTAGTGGGCGAAGACTTAGTGCCTTTTCAAAGCAGCATGAAAAGCATTAGCCAAGAACAATGGCCATCAGACTATAAAATGTATTTTGGTAAAGTGGCTGACACTGGCATTCAAAATTTATCATCTCAGGTCTTTAGTCAATTCCCAGCGCCTATTTTAGAGCTGACCTTTGACCGCGATGAAACCGGCATCAAACTGAGTATTCAGCGTCGTTCTTACAACATGCTGGATGACAAAGAGAAAGCCTTATTTATTGAGCACCTTACTCATTTCACCAATACCGTTTGGAAAATGGGCGAGAAGAAAAAACGTCAACGTTGGGATATGGCCATATTAGTTGACCCAGAAGAAAAAGTGCCGCCAAGTAATAAAGAAGCCATTGCTAAATTCATTAAAGCCGCCAGCAAGTACGGTATCAACGCACAAGCGGTAAGCAAAGATGAAATTGATAGCTTGTCATACTATGACGCCCTATTTATTCGTGAAACCACAGCCATTGATCACCATACATATCGCTTAGCAACCAAAGCTGAAAACATGGGGCTAGTGGTAATGGACGACGCGGCATCAATTTTACGCTGCTGCAATAAGGTGTTTTTACATGACGCATTTAGTTATCAAAAAGTACCCAGCTTAAAAACTGAGGTGGTCAATGATGCAAGCGATGACACACTAAACGCTCTTGAAGATACCTTCACTTATCCTATGGTTTTAAAAATGCCAGAGGGTTCGTTTTCTAAAGGCGTGTACAAGGTTTCAAACCGTGATGAGTTAAAACAAAAACTCGATGAGTTATTTGAATTAAGTGCTCTCGTATTAGCGCAAGAATACTTGTTCACTGAATTTGACTGGCGTATTGGCGTGTTAAATGGCCGAGCCTTATTTGCGTGCCGTTATTTAATGGCTCGCAATCATTGGCAAATATACAACCACAACGCTAAACGCTTCTTCTCTGGTGGCTTTGAAACACTGCCTACGTTTGAAGTACCTAAAGCCGTTTTAGATGCAGCACTCAAAGCATCAAAAATCATCGGCAATGGTTTATACGGTGTGGATGTAAAAGAAGTAAATGGCAAAGCTTATGTGTTAGAAGTCAATGACAACCCAAGCCTGGATCACAAAGTAGAAGACGCGTATTTAGGTGATGAACTTTACATGCAAATTATGGGTGAATTCCATCGACGTCTAGAAACCAAAGGCAATTAATACAATGCAAGATCGAAGTTATCGACTCGCAAATAAAGACGATTTAAATACGCTGGTTGAGCTTGAAAATAGTTGTTTTCAAACAGACAAACTCAGCGCTCGCAGTTTTAAGCGCTGGATTCAATCTGAACACGCCGTTTTACTGCTTGCACAAGAGAAAGATCAGGTTGCTGGCTACGGCTTAGTCTGGTGCCATAAAGGCACCCGTCTCGCCCGCCTTTATTCCCTCGCTGTGGATCCAAGCATGCGAGGTAAAGGGCTGGCCCGTGATTTGTTAGGGCAACTTGAAAAGCATGCCGCGAAAAAAGGCCGCCTTTATATGCGCCTAGAAGTTTCAAAATCCAATCATGGGGCCATTGCGCTTTATGAACAAAGTGGATATCGCGTGTTTGGTGAATACAGTGATTACTACGGCGATCACATGGATGCTTTACGCATGCAAAAGCAAATTCGTCACAGCGAAATTGAACTTGAAAGCAAAAAGAAAATTGCCTGGTACCAACAAACTACAGAATTCACCTGTGGTCCTGCTGCGTTAATGATGGCCATGCGCAGCCAGTCTCCGCAGTTTGAAATGAGCCAAATAAACGAATTGGAAATCTGGCGTGAAGCCACCACCATTTTTATGACATCAGGTCATGGTGGTTGCCACCCCGTTGGTTTAGCCCTAGCGGCCAAGCAACGTGGCTTTCAAGCTTGTGTTTACATTAATTCGCAAGAACCCTTATTTTTAGACGGTGTACGCGCAGCAAGTAAAAAAGAGATTATGCGTGTTGTGCATGATCACTTCATTGATCAAGCCAGCAAACAGAATATTGAAATTCATTACAGTGATATCAACCAAACGCACATACAACAATTGTTAGACGATGGTTACGCCGTATTGATGCTTATCAGCACCTACCGCTTAGACGGAAAAAAAGCACCACACTGGGTAATGTTGACCAATATGGATGAGTTTTGTCTTTATGTGCACGACCCTGACTTAGACAACCAGCAGCAGCCTGTTGATTGCCAGTATCTGCCCATTGCCCGAGATGATTTTGACAAGATGTCGGCTTTTGGCAGTGGCCGTTTAAAAACCATTGTCGCCATTAGGCCCTGTTAATTATTCACAATAAAAAAAGCCAGGTATCACCTGGCTTTTTTTCAATACACTAATTTTATACAAACACCTTATTCGCTGGTGCGCACCCGTGAAACCGTATCTAACCAGCCATTATAAAGTGCTTCTCGCTCATCGCCTGCCATCTGAGGATGAAACTCAGCCTGTTCTTGCCAAAGCTCACACACCTCTTCAATACTTTTAAACACACCGCCACTTAAACCGGCTAAAAATGCCGCACCCAATGCCGTCGTTTCTGTAATCACTGGTCGCTCAATGGGCAGATCTAAAATATCCGATAAAAATTGAACAACCCAGTCATTCACAACCATGCCACCATCTACCCTCAAATGTGTCGGTAAAGCATCATCTTTTTTCATCGCTTCAAGTAAATCGCGGGTTTGATAACACACGCTTTGTAAACCCGCGGTGACAATTTCAGCAATCCCGGTGTCACGTGTTAAACCCATAATGGCGCCACGTGCATGTGGGTCCCAGTATGGCGCACCTAACCCTGTGAAAGCTGGCACTAGATAAACTTGATTATTAGCACCTACCGATTGCGCCATATCGAGGGTTTCACTGGCATGCTGAATGAGCTTTAAGCCATCACGAATCCATTGGATAGTGGCCCCTGCCATAAAAATACTGCCTTCAAGCGCATAATGGGTCACACCCCCTATTTGATAGGCAACTGTTGTTAATAAACGATGCTGACTTTTACGGGGAGTCGAGCCTGTATTGAGCATTAAAAAGCAACCGGTTCCATAGGTACTTTTTGCCATGCCCTCTTTAAAACAGGCTTGGCCAATTAAAGCGGCTTGCTGATCACCGGCTATGCCACCCACCTGAATAGGTGCTCCAAATATCTCCGCTTGGGTGTGCCCAAATTCACAACTGGAAGGATGAATCGTTGGCAACAAGGATTTTGGGATATCAAAAATAGCCAGCAGCTCTTCATCCCATTTCAAATCATGGATATTACATAACAAAGTACGTGAGGCATTGGTCACATCCGTTTTATGCTCCCCGGTTAAACGCCATAAAATGAAGGTATCGATCGTACCAAAGGCTAATTCACCGTTATCCGCACGACTGCGAGCACCATCAACATTATCCAGTATCCATTTAATTTTAGTGGCTGAAAAATAAGGGTCTAACAGTAAGCCCGTTTTATCATTAACCATGTCTTCATGGCCCTGAGCTTTTAATTGAGCACAATATTCAGCGGTGCGTCTGTCTTGCCAAACGATGGCAGGATAGATTGCCTCGCCGGTTTTGTTATCCCATACCACTGTGGTCTCACGCTGATTGGTAATGCCAATACTGGCTATGTCGTTGGCAGTTAATTTGGCACTTTTTAGCGCACCTTTACAGACCGAAAGCACAGTAGAGATGATGTCTTCGGGGTTATGTTCAACCCAGCCAGATTGAGGAAAATGCTGTGGGAATTCCTCTTGGGCTTGGGCCACAATTTGGCCTGCCTTGTTAAACACAATGGCACGTGAACTGGTGGTACCTTGATCAATAGCGAGAATAAACTGACTCATAGCGCTGCCTGATATTATTATTATGGACAAATTAGTCCGTTATTATGCCTGATAAATTCAGATTTCACTTTAGCAAATTTAGGCTAATCTTAAAGGCAGAAGCCATAATGGATTAAGCTTAGTGAATGCCCTATGAAAAAAAATCTCCCCGTCACTAACAACGAGCGTGTCGTAGAAAACCGTGAACGCATCATATCTTCGACCAATTTGAAGGGCCAAATTGAGCACGTCAATCAAGATTTTCTCAATATCAGTGGCTTTACCGAAGAAGAGCTCATCAAATCTAGCCATAATATAGTGCGCCACCCTGATATGCCCGCCGCTGCATTTAAGCAAGCTTGGGATTATTTAAAGAAAGGCAAGCAGTGGAAAGGTATTGTTAAAAACCGCTGTAAAAACGGCGATTATTACTGGGTAGATGCATTCATTACACCCGTTAAAGAAAAAGGCGAGATCGTCGGTTATGAATCTGTGCGCTATAAGCCAAGTAAAGAGTGCATTGAACGTGCTGAAAAAGTGTATAGCCGACTCAATAAAGGCAAATCAGCATTTCCAGCGAGAAAAAACTTAACAAGCTTACCCCTTAGTCAAATAACAAGTGTGCTTTTGGGCATGACAGCTATTGCCATCACACACTTTTTTAACCCTTTAATGGCTTTAATACCCGTTGTAGCCCTCGCATTTGTGCAAGGTAAAGCATTACGAAATTTAAAATTAGTACGTAACAAGGCTCGCACGATCACCCAAGACCCGTTAGCGGCCTATATTTTCACCGGCCGCAAAGACGATGTGGGTGAAATATTAATGGCATTTGAACACATGCAAAGCCAAATTGTGACACTACGTGAGCGCATCCAAGATACCTGCCTACCCATTCAAGACGCCAGTAACATCAGCCATCATTCGGCTGAAAATAGTCTTAAAAAACTCAACGAACAGCTAGATGCCGCAACGATGTTTGCCGCTGCCTTTGAACAAGTAACCACGCAATTTGACTCCATCTCTGACTCCGTCAATGAAACAGCAGAGCAAACCGAAAAAGCAAAAAGTGACACTCAAACCAGTGAGCGTCAAATGCAAAAAGCGAAAACGACACTAGAGGCAATGGAACAAACCATCAATCAAGCAAGCAGTAACGTACAAAATTTAGCCGAACACTCAGAATCCATACACAGCTTTTTAGAAGTCATACAAGCCATTGCAGAACAAACCAATTTATTGGCTCTTAATGCTGCCATTGAAGCCGCGCGAGCCGGTGAACAAGGTCGCGGATTTGCTGTGGTTGCCGATGAAGTTCGAACCTTAGCCAATAGAACCTCTGAATCCACTGAAGAGATTCGTCGAATCGTTGATCAGCTGCGCCAAGGTGCTCAGGGGGCAACAGAAGTCATGGATCGTTCAAGGGAGCAAGCTTCTGATAATGCTAATCAAGTGCAAGAAACCTATCTCACATTAGAAGAAGTACGTAATAGCGTTGAACAAATCAACAAACAAATGAATACCATCAACCAAGCCGTTCAAGAACAACGACTAGGGTCTGAAGAAATCAGCAAACACATGGAAATTATTCGTCAAAGCGCCCAAGACAACACACAAAGTGCAACTGCATCAAAAACAGCAGCGAGTAAAGTTTCAAAACTGGTCGATGAGCAATTTAATATCATTGAGCGCTTTCGATAAACGCCAATGAAATAACCAGCCATCTGCTGGTGTGCTTGCTTTCATCCAATCTAACACTGGGCTATAGTGCGGTTATGGCCAAAATACAATAAGAGGTAGCCCAGTGTCTTCATTCTTCATCATTAGCATCATGACCAACGACCGTCCAGGTATTGTTGATACCCTATCTGGCATCATAAAAGATAACCAAGGTAACTGGCTTGAAAGCCGTATGACGCAACTTGCTGGAAAGTTTGCGGGTATCGTCAAGGTACAAATCACCGAACAAAATGTACAAGGTTTAGAGAGCGCATTAAATGATCTTAAACAATCCGGCTGGGTCATTAATACTGAGTATTCAAATGAGCACGCTGAAGATAGTAAAGCCAACGCCAAGCTCAGCATCATAGGAAATGACCGCCCGGGTATTGTAAAAGATGTGGCGCAGTCTTTATCTACTTTAGCTGTCAACGTTATAGAACTGCATACGCAATTTGAAAGTGCCGCAATGAGTGCAGAACCATTATTTAAAACCAAGGCCCGAGTTCATATTCCTAAAAGCGTGGATTTTGATGATGTACGCGATGCTCTTGAAAAATTAAGTAACGAGCTGATGGTTGAAATTTCTATCATTTAAGCGCTTATTTTTTCCACAAAAAAAGGAAGGCAAGCCTTCCTTTTTTTGTGCACGCTTGAATATTACTGAATTGGGTAAAGCACGATATCTTGATAACCCGTAATCACTTCGATGTGACCAGCTAATGCCTGATCTAACGCCACATCCGACGTATCCGCAATTAAAGGCCGCCCTTGCAGTTGAGATAACTTTGTTTTAGTAGATAGAATAATTAAATTTTCACGCCCCACTTGTTTAATCACCTCGCTACTGAGTTGCTGGTTACCGCGACCAAATACATGGCCTTGACCACCAATCACACTCACCATGATGCGAGCATCAGGGTATTGCTTAAGCAGTTCTAATATTTGCTGCTCGTTTACATCCGCAGCGATTACGTCTTCATTGTAAACAGCGTCAACCCCCAACAAGGTGTTAGGCAGATGTAAGGCATGCATAAAATGCTCAGTGGTTTTACCTGACCCCACTAAATACAAAACATCAGACTCAAGTTCATTAATCAGATAAGCCGCTAAATCATCAAGCACCAACTCTTCTTGCTCAATGCCACCTTGCTTAACTGACTGAACAAATTGCCCAGCTTGCGGCACAAGCATTTCACCATATAGTTTTGCTTTCACTTGATTATTACGAAACGCATCCTCATCAATATCACGCACATCTTGAGGTCTTAAATCCACTAACTGGCCTGTTACTAACATGCGGATCACCTCTCCAGATGCCTTAGGGGTAATGCCATAAACGCCACTGTGAATTTTCACCCCTGCTGGAATCCCCAATACAGGACAGGCATCTTCGATGACTTCACAGACATCTCGTGCGGTGCCGTCTCCACCCGCAAAGACAATGAGATCCATACCACGCTCTTTTAATGCGATAGCGGCATTTTTGGTATCTTGGGCACTGGTTTGAGCTGAGTTAGGTAAAGGCAATACCTCGTGATTCCAGCCTAACTCAAGCATGACGTTTTCACCCATATCAGCAGGACACGTAAAGACTTGAATTTGATTTTGTAAATCCGCCAAATCTGACAAAGCCGTTTTAGTACGTAAGCCAGCCTTAGCGGTTGCCCCCATGGCCAACGCTTGCTCAGCCATATTATCACTGCCTTTAAGTGCCACACTGCCACCTAAACCAGCTAAAGGGTTAATAATTAGACCCAGCTTAAACATGATACTTCCACCCAAAAATTTGCGGCTATGATACTCGATTTTGTCTGTATTGCGTAATCACAACAAAACACGAGCCCTTACAAAATCATTACATTTATTAACGACTTGCTTTCTAACTTATGGGTATATTGAGGGCATAATGAATCCTATAAAAATATAAGGACCCTTATGGGCAACGAACATAAAAAAGCATTGTTGGCGATATTCATACTGTTGTTTATTTTACTGCTAGCCGGCACCGTATTTATTACCGTGCAAGTACAGCACTTTGCCATTAGCACCATTCTGATTGTAACAACGATTATTATCGGGATGGACATTCGATGGATGCTCAAAGCAACCACACACAACCCCAATCTTTAGCCGCTCTTTTTAAAACAAAAAAGGTAGCCTGAGCTACCTTTAATGACACACTTTATGTTTAAGCCAACACACCGTTTTGATAATCCCTGATGGCTTGTTCTATTTCTTCCATTGTATTCATCACAAACGGCCCATAATTGGCGATGGGTTCTTTATGTGGTAAACCATGTAGCACCAATGCTTTACCCCCTTGGCTGGACTTAATTTCCAGTTCACCACTTTGAGATAAAAGAGCCATCTGCGGGCGTTTAACTGGCTTGTCAGCTATGGATATTTCCCCTTCATATACCATCACTAATAAATGGTGGTCATCTGGTATAGCGTGCTTAAAATGACTGTTTGCGTTTAATTCTAAATCTATGATTGCGCTATTCGCCTCTAATTTATTTAACGGCCCTGACACCGCTTCACCATCAAGCACCCAATCACCTGAGAGCACATGAGCCAAATAATCTTTAGTCGTAACATGTATGATTTCTTCTGTTGGTACGTCCCTGTAGTCTGGATCAATCAATTTATTTTTACTGTTCAAATTAATCCATAACTGAAAACCATGCATTTTATCGTGTTCTTTTAACGGCATTTCACCATGAATAACCCCACGACCTGCTCGCATCCATTGCGCACCACCACTTAGCACCTGCCCTGTATTTCCCATATTATCTTCGTGACGAATACCGCCGACACGCATATAGGTTAAGGTTTCTATTCCACGGTGAGGGTGTGGCGGAAAGCCCGCGATAAAGTCATCAGGATCATCACTGCGGATTTCATCCAACATTAAAAATGGGTCTGCTAAACCTTGGCGGACAATACTATGGCGTTTAATTTTCACGCCAGCGCCATCTACTGCATCTTGAGGGTTTAAAAGGGTTTCAATTGTACGCATAAGATAATCTCCACTGTTAAAGCCAGTTTAATGGAAACTTATCAAATAAAGGGTTCATAAATCCCGTGTAATTAATCGAATAGCTTGATAGATCGATGAGTTAAAACACAGATTATGAAACCTTATAATGTGCTTTAAGCACATCAACCATTGCCTCCCCAGCACGAGACAGGCAATGATCAACTGGCGTGACAATGCCCACCTCTTTCGATAAAAACGTATCGCCTAACGGGTGCATATTAACCTCAAAAGATTGCATCTGAGCACGACATAAATTGGGCACAATCCCTACCCCCATTCCTTTTGCAACAAAGCGACCCAAGGTTTCTAGCTGATTCACTTCAGCCACAATTTTAGGTTGCACGTTATAATCATCAATCACATCATCAACCCAACGCCGCACACTGGAATCTTTGTCCATGGCAATCATGGGTAAACTTAACAAAGCGGCTAAATCGCCACCCTTACCTATGTGTTGAATGGCGGATTGAAAGGACGATGCATAAATCAAACTAAATTGATCACTAAACAAAGGGGTAAAGTTAACACCTTGCATATTTTGACCGGCAAAGATAACCGCCAATTCACAACGGCCCTTTCTCACCTTATCAATGGCTTGATCCATCACAATATTATCAATGGCTAGGTTAATATTTGGATACTGCTGATGATAACGCGCAACAATCTCCGCTAAGTCATTGGATGCGAACGAAGGCATAACGGCCATATTCAACTTGCCTCTTTGCAAGGTAAATAGGTTATTTACATCTTCTAGGGCATCTGACCATTGATTTAAAAGCGCACTGGCCGTGGGATAAAATAGCTGACCCTCTGGGGTTAATTCTAAATGACGGGTATTACGATCAAACAGCTTGCCACCCACGTGTTGCTCTAAGTTTTGTATGGCTAACGAAATGGCAGGCTGACTTAAATGCATGTGCTTAGCCGCAGCGGCAAAAGACAAATGGCGAGCGACCTCGATGAATATTCGAATTTGCTTAACCGTGACATTCATAAGTTAAACCTAAAATTAAAACAGATATATTAATAGAGTGAATCAAACCATAGCTTCGTCTGCGTGTCTGTAGCCATTGTGTCCAGATGCTTTTTTGCGCAAAATGGCCCTAATCATTCGCCAAACTAGAAGTACCAACATGAAATCAAGTTTAAGAGCCTTGTTCTCCCCTATTCTAAATACCTTTGAGTCAGGCACTGAGCCTTACACATACAAACCTTCACAACGCACCATTTTTTAGCCGTATCCACTTTATTTACGGTTTTGATTATTGCAATCTGCGCATTTTCCTTAAGTGCTGGCGGTGATAGCTACGGCTTTTTAATCCCTGTTGTGGTGTTTTCTGCAGTTGCGTTAGTCGGTTTTGTGGTGGGTTTATTAGGTAATGAGCGAGCGGTTGCTAAAATTTGGGGCAACAAATAGCACCAACAAAAAAGCCGCTGTGTTTTATGCAGCGGCTTAATGAATGAATAGTAAATTATAAAATAGCTGACAAATCAGGTTGGCCATCTTTCATAGGTGGACACCAGAAGAAAGCGCCTGTTATTGGGCGAGTAAAGCTAAACAGGGCATCAACAATACCATCTTCTTCCCCCACCATTTTAGCCATAATTTTATTAAATGATTCTGTGGTGTAAGCAAATGATTGGAAAACCAAACCTGCTTCCACACCTTCACCATAGGCCATAGAACGTCTTAACAAAAAGGTTTCTGGGTCAAACGCTTCCTGCTCAGTACGCTTAACATGGGCAGATGCTGGCGCATCGCTTAATTCCACATTATCACTGAGTCGACGACCAATAATTTGATCCTGCTTGTCTTGAGAGTGAGATTTAAAGTGAGCTAAATCATGCACCCATTGCTGAATCGCCACATATGAGCCACCCGTTTTATCAAACGCAGCGGCATATGCCTCGTCCCCCTCAGGGTTTTCAGTGCCGTCTTCATAGCCGGTTAAATCATGGCCATCTTTGTATTTAAAGGTGTCGATATAATTATCCAACTCATAACCCGGTTTCAAAGATGACATCAGAGATTGTGCTGCCAGTGTGATGATGCCTAAATCATCGCCACGCAACCATAACCACAAAGCAGCGGGAGTGGATGCAACCTGAACACCGCGCGTGTCATAACTAGGAAAATGTAATGATTCAATATGCTCAACACCTAGTGCATTTAAGGTGGCATCGCCCAGACCTAAAACCACTGATGCACCATCCACTTGAGGCACAATGGCCTGCAAGCACTGCTTAATGTCTTTACCCTCAACGCCATGTCGAATTTGAAAAAACAAGAATCGACCATGCTTGGGCACATCGTCGAAAATTCCTGTTTGCACAATACTTAAATCCATCATCAAACCCTTAATGCTTTTTTATCGTTGTCTCTAGAACGTATACGACAATAATGTAAATTTAGCTCATTGCAATACAAGCCCTCACTTTATGTGCGTTAAATCAATTGAAGCGAACACCCACTTAAATGAAATAACCACTTGATACGGCCTTTAATCGCTAAATATCACGAATTATCCTAGAATAGAATTTTTGCAATGAAAAATCGCTATGCCGTCAAAATTAAGCACCCTTTCCCTCATTGAGCGTTATCAATTCATACTGGAGTCCATGTCTGAAGGGGTTTATGGTTTAGATAATCAAGGCCTAGCCACTTTCGTCAACCCCGCGGCTGAGAGCATCACTGGCTGGAAAAGTGACGATCTAATTGGCAAAAGCATTCACGGCTTCCATCATCACAGTCATGCCGATGGCAGCCATTACCCTCAGTGCGACTGCCCTATTTATCAATGTTTACAAGATGGGGTCACTCGCACAAAAGAAAATGAAGTGTTTTGGCGAAAAGATGGCACTCATTTTTCGGTTGAATACAGTGCAACCCCGATCATTGTAGACAATCAAATTCATGGCGCAGTGGTGGTGTTTAAAAACATTAGCGAGCGCAAACGCATTGAAGATAATCTGAAACAAGCACTCACCGAAAATCGATTTCTCAAAGAAAAACTACAAGCTCAAAATCATTACTTACAAGAAGAAATCGACTCCACTTTTCAAAGTGAAATCATTGGTCAAAGCGAACCTATTGATCATTTAAAAGAACAAATTGCACTGGCGGCCCCTACTCAGGCCAACATCTTAGTATTTGGGGAAAGTGGCACAGGCAAAGAACTGGTTGCAAGAGCCATTCATGAACAAAGCCAGCACAGCCAACATGCCATGGTCAAACTTAACTGCGGTGCGATTCCACAAGGTTTAGTAGACAGCGAATTATTTGGCCATGAAAAAGGCGCGTTTACTGGGGCTATTCAGCGTCGCATTGGTCGATTTGAACTGGCACACAATGGCACTTTGTTTCTTGACGAAATCAGCGAGCTGCCCATGGACGCACAAGTAAAATTACTTCGTGTTTTACAAGAAGGTGAATTTGAGCGAGTCGGCGGCACCCACACCATTAAAGTCAATGTTCGTATCATTGCCGCGAGCAATAAAGATCTAAAACAAGCGGTGGATAAAGGCCTGTTTCGAATGGATTTATATTACCGCTTAAATGTGTTTGCCATCAGTGTGCCACCACTTAGGGAAAGAAAAAGCGATCTTCCCCTATTGATAAACGGCTTTGCGCAAAAGGCCTTTAAAACCATGGGCAAGCCATATCAAGGTTTACACATGCCCTCACTTAAATGGGCCAGTCATTACAATTGGCCAGGCAACATTCGTGAACTACAAAACTGGGTGGAGCACAGCGCAATTTTGCATCAAAGTGGATTATTCCATCTAATTCCCATGCAATTCACCGATCATGCTCACAGCTCTCACCTCTCACAAACGGTCAAGCCCACCCCTTTGCATCAAGCCGAGGCCGAACACATTAAATCGGCATTGCGTTATTGCAATGGGCGAATTTCAGGCGACAAAGGCGCAGCCAAATTGCTCGAGTTACCGGCCAGCACTTTACGATCCAGAATGAAAAAATTGGGAATTTTTCCTTAGTCGTGATATATCGCGACTAAATGTCGCGTATTTTGTTTTTTTATTGCCACAACCACTGCCAACCTTGGGTTTAAACATTGGAATACGCCTTGCTAAAAGGGAAACAAAACCATTTCCCTTTTAATGAGAAAAAGCAGTATGACTCAACTCATTCCAACCACCTCCCTTGACGATCAAGACCGTCCAGTAATCGACGCTACCCGCCATAACGCCGCAGTGCGCTTGGCAAAAGGTCGCTATCAAATACTAAGACGACTCACCAGTGGCCCGCTTATTCTCATGTTTTTATTAGGGCCTTGGCTCACCATTAACGGTGCCCCGCTTTTATGGATGGACCTAGGCAATCATGTTCTGCATTTGTTTGGGCTGAGCTTCTGGCCCGATGATTTGCTCATGCTTACTTGGCTTGCCATGGCCAGTGCCTTTGCTTTATTCATAGCCGCCAATATTGCAGGACGAGTTTGGTGTGGATTTAGTTGCCCACAAACCGTTTGGAGCATGATGTTTACCTGGGTCGAAGAAAACATAGAAGGTTCTCGCAATGCCAGACTTAAAGATCAGCAACGTGCTTTTTTAAAACGTAATTTATTAAAGTTATTTTGCAAACATACGGTTTGGCTCACGATTGCGTTTATTACAGGCTTTACCTTTGTTGCGTACTTTGAAACCGGTCAAGGGCTTTGGCAGGGGCTGATACATGCCACAGCCAATCACGAGGTGATTTTTTGGCTCAGTTTTTTTACCTTACTTACCTACATCAATGCCGGCTGGCTTCGTGAACAAGTCTGTTTACACATGTGCCCTTACTCGCGTTTTCAGTCTGTGATGGTGGATAAAAAAACCTTAAAGGTCAGTTACGATGTAGAGCGTGGCGAGCCAAGAAAAAACAAACAACCATCAGATAAAACAAGTGACTGCGTAGACTGTAAATTATGCGTACAGGTATGCCCTGTTGGCATTGATATTCGCCAAGGCCTGCAATACGCCTGTATTGATTGCGGTGCGTGTATTGATGCTTGCGACAACATCATGGATAGCTTAAAAAAACCGCGTGGCTTAATTCACTTCAGTGACGAAAACCCAACAACTCAAACAACCTCTCGTCGTTTTAAAAGCTGGTTACCAAAAGAACGCCCACGTTTATGGGGTTACTTGGCTGCACTGTGCATCGCTTTAACACTATTGGGCCTTCAAGTTTTAACTAAAGAACAATATGAATTTCACTTAAGTCGAGACCGCGGCCAATTATATTTCTATCAAGAGCTCAACATCAGCAATGCGTTTACCCTTAGCATTCAAAATAAAACCCAACAAGCAGTCTCGTTTAAAGTTGCATCACTGCACCCTAGTTTGTTCATTCAATCTGGCAGTGAGCTGCATTTAATCGCGGGACAAAAAGCCAGCTTAGCATTGCGTATCTCATGCATAAGCAACTGCCCTATTAAGGGCAAAGAAACCTTCAACCTATCAATTAGCCAACACGGCACAAAACAACATGAGTTAAAAGGTACTTTCTTTGCGCCTACGGGTCTTTGATTGCTCATTGCTTCATTTACTTGGCCACCTGAAAGTTTGACATTTAACGGGTGGCCAACACAGAGGGAATACACAAAAACATACCACGACTGACCTAAACACAACTCACAAACGAGAGAGATTCTTATTCATCAGAAATTACAGTACATCAGCAAAATCCGCTCAACTCAGGTGAAAAGCACTAACACAGTGCTATATTTAGCTTTTCGATTAAAAAACACCCTGTATAAGTTTTGTGAATACCGAATATAAGCAAGATTACTCACATTTATGGCTAATTCGGACTAGGCTTATCTTAATTTATAAGGGCATCTAACCTATAATTTGTGCGCAATTTTTATAGGATGGGTTGAAGAGACTGCTTGAGCCTTTCCTTAATGATAGAAGTCACGGGTAAGCTTAATTAATTACCCTAGCCAATTGATCAAACCTAGTTAATCAATTGGCTTAAATCCGCGCAGGACTGGCGCGGATGAAACTGTTTTATAAAAGCGGTTTTTTGATAGTCAATACTATAACTTGAGTGAGAGATTCGTATGAGCTTGTATTCAGAATACCTACAAGAAATCGAGGTTCGTAAAAACGACCTTGGCTTGAACCCAAAACCAATTGATAGCGCTGAACTGCTATCTGAAATCATTGCCCAAATTAAAGACACCGGCAATGAGCACCGCGAAGCTTCTCTTAACTTCTTCATCTACAACACTCTGCCTGGTACTACCCCTGCAGCGGTTGTTAAAGCTAAATTCCTAAAAGAAATCGTTCTTGGCCAAGAAAAAGTAGAAGAAATCTCTGCTGAATTCGCCCTTGAGCAACTTTCTCACATGAAAGGCGGCCCTTCTGTTGAAGTACTTTTAGACATAGCCCTTTCTGATGATGCAAACGCAAAAGCGGCTGGTGAAGTACTTAAATCTCAAGTATTCCTTTACAACGCTGATACCGCTCGTCTAGCTGATGCCTACAAAGCAGGCAATGCTATCGCTAAAGATATCCTAGAAAGCTACGCGAAAGCAGAGTTCTTCACTAAGCTTCCTGACATCGCTGAAAAAATCGAAGTAGTAACGTACATCGCGGCTGAAGGTGACATCTCTACTGACCTTCTATCTCCTGGTAACCAGTCTCACTCACGTGCAGACCGTGAATTGCACGGCCAGTGCATGATCACCCCAGAAGCTCAACAAGAAATCGTTGCACTTGGTAAAAAACACCCTAACGCTAAAGTGATGTTAATCGCTGAAAAAGGCACCATGGGCGTAGGTTCTTCTCGTATGTCTGGTGTGAACAACGTTGCACTTTGGGCCGGCGAAAAAACGTCTCCTTACATCCCATTCATCAACAACCGTCCAGTGGTTGCCGGTACTAACGGTATCGCACCTATCTTCCTAACGACTGTTGGTGTAACCGGTGGTATCGGTCTTGACCTTAAAAACTGGGTTAAGAAAACAGACGCAAACGGTGAAGTGGTTCGTGATGCTAACGGCGACCCAGTACTAGAAGAGAAATTCTCAGTAGCCACTGGTACCGTTCTAACCATCGATACTAAAGCTAAAAAACTTTACAACGGCGACAAAGAACTAACTGACGTTTCTGATGCATTCACTCCTCAAAAAGTTGAATTCATGAAAGCCGGTGGTTCTTACGCGGTAACCTTCGGTAAGAAAATCCAAACCTTCGCTGCTGAAACACTAGGCATTGAAGCACCAGACGTATACGCACCTTCTAAAGAAATCTCTAATGAAGGCCAAGGTCTGACTGCCGTTGAGAAAATCTTCAACCGTAATGCGGTTGGTGTTAAGTCTAAAACACCTCTACACACAGGTTCTGACGTTCGCGTTAAAGTGAACATCGTAGGTTCTCAAGACACTACTGGCCCTATGACTTGCCAAGAACTTGAGTCTATGGCGGCTTCTACGATTTCTCCTGATGTTGACGGTGCTTTCCAATCAGGTTGTCACACTGCATCTGTATGGGACAACAAAGCTAAAGCCAACACGCCTAAGCTAATGGCATTCATGAACGCATTCGGTGTAATCACTGCACGTGACCCGAAAGGCGTTTACCACTCAATGACTGACGTAATCCACAAAGTACTAAACGACATTACTGTGGACGACCGTGCAATCATCATCGGTGGTGACTCTCACACTCGTATGTCTAAAGGCGTGGCCTTCGGTGCTGACTCTGGTACGGTTGCCATCGCACTTGCAACAGGTGAAGCTGCAATGCCAATCCCTGAGTCTGTAAAAGTAACCTTTAAAGGTGCTATGAAGCCTCACATGGACTTCCGTGACATCGTACACGCCACTCAAGCACAAATGCTTAAGCAGTTTGGCGGCGAAAACGTGTTCCAAGGTCGCGTAATCGAAGTACAAATTGGTACGCTACTGGCTGACCAAGCGTTCACCTTCACTGACTGGACTGCAGAAATGAAGGCAAAAGCCTCTATCTGTATCTCTACTGATGACACCCTAATCCAGTCTTTAGAGCTTGCTAAGTCTCGCATCCAAATCATGATCAACAAAGGCATGGAAAACAAAGCGGGTATGTTACAAGGTCTTATCGACCTAGCTGACAAGCGTATTGCAGGCATCAAGTCTGGTGAAGAGCCAGCCCTTGCTCCTGATGACAACGCTAAGTACTACGCTGAAGTGGTTGTTGATCTAGATGTGATCGACGAGCCAATGATCGCTGACCCAGACGTAAACAACGAAGACGTTTCTAAGCGTTACACCCACGATGTGATTCGTCCAGCGTCTTACTACGATGGTCGTAAAGTTGACCTAGGTTTTGTTGGTTCTTGTATGGTGCACAAAGGCGACATGCAAATCATCGCTGCAATGCTTCGTAACCTAGAGAAGAACGGTCCTATCACGTTCAACGCACCTCTAGTTGTTGCGCCACCAACGTACAACATCGTTGACGAACTAAAAGCTGAAGGCGATTGGGATGTACTAGCGAAATACGCTGGTTTCACTTTCGATGATTCACACCCTAAAGAAGCGGCTCGTACTAAGTACGAAAACATTCTTTACCTAGAACGCCCTGGTTGTAACCTATGTATGGGTAACCAAGAGAAAGCAGAAGCAGGTGATACTGTTCTTGCCACCTCTACCCGTCTTTTCCAAGGCCGTGTTGTAGAAGACAGCGCTGAGAAAAAAGGTGAATCTCTACTAGGCTCTACGCCAATGGTTGTGCTTTCTTGTATCCTAGGTCGTTTCCCGACTTTAGAAGAGTACAAAGCAGCGGTTGACGGTATCAACCTAACTAGCTTCGCGCCACCGTCTGAAGACCTAGCGCGTCCAGCGATTCCTCTTAAAGCTGTATAAGCTTTGATTGGTCGGACGTCGGGAGACTGGCGTCTGACGCTTGAGACGTTAGAGACGTTAGACGTTAGACGTTAGACGTTAGACGTTAGACGTTAGACGTTAGACGTTATTAGCGTAAAAGAAAAAGCTCAAACAATGAAAGGTGTTTGGGCTTTTTGTTTAATGGGGAAAAGTAATTTAAATAAACATCAACTTTTTGAGTTTATCCCAAGCGAGAATATGTTATTCCTTTAAGGTGTATAATCTTCCCAGCAATTTTCATATAGTTAGGATGCACACAAAATCACCCTACCACTACATCACCACACTTCGACTGCTCGTTCCTCGCGCTCAGTGCGAACGGGTTAAGTTAACCGACAACCCTCCCCAGACAAAACCAAAACATGCTCCCTCTTTTTAATAATCATTTGGGCGTTTTATGCAATTTGGAATTACTTGAAATAATCACATCAGAAAAGAATCAAACCCATTAAAAATTGATCGGGTGCTGGATTGCATACACCAAGAGCACAGCGAATGATTTGAATAAATCCCCTTATAAATCCTCCAATTACAGCTTGATGTAACTGGCCTTCACTCAAAAGCGTAACGATAACAACTCATTCGGCTTTAGCATGTCCCCGAAATAACAAGGCTTTACAGCAACCGCGTAGCGAGGCACGTTTAATTGCATAACAATGTCTATTAAATACAAATCAGGCAATCCCTCAGCAATTTGTTTTTAAATGATAACTGTTTGCCTGCAGTCTGGGTCGTGTTGCTAGATAAAAGCCTTGAGATTGAGGTTAGGACTGCGCGCCGAGAAGGGGGATTTTAAGGGGGCTCCCCCCTTGGGAAAGAAACGTGCTGGCTTTGATTATCCAGAATGTGAAATCTCAAATAATTAACGCTATCCGTAAACGCACTTGCGAATTAGGTTTAAGCAACCTCATTACAGCTTGATGTAACTGACCGTCAGTCAAAAGCGTTACGATAACAACCCATTCGGCTTTAGCATGTCCCCGAAATAACAAGGCTTTGCAGCAACCGCGTAGCGAGGCACGTTTAATTGCATAACAATGTGTGTTAAATACAAATCAGGCAATCCCTCAGCAATTTGTATTTAAATGATAATTGTTTGCCTGCAATCTGGGCCGTGTTGCTAGATAAAAGCCTTGAAATTGAGGATTAGGACTGCGCGCCGAGAAGGGGGGATTTTAAGGGGGCCTCCCCCTTGGGAAAGAAACGTGCTGGCTTTGATTATCCAGAATGTAAAATCTCAAATAATTAACGCCATTCGTAGTCGCACTTGCGAGAATGAATACCCGACAAAAACATTCGGGGGTGACGTTCCTTCGCGAGTAAGACGATATTAATCAAAGGGTCTTACTGCCCCCTTGCTACGCACTCAAAAAAAAGAAAACCATACTGGCTTTAACTCCCCACATTCAATACCACTTTGCCAATGGTATTCCCCTGCCTTAAACATTCGATAGCGGCTTTTGCATCATTAAAATCAAATTCATGCCCCACATACGGCGGTGCGATTTCGATGGTTTGCATAACGCTAATAAGTTGTGACAGATAATCCACCTGCTCCCACAACCAAATAAGATTAAATGCCATGACGGATTTATTATCGCTGATCATGTCCATCACATCGTATTTAGGGCGCTTTAGGTATTTTAAAATAGCCGATAGATAATTGGGCCTATTTTTACCAGGGGTAAATTCCGCCGCACCAAATACAATTAATCGCCCCATTGGGTTTAATGCATTAAAGCTCGCTTTTTGAACGCCTCCCCCGACACCATCCAACACTAAATCAAACTTGTATTGGCTTTGCAGTAATTGTTTTTTAAAGTTAGATTCACGAACCATCACATCATTAAAACCTAGCTTCTTTAAATACTCTGCCTTATTACGAGACCTCACCGTACCAATTGGTTTTGCTCCCATGGCTTTCACTAGTTTCATGGCTTGCAACCCCACACCACCGGCGGCACTGTGAATCAATACCGTTTGATTAGGTTTGATATGACCCAATTCAGTTAAGGCATAATAAGCTGTGAGTGTTTGCACTAAATAAGCTGCCCCCTGCTGATAACTCCAACCATATGGCAATGGCGTTAAATAATTATCTGGCGTATTAATCACAGAGCTATAACCGCCAAAACGGGTGACACCCATGACCCTGTCGCCCACTTTGTATTGTGCACTGCGGCTTTGGATAACCTCACCACTGTATTCCAAACCCGGTGTAAATGCGCCTTGTGGTGTAGCGCTATATAACCCCGTAATAGCAAATATATCGGCAAAGTTTAAACCGATGCTTTTAACCGCAACACATACTTCGTTATTGGTTAATTCAAGCAATGGCTGTGTTCGCTGGGTAAGTCGTGAGATGGCACCTGCTTTTGGGGTATACCAAACCTGTGTATTCATAGTGGCTCCTTAGTTTTGCCATCATGACACACTACCTAGCAAGTCAACATACCGATATAATCCCAGCCTCATTTGTATCTAGGTTGTGTCATGGTTTCGGGCCTATTAAAAGTCTTCACCAGTAATAAGAGTTTTGCGTTGCCAATTATTGGCAGCCCAATTTTGAATACACTAGGGCTTCATACTTTTCGAATGCGTTTGGCTAATGGTTTTTTAGCACTGCGTCGTTTTCAGGTTGCCGGTTTAATGCGCCCTATTGAATCTCAACAATTCAAACGTGATGGCATTGTGGTACTGGAGGATTTTTTATCTGAAAGTGAATTCTCTAACTTGGTTAGTGAAGTGAAAAACACCATGACAGCAATTGATACTAGAAGTCCTATTCAAAACTATGGTGATCAAGGGTTTGGTCAAAAGCATACATTCGACTGGGGCTTTGATCGCTACGATGGCGATACCCTAAATCGTTTTTATGCCATTAAAGCTGAGCACAACGCTACTCATTCTTTTATTAATAATAAACGCCTCAAACGTTTAACCTGTTTATTTGCTGGCACCTATCATGACCCCAGTAAGTATTATCTTTATAAGTTATTTCACGGCACAGAAGACACCAATGCCGATAGCCAAAAAGCCATTCACAGAGATACGTTTCATAGCGCTATTAAGCTTTGGTATTTTTTAGAAGACGTAAAACCCGAACACGGGCCTTTCCATTACGCCCCAGGCACTCACAGGCTGACAAACCGCCGTTTAAAGTGGGAAAAAAAGCGCAGCATTCAGGCCAGCAAAGAAAATAAAGGCGGTGCGTTTCGTATTAGTAATGAGGAGCTGAACACACTAGGTGATGGCCAATTAACCTCTTTTCCTGTGAAAGCCAATACTCTCGTTATTGCCGACATTAGAGGCTTTCACTGCCGCGGGGCCGCCCTTGAGCATCAATCTCGCCTGAGTATTTATGCCAATATTCGCCCAGCCCCTTTTCTCCCTGCATTTCATGCTGGGAAATTAAGGGCTGGCTTAAACAAAGCCAAACAAATTTTTCAGCGCTAGCCGTAGCTGTCGCTATGATTCATTTTCAGGCAATATACTGTTTTTAAGTTAAGTTACACATTATGGCCAAATATAAGAAACAAACAGTATCTGAGAAGTCGCAACAAGAAGCCGAAGCCATCACCAAGGGCACTCAAAAGCCAGGCCAAACCAAAGAGCAAAGTAAGCTCATTGCCCAAGGCATTGCTAAAGGAATCGAGCTATATAAAAAGCAACAAAAAGCTAAGTTGCGAGAAAAAAACAAACAAGCCAAAAAAGAGCTAAAAGAAAAAGCCAATGAAACCCAGGCGACAGCTGAGGCAAGTCAACAAGATCACTCCCCATTCAACTGGTTACCATGGGGGCTTTTAGTGGCATCTTGGTTTGGTTTTGCCGTGTTTTATAGCCAAAACGTATGACATAAATTATGTTTTACTATTGTCATAATACTATGTAAGCATTATATGATCTGACAAATTCATTCCACCGTATAGCCAAAGGACTGTGACTCTATGGATGCCATCATGCTAAATAAAATTCGATACCATATGGTAGGTGTTATAAGTGCCATTGCACTGGTTGCACACACCATGCTTTTAGGCGTGTTTCTTTTTGCTGCCATACTACCCAAATTAGTCATGCCTCAAAAAGTGGTGCAGCACCTCGTTGACCCATGCATCACATTTATTTCAAGCATGTGGTTAGAGGGTATTTTGTGGTGGATAAACTGGGTTTATCAGCCTAAGTGGAATATCAGCGGTGCCGATCAGCTAAACATGAAAGACTGGTACTTATTAACCGCCAACCATCAAAGCTGGGTTGATATATTTGTGCTGTATCAGCTGTTTCATAAAAAAGCCCCTTTTGTAAAATTTTTCATTAAAAAAGAGCTGTTATATGTGCCCATTGTCGGGCAAGCATGGTGGGCATTGGATTTTCCGTTTATGCGTCGCTATTCAAAAGAGTTTTTAGCTCAACACCCAGAAAAAGCAGGTGATGATATAAAAGAAACGCAAAAAGCCTGTGAGAAGTTTTCCCGTAAACCATCCACTGTAATGAACTTTTTAGAAGGCACGCGTTTTACCAGCGACAAACACAAAGCGCAAAAATCACCTTACAAACATCTACTCAAACCAAAAGCCGGTGGAATTGCATTTACAATCCAAGCACTTGGTGACAAATTTAACGCACTGAGTAATGCAACAATCGTCTACCCAGGCCACACACCCACTTTTTGGGATATGATGTGTGGGCGCATTGATCATATTTTAGTAGAAGTGAATTCAACCCCAATTCCTGCCCATTTTAGCCAAGGGGACTATCTAAATGACCCTGCTCTTAAAGAAGAAATTCAGAATTGGGTTACTGAGCTTTGGCAGCAAAAAGACTTAGATATTGAACGATTACTGTCGCAACATGCTCGCAGTATTAAAGCCCGTAACCCTCAGTTTGCTAAGGGTTAATAACGGCATGAGCTTAGGGTCCTCCTAAGCTCAGTTTTCTTCATTTACCTGTTATTGTGATCACATTACCCCGTGAAACACCGGATTTAGACGCTTTTCGAAATTTAAATGGAATATTGGCCAGATTAAGCCAAGGATACGTTGACAAGTGCTCAGGCCTGCATATAATTCAGTCTAGCTTGAAAGTAAGTCTTATATTTATGTACACCACTGCGATGTCCTGTTTTTAGTCTTCGTACCTGTTTTCATAATTCAAAGCAAAAACTTCCAGCAAAACTCGTCTGCTTGCAGACTAAATTACACTGAAAAATCTGGATATTATTATGTCTACTGTTACTGGCACTGTAAAATGGTTCAACGAAGCTAAAGGTTTTGGTTTCATCGAACAAGAAAACGGCCCTGACGTTTTCGCTCACTTCCGTGCGATCACTGGTACTGGCTTCAAAACTTTGACTGAAGGTCAAAAAGTTGAGTTCACTGTAACTCAAGGCCAAAAAGGTCCTCAAGCTGAAAACATCGTTCCTCTATAAGGTTCAGTGTTTACCGCAAGGTAAAGCTTGAAAGAAAAAAGGGTAAGATTTTAATCTTACCCTTTTTTTATGCCTGTTATTTAAGGCAAAAAAATAGGGCTTTAAGCCCTATTTTCATGTTTAACATCCAATCACTTGGACGCCCCTTGAGGCTTACGGCCCCTAGGCATGCTAGCTGACGGCTTCTTAGCGCCATTAGAGGCAGGTTTTCGCTTGCCAGCAGACTGACCCGCACCGGCCTTAGATGTACCCTTGGCCACGTGCTGTTTATTTTTACCTTGTGGTTTATGACCTCTTTTTGCCTCACCACTGCGCTGGCCATCTTGATGCTCTGATTTAGGCGCTTTTTGTTTCTTCGGCTTTTTAGGTTTGATTGGACGTGTATCTAAACGGGACTCAGGTAGATTATTAACGGGTTCATAACCAATAATAAATTCACGATCAAGCACACGGCCAATCAAACGCTCAATCGCACTTAGCTCTTTAAATTCATCATGGCTAACCAGTGAAACCGCCTGACCCGTTGCACCTGCGCGACCTGTACGACCAATTCGATGAACATAATCCTCTGCCACATTAGGCAAATCAAAGTTAACCACCTGAGGAAGCTGATCAATGTCGATACCACGTGCGGCAATATCAGTCGCTACCAGCACTCGTATTTCACCGCTTTTAAACGTCTCAAGCGCTCGCGTACGAGCCCCTTGGCTCTTATTACCATGAATGGCTGCGGCTGATATATTTTCTGATTCTAAAAACTTAGTTAGTTTATTCGCACCATGTTTAGTGCGTGAGAAAACCAACACTTGCTCCCAGTTATTGGTCTTAATTAAATAAGACAATAACTCTGGCTTGGTCTTCCTGTCACTTGGGTAAATCCACTGCTTAACTGTCTTAGCAGTACTATTGGCTGGGCTAACTGAGATCTCAACCGGGTTATTCACCATAGATTTGGCCAGATCTTTGATTTGCTCAGAAAAAGTAGCCGAGAATAAAAGGTTCTGCCTGTCTTTAGGCAACAAGGCGAGTATTTTCTTTAGATCGTGAATAAAGCCCATATCCAACATACGATCAGCTTCATCAAGTACGAGCATCTCTAGTTGGCTGAATTTGATTGCATTTTGGCTGTACAAATCCAGTAAACGACCCGGTGTTGCCACCAAAACATCAACCCCTCCCCTTAAGCGCATCATTTGAGGGTTGATTTTCACGCCACCGTAAACAACTGTACTATTTAAGGGTAAGTAATGAGAATAGGTTGCTACGTTATCTGCAACCTGCTGAGCCAGTTCACGAGTAGGCGTTAATACTAATGCTCGAATATGGTTACTTTTAGCTTTTTTACCTTCGAGCAGACGCTGAAGAATAGGTAAGGTAAATCCCGCCGTCTTGCCTGTGCCGGTTTGTGCCGCGGCCATAACGTCTTTACCACTGAGCACGGCAGGAATAGCTTGGCTTTGAATGGGGCTTGCTTCCGTGTAACCCTTTTCTTTAAGGGCTTGTAAAATATGCGGTGATAAACCCAGGGAATCAAAGCTCATAACATCTCTCTTTGGCGGCTAAAAATCAGCCAAAATTTGCGGCCGTGAAGCTTATAGGATTCACCTTGTAGATTCTAGCTTTTTTGGCCAATTCAAGCGTCACAAGTATTTTTGCAAGACACCTCTTAATTCGTCGATATCAAATGGCTTGCTTAAATAGTCATTCATCCCAGAGGCTAAGCATTTTTCTTTATCCCCTACCATGGCGTTTGCTGTGAGTGCCACTATGGCGACATTTTTGTATTCTTTACCTGCACCTCCTGTACGAATAATCTTTGTGGCCTCATAGCCATCCAGCTCAGGCATCTGACAGTCCATTAAAATTAATTGATATGGTTTTTCTTTTGATTGATTAAGCATATCAATCGCCTCTCGGCCATTTACGGCAATATCCGCGTACAGTGAAATCTGCCCCAACTGCTCTTTTGCCACCTCTTGGTTTATAAAGTTATCTTCGACCAATAAAATTCGCGCACGCTGATCAATAATCTTATTATTCCCTTGGAGCGGTGTAGCTATTGGAATATCACCATGAACAAGGGTCGATTGTGCTTTAGCAGTTGTAGCCTGTTTATTTGTTGCCAGCCCAAGGCAAACTCTAGCTTCAAAACAGCTGCCTTTCCCAAGCTCACTTTGAATACTTAAATCACCCTCCATTAGTTGGCATAAACTTTTTACAATTGCTAAACCTAAGCCTGTGCCCCCAAATCTTCGGGTGGTTGACGCATCGGCTTGAGTAAACGCTTCTGATAACCCTTCTAATTTGTCAGACGCAATACCAATCCCAGTATCAATCACTTTAAAGCAACATAAGAGATAACCCTCTTTTTGATTAACCGAGACTTCTAATGTAATGATTCCACTGGGGGTAAATTTAATTGCATTTCCAATCAGGTTTGTCAGTATTTGCCGAAGCCGATTTGGATCCCCTCTTAATTTAATTCCCTTAAGTTCATGAAAACGTTCTTTGAGTATCAGACCCTTCTCATCGATTAAGGGTAACATCATGGAACTCACATCTTTTAAAAATGCATATAAATCAAAATCGATGGATTCTAAATCGAGTTTGCCTGCATCTACTTTTGAAAAATCTAAAATATCATTAATTAAAGTTAACAATGATTGCGCACTACTGCGGGCCAGCCCTAACTGATATCGCTGCTTATCGGTCAAGGATGTATTAAGTACGGTATTCAGCATGCCAAAGACACCGTTCATTGGTGTTCGAATTTCATGGCTCATATTTGCCAAAAACTCACTTTTTGATTTTGCCGCGGCCTCTGCTTGAACTTTTGCCTTTTCTAGCTCTATTCGATTTTTTATACGCTCATCAATATCTTGAAACGAGCCAAACAACCTCACGCATTCGCCATCAATAAATTCAGTTTGTCCCATGGCATTCACCCAAATCAAATTGCCTTTGGCTGTCACCAGCTGTGTATCGATATCCCAAGACTCACCCGTGGCAACCGCACGCTCGACTGCTTCCTCTATTCGATCCCTGCTTGGGCCTTCTTTGTAAAAGTGAATTGCTTGATCCAACTGAGGCGTAAAACCGTCATCAACCTCGTGTATTTCTTTTGTCATTTGCGACCAAAATAGTGCAGAGTCTTTGATATTGAGCTCCCACGTTCCAATACGGGCTTGTTTACTCATCACATCAAGTAGGCGAGCTTGTTGATCCAACTCCGATAACGCTTTTGCTCGGCCCAGTTCGTTTCCGATCCACTGAGAAAATAATCGAATAAGCTCATATTCATGCTCTGCAAACACCGTTTCATGGACATCAGGACTTGAGAAACTCAAAGTGCCATAACGCTCATTGTTCACAAAGATAGGGATACCAATGTAACTTTCTAAACCAAAATTTTTATAACATGGATGTGTATTGATATAGCTTTCACCGGCATGATGAAAGGAGGTGGGACCATTCGCGCGAAGAGTATGAGAGCAATATGTGCCGCCCAAATCAAAGGTATCCCCAGGCTTAACTGCATCATCGGGAACAACTGAATACATCACCTCATAGTGCTCACCGGTAATATGGCTAACCAAGGCAATGGGCAGTTCAAATACTTCTATGCCTAAACTGAGAATTTTAATAATTTTATCATCCAACGTAAGCTGCATATTGGCCGTAATCATATGCAGCTTACGAAGCGTGTTCATGGCTTTATTATCTTGGGTTAGATCCTCATAAAAAACATAAAAACCCATAACCGCCTGACTATTCGGATCTAAGCGTGGAAGATATGTGGCCTTCACAAAAGACTCAAACGGAGCGTCTAATAACTTTATGTAACCTGAGAAAGTAGCGGTTTCGCCAGACAGCGCTTTTTGCCAATATGGCATTAACCGCTCCACCATCTCTTTACTTAACAGGTCAGTGGCTGGCACCCCTAAAATACTGGCTTGTGTTGTGCCATGCCACATACAGTATTGGGGGCTTACTTGCTGATATTGGATATTTGAATCTAAATACGCCCACTTTAGATCCATTGCATCCGCTGCTTGAATTAATAATGATTCGCTTGAGGCCACAATAATTCACGTTCCTTACACCAGACAACTTTATTAGTATAGATGCCTTATAAGTACCTGCTGAGCTATGTGCACCTTAATGACTGGCCCTGAATATCCGTAATCAGTAACTGAAAATGAGTCTGTTGTTCGTTATAATCAGCATAATCCTGTATATGAGTAGCTTCTGTGTCCCTATTTCGCCCTTGCATAGATTTACATGATGGCCAAGTCAAACAAATCGTTGGTGGCAGCCTCAATGATCATGGCGCAACCACAAATTTTGTAAGTTCATATAATAGTGCTTACTACGCCAATCTATACCGCGAACATGACCTTAAAGGGGGTCATGTTATTGCTCTAGGCAAAGGCAATGAAGAAGCGGCTCTTGCTGCATTAAAAAGCTGGCCAAATGGATTGCAATTTGGTGGCGGCGTCAACAAAGAAAACGCCGCACACTACCTAAACGCTGGCGCAAGCCATGTCATTGTGACCTCTGCATTATTTGAGAATAACGAGTTCAGCTTTAAACGCCTTGAGGCCATCAAACAAGAAACCGGTAAAGATAAGCTTATCCTCGACTTAAGCTGTCGCAGAACCAATAAAGGCTGGCAAATAGCCACCAACCGCTGGCAAACCATCACCTCCACCACAATTAACGAAGCAACCTTAAAAGAATTAAGCAGCCATTGTGCCGAATTCCTCATTCACGCAGCAGACGTAGAAGGCCTTCAGGGGGGGATTGATAAAGACCTAGTAACTTTCCTAGGCTCTCACTCATACGTGCCCACAACCTATGCTGGTGGCGCACGTAGCTTAGAAGACTTAGAGCTTGTTCACAAACTATCCAACGGCAATGTTGACCTGACCATTGGCAGTGCTTTAGATATCTTTGGTGGCTATGGCGTAACCCTAAAACAGTGTATCGATTGGAACCAACAACACAGCCATGGCTGATTTATTCACCCCTGTTGCAGACAAATTTGACACTAACCCTATAGTTGAGAATTTAGGCAAAGGGGTGTTTCACATCAAACGAATGGCTCCATCAGAGGCGATCACTCAATTAACTTGTGAGATAATTAAGCAAGCGCCTTTACGTCAAATGATGACTCCCATGGGGCACCTAACCAAAGCAAGCATGACCAATTGTGGGGATTATGGCTGGATTTCAGATTTAGCCGGCTACCGATACAGCACTCATGACCCAATCAGCCAAAAAGTCTGGCCCACTCTACCCCAAGAATTTTTAACGCTTCACCACAAGGCTTGCCAATTAGTGGGATTAAACCCATTTAAACCCGACGCCTGCTTAATAAATTGCTACGAAGTTGGCCAATCTATGGGGCGTCACCAAGATAAAGATGAACAAAGCCTAGAGTGGCCAATTGTGTCTATATCGCTCGGATTATCTGCCGTATTTCAGATATTCGACAATCAAGGTAATAGCCCATCTTTAGAATTATTATTAGAAGATGGCGATGTCCTAATCCTCTCAGGCGAATCACGCCTTTTTTATCATGGTGTAAAGCCCATTAAGATCGACAGGCTTAATCCAAACCTCCTAAAACGATTCAACCTCACGCTTCGCAAAAGCCACTAATTTAACGCCCTAGACAAAGATACGTTTATTACTACAGTTAATTAAAATCCATTAAAAATGAACAACTTGTGGTTACAGACGACTATCGCGACAAGCGGTTTCTAATTATTGATGATTTTGAGAGTTTTCAGCAGATCCTTAAACGGCTACTGCATGACTTAAACGTCAAAAGTATCGACACCGTTCCCAGTGCAGCTAAAGCACTTAAGCAATGTGAAGAACATCAATATGATGTGATCTTCTGTGATTTTGATCTTGGCCAAGGTCAGAATGGCCTACAACTCATGGAAGAACTTCGCCATAAGCAACTACTGGCAAGCGGCACTTCATTTATTATTGTCACTGCAGATTCCAGCCGAGATTCAGTAGTAGGCTCACTAGAATATAAGCCCGACGCTTATATGAATAAGCCTGTTTCATCCGCTGAACTCAAATCTAGGCTCATTAAATGCCTCAAACAAAAAAACGAATTAGTAGATATAAATCAAGCCATAGATTCAAAAAACTATACCCAAGCAATAAAATTATGTGATGAAAAAATTGCTAACAATAGTCGGCAAAAAAGTTGGTGTTTGAAAACCAAAGGTCAACTTTTACTCCAATTAAAGAAGTGGGATGAAGCCGAGCAACTGTTCTTAAATGTGTTAAATAACAGGCCGCTATTTTGGGCACAGTTAGGATATGCCGATACGTTGGCCGCAAAAGAAAATTACAGTGATGCCTTAATTGCGTACCAACTAGCGTACCAAGAAAACTCAGCGAGTTTAGAAGCATACGAAGGCGCCGCTCGAATGTTAATTAACTTAGGCAACCCGCAAGAAGCGCAAAAAATTCTAGAGAAAATCTCTCATATCTCTTCTCGCTCTGTCTCTCGTCAAAAATTATTAGCTGACGTTAGCAAAATAAATGGTGATTTTGATACCGCAGCAAAAGCCAGTAGAAAAGTTGTGCGTCTTGCTGAAAACAGTATTCATAAAAGTGCAGAAAACGAACTTGATCTCGCCGATAGCTTAACAGAGGCTGCTCTGCATAGCTCAGACGATAGAAAGAGCAAAGACTACGCAAAAGAAGCCATATCGACCATACAAAAAACTCATCGGGAAAATAGCGATCAAAATATTAAAATTCAAAGTAAATTAATTGAATCCCGTGCCTACTACAGCATAAACGACAAAAAAAGTGCGGAAAAATCTCTTGAATCCGCTCAAAATCGATTAAAAAAATCAGGCAATACAAGCAACCTTCGAACTCAACTAGAGTTAGCTAAAAGTTATCTACTTTCAGGCCAAAAAGAAGAAGCTAATGCTCTTTTAAATACACTAGCAAAACAATATAAAGATAACCCTGAGATTTCAGCCAAACTAGATAAAATTGTCGACGAACCCATCACAGAATCTGGAAAAAATGATGTAATCGCAGCAAACAAAGAAGGTATAAAAATGTTTGAAGCAGCTAAATACTTAGAGGCTGTAAAGTGTTTCTTAAAAGCCACAAAAAGCTCACCAAAGCATATTGGCTTGCGCCTTAACATCATTCAATCTTTAATATTCCAGATGAAAATCACAGGGTTAAAAAGTGAAATCCTCCAACAATGCAGTCAACATTTAAGTATTGTAAAAGGTATTCCTAATGACCACCCTCAATACAAACGATTTACCTCTATAAAAAAAACACTGGATACCATCAATAAAAACGCAGAAACAGGTGATAAAAATGGATAACGACTTCGACTTTCATCTAGCGTCTTGTATTCATGATATGAAAAACGCAATCAGCCTCATCCTAAACTCAATTGAGGAGGTAACCAATGATACGCCTGAAAATACGAAGCGACATCTGGCCAATTTAAACTATGAGGCAAGTCGCTTAAATAATGATTTAATCCATCTACTAGGTGTGTATCGTCTAGGCAGCAATCACCTTCATGTTGTAATTGATGAACATCATATCTGGGACATCGTCAATGAACAGCAACTAAAAAACCAAGCCTTACTCGATAAACACAATGTCACTCTTACCATTAATGGCGATGAAGACGCCACTTGGTATTTCGACCCAGATCTAATCTCAAGCATTATTAACAATATTATCGTCAATACGGTTAGATATACAAAAAGTCAAATCGCAATCAACATAAAAGAACAAAACGATTTTTTAATTATAGAGATTTGTGATGACGGTATGGGGTATCCAGAAAATATGATTTCTAATATAGACAAGCCAGAAAATAATTTAGATTTTCGAAATGGCAGTACCAAACTAGGATTACACTTTGCTTCTCAAATTGCCAAAAGACACAAAAACAATGATAAAACCGGATTTATAAGCCTTAGAAATGGCGGAGAATTAAACGGAGGGGTATTTACACTGGCACTACCATAGTTATCGCTTAATCAAAATTCCAACCTAAAACAAGTTTGACCATAAAATATTTAAAATATCGAGCTATGTATATATCAAGCCCGAATAATGATGGGCTTGATATATAGGCATCGAAATCCAAATACCCTCTTTTAAAACGTAAAAAACAGACCAAGTGTACAACCTAACGCAGCCGTCCAAACCACTGTTCTAAGCAGCCCTTTGTTAGCCATATAAAGAAAACCATAAATAATACGCAGCACAATATACGCAACCGCTAAATTATCTATTAAATTTTGAGCACCTTGCATTTGATGCGCAATAATGACAGCCGCCATAAATGCAGGTATCGATTCATGAGTATTAAGTTGCGCCCAGTTAGCACGCTTACGAAAACCTTCAAGGCTCTCTAAATATTCTCTTGGTGCTAAATTTGCTTTCGGGCCATATTTCCCGGTAAATTTTGCCAATGCAGTAAATAGTAATGGCAGCAAGATGGATATAAATACACACCAGTAAGCGATTGTCATAATGGATCCTTTTTGTTTTATTATTTGCAAGGGACAAACAAGCTATCAAATTATGCATCTTACGCCAACAAATGCGTTTAAAACTTATCGCCAATCCCCTCTAAACTAGCAAAGTTCGTTTTCTCTATTAGGCTATAAAGTAGTCATGTTTAACCGGAGGGAGCGATGAAAACCCTATTAGAGCGCCTTATTAACTGGCTTGGAGTGTCCACAGAGTCTGTTGAATATCGCTGGAGCCAAAGCAAAATTTACAACAAAAGAATTGAACAAGTAAAAAGTGCATGGATAACAGGAGGGATTGTTATGCTTGTCGTCGCACAACCTGCATTTATTGTAGGATTAAGTCTTTTTATTACCTTTCTAAGTTTTGCTTATTTAGAAAGGTAATCTCTGACAAACAGAATTAAAGTTTATTCTTCATACTACGGAATGCATCAATTAAGCCAGCAGTTGAGGCATCAAACATGCCATCAGCGGCAGCACCGGGTTCATCCAATAATGCATTATGCACCTGGTCACCTAACTGCTTACCCAGCTCAACCCCCCACTGATCAAAACTGTTGACCCCCCAAATCTGGCCTTGTACAAACACTTTATGCTCATATAGCGCAATTAGGGCACCCACTACTTTAGGGGTAGCCTTATCAAAAAAGAGTGTATTACTAGGTCGATTACCAGGAATTTCTTTTTGAGGTGCTAAAACGCTCAAGTCAGGTTCACTAAAGCCAGCTTCTTTCAATTCTGACTCAGCTTCTTGGAGGGACTTGCCTTGCATTAGTGCTTGGCTTTGACTTAAACAATTACTCACCAATAACTCATGAAAGTGATCAACGGGGTTATGAGTCATAAGAGGCAGGATAAAATCACAAGGCGCAAACTGAGTACCTTGATGCAACAACTGGTGGTATGCATGCTGTCCATTACTGCCTACTCCACCCCATATAATAGGGCCAGCTTGGTAATCTAATTTGTTGCCATTAATGTTGACTGATTTACCATTACTTTCCATATCCAACTGCTGGATATGTGCAGGTAAACCTCGTAAATAGTGATCATAAGGCAAAATAGCATGGCTTTGTGCATCAAAGAAGTTTACATACCACACACCTAATAACCCCATGATTACTGGCATGTTTTGTTCAAAAGGCGAGGTTTTAAAATGGCAATCCATTTCAAAAGCACCTTGCAATAACTGACGAAAATTTTCATGCCCAATGGTTAGCATTAATGGTAAACCAATTGCACTCCATAACGAATAGCGCCCACCAACCCAATCCCACATTGGGAAAATGTTTTCTTCGTTTATTCCAAATTTTTTCGCTTTAGCAACATTAGCGGTTACCGCTGTAAAATGGCGAGGCAGGTCTTTTTCTTCACCACCATTATCTAAGAACCATTGGCGGCATTCAGTGGCGTTTTTCAGGGTTTCTTGTGTACCAAAGCTTTTACTTTGAATGATAAACAATGTGGTTTCAGGATTTAAACCCTGAAGTACTTCCGTTAAATTGGAACCATCTATATTGGCTAGATAATGACAATCGATCTTTTTACCCCAATACGGTTTTAACGCTTGGGATGCGAGTTTTGGCCCTAAAAATGAACCACCAATACCAATGGATACCACATCCGTAAATGGTTTATTGCTAAACCCACGCCAATGTTGGTTTCGAATACGCCAGCAAAACTCTTTCATCCTAGTGAGGGTTGAACGCACTTCAGGCATGACATCCACGCCGTCAACCAACACAGGTTCATCCGAGAAATTTCTAAGTGCCGTATGCAATGCAGGCCTTTGTTCGCTTCGGTTAATCAATTCACCCTGAAACATTGCTGTTATGGAGCTCGGCAAATCTCGAGCCCGTGCTAGGTCAAATAAAAGCGGTAATGTGTCTGTAGTGATGCGATTTTTAGAGTAATCAAGATTTAGATCGGCAGCAGTTAATGTAAACCGTGAAAATCGCTGTGGGTCATCTTTGAATTGATCTCGCATTTTAAGGGAAGAAATGTCTTTAAAATGCTTTTTTAAAGCTTCGTACTCAGGAAGAGATGTGAAAAGGCTAAGTGCCGGATTATCCATATACCCACTCAATAATTAAATAATGAATCACCCTCGGTATTACTCAGGGTGATTAACCTGCTCTCTTAATTCCTTACCCGGCTTGAAGTGAGGCACATATTTGCCCTTTAGATGAACAGATTCACCTGTTTTTGGGTTACGCCCGACTCTTGGGTTGCGAAAGTGTAATGAGAAACTACCAAAGCCACGAATTTCGATACGATCACCCTGGCTCAATGCTTGAGACATGGTGTCAAGAATGGTCTTAACAGCCAATTCAATATCTTTATTAGATAAATCAGGATGCTTATCTGTAATACGCTCAATTAGCTCAGATTTTGTCATAAAAGGGCCACTCCCTTATAAGTTACACAAATCAGGCTGCCAAGTTGTACATCTTAAAACCAGCTTATCTAGCCACCTTCCAAACTTTGCCTTATTTTTATACAGGATACAAGCTAAGTGGCTGAATTTATTGATATTGTTATCTAAGCAAAATTACGCCACTACAGGCTCTTCACTACTTCAATGATTTCCGTGGTAGATATTGAAGGGGTTCTCGGTAAATAAAGAACATCGCACAGGTTTTTCATGCCGTCGAACTTACCCGCCCAATCATCCCCCATCACCAAGACATCCGCTCGATATTTTTGGATATATTCAGGCTTCAACTCTAGGGACTCCTCAACAAAAACCTCATCCACAAACTTCAATGACTCAAGGATTTTAATGCGGTCCTTCTGAGCATAAATAGGATATCGACTCTTTTTAGCAAAGTTTAATTCATCAGAAGAAACACCTACAATTAAGTACCCCCCCTGCTCTTTGGCACGCTCTAATATGTTTATATGGCCCACATGAAAAACATCAAATGTGCCAAAAGTAATTACTCGTTTAGTCATGCATCCTCAAAACTCAATATATACTGCACAATGCGCTCGCTAGCTTTACCATCTACTATCCCTGCTAATGATAGCGTATAGCGAGATCGGTGTTCCGCATATTCTTCTGGGAATGTGACTTGACTCTGAACGATAGCCTTTAATTCCTTATAGGACTTAGCATGAGCGGCAATATCCGCATAGCGATACAGATCAGGGTCCATACGTTTTTTAAAACGAAATGAGAAAATACCACGATATGTCCATCGCAATTTTAAAAAATCACACCAAACAACTGGCTTATTCAGTGCAGCAAACTCAAATAAAGTAGAACTAGCATCACTTATCAATACATCTGACATTACCATAAATGGCAAAATATTCGATTCATCTACGCCAGCCAAATATACATTGGGATATTTAGACCACCCCTCTAATCTCGCCTTTTGACTTGCATACTTTGGAACTGATAATGAGAAATAATGTGGTTTTAGCACTATATTATATTCTGAGAACTCTTCAGGAAATTTTGAGCTAAAGCACTCAATACTACTGGGATAGAATGTAGGCGCATACAATAGTGTTTTTTTATTATCATCTAAACCATAATTTGAAGGCCTCACATTAACAAGCTCACCGTTAATAGCGGGATCTAGCTTCGCATAGCCAGTATCTACAAAACTTTGATTCGGATACATCCCTTGTAAGCGCTCTAATCGGTAAGGGCCTTCAACAAACCGAACTGTTGTGGGCATATCAGAAACAGAGTAATAGCAAGACTTTGGACCTATACCATGACTTACTAGGGCTGTTTTAGAAAATAGCTGAACCTTTTCTATCGAATGAATCTTATTACCAAATATTACCCAATCGGGTTTTTCACTCCGATAAAGAGATATAGCTTCATCGACACTCTCAACATGATGAACTTTAAACTGTCCTAAGATACTCGCCGTCGAATTATCGAAACCTTCCTGCTGGTAAAACACAAAACAACAATCCACTCCAGCAGCTGCTAATGCAGTGCAAATAGGGGAATATTGAGGCATGTAATATAGCTCACTAACATCGAAATATACCTGCACTCACAACCCTCATATCGTCTAGTTAATGCTATTATAGCGCTGTTACAAAAATCAGTGATAAATAACATGAATCTAGACAAGCTATTTCTAAAGCTCAACAAAAAAAGAATGTTTGCCCTAGCAAATCAAATTTTTAAGATTTATTCAAAATTTGCCAAGCCAAATAAACATAATATCTTAATATTATCTAGACATATAGAACCATCACTACTCCGTGAGTGGATATCTCAAAGAGTCCCCCATTCTCAAAAATTAAAAATCAGTGAGCTAAATGGGCTAATCGACCTCATTGATGATCAAAAAATAGTCACCCCATTAATAACAAAGAAAATTGCTGTATGTTTAAGTGGCGAGCCAAGATCATTTAAGCACTGTATTGATTCCTTTAAGCGTTTTTTTCACGGGCATGAAGTAGATATTTACATTGCTTGCAGAAAAAACGGAGATATCAAGACCCTCAAAACCCACTACAACCCAGTTAACATCAATATTTATAATGATATTGACTACGATGAACTAGAAAGAGAAGGAATTAAAGCTTTTGGTTTCATAAAAAGAAAGCACGGCATTATCATCCCACAAGCTAACCCTAATATCCTTCCAATGTGGTTCGGAATTAAGCAAAGCCTAATAGCACTCACATCTTCACATCATAACCTGAAAGATTATGACGCCATATGTAGATGCCGATTTGATACATTTTTTAAATCCCCATTGCCTGATCTTGATTTTGAAGAAAACACTATATTCATTGACCCAATCTACAATGAGCATGGAGGTTACAGCGACCAATTTGCAATTGGACACCCTTCAGCCATGAATCAATACTTTCAACTATTTGACTGGCTACCAACATCGCATAAGCTGGATTTTGGTGACACAGGGTATTTACCTGAAAGGATCCTAAGAGTTTATCTAGAGCAACATTTAGCTCTTAATATAAAAACACATAAATTTGAAACTAGACTATTAAGAGACGAATTTATTGGCCTCAAACCATATCAAATCCCCATTAAAAGCATATCAACAAATGAAGAACGGAATATAAGAATTCAGAATTATATCAAAGAGCGTCACCCTGATTTATTTCCAAAGGAATAAGCAACTGAGTATTTTTTAATAAATATTCATATTCAGCGGGTATCCCGCTGAATATTACATCTCCCCGATCTATTTCAACATACTGCACTTTCAATCCATCAGAAATTAAATCGTTATACATCGGAGCTACATAATATTCACCGCCCTGTAGGTTTTCAGGAGATATCAACATAGTTTTTTCAAAATAAGACTTAAATATTTCTATCTTTGAAAAATAATACAACCCTGTTGAGCATAAATTCGATATTCTTATTTTCTCTGTAGTCTTAAGTACTTTTCCGTCTTCACCTGGTTCAACAAATGACCAACCATCACCTTCACCAGCAAAGACTTCTAAATAGCCATGAGAATTTTCAACTTTTTTAGGGAATACATAATTTGGTCTAATTGTATCAATATTAAAAATAAGGAATTTTTCAACTACACTAACTTGCTGCAATAAATTAAGACCTAAATATACAGTTTCAGCCTGCCCTCTGGTTTCCTTATCCAAAACAACAATCTCAACTTGACTTATTTCTAATACGTCGCATCTACGAGCCACAAAATCTTTGGCAACCAGATCACGAACAATAAAAACAAAACGCTCACTTTTAAAATAACGTACAAAACTTAATACACAATAATCAAAAAGTGGCTTACCCTTAATCTCCAATTGGTATTTTGGTTTATCATACCCACATTTAAGAAATCGACTACTCATTCCAGCCATAGGAATTACAATCATTTATATACCCTTCAATAAATCTTCATACAAACGATATGCATTTAGGATTAATGCTAACTGACGACACTCATCTTCTGTATGCAAAGGAACCATACTAATAAATAAGAGAATCATAAGAATATACACATCTTTATTCCCAATATCTTTTGCAAAATCAGAGTCTAAAAATACATCTCTAATAGCAATTTGATCGTTAGAAGGTGAAATATCAAATGTAAATTCATTCTTTTTATCGTGCTCAATAAGGCTATAGCGCCCAGTAACAATCAAATCATAGAAGCCGACTATAGAGTGATAGTATTTTGCAAGGTCGTACCGTACATCCCCATAGATAGTAGCCTCACCTTCATTATTAATTCCACGAGGATCAATAACCTTTACAGAATTTGTTCTAAAATCATACATAATATTACTAAAACAAAAATCACCATGAATACAACCATAATATTGATCAGAGAATTCAATCCTTTCAATAAGTGAGTGCATTAAATCTACTACTGATAAGTACTGCTTACCATTCACGATCACAGGTTTATATACAGAGAATCTATCACCAAAATCAATATCATTTAATCGAGAAAGATTTTTTTGAACAAATAAACTTTCTACTTCACGCGCCACATCATAATCAGGCTTAATGATAGCAGCACACCTCAAAAACTCAGTACTAGACGCAAAAATACGTTTCCATACTTTTACAGGTAACTTCCCATACACAAATAACTCACTTAAGGTTGATAAATAGAGATATTCTGTTGCGTAAGAAACAATATCATTTTCAATTTTCCGCCAAAGAAAAACAGGACAATAAATTTTCAACTCTCCCGGTAACGATTCAAACCAATTAGCCTCCGCAAAGATCTTATCGTTTTTACTGCTTTTTTTTATTACTTTCCTATCTACTATTTCTAAAGAATTAAATGCCCTTTCAGTTGTCTTTTTTGCTTTAGATTGAAAATAGGTATGTAAATGACCAAAATCCAACCACCCACTTAAAGCAACAGGAGATAAATTAATTGATCGATCATATTCAGTAAGCGCATGAAAAAAATCACCTTGAGCGTGCTCTAAACATTCTTTTAACACACTGACATTCGAGAAATTAAAGTAACCACTCAAAACATGCGAATCTACTTCAGTTACTTCAACTCCATTGATGAATTTATATCCATCACCATCTTTCCTAGCAACACCCCAAGGATAGGCTTCATCATGAATCCCAACCGAAAAAGAATCGACTGGTGATTGAACACTTTCAAAAAGTGTATCCCCAAATAGAATAGATAATTCTTCCTTTTCTTCAATAGCACCCAGGAGAAATAAAATAGACTCGCCCAAAGTCAATGTAGGACTCAACTCTATCAGCTCCACATTATGGCCCTGAAGTATTTTTAAATCGTGCTGTGGGATATCAAAGCCTTTTGGTAGGCTAAATAAGATTTTTCTATTAAGAGGAGATATTAATTCCAGTTGATGCTGATAGAGCCTTTTATTTCCTAACGGCAAAAAAGTTGGCGGAATCTTACCCAGCTCAGCTGCCATCTCATCATTAACATAACGTCCAGACAGGATTAGAATCATTTACTCTTCTCAAGACTTAATAAATTAACAATTTCTTCATAGTTCAACTTAGCAAATTCAGACGGCCTAATAGACTTATCATCGACGTAAAAACCCTCATTGCCACACCAAGGCTTCCCAGTGTAAATTTCATCAAACGGTACATCATGTTTCTCCAACCATTTCAAAATAATTGGTAGAGTATTTGCATTTATCAAACCAACATTTCCGGAATAAGTGCGCATATTTCGGCTAGTGTTAATAACTATCTCAAAACCTTTTTCTTTATATTCACGCAACTTTTCTATTACGAGTTTATTTGGAAGAACATCCATATAAGATCCGTCATAACTTTTTGTCAGCGTATCGTCTAAATCCATAATTAAGCGTTTCATTTAACCAACCTTGATCCAATCTTATTTTCAAATACAGCTAGATGACTAGAGTCAACGCCATTTAATTCACTTTGCCAAGCCCCTGGTAATAAATACTCATTTTCCAAATAATTAAAAAAAGAGTTAGATAACTCTGTGTCTTGCGCATATTCAGGCATCTTATTAATCTTGCTAATTAATTCCGCTGAAGAATCAACTGGTGTGACCACCCCCTTAATCCCATAGCAAGCATCACCTAATACAAATACGGTTTTACCCAGCATTGAAGCCTCTATCCCCACACTTGAGTTCAATGTAATAATAGCTTTAGCATTACGTATTAAATCTTCGGTATTTTCATCTACGAATTTAATTCTAGCGTTACGTGCATGAAACTCCGAGTAGGTACGAGAATCTGACGGATGCTCCTTCACAACAAAAATAATATTTTTATCTTCAATCTTACTTAACGCTTTTTCTAAACTCTCATATAACTCGACCATAGAGTTAATCCTCGGAGAGTTTATAATCACCTGACTATCAAAGTTCACTTGGAAAGGTACAAAAATATATTCCTGATCAAAATCAAACTTTTCAAATACTAAACCTTTTCTTTTTTTATGAGGAGAACGTGCCTGCAATTTTTTTTCAACCCTGACAGCTTGTTTGTTCATAGCATATTGAAGGTAAAAAGCAGGATCTTTTGGCAATGAGCTAAACGCATTAACCCCACTGAAGTCCATAGTTGTAGTATTTGGTATCAAACCATTTTCAAAATGAGCTACCTTTACATTAAAACGTGATGCGGCTGCTTTAATAGCCATTTCAGGCAAGCGATGACCATTCCATAGACAAACAACTTTTGGTCTCACTGTTTTAAAATATGATAAATAGCTTAAGTAAATAAGTGAAAAATAGAGGCTAGAAAATGCATAGTAAATTTTCAATAGAAACTTATGGTCCCTGCCGTCTGCATACTTTCTTCTCTTACGCTCCATATGAAAACTTAAGCCAGTTCTTATCAAATCAGCATTTAACCCACTATCAAACACACCCAATTTTAAAGTAGGGATTAAAGTCACGACCTTAGATTTGTACTTAGTCGCATTGGACAATGCTTTATAATAGCGATATTGCGAACCTTTAGAGGATGCAAACAACACATCTAAATTCAATGCCATGAACCCCTTTAGCCAATTGAAAAATATTTAACAATCATAACGTATTTCAATTTAAATCCATAAAAAAACCCAGCCAAAGCTGGGTTTTTTAGTCAAACTGCTAATTACTTAGTAATTAGTCGTTTTGAGACTTAAGTTGCTCTTTGATCAAATCACCGATAGTGGTTGGACCAGCAGCTTCAGGTGCCGCTTTTTGAGCATGAGCCTTAACAGCTTCTTTCTCTTCCACTTCATCTTTGCTCTTCACAGAAAGAGAGATGTTGCGGTTTTTGCGGTCAACCATGATGATTTTAGCTTCAACTTCGTCGCCTTCTTTCAACACATTACGTGCATCTTCAACGCGATCTTTGCTGATTTCAGACGCTTTAAGAGTTGCCTCTACGCCTTCCATGATTTCAACGATTGCAGCTTTAGCATCAACAGATAGTACTTTACCTTTGATGATGGTGCCTTTGTCGTTCTCTGCTACGTATTCAGCGAATGGGTCACGCTCTAGTTGTTTAACACCTAGAGAAATACGCTCACGCTCTGGGTCGATAGAAAGGATAATCGTTTCTAGCTCATCACCTTTCTTGTAGTTACGAACGGCTTCTTCGCCAGTTTCGTGCCAAGAGATATCAGATAAGTGAACTAGACCGTCGATGCCGCCATCAAGACCGATGAAGATACCGAAATCAGTGATAGATTTGATCTTACCGCTGATTTTGTCGCCTTTGTTGCACTTGCTAGAGAACTCTTCCCATGGGTTAACTTGACACTGTTTAACACCTAGAGAGATACGACGACGCTCTTCGTCGATATCAAGAACCATAACTTCAACTTCATCACCAACCTGAACAACTTTAGATGGGTGGATGTTTTTGTTAGTCCAATCCATTTCAGATACGTGAACAAGACCTTCAACGCCTTCTTCAAGCTCTGCGAAACAACCATAATCTGTAAGGTTAGTTACCTTAGCAGTTACCTTGGTGTTTTCTGGGTAACGAGCTTTGATTGCAACCCATGGATCTTCGCCTAATTGCTTAAGACCTAGAGAAACACGGTTACGCTCACGGTCGAACTTAAGTACTTTAACTAAAGTCTCGTCACCAACGTTAACGATTTCAGATGGGTGCTTGATACGCTTCCAAGCCATATCAGTAATGTGTAGTAGACCGTCAACACCACCTAGATCTACGAATGCGCCGTAGTCAGTTAGGTTTTTAACGATACCAGTCACTTCTTGACCTTCTTGAAGGTTAGCAAGTAGCTCATCACGCTCTTGGCTGTTTGCAGTTTCAAGAACAGCACGACGAGAAACAACAACGTTGTTACGCTTTTGGTCTAGTTTGATAACTTTAAATTCTAGCTCTTTACCTTCTAGGTGAGCGGTATCGCGAACAGGGCGAACATCAACTAGAGAACCAGGTAGGAATGCACGGATAGTTGCAACGTCTACAGTGAAACCACCTTTAACTTTACCGTTGATAACACCGGTAACAACATCTTGTGCTTCAAATGCTTTCTCAAGTTCAATCCAAGATTCAGCACGTTTCGCTTTTTCACGAGAAAGTTTAGTTTCACCAAAGCCGTCTTCAACCGCTTCAAGTGCAACAGGAACTTCATCACCAATTTTAACTTCTAGCTCGCCTTTGTCGTCAAGGAACTGAGCGCGTGGAATTACCGCTTCAGATTTTAACCCAGCATTAACGATTACCCAGTCAGAGTCGATATCAACAACAGTACCAGTAACGATACTACCTTGTTGCATATCAAGGCCATTAAGGGATTCTTCAAAGAGATCAGCAAAAGATTCAGACATTAAATTACCTAGAGGTTTCAACCATTATGCCAGTTAATGGGTCTGTTTAAATATGTGTCCGTCGTTCCGCACCTGGCAAGGGTTGACGCACACAGATAGAATTGGGCGTGGATTATACAGGGGATTTTTGAAAAAACCAAGCGATTAACCACTTATGGTAATCGCTCATAGATTCACAACTGCAAAATGCCTCTAAAGTAAGCTATTACGCTTCAATTCAGTGACAACCACATCAAGTACTTGCTCAATTGTCATGTTGGTGCACTCAACAACCAAGGCATCTTGAGCAGGCTTAAGAGGCGCAACCTCGCGATTCATATCACGCTCATCACGCTCTTGAATGTCCGCTAGTATTTCTACTACATCAGCATCCAAACCCTTCTCCTGAAGCTGCAAAAAGCGACGCTTTGCACGCTCTTCTGCGGAAGCAGTCAAATAAATCTTAACTGGCGCATCAGGGAAAACCACCGTCCCCATATCGCGACCATCTGCTACTACACCAGGTGCCTGAGCAAAGTCACGCTGGCGCTCAAGCAAGGCTTGGCGCACCTGTGGAAGTGCTGCAACTTTGCTTGCCATTGAGCCAACCGCCTCAGTACGAATATCTTGGCTTACATCCTCGCCCTCTAAAATGGTATTCACTAAACCATCTTCTTGGGGAATAAACTGCACATCAAGATGTTTCGCTAGAACCGCAACCGAGCTTTCGTTATCTAACTCAACCCCATGTTTTTGGGCGGCTACCGCAGTTAATCGATACAGCGCACCACTATCCAACAAATGCCAGCCCAGCTTCTTGGCTATCATGTAGCAAATGGTGCCCTTACCAGCCCCACCCGGGCCATCAATCGTCAACACAGGTACCGACTTAACCTGACTCATGTTGTTTCCTTATAGCCAAGCAAGTGGCTTGTTATTCTTTAACACTCAAAAAGATAACTTTGAGCACATTAATAGAGGCTTATGACTCTATCGCCACATTCATGCCACTATTTTGAGATAATTCAATAAAACCTGGGAAAGACGTTGCAACATTTGCACAATCCAGAATTTTAATTGGCTTAGCTGCCCTTAAAGAAGCAACAGCAAAAGACATAGCGATTCGATGATCATGATGAGTCACGATTTCACCACCACCAAAGGCACCTTCAACGCCAAAACCATTAATAATCGCACCATCTTCAGTGCCCTTGATATCAACACCAAGAATTTGCAAACCATCAACCATTGCCTGTATGCGATCACTTTCTTTAACACGTAACTCTTCTGCACCGGTTAATGTGGTTTTACCCTGGGCACAAGCAGCAGCAATAAAAATAGCGGGAAACTCATCAATTGCTAACGGCACTTGATCTTCAGGGATATCTATTCCCTTAAGCTGAGCATATTGAATGCGAATATCAGCCACAGGCTCACCACCCACTTCACGTTCATTCAATAACTGTAAATTGGCACCCATTAGACGCAGAATATTAATAATACCGATTCGTGTTGGGTTTATACCAACATGCTCTAAGGTAATATCACTTCCTGGGGCAATACTCGCAGCTACCATGAAAAATGTAGCCGAAGATATATCCGCAGGAACATCGATGTTCGTTGCCGTTAATTGCCCACCAGACTTAACTGTCACGGTATCACCATTAACTTGCACATCATATCCAAAGCCTTTCAACATTCGCTCAGTATGATCTCGAGTAGGAGCAGGTTCAGTCACAACTGTTTCGCCATCTGCATACAAACCCGCTAACAGCAAACAAGATTTAACCTGAGCACTGGCCATAGGTAATGTATAGGTAATACCTTTAAGTGGCTTATCACCTTTAATATGCATAGGTGGGCGACCCTCAGCTGCTGTATCAATCTCAGCGCCCATTTCACGCAATGGATTTGCAACTCGATTCATAGGACGCTTTGAAAGGGATTCATCTCCTGTCATCTCTACATCGAATTTTTGACCAGCCATTAAACCAGCCAGCAATCGCATAGAGGTACCCGAATTCCCTAAATACAAGGTATTTGGTGGAACCTGCAGCCCGTGTAAGCCAACACCATGAATTATGACACGCCCGCGATGAGGCCCTTCTATTACGACCCCCATATCACGAAAAGCTTGAAGAGTAGCGAGACTATCCTCACCTTCCAAGAAACCAGACACTTCAGTTGTACCATTTGCCAACGAACCTAGCATAATTGAACGGTGACTGATTGATTTATCACCAGGCACTCTAAACGTACCACTCAGACTTCCGCCTGGGTTTGCAATGTAATTTATTTGTTGAGTTTTCATAGGTTCCACATAGGCTCTGCGGGCCAATATTTTAGAAAAATGATCACGTGCAACCTTGGCTCGGGTAAACACCCCCATCATGGCTGTACTATCCGATTCGGCAACGGCTTGTCTTAATTGGCCCAAATCATGGGTAAATAGATCCAATGCGTCAAGCACGGCCTGCTTATTAGCTGTAAAAATGTCGTGCCACATCTTTGGGCTACTGGCGGCTATACGGGTAAAATCTCTGAAACCGCCCGCTGCATAATTGAAAATTTCTTTATTTTCATGATTGTGAGCAAGCGTATCAACTAATGAATATGCCAATAAATGCGGCAAATGACTGGTCGCAGCTAGCACTTCGTCATGATGGGCAACATTCATCAATTCAACTTTTGCGCCAACTAACGCCCATAGCTCAGAAACAACTTTTACAGCCTCAGGGTTTGTTTCTTCGAGAGGTGTAATAATGACTTTATGATTTTTAAAAAGAAGAGGATCTACAGCTTGGATACCACTCTTCTCACTCCCTGCGATAGGATGACCTAAAACAAAATTAGGTAGCGGCGCCCCAAAAACATCACAAATATCTTTAGCCACACAACCTTTAACACTACCAACATCAGTCAAAATGACATCATTAGATAAGGCTGGTTTTATTTCATCCAAAAGTTCACGCACTGCTAAAATAGGCACAGATAAAATGATTAAATCTGCATTGGCAACCGCTTCACGTGCTGTAAATGCAAACTCATCAATAACTCCCAGAGATTTAGCTTGCTCCATGGAGTCCACATTACGGTCAAAACCCACCACTGATATATCAGGGCGTTTTTCCCTTAACGAGAAAACCCAAGACCCCCCGATTAAACCAAGGCCGATAATAGCAATTCGTGAGATTGAATTTGTCATTACCCTGCCAATAAGTCCTTCAGTTCAAGCAAGAAACGTTGATTTTCTTGCTGAGTGCCAATAGAAACACGCAAGAAGTTCGGCATTTCATAATTAGCAACAGGCCTTACAATTACTCCCCTAGCCAGTAAACCTTGGAAAATATCCATCGCACGATTTGGAATTTCAAAGCAGATAAAATTACCAACTGAAGGGATCCAGTTAACATTTAATTGATCAAAACCCGCCTCTAATTGCGACATACCTTGATCATTCAGCTCTTTACTCTGACGAACATAATTTTCATCTTTTAAACAGGCAACCGCTGCTGCCAAGGCCAAAGAATCTACATTGAAAGGCGGTCGCACACGATTCATTAAGTCCGCAAGCTGCTCACTACTCACACCATAACCTACGCGTAAAGAAGCTAACCCATAGGCCTTAGAGAAAGTTCGAGTCACCACTAAATTTGGATAAGCTTTCAGGTAATCAATACCATTTGGATAGTCTGGCTTATCGACATACTCAAAATAAGCTTCATCCAATAAGACAATTATATGACTTGGAACCTGAGATAAAAATGCATCCAGCTGAGCCTTAGTATTGTAAGTACCCGTTGGATTATTTGGATTGGTTACAAAGATGATTTTTGTTTTTTCAGTAACAGCATCAACCATAGCTTGAAGATCATGCCCCCAGTTTTTAGCGGGCACCTGAACAGTCTTACCATTTTGCATTTGGGTCACTAACCCATAAATTGCAAAAGCATGCTGCGAAACAATAACTTCTTCACCAGGGTTTACAAATGTTTTAACAATAAATTCAAGAATATCACTAGAACCATTACCCAAAGTAATTTGCTTAGTACTCACACCAAGCTTTTCACTCAGCGTTTTTTTAAGCTCAAAACCATTACCATCAGGATATCGGGTTAAATCTTTTAGCTCCTTTTCAATTGCCGCAAGTGCTTTTGAACTCGGCCCTAAAGGGTTTTCATTACTAGCAAGTTTGACAATTTCACTAGGATTAAGGCCAAACTCACGAGCAAGCTCATCGATAGGCTTGCCTGGCTGATAAGGACTCAACTTGGTAATACCGGATACTGCGTACTTTGAAAAATCAATCGTCATGTAATTATCTCGAAAACCGCTATTTATAGACTCACAGAATTCACAATACCGCTTTAGGGTATGAACCTAATATTTTTAAATCAGAAGCAGCAGCACCCACTTTTTCTAACACAGCTTGAATGCCTTCATCTTCAAAGTGGCCTTCAAAATCAATGAAGAAATTATAATTCCAAGCACCACTGCGTGATGGGCGAGTTTCAATACGAGTCAGACTCACACCCGCCTTATGAAAGGGCTCCAACACATGGTAAAGCGCACCTGGCTGATTACGACTTGAAACCATGATAGAGGTTTTATCATCACCACAAGATTGCGTCTTATCAACACCAATAATCAAAAAGCGCGTGGTATTATCCGGCATATCTTCGATATTATTCGCCAAAGCACTAATGGCATAAAGCTGTGCCGCTGCATCACCTGCAATAGCTGCTGCATTAGGCTCTTTTGCCGCTCTTTTTGCTGCCTCAGCATTAGAGCTTACCGCTATTCTTTCGATATTAGGCCAATGGGTATCAAGCCACTGACGACACTGAGCTAATGATTGTGGGTGACTATAAACCTTCTGGATCTGATCGTTAGATTCATTACTCAAAAAATGATGATGAATTCGCAGTGCAACCTCACCACAAATTTGCAATGAAGACTCAGCAAAACTATCTAAAGTATGAGTTACCACACCCTCGGTGGAGTTCTCAACAGGAACCACCCCATAATTCACCGAACCTGCAGCAACTTCACGAAACACATCTGCGATGGATACCTGACTTTCGCATTGCACACTATGACCAAAATGTTTAAGTGCCGCTGCCTGAGTAAACGTCCCATCTGGACCAAGAAAAGCAACCTTCAATGGTTCTTCTAATGCCAAACAAATGGACATAACCTCACGAAATAATCGAGCCATATCTTCATTGGCGATAGGCCCTTCATTTCGATCCATTACCTTGCGCAACACCTGAGCTTCTCGCTCAGGACGATAAAACTTAATAGCCTCACCGTTTGAGTACTTCTCTTTAACATGGGCAACATTTTGCGCGCACTTTGCACGCTCATTAATCAATTTTTGAATATTTTGATCAAGAGCATCAATTTGGTCGCGCAGTACACCTAATTCTTGTTCTTCACTCATTACGAAAAGGTTATCCGTTTTGACTGGCAAATTCTTGCATGAATGCAATCAAAGCATCCACTGCACTTTCAGTTACTGCGTTATAAATACTGGCTCGCATACCACCAACACTTCTATGCCCTTTTAGGTTTAACAAGCCCGCCTGATCCGCTTGTGACAAAAACAAACCATCTAATGCAGAATTTTTTAAAGTAAAAGGAACATTCATACGAGAACGATTATTTACTGCCACAGGGTTCGCATAAAAACCGCTATTATCAATATATTCATAAAGTTTTTGCGCTTTACGAGCATTCACTTTGGCCATAGCATCAACACCACCCTGCTGCTTCAGCCAATCAAAAACAAGGCCCGCCAAGTACCATGAATAGGTAGCCGGTGTGTTATACATAGACTCGTTATCAGCCGCGACTTTATAATCCATCGCGGTTGGTGTGCCTGTAATCGTATCCCCAAGTAAATCCTCACGCACAATGACAATACACAGACCTGCTGGGCCAATGTTTTTTTGCGCACCTGCGTATATCAATCCAAACTTAGAAACATCAAGCTCTTCACTCAAAATACTCGAAGAAAAATCAGCCACTAACGGCACATCACCCGTATCAGGAATGTAATCAAACTCAACACCACCAATGGTCTCATTAGGGGTGTAATGCACATAAGCAGCATCAGGGTTTAACTTTAAATCTGACTGAGCAGGCGCATACGAGAAATTCTTATCTTCAGAACTTGCAACAACATTTACATCACAATAATGCTTAGCTTCTTTGATTGCCTTTTCAGACCACTGACCTGTATTAATATAATCAGCCGTGTTTTTACCGCGCAATAAATTCATAGGAATCATTGCAAATTGAGCCGTCGCCCCACCCTGCATAAACAACACTTTATAGTTATCAGGAATGGTTAATAAATCACGCAGATCTTGCTCAGCTTTTTTCGCAATAGACACATACTCATCACTTCGATGAGACATTTCCATTACAGATAGGCCTTTATCATTCCAGTTCAGCATCTCAGAAGACGCCTTTTCTAAAACAGCTGTCGGCAAAGCCGCTGGGCCTGCACAAAAATTATAAACTCGAGCCATACATCTATTCAGGCTTTCGCCTAACCTTCACAATATTTAAGAAACAATCAAGCTCAGCGACGAGACCTAATCTTAGATTTAATTTTTTCTTTATGACGATGAAATGCAGCCATCAACAACGCCATCATCAAACCAACAAACACACCAGCCACACAGGCCAAAGCGACAATCAAAAGTTTTTTAGGCTTAATAGCACCAATCGGTACAATTGCAGATTCATCAATGACAGCTAAATTAACTTTGGAATAATCGACCTCTAGAGACTTAAGCTGATCAATTTTAAATAAAAGCTCTGGCAGCTTATCGATAAAATGATCTTCACCATAAGGCAATGCTTTAGCTAGGCCATCTCTATTTTTAATCGCTTTTTCTTCAGCTTTCAGTGCATTAGTACCAAACATATACAGTGGTGGCTCATAGGTGCCAACTATTTCACTCTTACTAAATAAAGGCTGAGTTTGGCCCACTGCTTTAGCAATTTCATATGCCTCTTTCAGCATTAAATTACGACGTGTCTGCTCACCTTTATATTGCTCACGTAGTTGCTTGGCATCATATTCAAGCTTGCCAACCTGAGCGGCCACCTTGCTATCTATTGTTTCTTTTACATCACCTAGCTTTGCTGCCAACGAAAAGTCAGTATAAGCATTCAGTAAATCAGCTGCTTTTTTAGCATCCGACAACTCAAAACTCACTTGAACATAGATTTCAACATCTTTAGCACCCGATACCTTTGACGAAAATAACTTATCAAAGGCGGCGAAGTTTTGTGCTTCAGTTAAACGCTCATCATAAACACCTTTTACAGCTTTTATTTCATCAATATAGGCTTCGTAAAAGTTGCGACGGTACTCTTTAGAAAGCAACGCAGAACGCGCATCAGAGAACGCCTCATCAACTGTCTTTGAATAAATACCTTCAAGCTGAGGAACATTTAACTCAACAACACTATTTGCAGAGGCCGGCTTAATCACCACCTGTGTTTGAAAAATCTCAGTGGCTTTCAAGAGGTAAATGGACGCCAAAACGACACAAGCAAAAAAGCCTATAAACACCCAAAGCTTTTCTTCTACTATGTCATCCCAAAGATCAAACAAATCAATTTCATCATCTCTTACAGAATCAACTGCAAGAGCATTCAATGTATTTTTTTCTTCAAGACTCATACTCTATGCATCTCCTTGTGCATCAGGCTGATCAAGATTCGCATCCGAATCCACTTGCGCGTCGGAATCCACAGAAGTCTCATGAGCAAATTCGTCATCGGCATCCAAGATTGGAGCAACACCCACTAAGCGCTCTCCTTCTTGCACTTTAATCAAAGTCACGCCTTGAGTATTACGACCTAGCGTAGAAACTTCACTTACGCGTGTGCGCACCAAAGTACCCTGATCACTAATCAACATAATTTCATGACCATCATGCACTTGCACCGCACCCACTAACTTACCGTTACGATCATTCACAACCATACCGATTACGCCTTGAGTACCGCGTCCTTTAGTTGGGAATTCAGTGATATCAGTACGCTTACCATAGCCTTTCTCACTGGCCGTTAATAACGTTCCACCTTCTTCAGGAATAATAAGCGATACAACTGTTTGCCCTTCAGCCAATTTAATACCACGAACACCACGCGCTGTGCGGCCCATCTTACGAACATTCTCTTCAGCAAAACGAACGGCTTTACCGCCATCACTCATCAATAAGATGTCTTTCGTGCCATCCGTTATGGCAGCGCCCATCAATGTGTCGTCTTCATCCAGCTCAAGTGCAATCAAACCACTGGAACGCTGACGAGAGAAAGCGGTTAAATCCGTTTTCTTAACGGTACCTTTCTCGGTGGCCATAAAGATGTAATGACCTTCGGTGTATTCACGAATTGGCAGGATGGTCGTAATACGCTCATCCGCTTCTAAAGGCAGAAGATTCACCACAGGGCGACCACGGCTTTGACGTGAAGCCACTGGAATATCATACACTTTCAACCAATACACTTTACCGCGATTACTGAAACAAAGAATCGTATCGTGCGTACTGGCAATCAGCAGATGCTCAATGAAATCCTCATCTTTTATGGCAGAGGCAGACTTACCACGACCACCACGTTTTTGCGCTTGGTAATCGGTAATTGGCTGGATTTTCGCATAACCACCATGAGACAAGGTTACAACCATATCTTCTTCAGCGATTAAGTCTTCAAGAGTTAGGTGACGACGAGTAGCCACAATTTCAGTGCGACGCTCATCACCATATTCACTGCGAACATTTTCAAGCTCTTCACGAATCACTGCCATTAGGCGCTCTTGGCTTGCTAATATTTCAAGATATTCAGCAATTTCTTCAACTTTAATTTTGTATTCGTCAATTAGCTTCTCATGCTCTAAGCCAGTCAACTTTTGTAAGCGCATATCAAGAATAGCTTGCGCTTGAACAGGAGACATATAATACATGCCATCGCGGAAACCAAACTGAGGCTCAAGATGATCAGGACGACAAGCATCAGACCCTGCACGCTCAAGCATTTCAAGCACATCGCCTGGCTGCCAAGGTGTATTAATTAGCTTTTCTTTCGCCTCAGCCGCACCTGGAGAAGCCTTGATCGCAGCAATAACCGGATCAATATTAGACAGGGCAACGGTTAAGCCTTCTAATATATGTCCACGCTCACGAGCCTTACGAAGTTCAAAAATTGTGCGGCGCGTTACCACTTCACGGCGGTGGCGAACAAACGCCTCAAGCATATCTTTAAGGTTAAGAATTTTTGGCTGACCATCAACCAAAGCAACCGTATTTATACCAAATACGGTTTGCAATTGAGTTTGAGCAAATAGGTTATTCAGTACAACTTCAGGCACTTCATTACGGCGAAGTTCAACAACAATACGCATGCCGTCTTTATCAGACTCATCACGTAATTCAGTAATACCTTCTAATTTTTTCTCTTTAACTAGCTCAGCAATTTTCTCAATCAAGCGAGCTTTGTTCACCTGATATGGGATCTCAGTAAAAATAATCGATTCTTTACCGCTTTTATCATCCATCTCAAAATGATGGCGAGCACGCATTTGTACACGACCACGGCCAGTGCGGTAAGCTTCAACAATACCGTCACGACCATTAATCAAACCCGCTGTTGGGAAATCTGGGCCAGAGATATATTGCATCAACTCATCGATGGATAAATCTGGGTTTTCAATAAGCGCCAAACAACCATTCAATACTTCAGTTAAGTTATGAGGTGGGATATTGGTGGCCATACCAACGGCAATACCACTAGAGCCGTTTACAAGTAAAGCAGGGATACGTGTTGGCAACACTTCAGGGATCTGTTCTGTGCCGTCATAGTTATCAACAAAATCAACGGTTTCTTTATCAATGTCAGCCAGCATTTCATGGGCAAGCTTATCCATACGTACTTCGGTATAACGCATCGCTGCCGCGCTATCGCCATCAACCGAACCGAAGTTACCTTGACCATCCACCAACATATAACGCATAGCAAATGGCTGAGCCATTCGAACAATGGTGTCGTATACCGCACTATCACCATGAGGGTGATACTTACCGATTACATCACCCACAACACGGGCAGATTTTTTATAGGCTTTATTCCAGTCGTTTCCTAGAACATTCATTGCGTGTAACACACGGCGGTGAACTGGTTTTAGACCATCGCGAACATCAGGCAAAGCTCGGCCTACGATTACACTCATGGCGTAATCCATATAGGACTGTTTCAGCTCGTCTTCAATATTAACGGGCAGGATCTGTTTGCTTAAATCACCCATGCAGGCATCCTTTATTCTTCCGCCAATTTATTCGGCGTTATTGTTATATAACAAGAGCCACTCAATAATGAGTCGAATCACTCTCTTATTCGGCGCTCTTGCAGGCCCCAATAAAGCCAGCCACTTTACCATAAATGAAAGTATTACCACTAATCAAAAGGGCCAAAAACCTGCCTTTTCAGTTATACTGGCAGCACTTTACTCAATTACGTTCACTTTTTAAACAAAGGGGTTGTGCATGACGACACATGAAATAAGCCTAATTACTCCTAAGTGGATTTTAACACTTGAGAATGATGAATTATTAACCAACCACAGCCTTGTCATCGAACAAAATATCATCAAAGATATTCTACCCAGCGAACAGGCACATTTAGAATATTGCGACGCACAAGAATATATACTTGAAAATCAATTGATCATGCCCGGCTTCGTAAACTGCCATGGTCATGCTGCCATGAGTTTATTCAAAGGATTAGCAGATGATTTGCCTCTGATGACATGGCTTGAAGATCATATCTGGCCTGCCGAAGGACAATGGGTAAGCCCAGAGTTTGTGGCCGATGGCACCAAACTAGCCATAGCCGAGATGTTAAAAAGTGGTACGACCAGTTTTTCTGATATGTATTTTTTCCCAGAAGTAGCCGCAGAAGTGGCCGCACAATACGGTATGCGCGGTACTTTTTATGGGCCCATTCTAGACTTCCCAACCCCTTATGGCAGCGGTCCAGATGAATATATTGAAAAAATCATACATGCTCACGACACATTCAAACATCACCCATTAATCGACATTGGCTTTGGCCCTCATGCACCGTATACAGTGAGCGACGAGCCCATCAAAAAAGTCCGCTCTTTAGCCGACCAATTAGGCATGCCGATTCAAATTCACCTGCATGAAACAGAATTTGAAGTGGCCGATGCCATTGAAAAAACAGGAAAACGTCCGAGCGAGCGTTTACGAGACTTAGGCTTTTGGGGCCCTGATGTGCAAGCCGTGCACGTGACACAAGCCAATGAAGTTGACCAACACATATTCAAAGAACATAACGTACACATCATTCACTGCCCTGAATCCAATTTAAAATTGGCCAGTGGTTTTTGCCCGGTTCATGAGCTTCAAACAAAGCACATAAATGTGGCCCTGGGTACAGATGGCGCAGCCAGCAACAACGACTTAGACATGCAAGGTGAAATGCATACTGCCGCCCTACTAGCAAAAGGAGTGGCTCAAAATGCAAGTGCTTTACCTGCCATTGAAGCCATTAAAATGGCCACCATCAACGGCGCCAAAGCCTTGGGTAAAGAAAACGAAATCGGCTCATTAAAAGTTGGCAAACAAGCTGACATCATTAGCTTTGATTTCAATACCATTTACTGTGCCCCCGTTTATGATCCTGTATCACACATAGTTTATAGCTCAAGCGCCTCACAAGTGGATCACGTTTGGGTGGCAGGAAAACTTCAAGTACAAAACAAACAGCTTTGCCATTTTAATACATCACAATTAATTGAGATGGCTCAAGGTTGGGCTGATAAGATTTGCCCTAAAAAAGATTAAAACTGAATATACAATTTTGATTTGGAAAACATCATGAGTAATGTAGATCACGCAGAAGTGGCAAAATTTGAAGCTCTCGCCAGTCGCTGGTGGGACAAAGAAAGTGAATTCAAACCCTTGCATGACATTAATCCATTGCGCACCAATTTCATTGATGGCCATGCGCAACTTGCAGGCAAAACCGTGCTAGATGTGGGTTGTGGCGGCGGCATATTGAGTGAAGCCATGGCACAACGTGGTGCCACCGTAACAGGTATTGATATGGGTGAAGCCCCACTTAAAATTGCAAAACTGCATGCCTTAGAAAGCGGTTTAAACATAGACTATAAAAAAGTCCCCGTTGAAGAGCTAGCCGAAGCACAACCTGAATCTTTTGATGTGGTCACCTGCCTAGAAATGCTAGAACACGTACCGGACCCTGCTTCTATCATCCAAGCGTGTTATAAATTATGCAAGCCTGGTGGCCAGGTGTTTTTTTCTACGTTAAACCGAAATCCAAAAAGTTTTTTATTGGCCGTGGTCGGGGCCGAATATGTGCTTAATATGCTGCCTAAAGGCACTCACGATTATAAGAAATTCATCCGTCCAAGCGAATTGGCCGCATGGGCGCGCCATACCGGCCTAAGCGTTGGCGAGTTAATTGGCATGAGCTACAACCCTATTACAAAGACCTATAAATTAGGCCGTGATACTGACGTAAATTACTTAATGCAAACCACTAAGCCGGCCTAACATGTTAAATAGCCACTCAAACGCAACAACCTATAAGGGCGTGTTATTTGATTTAGACGGCACCTTAATTGATACCGCAGAAGACTTTATCCTTTGCCTGAATGATTTACGCCAAGAAAATCAGCTGCCCCCTTTACCCGCTAATGCCATCCGAAAGGTCGTGAGTGACGGGGCCCGCGCAATGATTACTTTAGGTTTTGACATAATCGAATCACACCCTGAGTTTGAGAACAAAAAACAACAATTTTTGAGCCTTTACTTAAAACACATTGCTCGAAAAAGTCAGCTATTTGATGGACTAAATGACACATTAGACTGGTGTGAAAACAACCACATTCCCTGGGGAATTGTGACCAATAAACCTCGCATCTACAGTGAAGCATTGCTCAAAGCCCTTAAACTTGACCAGCGCATTAATACATTGGTTTGCCCTGACGATGTCACACATACAAAGCCCGACCCAGAGCCATTATATAAAGCATGCAATGACATCCAGCTAAACCCAGAACAATGCATCTATGTCGGCGATCATGCTCGAGATATAGAAGCAGGAAAACGCGCCAATATGCCCACCATCGCAGCAGGCTATGGCTATGTTCATACACCAGAAGAGGCAAAAAGTTGGCAAGCTAACTGGTGCGTTGAAACATCACACGAATTACATACACTTTTGAAAATACTACTGGCTCCACAAAGCGGCAAATCATCACCGCAAGCGGCCAATTGTTAATTTTTTGCGGAAACACTATGAACACAAAACCACTTCAGGACAAAATCATACTCGTAACGGGTGCCAGCTATGGTATCGGAGAAGCAGCCTCATACGGCTTCGCCCAAGCAGGTGCCACAGTGATTTTATTGGCCCGCACAGAAGATAAACTGAATGCCATTTACGATGACTTTATGGCCCAAGGTTTACCTGAACCTGTAATCGTGGCGTTCGACCTCGAAACAGCCCCTGAAGAAGCTTATTTCCAATTACGTGACATGATTCAAAAGGAGTTCGGACGTTTAGACGGATTATTACTAAATGCAGCCATGCTGGGACAAAAAACCCCCATAGCCAACTATAACTGGCAAACATGGAGCAAGGTGATGGATATCAATGTTAATAGCCAGTTCTTAATGTCTCGCACCCTATTACCCTTACTTGAAAGCAGTGACAAACACGCTTCCATTATTTTCACCTCTTCAAGTGTTGGCCGAGAAAGCAAAGCGTTTTGGGGGGCTTACGCCGTATCTAAATTTGCTATTGAGGGCCTCATGCAAACCATGGCGGCTGAACTCGAAAACACCAGCAAAGTGCGTGTTAACAGCTACAACCCAGGAGGCACTCGCACCAGCATGCGCGCAGCAGCCTACCCTGCCGAAAATCCTGAAACGGTAAAAACACCCCACGCCATCATTGATGAATACATTCACTTAATGAGTGATGCCGGTCACAGCACACATGGCCAAGCTCTAACATTCCAGCAATAAAACGTTTTTTTGACGACCAGCTTGTAAAAAATCAAGCTGGTCAGAAAGCGTCAAAAGAATGTAACTACCAATAATAATAACGTTCAATAATCTGACACATCACCCATACTAAAGGCTCAAAAGCCGTCAAATCCCGCTTAATCTGTTACACACCCTCACAAAAACACCGTAAGTTATTGATATATATGAAGTTCATTAAAGCTGCATGATTGGCATGGTTATCGCTTATTCAAGTTGATCTTTTAATGTATGAGGCCCGGTTATGGCGACTCAATTTTCAAATACAACAGAATTACATGATGACAAGCTGACGCCCTACTCTCAGCTTGCAGCAAAGCCACAAATTAAATCGGATGTATTAATTCGCCTAGCCACATTCCTACAAACCAGTTTGGACTATCAAACACTCCTTGGTATTTTCCAAAAAGAGATCGCAAGCACCGTTCTAATCGACGGCCTTGTTTATGAAAATAGTGATCTCAATATTCAATTTACATTGGGTACCTTAGGGGTCCACAGCAGCAATTACCAACTTAAAGCCCAAGGAAGCTACTTGGGAGATTTAACCTTTTTTCGCAGTACCCGCTTTCGTGAACACGAACTGGCTAATTTAGAAGCCCTCATGGGAACGTTGGTTTACCCGTTAAGAAATGCCATTCGATACCGCAGTGCTTTAGATCAAGCCTTTAAAGACCCATTAACAGGCGCAGGTAACCGTATCGCTTTAAATGAAAACTTGAACCGTGAAATCGAGCTAAGTAAACGCCTTAATTATGATTTAAGTGTGTTAATGATCGACCTTGATCATTTCAAAAGTATTAATGATGGCTACGGACACCTAAGTGGTGATGAAGTATTAAAAGCAGTGGTTAATCAGATCAAAAAATGTATTCGCCAAACCGATATTTGCTTCCGTTACGGTGGTGAAGAATTTGTTGTTCTACTCAACAATGCCAATATTGCCAACGCGCGCCTAATTGCAGAAAGAATCCGTATGACGGTTTCTGATCTTTGCATTTCAACCGAAAAAGGATTATTGCAAGTGACTCTCAGTACTGGCTTAGCCATGTTAAAAGAGGATGACTCAAGTAACGGCTTACTTAGTCGCGCAGATGCCGCCCTATATCAAGCTAAGCAGTCTGGGCGAAACAAAGTCTGTGTATGCAAAGAAAGTCATGCTGTCACGGCGCAATAAAGTTATTGGAGTCAGCTTAAATTAATGGCTAGAATGGTGCCATGAAATTTGAAGTCACTCCAATTGCTTTTGTGCAATCTTGTTATAAAGAAAAATTCGCCACCCCAAGACAACCGGGGCTTGTCAATGCCGCAACTGGCGTAATCACATTAGTACCTCCTTTTAATGACCCTGACAGCGTTGCTGGCCTAGAGGAATGCAGCCATGTTTGGTTGCACTTTATGTTTCATCAATGCCTCGATCAAGGTTGGAAGGCTAAGGTACGACCACCTAGGTTAGGTGGTAATAAAAAAATGGGTGTTTTTGCAACTCGCGCAACCCACCGCCCAAATGCAATGGGCATGTCAGTTGTAAAATTAGACCGTGTTGAAATTTCCCAAGGCATGGTAGTGCTGCACGTAAGTGGTTTGGATTTAATTGACGGCACCCCTATTATTGATATCAAACCTTACATACCTTATAGCGATAGCATCGCGGATGCTGTCTACCCATTTGCTCAGACAGCCCCCAAATCACTCCCCGTTATATTTTCAAACAACGCAGCACAGGCACTTGCCAATAATAAACCACTCCAAACCTTGATTACGCAGGTACTTTCACAAGACCCTAAACCGGCATTTCATAAAATAGACAACACAAGAGTGTACGGCGCAAACTTGGAAAATATGAATGTCACATGGGTATATGACATCAAAGATAATGAAGAAATAATAGAAGTAAAAGCGGTTGAACCTGCTTAAAAAGCACGTTCAACCAATACTGCAAAAGATTATGCCGCTTGTTTTTCTTTGTTTAAGTTAGATTTTTGGGTCAAATCAGGTTTTCCCGCTAGTGCATATTTATGCAGCCCAGCTAAATGAATTTTCTGTAAATACACTTTCCAGCTATAACTATCTGCCTTGGTATTAAACGCTTTTTGCTCAACAATCGAGAAGCGACTTTGCAACTGTTCTAATTGTAGCGAATCAAAGCGATATTTAGGGGCTGTATAAAAACCAAAAATCATGGCTAAACTGGCTGTAGTATTTGCTTTTTCCATTAAGCGACTGGCATTTTTAGAGCCAAATGAGCGCCCGATGATTGTTTTCAGCCACGTACTGCCTTTCAAAGCGGCCATATACAAACGGAAGGTCTTTGGGCTAACGGTTTTAAATGTATCTTGAGGTTTGCCTGCAAATAATTTCGGTAACTGTTTGTATTGTTGCAAAGAGGCTTGCTGCACATAATCAATAAACTGCTTAAGCTTAATTGGGTTTAATCGCCCACTACAGCACTGATAAATGCGATAAGTCGTGGTTTTTTGAAATAACTGCGCACTGCACAACAACGCAGAGTTAGCGACCAAATCAACCGGAATCACGTCCAAAATGCCATTATCTTCACCAGGGAAAATAGACACTCGCCCTTTTGCATACGCATAAATAAGTGCATCCGCGACTTTCACACCCTCAACCCAACCAGGTAATGGAGAACTCACCGCGCTCTCAATAATCGATGGGCGTAAAATAGTCACATTTTGCTTATCAAGGGCTTGAATTAAAAGTTGCTCACCAAGCCACTTGGTAAATGTATAGGTGTCATTCCAACCAAAGTGCTGACTTTGCTGAATCCCTAATTGAATTAATTTCTTCTGCTGCTTTTCAGCATTATCTGTCGATTGATAAATACGCTCTATTTTCGTATTTAATTGCTCAATGACAGGTTGAATATCAAAAGTATCGTCATCTTTTCGCGCAATCAGCCCAGAAGCTGGCGATACCACCTCTTCACGCATCACTCCACGGTTAAAGCCGTTTACGTAACATGTGGATATTTGTAAGACCTTAGTAGGATTTGCGCAGTCACCCTTATGCTGAGTTAAAGCCACGATGTTATTCAGACTCAGTGCATTAATGTTAAGGGCTTGATCCATGGCCTCACGAAAGTTAACGCTGGCAGCCGAGTTAATCACCAAATCAAGGGATTGAGCAATTTTAGTAAATGCCTCCTGCGACAATCCAAATAGTGGCAAGGTTAATTCGCCAGAAACCACTGTAACCTTGCTGGCTATGAACGCATCAAAGCCTGCACCATGTTTGTCTCGTAAAACATCAAATAAACTAGAATCAAATACATCTGCCATGCAGCGTTCATGGGCACTCAAGCGTGTACTTGAACGTACCAATAGACATATCTGGGAAACATCTGGGGTTTCACGCAGTATTTTTTCAAGGATTGCCTTACCTAAAAAGCCGGTAACACCAGTGATTAAAACCCGTTTATGGGCGAATGATTCAACTACGGAAAGGGAATTAACCTGACTCATTGAAATGCCTGTTTTGTTGTTTTTATTATGTTTTGGCCGAAATCAATCAGCTAGTATCAATTTGTACTGTACATTATGGCGCGATGCACCCAGACAGTCCACTTGTCAGACAATCTATTTTAAAGTTGGCTCAAATTACGCTTTCAGCCTAATCTTTATAAGATAGAATAATCATATAAGCATCAGATACTTAGAAGGCTACAGTTTGCCACCTAATATGACAAAAAACAGTCTGGTCAAACGACTATTTTTTATCTCACTGCCATTCACATTAATGGCGGGTGTGCTCTATGCGGCTGCAATTATTTACATTGAGAGTCAAAGCCTCAAAGCCACTCAACTGGCTCAAGTTAAGACACAAGTTCAACAATTAGCCAAAGTGGTGGCGATTCCCACGTGGAATTTAGACCAACAGTTTATTAACAACTACCTCACCCAATATGCCCAAGATCCTCATATTCTATGCATAGAGTTAATGTCAGATGCCAACTTTACAGAAAACTCACCCGAAAACTGCCAACACCCTGAGTCTCCAAATGTAGAGCTTTTCAGCGAACCGATTATTTTTGAGAACCAATACATTGGGGTCGTTGTTGCCTCTTTTCGTGTTGAACTGGATAACGATAGATTAAAATTCATACTACTAAGCCGTATACCAACGGCATTAGTAGCCCTGCTGAGCATCTTTATCGTTGTTTTTTTAGTGTTCCGGCGCTGGGTAGTCAGCCCAATCGAATCCATTATGAAAAGCATCGAAGCCTTCCAAGAAGACGGCAAGCACCACCCTGTTAACTGGCGCAGTAGCGACGAGATTGGCACCCTGGTTGAAACATTCAACGAAGCACAGCTCAAACAAGTGCAACATGATGCCATGCTTACGTCTGAACGAGACAAAGCAGAACAAGCATTAGTCGAACTAAAACACACCCAATCTCAATTAGTTGAAAGTGAAAAAATGGCCTCCCTTGGCTCTTTGGTTGCAGGCATTAGTCATGAGATAAACACACCACTGGGTGTTGCCAGAACCAGTGCCAGTTACGTAGAAGACAGCCTTAAGCAATTAGAAAAAGGATTTTACGAAGGCACCCTCACCAAAAATGAATTAAAAGTATTTATAGAAACCTTTAATGATGGCATTCGATTAATGAGCGCTAACTTGGTTCGTGCCAGTGACTTGATGACCAGCTTCAAACAAGTGAGTGCAGATCAAAGTTACGATGAAGATCGTGATTTTAATTTAAATGATTACCTACAAGAGACACTTTATACCTTAAAGCCTAATCTGAAACGTTACCAAGTGGGTATCATCTTAGACTGCGAGCCAGACATCATCATTCACAGCTTACCGGGTGCGCTTTCCCAAGTATTCACCAACCTTATAATGAATAGTCTGATACACGCTTATGAGCCCACTGATAATGGCAATATCCGCATTCAAGTTAAACAACTAAAAGAGGATATTGAAATCACATACAGTGATGATGGTAAAGGAATGAGTGATGAAGTCAGGAAAAAGATTTTTGATCCATTTTTTACAACCAAACGTGGCAATGGTGGCACAGGCTTAGGCATGCATATTATTTACAATATTGTGAGCCATAAATTGCAAGGCACCATTGATGTCAATTCTACACTTGGTGAAGGCAGCCAATTTATTATTACTCTGCCTAAAAAGATCACTGCAACCGAAAATGATGTAGATTGATTTATAGTGACCAAACCGCCCATTCATTATCACATGGGTCTTGAAAGTGAAAACGGCGCCCACCTGGAAACTCAAAGATTGGCTTACTTATCTTCCCACCTGCTTGCTCAACTTTATCAAGACTGTGTTGTATATTTTCACTGTATAAAACAATTAATGCCGCTCCATTTTGAGTCTTCGAAGAAAGCGGCGCCTTAAAAAAACCACCATCAATGCCTGAATAGGTAAATGCCGTGTATTGTGAACCGTAATCGGTAAACTTCCATGAAAACGCTTTTGTAAAAAAAGCTTTCACCTTTTCTAAATCATGGGCAGGCAACTCTACATAATTAATCTTTTCATGAACCGACATAAACCACCTCCAACATATTTATATATCGTTATAACACCTTTCCAAAAATAAAAAAGGCCGCTAAGCGACCTTTTAAATATAACATTTAAGTTTAAATACTTAAGCTACGCTTTTTCTTTAATTTTATAAAACAAACTATAAAGCACAGGTACAGCAATCATAGTTAAAATGGTTGCAAATGCTAAACCACCCATAATTGTCACCGCCATATCAGCAAAAAAAGCATCCGTTAACAGCGGAGCCATACCCAGTATAGTTGTGACAGCCGCTAAAGATACAGGGCGTAAACGACTTAGACTGGCCTCAACAATCGCTTCAAATTTATCCATACCCGTTTCAATTTGAATATCAATCTCTTCAATCAAAACAATGGCATTTTTAATCAGCATCCCGAATAAACTTAAAAAACCAAGTAGCGACATAAAGCCAAAAGGTAAGTCTGCAATAAGTAAGCCCGCCACAACACCACAAACTGCCATAGGTACAATCAGCCAAATTATCAAAGGTTCACGCACCGTACCAAATAAGAAAATGGTAATTAAAATCATGACCAGAAAGCCAAGTGGCAAGCCCCCGCCCAATGCTTTTTGTGCTTTACCAGCACTTTCAAACTCGCCACCCCATTCAAGGCTATAACCATCCGGTAGCGGTATTGATTCAATTTGAGGACGAATACGCGCAAGTGCTGAAGCTGCGGTGTCATTAGCGCCAGGTTCAGCATAAACACTGATACTGCGAATACGATCACGACGGTGAATCAACACACCTTCTGACTCGACCTGCATCTGCGGACTAATTTGACGAACTGGCACATAGCTACGCTGGTACTGACTCCAAACCAATGCATCTTGCAGTTGTTGAAGCTCATCTTTATTTTGTGCCGTTTCCTGTGGCGTTAATGCCTTAGCGATTATGTCATAGCTATAATCACCATCACGTAATTTACCAAGCTTTAAGCCATTACTCGAAAACTGAACTGCATCAGAAAAGTCGGCTCGAGTCACACCCGCAACACCTGCCGCGTACTCATCATATTGCGGAACTAAAATAAGTTCTTTTTGACGCCAGTTTTGACGAATATCCAATAACTCACCATCAGCTTTTAACAGCTCTTCGGCTTCATGGGCTAACTGTCTTAATACCGTTTGATCTGGCCCCATAAAACGCGCTTCTAATTTAGCACCAACCCCTGGGCCAAAAATAACTCGTGTATTATAAATACGCGCATCAGGATCATTCGCTTGTAATTTTGAAGTTAACTTTTCGATTACTTGAGGAATTTGATCACGTTCATGAGTGCGAATAATCATCACACCGTAACTTTCATTTGCCTGCTCTGGTGCATAGGTTAAGGTATAACGAGTTGCCCCTTTTCCAACAAAGGTTGTTACCGCAGCGACTTCTTCGTAACCCTGAGCAAAAGACTCAGCTTGCGTCAAATACTGTGCTGTTTCACGAATATCACGGGATTGTGGCCCCCAATAATGTACATAATATATTGGCGTATTCGAGGCAGGAAAAAACCCTTGTTTAACAAAACCAAAACTCATGTAGCTAATTAATGTCACCGCAACCAACAACCAAACCGTTTTACCTCGATTGTGTAATGCCTTTAATAAATAGCGTTTATAGGTTTTGTGCAGTGAGCTATTAAAGGTTTCATCACTGCCTTTATCACCCACTTGAAAAAAGTATGAGCCAAATAGTGGGGCAACGGTGATAGCCAATATCCAAGATAAAAATAACGAAATTAAAATAACGGCAAACAAAGAAAACAAGAATTCACCGGTTGCATCATTGGATAAACCAATACCCGAAAATGCCGCAATACCAATGGCGGTTGCACCTAGAAGTGGCCATTGAGTTTGCTTAACCACATAACTTGAAGCTTCTAATGCTTTGTAGCCTTTTTGCATTCTCAGCATCATGCCTTCAGCGACTACAATGGCGTTATCAACCAACATCCCCATGGCGATCACCAACGCACCTAAAGAAATACGCTGTAAATTAAGACCATACAGCCACATAACTAAAATAGTGCCCAGTACCGTTAACAACAAGACGGCACCCACCACCACACCAGCACGCCACCCCATAAATAAACATAAGGTCGCGATTACAACAACAACCGACATAATTAAGTTGGTAATAAAGCCGCCAACCGCCTCGTCAACCACTTGTGCTTGATCATAAATAGGCTGAAGTATGATGCCCGAAGGTAATTGAGAAAGAATTTGATCAATTCGCTGGCGTACCGCTATGCCCACTTCAACCACGTTTGCATCGATATTAGCAGCCACGGCTAAGGTAATAGCTGGTTGGCCGTTATGACGAATTAATACATCTGGGATGTCCACCACATCAAATGTGACCTGGGCAATATCTTTAATACGAATTTGGCTGGTGGAACCAGGCAAGCCTAATGTGATGTTCTCAATAGCATCAACATGGGATTCAACACCACCAACAGGTATGCGAATTCGCTGACCATCAACATGCAGTCGACCACTGCCATAAGGGCGCAAACTATAGGCTAACGCACTTTTTACATCCGGCAGAGAAATACCCAAGTTCGCCAATTGAGAAGTATCAATATGCACGGTGATTTGTTGCTTTAGCACACCTTCAACGGCCACTTTTGTCACATTAGGGACGGTTAATAAATCACGACGAATGACACGTGAAAATTCCCGCAATTGATACGGTGTAAAATCAGGTGCAGTTAACGCATAGTACAAACCGTAAACATCACCAAAATCATCAACAACTCGAATCGGATTCACACCGGTAGGCAATGAGTTTTGTACATCCCCCATTCTTTTGCGCAGCTCATCCCAAATTTGAGGCAACTGGTGACCATCAAATGTGGGTTTCATTTCTACGGTGATTTCAGATACGCCGGGCTTTGAAACCGAGTTAACCGAATCAACCTGAGACATTTGCTGAATAGCGGTTTCAAGCGGTTCGGTGATTTCTTTTTCAACTTGTTCAGCGCTCGCGCCAGGGTAAGCAGTAATCACCATGGCTTGTTTAATGGTGAACGATGGGTCTTCTAAGCGACCTATTTCACCCAACCCGATCAAGCCACCAATTAAGCATATGACAACCAACAACCATGTGTTTACAGGCGTTCTAATGGACGCTTTTGCGATATCCATAATAAGCCCCTTATTGCATGCTGTAAGGGCGAACTAACAGCCCTTCTTTCATATTGGTTACACCTGCAGAGACGACTTTTTGGCCTTTTTCTAAACCCGCTAAAACCGCCACCCAGCCTTCAACCATAGGTCCTACTTTCACGACGGTGCTTTTAATGCGCTGCGTTTTTTCATCAAACACCCACACAGACATTGAGCTATCCGTTCCTGTAACCAGTGCACTCACAGGCACGCCTAACACTTGCGGCATTTTGTCGTCATTACCTTTAAGCTTAACGGTTGCGCGCACCCCAGGAGTGATTTCAACACCCTTTAGGGCATCCATCGCATAAACAACTGCATAGGTTTGGCTGACAGGGTCTGGCTCGGTAGAATATTCAACATACTCAATATCAAACTCTTTGTTAATGGCCCCATCAATAAAAGCGGTGGCCTTGGCAACTTGAGAACGGCTATATTGATTCACTAAGCGCTCAGGGATATCAAACTGGAAATGGATACGTGATAAATCTTGCAGGCGTGCAATGGGCAAACCAGGATTAATAAAACCTTTGTTTTCAATTAAACGTTTAGATACCAATGCATCAAAAGGTGCTTTAAGCACGCTGTATTCTAAGTTCGCTTTTGCTTCTTCTAATTCTATTTCGGCCAGCTCAAAGCTCACTTCTGCATTATCTACCGATTTTTCAGAACCAATGCCTTTAGTTGCAATGGCTTTCACTCGTTTAAGCTCTAGCTGAGCTTGTTTAAGTCGCACCTCTGCCATGCGCACTGCACGCTCAAACGGTTCAGATTCAAGCCTTGCGATCACTGTGCCTTTTTTGATGGTTTTGCCTTCTGGCAAATTAATCGATTTTAAACGCCCGCTCACCCTAAATGCGAGATCGACGGTGGTTTTGGCCATCACCTTAGCTGGAAATGAAAATTCATGTTCAGTGGTGGCAGTTCTAACTTCAGCAAGTTGAACAACAACCGCCTTCTCTTGTACCTGCTGCATTTCACTACTATCACCACAACCAACTAACGCGGTTATGATCAATAAGGCTAAGAAAGAACCCTTATATCCCATGTGTTTATCTCCAGATTAATCCATCTAAGCATAGTCGCGGCTCATAGTTAGGCCAGCCACAACAATTTTTGGTGCGTATTTGTAGCATATTGACAGGTTTACACATAGTGATAATCTGTCAATATTAGTGACATTAAGACGTAAAACACCTATCTATATTTGCAACAATGACTAATCAGGTAACGACATTGACCCTAAAAACCGAGGAAAGAGTGATCGCCGGAGCCAGGCAGTGCTTTTTCCAGCATGGATACAAAGCCAGTAACATGACCTTAATTAGTGAACATGCGGGCTTTTCAAGGGCAACGGTACATAAATATTTGAAAAACAAAGATGACGCTTTCAGAAAAGTGGTTCATCAATTTCAGTTACAAGCCAATAACGACTGCAAACCTATTTTAGCTAAACAGCTAGCATGCTGGAAAACCATTGAGCTGATCATGCAAACTTGGCTTAAACCCACCTTTGACGAAGTCAGCAATCAAGTCATTTTGAACGATTTGAAATACCACGTGCAGCACGTGGCTCAAGACATATTCTCTCAAGCGCGAAAAGACATTGAGAAAATGTTGTCTGATGTCCTTACCAAGGCTCAACAGCAAGATGAGATCTCATTAGAACGTATTAATGTAGAACCTAAAAAGCTCGCTACCTTAATTTTAGCAAGCCTTGACGGGTTAAGAGGTCATTTAGAAAAACACGATTTACAACAAGCAAGCAAAGACATACTGCGTGTCTTTCAATTGGCTTGCGGTCAATCTGGGGTTATTTGAGCTTTCTGTTGACGGCGAGATTGAGCATATAACTCATTAAACACAGTAAAATACCGATCTAGCGAACTGGCCGCATTTTCTTGGCCATGCTGATGCAGTAATTCTATCGCCACTTCTACAGTACACAAGTGAAACTCATCTGGCGCTTTGCGTAATTTATAACGACTGTGCCTTTGCGTGCTCAAAGGTAACACAGGAATGTATTGTAAATATTCACTTAATCGGAACATGCGACCAGCTTGACGCCAACTGCCATCTAAAATAATAAACAGTGGCGTTCGCCCGCTTAATAAATCCGCTTCACAAACCACACGTTCTTCATAACCACCGCGATCACCCGGAAAAATAATATACGGCTGGAAATCAGGGTTGTTTAATAATCGAATAAACTCAGGGTCTGGCTCGGTACGATGCCAGTAAAAACGGTGGGTATAATTAGGCAAGACATGCTCAATTAAACGTCCAGTATTACTAGGCTTATAACTTTCTTCTTTGTGCATTAACAAACAAATATGCACAGGCTTGGCGCCATCTTGTTGAATACTTTTTTTATAAGCACATAAACAATAACCATCAGCCATTAAACAATCAGGACAGCGTTTAACATTACTGCCCTTGGCCAAATATGGCTTGCGAGGCGCATCCGCTTGATACATTAATGAAATAACCTACTTGAGTATTTCATTTATTTGCACAGATACGCGCTTGGTTTGACTGCTTATAGCGGCACTCATACCTTGTAAGTCACCGGCTTTTGCATTACCTACCCCGCTTTTACTAATGCGAGCAGTGATCACCACGTTTTCAAACTGACTTAAACGCAGAGCCGGCATCATGGCCATTGAGTCATCTAACGTCACCGTCACTGGCCATTTTTCAACATTAATTCGTTGAACAGCAAGGGGCATTGGTGGGCCATTTTCAGCTTTTGCTAAAACAAATAAATCAGCATTTTTAGGCAGCTTAGCAATCATATCTTGTGCAACATTGACTGTAATTTGAATCACAGCAGGCTGAATAGCGGCTTGTTGTTTTTCAATGTTTGCACGCTCTGAGGCACTCATACGCTCAAGCGCTTTATTGATACCACCCTGAATAGCCGCAACATTAGGATTATCGACCGGCATCATGCTTATTAAACGCTGCCAATAACCGACCGCTTCAACATAACGACTTGAATCAAAAGCCGCTACACCCAATAAACCAAGAGAGGTTTCATCATTAGGATTAATTGCCAACACATCTTTTAGCAATGACTCTGTCGCGGCATCTAATTTACGATCATTGGCAAAAAATTGTGCTTGAGCCAACTGCGCCATTGCAACCGCTTGATCTTGTTTAGAGTCAATGGGTAATAATTGCAGGGCTTGAGTAAAGCCCACTACAGCTTGATCAAACAGGCCCATATCAAAATTTAAGCGCCCCAGTAGATACCACATTTCAGTATCCTCTGGTGTTTCTTTGGTTTGCACACCTAAACGCGCAATAAGCTCTAGCGCATTGTCTTCAGTGAAGTGTGCTTGCCCACTTTTTTGCAGTAACTGAGTAATCGCCAATTCATTTTCAGCACCCAGCTTAAAATACAAACCAATACTCACCACTAATATAACCAGCACAGCAGGGATAAATAACCAGTTACCCGATTTGTTTTCCTTAATTACGTCTTCATCTTGAGTATCAACTAACAGGTTTAATTTAATCTCTTGACTTAAGCTATCATATTCAGCTTGACCAATACGATTGCCCTTAAGATCGGACTCTAAATCGGCTAATTGCGACTTATAAATATCAACATTACTTTGCTGTCTTTGTAATTCACTGCCGCGCAATGAGACAAACAAAGGCAAGCACATGACGGCCATGGCTAATACAATTAGTACCGCAATACCTAACCATAAATCAAACATGGTCATCCTCTTTATCTTTAGCTAATAGTGCATCAATACGTTTTTGTTGCTCTGGCGATATCCCCTGCGATGACGCATTCGTTTGTTTACGTTTACGCACAATAAAGATCAAACAAATCAATGCAATCAGCAATAACGCCACTGGGCCAAACCATAAAACATAAGTCATAGCCCCCATTTTCGGGCGATATAAAACAAATTCACCGTAACGATTCACCATAAAATCAATAATGCTTTGTCCATCACTACCCGACTTAACTTGTTGATATAATTCGCGGCGTAAATCACCAGCGATCATGGCATTACTGTCAGCAAGGTTTTGATTTTGACACTTGGGGCAGCGTAACTCTTCAGCCAGCTTTTGAAATAATGCGGCTCGATTTTGATTCTCTAATTCACTGCCATCATCAAAAACGTATTCATGGCCGTCAACCATGGCATAAGACATTTGAGAAAAAAATAAAACAAAAAATAACAATACATGCTTCATCATGGTTGGCTCACCTGTGTCGCTTCATCCACCAATGATTGCCAGATTTTCTCAAGTGGTGCCCAGTTACCTTGAGTAATAGGCCCTTGATGTTTGTAACGAATAACACCCTTAGCATCTACAAAAAAAGTTTCAGGGGCACCGGTGACCCCTAAATCCATGGACAAAGTCCCAGCTTCATCATCAACCGAAAATACATATGGATTACCCAGATCATTCAGCCATTGACGAGCCGGATCGTTTTCATCCTTATAATTAACACCCAAAATACGCACACCCTGCTGGGCAAGCTTTACCAAAAACGGATGCTCGACCTTACAACTGATACACCAAGTCCCCCACACATTGACTAAGTGCACATCGCCTTTCAAACTTTCTTGTGTTTTTGTCTCGCCACTGACTAATGTCGGCAAGGCAAAATCTGGGAAAGGTTTATCAACCAATGCCGAAGGAATATCTTTAGGGTCAAGATACAAACCACGCCACAGTAAAAACCCCAGTAAAGTAAAAATAATAAACGGTAAAAATAACGCCCAACGCTTCATAATCGCCCCTTATTAATTAACAGCTTTTGTACGAGATAAACGATAGCGTTTATCACACACCGCCAAGATGCCACCTAGGGCCATAAATATTGCACCCAACCACAACCAGCGAACATAAGGTTTATAGTGAATGCGAACGGCCCAAGCATCACCGTCTAGTGATTCACCTAACGCCACATAAAGATCGCGAAATAAACCCGCATCAATATCCGCTTCCGTCATTATATTTCGCTGCACTTTGTAATGACGTTTTTGCGGTTTCATGGTGGTGTAGTACTCATCGTTATAAAACACACGAATCTGCCCTTCATCAGCAATGTAGTTAGGGCCTCGTACTTTTTTCACACCATCAAAAACAAAGTGATAACCGGATGCGTCTATGCTATCGCCTGGTACCACTCGCACATCGTGCTCTTGCGTATAATTACTCACAATACAAATACCCATTGCAGTAATGGCCACACCCATGTGGGCTAAAATCATCCCGTAATAACTTAAACTTAATTTTTTAAGTCCCGCGAGCAAACCACTATTCGTATTTGCTTTGCGATAAAGATCAAGCAAGGTCGAGCTTATTACCCATGAACTGAGCGCCACACCAAACACAATTTGCCACGTGTAGTGCACACCATAAATAAGCGGAAACACAAGGGACAATAAAACGGTGAACACCGCCGCAGGCCACAACTGCGATGCAAGCCACTTGCCATCGGTTTTTTTCCAGCGACTAATAAAACCTAAGCTAATAAACAACACCAGTACCGACATAATTGGCACAAAGAACAAATTAAAGAACGGCGCGCCTACACTGATTTTTTCATCAAAAAAGTAATCCGCAATCATTGGATATAACGTTCCCAACAAAATCATCGCACAAGTAACAATGAGTAATACGTTGTTAAGCAGTAAGAAACTTTCTTTACTGACCCACGAGAAACTCACTCTCGCCACAACCGTCGGGGCTTTTAATGCATAGATTAATAAAGAGCCACCAATTGAAATAATCAGTAACGCTAAAATAAATAAACCACGATCAGGATCACTGGCAAATGCATGCACACTGTTTAATACACCTGAACGAACCAAGAAGGTACCAAGCAAACTTAAACTAAATGCAAAAATGGCTAATAACACCGTCCAACTTTTGAATGCACCGCGTTTTTCTGTTACCGCTAACGAATGAATTAAAGCCGTACCCACTAACCAAGGCATAAACGATGCGTTTTCTACTGGATCCCAAAACCACCAGCCGCCCCAGCCAAGTTCGTAATACGCCCACCAGCTACCTAAGGCGATACCTGCGGTTAAAAATGCCCAAGCAACCGTTGTCCAAGGACGCGACCAACGAGCCCAAGCTGCATCCAATCGACCACTAAGCAAAGCAGCGATGGCAAACGCAAAGGCAACAGAGAACCCCACATAACCCATGTACAACATTGGCGGATGCACAATTAAACCAAAGTCTTGAAGTAACGGGTTTAAATCTTGGCCGTCCATTGGAATATTAGGCAGAATTCGCTCAAACGGATTAGACGTAAACAAGGTAAACAATAAAAAGCCAATACTCACCAAACCCATAATGGCCAGTACACGGGCCAAAATATCGATGGGTAAATTACGTGAAAAAATACTCACCGCCACTGTCCACGTGCTTAACAATAAAACCCATAGCAATAAAGAACCCTCATGGGAGCCCCACACCGCGCTGATCTTATATTGCACAGGCAATAAGCTATTGGAGTTATTCGCCACATAGGCCACAGAAAAATCATCATTTACAAAACTGATGGCCAGAGCCACAAAGGAAATCAACAAAAATAGAAACTGCCCCCAACTTAATGGGCGGCTCATTACCATCCACTGGGTTCGACCAGTAGCGGTGCCAACCAAGGGGACAACCCCTTGTAAACAAGCAAAAACCAGCGCAAGAATCAGCGCAAAATGACCTAATTCAGGTAACATGTTTTATCTCCTAAATTAGTAGCGGGCGCTTTTAACATCTTGAGTACCGTCGTTATGCGCTTTCTCTAAGGCATCGGCGACTTCTGGCGGCATATAGTTCTCGTCATGTTTAGCTAACACTTCCGAGGCAATAAATACCTTGTTTTCATTAAGCTTACCCAATGCCACTATGCCTTGCCCTTCACGGAACAAGTCCGGCAAAATACCTTCATATTGAATCGTTACTATGTCTTTCCCATCCGTTACATCAAACTGAACGGTTAACCCATCTTTTGCACGGGAGACACTGCCCTCAACTACCATACCACCCGCTCGAATTGTGCGATTGACAGGTGCTTCACCTGCTGCAATTTGTGTCGGGGTATAGAATAAATTAATATTTTCTTTCAACGCCACCAACATCAGCGTCACCGCCAGAGCAATCCCCCCCAGCATGAATAAAATAATGAACAATTTTTGTTTACGTTGTGGATGCATTACTTCTGCTCCCGGCGCATCTGGCGCTCAATATCTTTAATGACTTTTTTTCGGGTTAACAATGGGCTGATGAAATTGTGTGCTACAACCAAACCGGCAACGCCGTAGCTTAGCCAAACAAACATGCCATGACCGCCCATATTAATAAATTCTGCGAAGCTATCAAAAAACATTAGTGATTCGCTCCCGTGCTAAGAAGGCTTTTTACCCATTTAGTTCGACGCTCACGCCATAAAATTTCATTCCGTGTACGTGCAAACACCCAAACCGCAAACCAGCAGTAAAATCCGATAATAGTTAACATCAATGGAATGAACATTTCAGGCGCCATTGTCGGTTTTTTGGTCAGTGTAATCGTGGCCGGCTGATGCAAGGTATTCCACCATTCCACGCTGTATTTAATAATCGGAATATTAATACTGCCCACCAGTGCTAAAACCGCGGCGGCTTTATTGGCCATCTCTTCACTTTCAATAGCGTTATAAATGGCCATTACACCCATATATAAAAACAGCAATATGAGCATTGAGGTTAAGCGAGCATCCCAAACCCACCATGTCCCCCAGGTAGGCTTACCCCAAATGGCACCAGTAACCAACGCCACGACCGCTAAACCTGCGCCTATGGGTGCGATGGTTTTACCCACCACAAACGACATTTTCATCTTCCATACCAAGCCTACTAAACCAGCAACGGCCATCATGATATAGGCGCTTTGGCTTAATAAAGCAGCAGGAACATGAATATAAATAATACGAAAGCTATTACCCTGTAGGTAATCAGCGGGTGCAAATGCCAGCCCCCAGACAACCCCCACCAGCATCAGTGCGCTACCGATCCATAAGAACCAAGGTGACCAGCGGGAGGTGATTTCATAAAACCACTTAGGTGAACCCAGCTGATGATAGAGTCTTTTAAGTGCAGACCACATATAAAACGACCTTATAAAATAATTCTTCTTTAACGGGCGATTGAAATTTTCAACGCCGCGGCACTGGCAACAGGCGCCAGTACGAACATTAATGCTAAATAAGCACCCAAAAATGCCAAATGACCTGTATAGCTATTGCCATCCACACCGGCTTGCACGGAGCTGGCAGCAAAAATTAAAACCGGTATATAAAGTGGCAAAATAAGAAGTGGCACCAACATTCCCCCCTTTTTAAGCCCTACCGTTAAGCCGGCACCAATTGAACCTAATAAACTTAAGATAGGCGTCCCCAGTAACAAACTGAACACCAGGGGCCAGTAACCCCCTTCAGGTAACGCCAACATAACGCCTAGTAACGGGGCCAAGATTGTTAGAGGTAATCCTGCCGTCAACCAATGCAGTAAGGTTTTTACCAGTACAAACAGTAAAGTGGGTTGAGGCTGCAACAGCATTTGTTCAAGACTGCCGTCCTCATAATCACTTTTAAACATCAAATCTAAAGACAACAATGTGGCTAATAATGCTCCCACCCAAATAATACCAGGGGCAATTAACCCTAAAAACTTAGGATCAGGCGTCACAGCCAAGGGGAACAAACTGGCCACCATTAAAAAGAACATCAGAGGGTTGAGGAGTTCACCGCGATTACGAAAAGCAATTAACAAATCTCGCTTAAATAAAGCAATTAAAGGTGATGAGTGCGCCATGTTAATTTACACCTTCTACTGATTGAGCACCCAGCACTAATTCATCTACATCAAAATCGAATTGATGATGAGTGGTTAACACGACCAAACCACCATCTTTCGCATGTTCGATAATACGTTGTTCTAGCTGCGCCACACCATCTTTATCAATCGCGGTAAAAGGCTCATCTAAAATCCAGATGGACTTTTCCTCTAAATACAGCCGAGCTAGGGCAACCCTTCGTTGCTGGCCTGCCGACAATCCTTGGGCCAGTACATCTTCAAAACCATGTAAGCCGACTTTCGCAAGGGCACCATAGATCTGATCTTTGCTGGCTTGCGGGCATAACCAATTTAAATTTTCTTCAGGGGTGAGGCTGGTTTTAATCCCCACTTGATGGCCTAGATATAAAAGTTGGCTGCGAAAATCATAGCGAGCTCGTTGCATAGGCTCGCCTTTAAAAAACAATGCCCCGTCAAATGAGGCGCCCAACCCTAATACAATCCGTATTAATGTACTCTTACCTGCGCCATTTGGACCAGATATGCGAACAATTTGGCCTGAGCGCCAGTCAAAATCCAGTGCCTCAAACAATATTCGATCATCACGCTCACACAGCAAAGCACGGCCGCTTATCAGTGCTACTGACGTATCTGTCGTATTTTGTTGATCAAAATGAGGCACAAAGGCTCCTAATTCGAAGAGATTTAAACCACAACTTCTATACTAAATGTTTAATTCACCCAATATCTGGCCGATATCAACTATGTACAGACCAAATAGGCGCGCGGCATTATATACAAAATAACGCGCATTTACGGCAGATTCCTAAATTATTGAAGGTTTAATGAAACTTCCACACGAACCGACAATTAACGTGCAATCGCCCTCACCAACTCAAGCCCCATCAAAAGGCGTCCAGGTGAGCGGTTCCAGTTCGCCAGCGCCCCTTGCAAACTCAAGCATTCAAGCACTAATTAACACCTGGGCCAAAGTGGAATCCAGCCAAACATTACCGCCAAGCCAAAATCAGCAAGTTCTAAATCAATTAGCGTTGTTAAACGGACAAACACCCAATACAAGCCCAACCAGCCAAGCTATAGGCGGTGGCATCAGTGAAAAGTTAAACCTTTCAAATATTGCGCAAAGTTTAAACAAAGAAACACCACTGCCGAATAACGTAAAACTGGTATTAATTAAGCTTTTAAGTGTGAAAGGAGCCATTAGCATTCTCTCTAATCGGCCCGTAGCAGCAAACAGCCAAGTTTTATTACAGCAAAGCCCCGAAGGTAAGCTTACGATTCAAAGCGCTCAAACACAGACACCCTTAAATCAATTTCGATCACAATTTGTGGCGCAGAATTTTACCTTAAAACCCATTACGCTTATTGATAACCATCAAATTACACATAAAGAAACACCACTTAAGTTTCCACTGACCCCGTTACCCAAAACTACCTTGCAAAGCCATATTCCCCTTGCGCCCAACACGCTCAAACAAGCGGTTATGGATAGCGGGCAAAACTTTGAAGCCAAATTAACCCAATTGCTTCAACTGCACTCACAAACAACTAAAGGTAAAGAACCAACACTGAACATCCCCAATGCCGAGACCCCTCAACCCAGCCTTCATGGCAACATGCAAAACAAAATGGCTCAGGTAGAACAAAATATTCAAAAGTGGGTCAGCTTGCTCCAACAAAAAATATCGAACACAACGCCCAAAAACTCACAGGCAAACATACCAACTCTAAACAGCTCAGCCCTTCAAAATACACCTGGTGTGCAACAGCCTTCTGTTTCAAACACAAATATGACTGACAGTTTTAAAAGCCCATTAAGCCAAACGTTAACGTCATCCAGCAGTCATCCAGTTTTAAAGCATGACCATAAAAATTGGTTAATTCAAAACCAACACCAATTACTAGAGCAGCTAAGCAAACAGCTTATGCAGCGCAAGGACAGCTTCATACCAAATTGGCCTGCTTCTTCATTTCAAGGGGCAAACGCTGGGGCAGGTATCAAGACATTTCAGGATCTCAGTCAGTGGCTCTCCATACTCATGATGCCCAAAGCAGCCAGTGACAACCAAGCTGAATCCATTTGGCCAAAATCATTAGCCGTGCAGCCACAATTACAGCAAACCCTTTTTGCCCTATCAAACAGCCTTAATCAAAACGACAACGAATCATCATTGTTACGCCAATTACTGGGCATTAATCAAAGTTTATCTAAACTCACGCACGACCAAATACAAAACCGTTTTTTTAACACTCAAGACAATACTCAGTTTCAACTTTCATTGCCTTATGTGCATCAAAACCAAATTCAGTGGTGTGATTTTGAATGCAAGCAACACACACCATCACAAACAAAAGAGGCGTCCGCTCAAGGTTGGCACTTAATCTTACGCTTTGCCCAACAAACCACTCAGGCATTTGCCATTGAAAGCCACCTCAAACAAGAGCAACTGTCCGTCACATTATGGGCAAGTGAGGCCGAGCAATTGAAAAAGTTGCATCAACACATACCCCTCATTAAGAACAAGTTAGAACAGGCCGGCTTCAAAATTGACAGTGTCACCAGTAAACATGGTGCACCTAAACCCCTACACCAACCGATCCAACAATCGTTAATCGATGTTCATACTTGATAGGTGCTTATGAATAACCTCATCCCCAAACACGAAATTGAGCAAGCCTTAGCGCTGTTTTACGATGGCGGCCAAGCACCCATTATTAGCGAAAAACGCTTTGGAGGAGCCGCTCAAGAATTGGTCGACATTGCCTATGACGCAGGCATCCCCATTTATGAAAACCCAGAATTATTAGAGCAATTAAGCACCATGAGTATTGGCGATAACATCCCACCAGAACTTTACCGCTTAGTGGCTGAAATATTAGCCTTTGCGTTTTTCATTCAAGGTAAAGCGCCAAAAGGATACCAAGAGGTATAATTTGCAGGCACAAAAAAGCCAGCTATCAGCTGGCTTAGTATTCAAACATAATAAAAACTATTCAATCACAAGCATATTCGCAGTGGCGGTATACACGTTCCAGCAACCATCACCCATCGCACCTTGTTGCTCGATTTTTACATCACTAATGGCATTGGCACCCAAGCGGTAAGCTTCAGCTTTCATATCAACTATTAAGGTTTTTTCTTCTGGAGCTTCACTGAACATAGAGCTTTGACAACGCTTAGAGCTAACCTGCCCCAAAGAGCTACTGGTCTGAGGTTGAGCCTGTAAAACTTTTACCTTGCTATCAGCCATGCGTTTATCACGTAAACTTAAATGGCTTAAGTCATTACCTTCTAGGGCGCCAGGCATGGAACTACAACCCGTTATCGCCAAAGCAAATAAGGTCATACAAACTACAAATAGAGGGTTCATTTTTGAATTCATTATTATTATTTTAAAGTGATGAATGATGAACTTAAGATTAACAGGCTAAGGCCTGTCATGAAAGTCAGCGCATGACCTCGAACTGCGCCATTTTTTCATCCACTTGCGCCACTTCACACTCAACCTTACTGACTTTGGCCAACATTGGTCCTTTTTGACACCAGCTTAATAATTTCTCTAGAGATTCGGCATCCCCTTGAGCAAACAATTCAACCCGACCGTCAACCAAGTTTTTAACCCACCCCTTTAACCCAAGCAGCTGCGCTTTCTTTGCCGTAGAGGCACGATAATACACCCCCTGCACCTTGCCTGACACGAACACATGGTATGCCTGTAGCTGATCCTGTTGCGCTTGCACATCCCTCTCCTTAAACAAGCCGAGCCCCAATATAGGCTGGCAATTACAGCATCGTCAAACAACTCGTTCTTTGTTATGCCCCCTCAAAGCACAAGTCAGTGCGCTTCAAGTGTTATAAAAAATAGAAATCCATCACAAAAACTCGAATAAATATGCGGCTTTTCACCAAATATATCCCCTAGGGGATATATCTTTCTCATTAGTAAGAACGAGACAATTGTCCTAAATTCACATGTGCCATGCAGTACCTCATTTAGGCATACGCGTTACCCCAATTTCAATGAAATCATACCGAGACTAAAATGCCGAACTTGATCAAGGCGATTTTATCGCTGACCCTATTTGCCTGTGTATTTGCCCATCAAGCCCACAGTGCGCCACAAACCCTACGAGTATTAAACTGGGGGGAATACATTGACCCTGATGTACTAAAAGAATTTGAACAAGCTAACAACGTGACCATTGAATACGCAGAATTCAATAGCGTTGATGAGTTCACTGAAATCTTCTTTAACCCAAACAACCAATTTGACGTGATATTTCCGGCTTCGGCCATTATTCGCATCATGGCGGACAATGATTTAATCATCCCGCTAGATAAAGCCCGTTTTAAAAACTTTTCAAGCTTAAACCCTGTGGTAATGAACGGCCTTGAATTACTGGATACCGGAAATGTGTACAGCATTCCCTATATGTGGGGCACAACGGGTATTGGCATCAATACAAAAGAAGTACAAAAAGTCGGCATTGATCCAAGTAACCACTCATGGGGGTTATTATTCGATAGCGCATACCGCAAAAAGCTCTCTAAATGCGGCATTGGCATCGTAAATGAGCGTGATGAAATTTTTGCGGCAGCCCTTAAGTACCTGGGTTACTCCATCAACACCAGTTCAAAATCAGAGTTACAGTCTGCTGGTCAATTACTTAAAGAGACCATCGCTGATATCAACTACTTACACAGCACACAATACACAGACGATCTAAAAGAAAACAAAATTTGCCTAGGCGTGGGCTATTCGGGCGACATTTTAACCGAAGTGGCTGAAAACCCTGATCTTCAATACGTGATCCCCAAAGAAGGGGCCGCCATGTGGATTGATATTATGGCCATTCCTAAAAACGCCCCCAATAAAGACATGGCCTATACCTTCATTGATTACATGATGGGCGCTCAAGTTTCTGGTCGTAATTCCAATTACACCGCTTACCCAAGCCCTATGCTCAATGCGCAGCAGTATGTCGATGAAGAGATTTTGAACGACCCTACCATTTACCCAAACGCTCAAACGTTAGCGGGTTTACAAATGATGGCGCCCAAAGAGCGTCAAGTGAATCGCATCAAGCACCGTCTATGGGTGAAAGCGATTTGCTCAAATGGCAAATGGTGCAGTGTACCTATGCAGAGCTATTTCTAAATCATGATTGCCAGTCGTGTTCCACACGACTGGCTTGACCTGAAGCAATATCCCATCACATAAGCCTTGTTAACATAGCCCATCTTTAAAATGTGGGCGTATCATGAATCTTCAAACGAATATCCAGTGGGACATTGACCTAATTAAGCGCCACGACAAATCTGGCCCACGCTACACCTCTTACCCTACCGCCGTACAATTTTTACCAGGCTTTGATTCCGAGCAATACCTGCAAGCTCGCCTTAGCAGCCATAAACAAGATGAAGGCCTTTCTTTGTATGTGCACATCCCTTTTTGTGCCCATGTCTGTTATTACTGCGCGTGCAATAAGGTCATTACAAAACGTCGTGAAAAAGCAGAGCCTTACCTTAAGGCCCTATTTAAAGAAATCGAATTACGCGCCCAAGGTTATGATGACAAGCGTACCGTTGATCAACTGCACTTTGGCGGCGGCACTCCAACGTTCTTAAACAATGAACAAATGAGCCGGTTAATGAACAAACTGGCCGAACATTTCAACTTATCAGCAGCTCAAAATCGTGATTTTTCAATCGAGATCGACCCTCGCGAACTGGAAAACGACACCCTCGCTCACCTTAAAAGCATTGGCTTTAATCGTGTCAGTCTTGGGGTTCAAGATGTTGACCCGGCCGTGCAAAAAGCGGTTAACCGCGTGCAGCCTCTAGAGATGACCAAAGCCACCCTAGATCAAGCGCGGGCACTTGATTTTAAATCCATCAATATTGATCTTATTTACGGCCTGCCATTACAAAGCCGCAGTGGCTTTCAGAAAACATTGCAGCACATTATCGACTTAAGCCCTGATCGTATCTCGGTGTTCAATTATGCCCACTTGCCTGAGCGCTTCATGCCTCAGCGTCGCATTCAAACCGAAGATCTACCAAACCCTGAAACCAAACTTGGCATGTTACAAGACAGCATTCAAATGCTCACACAAGCCGGTTATATCTATATTGGTATGGATCACTTTGCGAAACCCAATGACAGCCTTGCCCAAGCTCAACAAGCTGGCAAACTGCATCGTAACTTCCAAGGCTACACCACTCACCCAGACTGCGATTTAGTGGCATTAGGTGTCTCGTCCATTAGCCAAATTGGCCATAGTTACATGCAAAACAGTGCTGACATCGAGGTTTATCAGTCCCAATTAGAGCAAGGCGTTCTGCCCATCAATAAAGGGCTTACCCTGACCGATGAAGACGAGTTACGACAAGCCGTCATCAAACAGCTCATTTGTCACTTTAATTTATCGTTTTGCGATATTGAAAAACGCTTCCATATTGATCCACAAACCCACTTTGCAAAAGAGCTGGCTAACCTTGAGAACTTCGAACAAGACGGCCTATTAAGCGTCTCATCACAGGGCATACAAGTGCACGATAAGGGCATTTTATTGATCCGAAGCATTTGTATGGTATTTGATGAATATCTGACTCGCCCAGATCAAGGTATACGCTATAGTAAAGTGATATAAACCAAATATGACAATAGGTCACACATGACCAAAGACACGTCCAACATAGCCTCACAAACCGCAGCGGCGGCGACCATTTCTGGACATCTTTATCGGGCCAGCATCATTGCAAAACGCATGGCGCTGGCTGCTAAAAACTCTCGCGCTATGGTGCTGCGCGCTGGTGCACAGGCCGCTGGGTTAAAAGTCATCAGCGATTACTTTGATGAACTTGCCGGCAAAACCATCAAACTTTCAGGCACAATTAATCAATGCGCCATTAGTATTTCGCAAAACTCAGTACGCCAGTGGCGCACCAATTCATTTTTATCCCACGTAAACCGCACAAAAAAGCGCATCAATCAAAACAAAACCTCCCAGTTAAATCACGCACTTAACTGCGGCGAAGACAGCCTTGAAGCGTTAAACAGCAGCATGCAATCACAACTGTCACAACTTAACGAGCAACTCATCGACATACGCCAATATATGCAATCCAGCAGTGTAGTGGCCGTAACATTTCGATTAGAAGCGACCCAAACAGGTGACTACCAGCCGTTACTGGAACATATGGCAAACACCATTGATGGCCTAAGTAACGACATCAAACACCACATTACATTTAGTCAAAATCAACTATCACAATTTAAATTCACTCAACATTAAGGTTAAGCATGGATGCACTTAAGATTTACGACGAAGGCCACCAATGGTACGTTTTTGGTCGTGACCCTGAAAAACCAGAAAAGATCATTGATACCAATCAGTTTATGATCGTCGATGGTGACCGCAGTATCTTATTGGACCCAGGCGGCATCGAAGTCTTCTCAACCATGCTGGCATCCGTATTAAAATACGTCGACATTGAACACATCACCGATCTATTTGCCAGCCACCAAGACCCAGATATTATTTCATCGCTGGGCATGTGGGATCAGGTATTACCCAATGCAAAACTTCATGCATCATGGCTATGGGAAGGCTTTATACGTCACTTTGGTATGGATAAAATTGGTTACAGCTCAATTGATGATGAAGGCGGCAAAGTCACATTGAACAACATTGAGTTAGAATTTATTCCTGCTCATTACCTGCATAGCTCCGGCAATTTTCATGTGTATGATCCAAAATCTAAAATCCTATTTAGTGGCGACATTGGTGCTGCACTTGAGCCACCAAATTGCCCGCTATTTGTTGAAGATTTTGATAGCCACGTTGACAAAATGCGCTACTTTCATGAACGCTGGATGCCATCCGATACGGCCAAACACCACTGGTTAAAGCGGGTAAGAGAATTAGACATTGAAATCATGGCTCCCCAACATGGTCGTCTATTTAAAGGCGACGATGTGCAAAAATTCTTAGACTGGTTTGAGAAACTCCACGTGGGTATTGCCACTGATTAAAAGCTATGGGTAGGCAAAACACCTTGCCTACCCTGCTCACATGCACCTTAATCCCAACCTATCAACCCTCCTGTATGCCCAGCCCCCACCATTTGATAGCAAACTCATCCATTTAACCACCACAATAGATAACGGTATAAATCACTTTAAAGAAACAACTGTTCTCCAAATACAACCAAAAATGTCCCATTTTTACTAGATTTAATAATAATTTAATTTACTGCCCCTTATTTTCGGCATACACTTGTTCACTGAAATTATAGGAGCTATGCATGCAAACTATCGCATCAACTAAAGCAAGTAAGGCTTGGCATTGGTTTATTGGCAGCTTAACCAACCATCAAAGCATCCGCGCGTATTTTGAACCCGTTATTCAAATGGCTCTACCACAGTGGCGTAGCGACCTACTGCGCAGCCGTGTGGTTGAAGTTCGCCATGAAAGCCAAGACATGTTCAGCTTAGTTATTAAGGCCAATAAAAGATTTCAAGCATTTCAAGCGGGACAATATATTGAACTTACCGTTGAAAAAGATGGCGCTTGGCTGAGTCGTTATTTCAGCATTTCATCCAGTCCTGAATATTTTAAAAAAACAGGCTTAATTGAATTAAGTATTCGCATTCAAAGCCACGGTAAAATTACACCTTGGCTTCCTAAAGCATTAAAGGCAGGCAGTTTAGTAAACATATCAAAGGCCATGGGTGAGTTCACGCTTAACCCAGAGCACCAATCTGTATGCATGATTGCCGGTGGCAGCGGCATCACCCCTTTTCGCTCCATGTTGCAGCAAATGAATTTAAAACCAAACAGCAATGACACCCAGCAAGATATCACGCTGCTTTATTACGCTCGAAGCAGTGAGCATTTTTTGTTTAAAAAAGAATTTGAAAGCTTTGCTAATCAAAATTCAAATTTTCATTTACAGCTAATAGACAGTGAACAACTAGGTAACATTAACGGCTCGCACATTAGCCTAATTGAACAACTCAACTCAGACACTCATTTTTATATTTGTGGCCCCACCCCAATGATTACACTGGGCCGCAAAATATTAAGTGACCTAAATGTCAACAATGCGCATATCCACTACGAATTTTTTGGACCTGAGCCACTTTCCACTGACTTGCAGAACGACAATGCGCAAGTTCTTTTTGGGCGCAGCAATAAACAAGTTGTGAGCACATCTAATAATCAAACATTATTGGAACTAGCAGAAAACCATGATTTAAAACCCGTTAGTGGTTGTCGTATTGGTGTATGTCACCAATGCATCTGCCAAAAGAAAAGCGGTGTTGTCTATAACAGTAAAACCAAAACTTATAGTGACACGGGTGCTCAAGAGATTCAGCTATGCATTAGCGTGCCCGTAAACGATGTGGTTTTGGACTTATAAAAGGAGATAAATATGAATGCACAAACACAATGGGCTGATTCACAATTTATTGACCCAAATAATCCAAGCATCGAAACCTTGGATCAATTTGCAACTGAGCTTAACGATATCCGCGAACGTACCATGGCAAAAGTAGGTAAAGCAGACGCTCAATACATTCGTAACATGATTCGTGTTCAGCGTTTAAGCGATATAGCAGGCCGCGTTTTAATCGTACTGGGATTTATTCACCCAGTATATTGGGTGATCGGCGTATTGGCGTTAGCCACTGCTAAAATATTAGATAATATGGAAATCGGCCATAATGTTTTACATGGTCAATACGACTGGATGAATGATCCAAACATCAATAGCCGTAATTTCGAGTGGGATAATGCTGGTGACAGCGCCTCATGGAAACGCTATCACAATCACGAACACCACACCTACACCAACATCATAGGGAAAGACCGCGACTTTGGTTATGGCTTATTACGCTTAAGTGATGACATTCGCTGGAAACCTAAAAACCTTTTTCAGTTTTTTACCTACATTGCATTATGTTTAAATTTTCAATGGGGCATCGCTTATCACGAATTAGCAGGCGAGCGAGTCTTTATGGGCAAGCAGCGTAAAGTCAGTAAACTCCCTATTACTCGTGAACAACTAAAAGCCGCTTTCTTTAATAAAGCCGCACGCCAGTTATTTAAAGATTATATTTTTTATCCTCTGTTGTGCTTTCCTGTATTTCTTCAGGTATTAGCCGGTAACTTCGTGGCCAATTTGTTACGGGACATCTGGACAAACACCATTATCTTTTGTGGTCATTTCACCGAAAATATTCACACGTTCAAAGGCTCTGACTGTGAAAACGAAACTCAAGGTCAATGGTATTATCGTCAAATTTTAGGCTCTTCTAATCTCGAAGGTGGCCGTTTATTTCATATCATGACGGGCCATTTAAGCTGCCAAATGGAGCATCACTTATTTCCAGATGTGCCCGCAAAACACTACCCAGAAATGGCAAAAGAAGTTCGAAGCTTATGCAGTAAATACAACATACCTTACAATAGCGGTGGTTTTTTGAAGCAGTATTTCAGTGTGGTCAAGCGAATCATTCGCTACAGTTTCCCTGACAAAAAAACCAACGCTTTAAATCCAGTTTAAGGTATTTCTGTCCTACCCTTGCGGTGACTATTGGTTACAATAGACATGTCTTAGTTACATGTCTATTGCACATAGCCATAAGGGGTAAGCATGAAACGCATCGTGATTTTTGGTAATTCAGGTTCGGGCAAATCAACATTAGCCAAACATTTAAGCCTGACTCATCAACTTTCCCATCTGGATCTAGACACTCTTGCTTGGCAAGATACACAACCACCGAGCCGTAAACCCTTATCAGAGTCATTAACCACTATAGAAGCATTCATCGATCAACATCCTTGCTGGGTAATTGAGGGCTGTTATAGTGATTTGATCGAACCTATCTTAACGTCCTGCAATGAAGTATTTTTTATGGACTTACCTACCCAGTCTTGCATTGAAAATGCAAAATCAAGACCTTGGGAGCCTCACAAATACGATTCAAAAGAAGCGCAAGATGCCAACTTAAAGATGTTAGTAGACTGGATCGCTCAATACGATACACGTGACGACAACTTCTCGAAAAAAGCACATCAATCTTTATTTGATCATTTTCGCGGCACAAAACATTTATACAAAGAGAACCCCACACTAAAAACGCAAGATCAGTAACGGTTGCTACCCCCATAAAGTCGTAAAAAAGCCATTTATTCTGTGAATAAATGGCTTTTAAATACCCAACCTATTATTTAAAAATGCTCGGCGTGAAACCTGATATGCTCAGCAATAAAGGTGCTGATAAAATAATAGCTATGGTCGTAACCCGCTTGCATACGCAGGGTTAACGGGTAAGCACTTGCCTTAGCCGCGGCTTGTAGGGCCTGTGGCTTTAACTGTTCTTGTAAAAAGTTATCGGCATCCCCTTGATCCACCAGCGCAGGTATGGGCTTGCCTGTGAAATTTTTCATTAATTCGCTGCTGTCATACTCCAACCAATCTTGTTGATTTTCGCCTAAATACCCGCCCAACGCTTTTTGCCCCCAAGGGCAATTAATCGGATTGGCAATCGGGCTAAACGCCGACACCGATGAATAATGTTCACTGTTTTTTAGTGCAATACTTAACGCACCATGCCCTCCCATGGAATGACCACTAATCGCACGCTGCTGTGTCACTGGAAAGTTTGCTTCTATCAAAGCCGGTAATTCATTCACCACATAATCGTACATTTTATAATGCTGATTAAACGGCGCTTGTGTGGCATTTAGATAAAAACCCGCCCCTAAACCAAAGTCGTAACTGCCATCAACATCATCCGCAACCCCTTCACCACGGGGACTGGTATCTGGCGCCACTATGGCTATGCCCAATTTAGCCGCTTCAGAAAAAGCGCCCGCTTTTTGCATGAAATTTTCATCGGTACAAGTTAAACCCGACAGCCAATACAACACAGGGACCTTTTCACCGGTTGCCGTTTGTGGCGGTAAAAAAATTGCAAATCGCATGTTGCAATGGGTGCTTTTTGATGGGTGGCTATACTGTTTATGCCAACCGTCAAACACTTTAGCACTGCTTAGAATTTCTAAACTCATTGTATTCTCACTTTAAAAAACTGGCTTGGTAAAACACACCAAGCCACTTCATTTTATTTATTGTAATGAATAACCGAGCGAATGCTTTTACCTTCATGCATTAAATCAAACGCTTCGTTAATATCTTCAAGACCCATTGTGTGAGTAATAAAATCATTGAGTTTAAATTCACCGGCTAAGTATTTTTCTACAATTCCAGGTAGTTCACTGCGCCCTTTCACACCACCAAAGGCACTACCACGCCATACCCGCCCCGTCACCAACTGAAATGGGCGGGTAGCAATTTCTTGCCCAGCACCGGCCACGCCAATGATCACAGATTCGCCCCAACCTTTATGGCAACACTCTAACGCAGAACGCATGACGTCCACATTGCCAATACATTCAAATGAGAAGTCCACACCGCCATCTGTCATTTCTACAATCACTTCTTGGATAGGCTTATCAAAATCGTTAGGGTTAATGCAATCAGTGGCCCCCAATTGCTTCGCCAGTTCATATTTACTTTCGTTAATATCAATACCAATAATGCGTGATGCGCCTGCCATGGTGGCACCAATAATGGCCGACAAACCAATCCCACCTAAACCAAATATGGCCACGGTATCGCCCTTTTGAACCTTAGCCGTATTCATCACCGCGCCCATGCCTGTGGTGACACCACAACCAAGCAGACAGACCTCTTCAAGCGGTGCTTCTTTGTTGACTTTGGCTAATGAGATTTCTGGTAGTACTGTGTATTCAGAGAATGTTGATGTACCCATGTAGTGATAGATTGGCTCACCGTCTTTATAAAAGCGTGTGGTGCCATCTGGCATTAAACCCTTACCTTGGGTTTCACGGATTTTCTGACAAAGATTGGTTTTACCTGAGGTACAAAACTTACACTCACCACACTCTGGTGTGTAAAGTGGAATCACATGATCACCAATGGCAACACTGGTCACCCCTTCGCCCACAGCCTCAACCACACCGCCACCTTCGTGGCCTAGAATCGCAGGAAACACACCCTCTGGGTCTTCACCTGATAAGGTGAATGCATCGGTATGGCACACCCCAGTGGCAATAATTTTAACCAGCACCTCGCCCTTGCGCGGCATCATCACATCCACTTCTTCTATGCTCAGCGGCTGCTTTGGCCCCCATGCAATGGCGGCTTTTGATTTTATAAAGGTATCGGTCATGGTGACTCCTGGTCAATTCAATCTGCTAACACAAAACAGCTTAAGTACAGCTCAGGGCATTAAGCTTGTCTAATCATTCAATTTCATTGTAATTACTTCTTATATAATGATAATCACCTAATTAATTAAAATACTTTTACATATAGGTAATAATCATGAGCATTTGGGAGGGAGTATCTGAGTTTGTAAGTGTGGCCGAGCTTGGCAGTTTCACCCATGCCGCCAACTCACTAAACCTATCAGTGGCACAAGTGAGCCGTCAGGTTTCTCAGCTGGAAAAACGACTCAACACCAAATTACTTTATCGCACCACGCGTAAGGTATCCCTCACCGCAGAAGGTGAAACCTATTACCAACACTGCCGACAAATCTTAAATGACCTTAAAGATGCTGAGCGAGCATTGGGTAACTTAAAAGACACACCACAAGGCAGTATTAAACTGACTGCGCCGGTTATGTATGGTGAGAAGTACATTCAACCACTGATTCATGATTTTATGCTGCAATACCCAGCGATTGACGTCATATCCAATTTAACGAATCAGCAATTGGATTTAGTTGAGGGAGGGTATGACCTCGCCATTCGGCTGGGCAAATTAAAAGACTCAAGCTTAATGGCCAAACCCATCAGCCAACGCAATTATCGTGTGTGTGCGTCACCAGAATATTTAAAGCACCATGGCACGCCCCATTCCTTGACCGAATTAAATCAACATAATTGTCTAATGGGACAACACAGTTATTGGCGCTTTGAAGACAACCAAAAAGACAAAACCATAAAAGTCACCGGCAACTTAACGTGTAACAGTGGTTACGGCTTAGTGGATGCCGCACTTAAAGGCATCGGCATGGTGCAATTACCCAGTTATTACCTCGATCAGCACATTCAACAGGGCAAGCTAATAGAGGTACTCACACAATATAAAATGAAAGCCGAAACCATTTGGGCGGTTTACCCAAATAACCGGCACTTATCTGCCAAAATTCGTCAACTTGTGGAATTTTTACAGAGCCGTTTAGGTTAACCGTCATGACTCACTAATCATTCTTACAGTCCAACTTGTTCGCTAAAGCGCAACCAAATATCCGAGTAATGATCATCTTGAATCACTAAACGCTCACCGTCTGCTTGCCACATATTATTTAACTGAACTTCATAAGCATGAAGTAAATGATGCTCAACCAATAAGGCATCGTGATCCGCTTGTGTTAACCCATCATCTAAACGCTTTAGGTAAAACTCACCGTTATTTGCATAAATTTTATCACCAACAATGGGGTGACCTAATTCACTAAGGTGTGCGCGAATTTGATGTTTACGACCGGTTAATAATTCACACTCAACCAAACTAAAACCATTTGCACAGGCCAATACGGTAAAGTGCGTTTCACTGAACTTGCCCTGCCCCTGCTCTACCGAATGTATTTGACAACGTATGGCACTGTCTTTTTTGGTATTTAAATAACTGCTGTGTTTAAGGGTTTGCCAAGTAGGATCACCATGAACAATGGCTCGATATTTTTTACACAACATAAGCTGGGAGAGTTTTGGCTGATAATATTTAGCTTGCTCATTATCATGAGCGATTAAAATAATACCGGAGGTTTCTAAATCTAAGCGATGCAAGAGGTGGGCATCAGGCCAAGGGCTTTCACGGCGTAAAATTTGAATCAAGGTATTGTAAACATTACGAGTAGTGCGACTAACTGGCAAGTTGGCGGGTTTATGCACCGCTGCAATGTGTTCATTTTGCCAAAGCAGCGACCAATTGGTATCCACCTCATCTTCTTCATAATCAGGCACCATATAATCAATCACCTGCCCAATGCTCACAGGGCAGTCAGACAATACCACTTCATATTGTAATTTAATGCAGCCGCTCACTAGCAATTGCTGCCATTGCTCTACACTTAAATAGGGAATACACGGCAGTAAACACGCTAATAAGCTTGTTTGATCATGTTGCTGATCAATTGTCATACGAAAATGAGCGTCCAAGAGCCTGCCTTGTAGAAATAGAAAAACTAATGATAAATCATTATAGTGCCAACATCAGCGCATATTGTTTAAAAGGTGTTTTATGAGCTTAAAACCATTACTGGCCCTTACTTGTTTAATTCTAAGCCAAGGGACCATATTACTCAGTTACATCATTGCCTTACAATTTGATCACCCAAAAGTTGAAAGCTGTAATCCGTTTTTACAAGGGTGTTTAAATATTACCGACGCAGGTATTTACAGCCCAGAAGGCTATGTTTTTCGTGGTGGCATGATTGCCGCGTGTGCGTTTTTTATCATGTGGTGGGCGGTAAGCTTTAAACAAATACAAACCTTAACCAGCACTTGGTTAAATGGGGCAAGTTCAATATTAGGAATAATAGGTGCCCTACTTTTAATCATGGCCACCGCGGTTTTAATTCCACCAAGAGAAGCCATCAACTGGGACGTTCATGTAACGGGGGCTATCTTATTCTTTTTAGTCACTTTTTTAGCGCAAGTTTTGCATCTTGTTTTGTGTTTACAAAAAGAAATTAAACCCACACTTTCTAATATGTCACTAAAAATCAAATGGGCATCGGTGATGATTCAAGGCATCATGATTGCCATCGCACTTGCTCTTAAAGCGTTAGACAGCGGTGATGATATTGTTAACGCCATCGAGTGGTGGTTAGCATTATTAATTGGCGTGTACTTTTATTCCGCGTATTTTGATTGGCAAAGCTCAAAGTAAAATAAAAAAGGCATGCCCAGTACACTGCTGTCTCATAGTTTAAAAATCAACAGAAGTTTCACGTCTCCCCCGCGAACGCGAGGTCCAATTCCATAAACTGACCGATGAAACACTCAAATCCTTCACAAAAGTAGAGGTGAATCCCCGATCAAAGCGCTCCTCGTGTCGGGGATGACGTTTTTTTGGATGAGGATTAATCAAATTTTATTTGTGGGACAGCTGTGTACTGAGCATGCCTTTTTCCAATTCAACTGCTGTTTATTATTTACTGGAATAATTCACAAGTAATTGCATAAACCAGCCAAAAATCCTTGGCATAAAACGGGCCTGAGCGTAAGAAATTTTGGCCATCAGCCCAGGTACAATAATAAATCTATTGTTATCAATGCCTGCAAGAGCCGATTTAGTCACGGTTTTCACATTCAGCGTACCACCGATATCTTTAATAAAACGGGTTTGCGGCAATATATGTTCTGACTCTTTGGCCACCATAGGCGTATCTACTTCGGGTGGGCAAAGCACACTCACACCCACGCCATATTCGGCGATTTCTTGTCGCAATGCTCCAGCCATACCAATCACTGCAAATTTTGACGCGCTATAGGCGCTATACCCATAGGTTGAAATAATGCCACCGAGGGAGCTTACAAAACAAATCTGCCCACTTTTTTGTAAAATCATATCGTTAATAAATGCCCGTACAACTAAGCGACTGCCCATCACATTGGTTTGCATGATATTTTCAAACCCAGCATCGCTTTGTTCCACAAAGCGTTCACTGGCCACAATACCCGCGCTTAAAATTAAAATATCAGGGGTCGATAAGGTTTGCTTAATATCACTCACACATTTAGACAATGATTGGGCATCCGCCACGTCCACACTGTAAGCCTTAATAACTTGATCTGCGGTTTTCATTAACCCCTTACAAAGTGAAACCGCTTCATCTAAACGAGCTTGATTACGAGCCAACAACGCCACATCACAACCTTGCTGCACATACGCTTTTGCTAAATCCAAACCAATGCCGCTTGAGCCACCGGTAATGACCACTGTTTTTTTTGCTTTCATATTTATTTACATCTTATTTTTGTATTGCCAGCTTAACAGACAACATGAACACATAAGGTGTCTTCACAAGACAATATCATCAGCATATTAAGCCAGCATTTATTCGTTAATTTTCAGTACTACTTTGCAGCAATAAAGCAACCAAAACCCATTTGCTGCCCCAGTTCAGGCTGCAGTTCACCATCACGCACAGCGTGTTTGCCATTAATAAAAACATGTTCAACAATACCAGGGTTTCGATTCACTAAACGTTGCAAACCAAAATTCTCCATCTCACCCCAGCTCACCTCTTCTAAGTTTTGATGAAACCCTGCTGGGTCAATCACCACTACATCGGCTCGATCCCCCACTCGGATTTTTCCAGCATCCACATTAAACCAGTCGGCTTGGTCACCGGTCATGCGCCAAACAGCTTCTTCCATGCTCATCACAGGCTGATTTTCGTCAATACTTTCTTTCACTAACTTCAACATACGCAGGGGTAAATTATAAAATGCCATATTACGAATGTGGGCACCGGCATCGCTAAATGTGATCAATGATTTTTTATCTTTCACCATGTTTTTAAGCACACTTTTACGATGATTAGCCACCGTTGTGTACCAGCGTAATTTCTTTCCGTATTCAACAACCAAATCTAAAAATAAATCAACCACATGAACATTACGTGCCTTTGCTACTTCGTCGAAGTTTTTCCCCACAATGCTTTCATCTGGGCAATCTAAAATAATGGCATCACCAAAATCACGTTGCCAAACCCTTGGGCTTAATTTTTCACCATAAAATTTACGAAAGTCTCGACGATAGGTTTCATCTTTTAATAAACTGTTTCTCTCAACCTCGGTTTTTAAATCAAGCGCCATTTCACCAGCACCAAATTCTTCAAAAAACACCACATCAATGCCATCGGCGTAAACCGTAAAAGGGGTTGGTAAAACCTGCCAACGAAAATCACCATTAAAAAAGTTAGTGATCTGAGCGGCAATATTGGTAATTTTGCTTAAATACACACTGCCTTTTAAATCCATGCGGCTAATTAAGGTGGTTTTTAATTTCTTTTTAAATATCCCCATACACTCGCGCATGTACTGATTAATCTGCAACACCTGAGCGGCATTAGGCGCCCCTTGATGCACACGATCGTATTGTCGTAATAAATCATTTAAGCGGGACACTTCTTTCCAGTGGGCGTAAGTACTGGGTAAACTTTTTGACCATTCACGGTCACCGTCGATCTTGTCCCACTTGAGGCACATGGTAGACAGCCCCAGGAAACCTTCATCCAATGCTTCTTTTAACAGGCTTTCCATTTTTTGCATTTCAGTTTCGGTGGGCTTGATATTTCGGTCGGTCGCTCGACTTAGCCCCATGACACCGGTGCGTAAATCACTGTGTCCTAAAAAACTAATTACATTGGGGCCAAGGGGTAAGGTTTTTATAAACTCAACCCACTGTTTTGGTGTATTCCATGTTTTATTTTTTTGCAAAATCGGTAACACTTTTTCACGGGGCACCGTCTCAACACGGGTAAAAATATCGGATGCATCCTCGGTTTCGCTGCAAATCATGCTTAACGAGCAGCTGCCCACCAAAACTGTCGTCACACCATGACGAACTGACTCAGACAAACTAGGGCTCACAATAAGCTCACTGTCATAGTGCGTGTGGGTATCTAAAAACCCTGGGGTCACCCATTTACCGTGAGCGTTGATAATATGCTGGCAATCAACATCTTCAATCTCATTGGGTGTGACAAGGGCAATCCGCCCGTCTTTGATAGCAACATTCTGAATGGAGGATGGCGCACCTGTGCCATCAAAATATCGCCCATCATTGATGATCGTGTCGTATTGAGCCATTACACACCTCTTATGTTTTTATTTTTGTTATTTTTTTATGAGTCGATCTTTCTTGGATTAAACCTAAGATACGAGCTGATCACTTGGATTTCTTGTCATTTGGTGCCAAGCTATGCAGACTGATGACACAGAAATAGCCATAACTCAATATGACTCAAACCTTCCACATCAAAACCAGTGCGCTATTTGGTATAGATGCATTATTGGCCGAGCTAAACGTTAATGCTGATGAATGGCTGGTGACACAAGGCTGCGATATGGCCTTTATTAATACCCCAGAAAACGTGATGCCCATTCATGACTTTGTTGCGTTATTACAAAACAGCGCAGCAACATTTGATTGCCCTGACTTTGGTTTACGCCTTGGAGCCAAACAAGACTTCCGCATTTTGGGGCCACTTGGATTATTACTCAAAAACTGCACAACGCCCCGCCAAGCATTAAATGCCGCCCGTGGTTTTATGGCCTTTCATAATCAATCTGAATACTGGGATTACACACAACAAGGGAACAACCTATATTTACGCCGTTATGAAATATTCCATGATTTATCCGATACCAGGCAATACAAAGAGCTTTCATTTAGCGCCTGTTTTCAACTGTGCCGTTTAGTTATGGGAAATAATTTTCGCGGTATTCGCATAGAGCTCAGTCACGCCGCACTGAGTCAGCAATCGGCTTATGAAAAGTATTTTAAAATGCCCGTGGTATTTAACTGCGAACACGATCAATTGGTCATACCCGCCCATTATTTAGATACGCCCATCCCCAATGCAGATAAAACCATCCATGCATTTGCCCATCATTATTTACAAAAATTTGATCAACAGCATGACGATATCGTGCAAAGCGTATCCTCTTTAATACAGCAAACCATGGGGGATAAAAATCAATCTATTGATAACATTGCCGATCTGTTAAATATAAGCAGGCGAACCCTTCAACGTCGTCTTTCAGAGCAAGACGTGGTTTTTAAGGTTTTATTACACGACATCCGCATCAAAACAGGGTGCTGGTATTTAACCTCTAGTAGAATCGACATCACCTTATTAGCAGAAATATTAGGGTATAGTGACATCAGTGGGTTTTCACGGGCATTTAAAAAAGCCACAGGACTTTCGCCTATCCAATGGCGCAATCAAATGGCTCACCACACCTAAGACTGTGTACATCAAATTGTCTTTAAGGTTGTGTTAAGTTTTCTAGATCAAAATAAAGCATCAGTCATTTATATATGAAGGTTTTCATGAAGCGCGCTCAACTTATGAAATTGCATTTAATTCTGGCCGCCATTTTACTGCCTGCCATTACCATGTATGCCATCACAGGTGGTTTTTATACATGGGGGGTAAAAGGGGGTTATGACACACAAACATTCAAACTACCCATTGCAACACCTTTGCAGGGCGACCTAGCCAGCCTAATCACGTTTACTCAGCAAGAACTGGACAAACAACAACACCCTTATCCCAGTGGTGCCGCTAAGCTCAAATCCACCGAGCATAGCCATGTGCTCGAATGGACCGGCAGCGAAACAGACATCAGCCTAACCACCACCAAAGGCAGTCAACTTGTCCAATTAGACGTTAAAGAAACCGGTGCCTACCGACAATTAGTTCAATTACATAAGGCCAAGGGAGGCACGGTATTTAAGCTTTATGGTGCGTTTATGGCACTAGGTCTTCTGGTGATTATGATCAGTGGCGTATTAATGGGTCTTGGCATGCCTAAATACCGCCGTACAACCCTATTGTCCTTAGGTGCAGGTATCCTGGTTTTAGTGGGTGCAATTAACCTTAGTTAGTAACATATAATTTCTTTTGGCAATGCTATTGATAATCCATCTCATTTACACTACTATTAGGCCCATAGACAAATTTAATGGGTTCATCACTATGTACGTGTGCCTTTGCAAAGGAATTACAGAGCGCCAAGTTCAGCAAGCCATCGATAATGGCGCTGATTATAAAGCGTTACGCGAAGAACTGGGTGTTGCCGGTGATTGTGGTCAATGTGGCAATACCTGCAAAGAAATGGTGAAAGCGAGCCAGACATGCGCCTTCTACGATGCTCTGATCCCACAAGTGGCCTAGTGTAAACATTAGCCCCCATCAAACCGCCAATTGGCGGTTTTTTATGTCCTGTATCTCCCTTTCTGCCTAGTGTCTTTAATTCGGTTATAGACTTCTATAACATTAGCGCCCTTAATGTCATTCAGCTCAGATTTTAAGGGACAGTAAATTAAGCCATGCGCGCATATCCCAAGAATACGAACCTCAGCTTGCGTCTAGCCGCAAAATGCTAAAATCCATTCATAAAACCATTGATGAATATGGCACCATTGAAGTCCTAGATGACGGAGCCAAACGCTACCTTACATTTGGCAATGAACACGAACAAAGTTGCCAAATAAAAGCACAACCTCATATCCCGCAACATGAATATAGCCGTGCAATTATGCTCAGCCTGCTCTTTTGTGACGCTAAATCCATCTGTGTCATGGGATTAGGAGGTGGCACCCTTGTTTATTCATTCTTAAACGCATGTGACGAAATAAAAATAAAAGCCGTGGAGCTTCGCGCCGATGTGGTAAGGGTTGCTCATCGCTACTTTGCCCTACCCAAACACGACGAGCGACTCACCGTGGTTCACAGTGACGGGTTAAGCCATATTCAAAGCAATGACGATAATTACGATTTATTGGTCGCCGACATGTACCATCATCACGGTATTGATGAAACTCAAATGCAGCGAGATTTCTTAAAAAGCTGTGCAAAGCGCGTTACAAAAGACGGATGGTTTGTGCTTAATTATTGGTTAGATCATGATTTAAACACAGAGATTTTGCAGCAATTAAACCATGACTTTGAATGCCTTTATATGTGCAACAGTGGCGGCGGAAATTTAATCATTTATGCCGGTAAATCATTACCCAATGCAGACTTTTTGTTACCCAAAAACACAAAAACCCTAGCAAAAAAACTAGGGTTTTCGTTAAGTTATTACATTAAGCGCTTAAAACACATTACCGCCATTTAGGTTTACGCATCAACCCTAATACAGATAAAACAAGTATCACCCAAGGGCTAACGGCTCCACTGCCTTGTCGACTTTCGATCATGCCGCCCGTTGCCTTACTGCTGGACAAACGATCCGCTTCATTTTTAAACACCACATCACTAGAAACACGATTAGCATACGTTATGGTGTGACTACTGTATTGCATCGTTGAACATACCGTATCCAAAGAAGCATTCACAGACGGGTCATCTACCACAGCTAAGTCTTGTGTATTGTAATAACCACTGGCACTTGAGCAGCTCGCCTCATTAAATCGATCACTACACACTCTTAAATTATTTAGTTGTACATAACCCAATGACACCATGGATTGAAAATAAATAAACATCACATGATTAATGCCCGGCTCAAGTTTAACGGAATAACTAGACCAATTTTTACCATTCACAATCACAGGCGTTTGTTCATTCACATATATGCCTAAATAATTACTGCCACCATTATTCACTTGCGCTTCAAATTTTAAATATTGTGACTCGGTATCAACTGGCCCATTTAAGTAAGTTAATAAAACCGAGCGCCCCCCTAATGGCGCATTGCCAGATTTCATAACCGCACCTTGCTCAGCATCCGTTTGTTGATACCAAGAAGCACCATGTTCGGTATCTTTTGACGTGCCGCTAAAAAACTGCCAATCCGTATCTAGTGCGGTTGCAGATATTTTATTCAACACTTTTGAATTAAGCGGATGTGACACCTCGTAATCACCAACCTCTAATGCCAATTCAGCAAAATGCTCACCGGTATAATCCCCTTGAGCGTTAACTTTAAATTCACAAGCTGAACCACTTGGTAACCAATCACCCAATAACCAATTTGATTCATCAATATCAAAGTAAATATTATTGACCGACTTACTGCTAATGGCTTGCGCCTGATCAGATAAATTCAGCAAGGTAAATGTGCCTGGTTTAGCTCTGTCTTGCCCCACAAAACCTAATTTTTCTTCACCCAATAACGTCACACCACTGTGGCGTTGCTCAATCCAGTCAGTCATGGCGGAGACCTCAGTGTAAACACCATATAAACCGGCCTCAGCACAACCACTGCCCCAACTTACCAATCCAGTTAACGCCCATTCATTATTTGCTTTGACCAAAATGGGCCCGCCGCTATCACCCTGACAGGAGTCTTTACCACCACTGACTTCGCCAGCACAAAAACTTCGGTCCCAATAATCTGAAATACTGCTAATTGGATACGTACTATTGCAAATAGTGTCCCGCTGAAAGCTGACATCCACTTGCTGAAGCACACGGGAAGTAGAACCTGTATCTGTGACACCCCAGCCTAAAATGCGCAACTGTTCATTTTGTTGCAGAGCTAGGGTGTCTTGACGGCTCAAAATATCAATGGGTGTTTGAGTGGAGCTTTGTGCCAATTTGATAATTGCTAAATCACTATAAAACAATTTGTCGTTATAATCGGGATGGATTAAAAACCACTCGGCCTTGCGCATATCACCACTGGAAAGCTGAGTTAGGTTTTCAAGGCCAATATAAAGTGTTAACTCTTCAGCGGTTTTATCATCAAGGCAATGAGCGGCTGTAAGTACCCAGTCTTTGGCGATTAAAACCCCACCACAAAAATGAGAACCACGTGCGATAGACACCATCCAAGGATACGTTTCGCTATTATCTACACCGCCGATAATGCGCTGATCGGCATCAAATATTGAAGTGACACTTGACCAAGAAAAAGCACTCATTAAAACCATTGGTAATAACAAGCACCTAGCTAACATCTTTTTCATAGCTAAACCTTTTGCTGATAAGAGAGTTCCCTCTCAAAACCACTAGCATGTTTAACCAGTATAGAAGCCCGTTTTCATTCCACCGTATGCCAATCTGTTCTAATAAAAACCATTAACATTACTTAGTAACCAACAGCCATATTTAAAAAAGCGGTGCTATGCTTATAAAAGGTATTGATTGGATAAGAACATGGCCGTTTTGAAGTATTTCCTAATCGCAGTGATTGCCTGTAGTACGGGTTGTGGGGCATTGGATGACAGCAGCTCAAGTGGTCCAGCGCAATTAAAAGGATTATGGCTGGGTGAAACCCAAGAACAGGACGTGACTGAAGCATTAACCACCACCGTGGTTTTTTTTGAAGAACAAGTCTTTATTCTGCGTGAAGATGAAGCCCATATCGGCACCTATGAAGCGCTTGAAAATAACAGTGCTCTTTTAGATACCATTATTTATAGCTACGCCGACCCAGACACCACCAATAATTTTTATGTGGGAGCGCGCAGCAATAACCGCATAGAAGTCGATGCATTATTTGCGAGCGAACAAAGTCTCTTTATTAACTTTGATGGAAACGGCCGCTCAGGCAGTGCCACACTAGAATTAGATACCGGACGAATTTCCAGCATGAGCTTAAAACAAGTTCGCGGCACTTGGACAACAACCGATTCTGTTATGTACATCAATGATGCTGGAGGTCTTCAGGGCAGTGACAGTGCAACAGGCTGTCAATGGAAAGGAAAATTACAGGCGTTTAATGGGGATTTTTTAAAACTGTTCATCGAACGTAAGTTATGCGATTCCTTTAATCAACCCGTTGATATTCCAACAGAGGGTTTTGCACTGATTGATGGCGAAGGTAATTTACATTTTATGGCCGAACAGCCCAATGAATTTCTTTGGATGAAATTTGAGCCTGACACCACCGCAACGGCAGCAGATGGTGATGAAGCCGCCGAAGAAGAGGCTGCCGCTGACGATGAAGCGGCCGCTTAAATTAGGGAAAATAAACAATGTCAGCATCTGGCTGCCATTGTTTGTATTTATTCATTACATGCAAAAATAAATCGCTGTTAAGCCAACGATTTAGCCAGTGATTCAAATATGTATATTCACTATTTTCAAACCATCTCTTATCAACATGGGCAAACTGCCTAACAAATGGAAAAATAGCCAAGTCAGCCAAACTTGCCTCATCAAAAAATAGATTTTCATGTTCAGTTAACATCTGATTAAGCTTGGCTAAAAATACTTCCCCTTTTTGACGATAAAATATTTCACTTTCTTCATATCGATCTGCGTATTTGTAGCGATCTAATGCCCATTTAAAGTCGCCATCATTTTGTGCAATTAGTTCATTCATTTCATTTTGTAACACCTCAGGATACAAAGAGGCGCGCTTAGGTGGATTTTGTGCGCATGCAAAGTGCATTATCTCAAGGCTTTCTTCAATCACGTTTTGTGATAATTGCAAAACCGGCACCGTGCCTTTAGGGCTAATATCCAACATAGCTTGGGGTTTGTCTTTTAAAACCACTTCACGTAATTCAACACTATGCTCAGCTAAACACATAGCAATAGCCAAACGCGCGCGCATAGCATAAGGACAACGACGAAACGAATACAGCACACCCAACATATCAAGCCTATAAAATAAAAATGCCCATCAAAGATGGGCATTCTAACACACAAACACTCAGCGCTTAATTAAGCGGCTTCCTGTTTACCTTGAGGCTGATTATTTTCTGATTTTGGTTCTTGGTAGTTTTTGAACAAATCCATTACCGCTTTGCCTTTTTTAAGCCCAAGCATACACATGGTACTCATTACGCCCCCCATTAAGCCACCACCCACACCGGCTGTCATGGCGTCGGCCCCTGTCATATACAGGTTTTTAATGGGCATTTGTGGATGCAAACACGACTGTTTAAAGCGATCAACAAAATGATCCAAACCATAAATTTCACCTTTTGCATTCAACTGATAAAACTTCGTTGAAAGCGGGGTAGAAAACTCATAATAATCCAATGCATCGCGTAACTGTGGTAAACGCTCAAATAAAACTTCGAGCAGTTGTTTTGAAAGCTGCTCTTTTTTTGCTTCATAATCATCGCCACGTTGCTGCCATGTGGTGCCATTCCATTGCTCATAATCATTCATATTTGCAATGGTGACAATTTCCACTGTGCTTTTTCCTGGGAAACGATTTTCCCAATCAGGGTCTTTAGATGAAGGAAACGACACATAAATTAACGGTAATGGGTTCGAGCTATCTTTAACATAATTGGCCACGTTAGCATCGTGATCACCATTAGGGTAAATCCACAGATTGGTGGTATTTAACCCCAGCTCTTTGGCAGTACCTTTAAAACCCGCATACAAACAATGGGTAGACTTTGAATACTCAATGGCATCGGTATTTATCCATTTATCAACTTTATGCTGCTGACGACTTGCCTGTGGAAATAAGCGTTTTACCGTATTCATAAAACCCACATTGGTGAACACCACATCGGCTTTTATTTCATCGCCATTTGTCATTTTCACACCACGACAAACATTATTTTCGACCAGCAATTCATCTACTTCTGCATAGGTAAAGACTTCACCGCCACTTTTTTGAATGGTTGGAATAATGCTGCGTGCAATTTCAGACGCGCCACCCACAGGGTAAGCACCACCAGCTAAATAATGTTTTGCGATTAAAGCGTGCATCATAAAGGCCGCTTCGTTTGGGGTTTGGCCGTAGTCCCCCCACTGCCCGGTTAATACACTGATCAATTCTTGATTTTGTGTAATCCCTTCTAACACGTCGCGAGTGGTGTTAAAAAAAGCTTTATCCACTAATAACGGACGCACTGTGTTGTACAACACACCTAACCATTTTGGCATGGCTTGAGCGGCAAAAAACTTCGGGGTTTGCGTGGATATTTTGCGAATAAGCGCCACATAGGTTTCTATATTTTTACGCTCATCAGGAAAGTGTTTGCTCAGCTCATCAATAAAATTGTCACGCCCCGCCACAAAATCAAATTCTTTGCCTGCAATAATAATTTTATCGTATACAGGTTCCATCGCCGCCCACTTTAAGCGCCCTTCACTGATGGTATCAAAGATGCGTTTCAGTGAGCTTGGTTTGTGAACCTCACCAATGTAATGCACACCCACATCCCACTCATACCCTTCACGTTCATAAGCATGGGTAAAACCACCCGCGGTGTAATGCTGCTCAAGTACACATACTTTTTTGCCCATCAACGACAGCAAGGCCGCATTGGTTAAGCCACCAATGCCTGATCCAACCACAATGGCATCATAGTGATCATCCGCTCGCCCAGTACGATAGCGTTTGCCCGTTCTAACCTTTACTTTTGCCATGAAGCGCTCCACTGTCATTTGCATTATTGTTATTTTTATGTGCAAGTTTTTGCATATTGGAATCTGAGTGTAAGACGAGCAAGCTGCATATGCAACTATTTGCATATAAGACTTAAGCATCATACACTTTGCGCTTATTCAGTCTTGATACGCACCATGTCCCTTAAACACGCCATACTCACCCTTCTGGAAACCGAAGAAGGTTCAGGATACGACCTACTCAAGCGCTTTAAGGCGCGACTTGGTTTTTTTTGGAACGCCAGCCATCAGCAAATTTACAGCCAGTTAAAAGCGCTGCATCAAGATGGTTTAATTGAATGCACTTTAGAACCCCAACAAGGCAAACCCGATCGCAAGGTTTATCACATGACCCAAGCGGGCCACGATGCCTTAGTAAGCTGGCTAGAAAACCCAGTTAAAGTCGACAAGGTAAATGATGCATTATTAGTCAAAATGTACGCAGGTCACTTAATCGACAAACCCACAATGCTGGCTGAACTCAATACACACAGGGTCATTCATCAGCGCATGCTGGATACCTTTTTAGCATTAGAACAAGAGTTTTTAGCCCTAAGCCAAAGCAAAAAGCAGCCTTATGAATTGCCCTACCTCACATTACGACGCGGGATTCTGGGTGAAAAAGCATGGCTTGAATGGGCAAAAGAAGTAGAGCAGTTTCTTCAACGCTGATCTTTCTGGCACGCTTTCAACATTCCAAGCGTGCCATCTATTACTGATTTATATAGCCAATCCTCCTTTGTAATTAAGCGCATTAAAACCTCAATCGTCACTTGCATTCTTTTTTGAAAATAATATAGTTAGCCTAACTAACTAATATTAGGCTAATCAAATGGCTCGTCACGATACCTATCTTGCCTCATTTAATCGCATGGTACTGCCGACCATTAGCAAGGTGCAGCGCTTGGTTTCCGCCTGCCTTGAACCCAAATTAAAACCCCACGATTTAACTCTGGCTGAATTTCGCATTGTTGGCCTACTCATGGGGGAGTCAAAAGGATTAAGCCAAAAACAACTGGCGCAAAAACTGGAAATTACCGCCCCTTCCCTGTCCGTGGCGATCGCCAACTTAGAAATTAAAAACTGGGTAGAGCGCATAACAGATGAAACCGACTTGCGCGTTAAGCGCATTAAAGTCTCAACCAAAGCCGATTTTTCCAGCGTCGCCACTGTGATTTCTTCATTGGAAAGTGACGCCACACAAGGCATTCGCCAGCAAGACTTAGCAACCACACTCAAAGTATTGGAAAAAATTCTACTTAATATCAACAACATGAATAAGTGAGGATCACATGGAATGGTTAATACTGGGTATCACCCTATTTTTTGGTATTCATCTGCTGCCGCTGTTTAATGCCAAACAAATATTGCTCAGTCGAATAGGCAAAGCACCCTACATGATAGGGTTTTCTTTGATTTCAGCGCTGGGATTAGGCCTTATGATATACGGCAAAGCCAGCGCCGATTTTGTTCCTATTTGGCAGCCTATTGCAGGTGCCCATTGGGTTGCGATTATCTGTATGTGGCCCGCCGCTGTTTTATTTGTGTGGGCTGAAATTCCATGCAGCATGAGAAGCAAACTGAAACATCCCATGCTCTTGGGCATCACCTTGTTTGCCAGTAGCCATTTAGTTGCTAACGGTGATCTGGCCAGTATCTTATTATTTATGCCATTTGCCTTATACGCGATTTTCACCATGTTTAAACAAGGTTTTAAAAACCAAGACCAACACTCAAACCAGCCAACACCTGGGTTAAACATCTTTGGCATACTATTAGGTAGCGCCATTTACGCATTGGTGTTCACCTTTCACCAACACATAACGGGCATGGTCATTCCCATCTAATGGCTACAGCAGTTTTGATGTATCTGGCATAGCTGTAAAACATGACAGGCTGATGGTCCATGCCATTAGCTTGTCTCGGTTGACCCCTCACGCTCAAAATAAGCAGCACCTGCTCCATAGCAAAATCAACTCTATCTTCCCCCTTTTTAAAACCATCGTCACAATTGAACTGACTTTTTATGACAACATCATCATCTTTTTAAGCCAAAGCAAGACTACTGATTCCCTAAACCGTGATTCGCGAGTAGCCTAATAAACAAACAAAATAATAATAAAGAGTGATGCCCCACACTCATGTCGAATCGTATTGCCTCATATATAAGTTTAAGCACACCCGATGTCATGCATCAGGGCATGCAAGATTTTGGTATTCCCGTTGCCAATTTTAAGCCGTTGATAAAACTATTAGTCACCCAAGGGGTGAAGTTAGAAGCGTTGCTAGCGGATACTGGCATCACGTTAAATGACTTCATTCAGTTAGATCACACGGTTGTGTTAGAGCAGTACCGTCGTCTACTCACCAACGCACGGCACTTAACCTTAGACAAAAGTTATGCGCTAAAACTGGGGGAGCAATTTTTTATAAACCACGATGGGGTATTGGCTTGCCGCGTGATGAGCAGTGACAACCCAAACCAAGCCATGGCACTGCTCGAGGTTTACCAATCGTTGTTTACTCAACTTTTGCATTTTAATTTTGAAAGCGATGAAGACGGTGGCATTTTTACCATTGAAGAAAAAATTCCCCTAGGCAAAATTTTACCTCACTTTATTGAGTTCACATTTTCTGCATTATTTTGTCTTGGGCGATTTTGTCTTGGCCAAGCACATATGGATATAGAAATAGAGTTCAATTATCCCTGCCCTGGTAATCAAACTGTATTTGAAGAGTTTTTTAATAACCCAGTACGTTTTAATTGCAAACATAACCGCGTCTTATTTCCAGCCCATACATTAAAGCAATCCATTATCTTTGCGAACGCGTTAGCTGCCAGTGACAATGAAAAACTTTGTCAACAACACCTTAGCCAAATGCAATCCGACGAAATTTTAATTAAACGTGTCAAAAAAGTCATACGTGACATGCCGTTTACTCAAGTTTCATTAGAAAACCTTGCTCAAAAAATGCATATGAGCCCACGAAGTTTACGTCGACACTTGCAAAATCATGGTGTGAATTACAAAACCCTTCTTGAAAATGAACGTAAACGGCTTGCCCTTAAACGTATTGAAACCAATGACTGCTCTCTTGATGATATAGCCCATGAGCTGGGTTACTTAAATGCTTCAAGTTTTAGTCGTGCGTTTAAACGTTGGTTTGGCGAAGCCCCATTACACTACAAACAAAAAAGCGTTTCAGAACATAACAGCTAACACCGCGAACAATAGTCACGCCATGCCAAATTTTAATTTTGGCCACAAGTGTATTAACACTTGTCCCATTCAGTAATGGCGAGATAACAAATGCCAACTAATATTCACTCAAGCTATTTCATAGAAATATTTTATGACCTAGCAAAGGGAAGTTTTACAAAAGGAAACAAAATAATAATTAAATCTCGATAGACCTAAAACCTATCAAAGGGCCTCGATATGCAAAAAAATCTTAAACAACTAACACGTACCGTGTTAAGTGTAAGCGCATTACTGACAAGCTTTGTTTTTAGCCAAAGTGCAATGGCTGAAAACTGTTACATCATGGTTCATGGCCATGGTACAAATGGCACCATCAAAAGTGGTAACAACCAACCAGCCCTAGATTACTGGCGCAGTTCTCACTTCAGCCAATACAACGGCGCAGACTTCTTAGCTCACTTACTGGGCCCTAACGATAACTACGGCATTGTAGGTTACAACTCAACGGATGAAGCGGGTTATCCTTATTGGCGCGATGAAACGGCCGGTGAAATCAGCCGCCAAATCATTGCCATCAAACAAGGCAATGGTGATGGTTATATTCATGATCAAGCGGGTACCCAGTGCAATAGTAATGATGATTTCTGGGTGGTAAGCCACAGCCAAGGCGCACAGCAAATGACCTTCATTTCTGGCAATGCCATTTCAGGTTCCCCATATTACAACACCGCATTTAATGCCTATGGTTCAGCGGTAAGTGCTAATTACTCAAGCGCCATGAACGGTATTCTGGGTGTTTTCACCACAGGTGGAGCGATCAGCGGCACCGAAGGTGCTGACCGTGTTTGTAACGGCAACTGGTTAGATGCACTGATCAACGCGGCTTTCTTGGGTAAAGATTGCAACGACAGCGTTAAATGGATGCAAACCAATGACTCTTATTTAGCCCGTAATTTAATCGGCACAAACTTAGCCGCGCCAATGTATGTTATGGGGGGTTATAAAAGCTTTCCGGGTATTGAGGGCGCGTCTGCTGCCATGCTGAACGGTGAAGATGACGGTTACATTAACCTTGCATCACAAATGAGTTGTGCCGGTTCACCAAAGCGCAGCCTTTGGGATGACCTTAACCAATATAAAACATTCCTAGGCATCGCCTACGGCTCACCTAAATTCCGTTGCAACAATGCAAACAAAGGTACACCTCGCACCTACAACATGGCCAGTGTTTACACCGACCATGATGCAGAACGTAACGGCGGCATCAGCTACCCTGATTACACTAATATCGAAAACGGCTTAAGCTGTGGCAATGGCCGCAACATGGCTGCGCGTATTGGTATCTGTACTGAGTTATAAGCGTTAACTTAAAGCCCCTTGTTTGTTAAAACTTGGGGCTTTATTTTTATTTTCGATTTATTTTGAGTAGTAATATGTCCAAAAAAATAATAATAACGGTCATTATCGCTTTATTGATTGGCGTCGGACTTTTCAATAATAAAATTGATTTAGTGGACTCACCAGCCACGTCTATCCAATTAAACACGCTTTCTAATGGCTTTGAAAAAGCCGAGCAATCCCAAACAAAACTAAGTACTAACAATCAAAAAAACAACAATAACTTACCACCCGCACACATTGCACAGGCATCAAGCATTGCTCAAACCATTGCACGCATAAAAGATAATAATGATCGCACCCCATTACATGACAGCATTATCAGCGATCACGATAATTTCAAGCGTTACCCCGAGGGTAATTCTGCTATTACAAATATTGATCATGATCCCGTGCTGCAGCGTTACGCAGTGGATGAACGCACCACCATGAGTGAAGATAAACGAGCAGGCCTAACCATCTGGAGTGACAAAAAGCTTTATTTAAAAACCGATACCGTTTTTATATATGCCTTCATCCAAGATGAAGAAGGCAAAAAATTATCGGCCAATTTTGATGCCACCCTGTTAGACACACGCCAACAGAATTTAGCAAAACTGAATTTTGTAAAAGGTGATAACCATACCTATGAAGCCAGCATTAACCTTGCTGATTTAACATCCACACAATTAACCGCCGGTATATACAAAGTCCTGATCAACAACAAACAATATGAATTGACCGACGCCCTTACCTTTACCCTCACACAACCAGACATTGAATTAACTGGCGAATTTAAAGAATACATTAACAACCAAGGGCAATTAGTGATTGAGTCCCAGGTATTAGTGAGTAGCAGTCATCAATACTACATGCAGGGCTCGCTTTACAGTGCCACTCAAGTACCGATTGGTGTGGCGCAGTCATCAACACAATTAACGCCGGGCCTGCATTGGTTAAGCCTGACCTTCTCAGGTTTAATGATCAAAGACGCAAAAGAAAATGGCCCCTATGTGTTAAAACACGTATCTCTGGCTAGAGTCACCATTCCTATGATGCGCACACCACTCATTGAGCCAGAATTCACCACTGACTCTTATCAGTTAGACGAGTTTGGCAGCTAAGCTGCCAAGCACTTCTTCCCATTACTCCTCCCTAGCAATCACTCAATTATTTTAATGCCCTCTGATCTATAGTTTTTAACTATCAACACATTACCAATAATAAATTATGCATAACTTAGCACCCTCACCTATAGTGATTATCAGAAGTTACGCAGTCACTATATAAGCAAGCCACTGAACAACAATATTAGGAGAGATCACATGGGTAGAAACAACACTGAATCCGCTGGTAAATGCCCCGTCATGCACGGCTCAATGACCAAGATGGGTGACAAAGGCACGTCAAACACCGATTGGTGGCCTAACCAGCTGAATCTTAAAATCCTTCACCAACACACGCCTGCCTCTAACCCTATGGGTGAAACCTTTAACTATGCCGATGAATTCAAAAAATTAGATTTAGAGGCATTAAAAAAAGACCTACACGCACTCATGACCGACTCCCAAGAATGGTGGCCTGCGGACTATGGTCATTACGGCCCATTTTTTATCCGCATGGCATGGCACAGTGCGGGTACATACCGCATGGGTGACGGCCGAGGTGGTGCCGGTGCCGGCCAGCAACGCTTTGCGCCATTAAACAGCTGGCCTGACAACGTGAACCTTGATAAAGCCCGTCGCCTACTTTGGCCAATCAAACAAAAGTACGGCAACAAAATTTCTTGGGCTGACCTTATGATTCTGACAGGTAATGTTGCACTGGACTCAATGGGCCTTAAAACCTTCGGTTTTGCCGGTGGTCGTGCGGACACTTGGGAGCCAGAAGAGGACATCTATTGGGGTGCAGAAAAAACATGGCTTGATGACGAACGCTATAAAGGTGAGCGTGAACTAGAAGACCCTCTAGCCGCGGTACAAATGGGCTTAATTTATGTTAACCCAGAAGGCCCTAACGGCAAGCCTGACCCTGTGGCATCGGGTAAAGACATCCGTGAAACCTTCGCTCGCATGGCCATGGACGATTACGAAACCGTTGCACTTGTTGCTGGTGGCCATACCTTTGGTAAAGCGCATGGTGCAGGTGATGCGGCTCAAGTTGGCGCTGATCCAGAAGCTGCAGCAATCCATGAACAAGGATTTGGCTGGCACAATACCATGGGCACAGGTAAAGGGGTGGATACCATTTCAAGTGGCATCGAAGGGGCTTGGACGCGCACGCCGATCACTTGGGATAACACCTACCTAGAAACACTATTGGACTACGAATGGGAACTTACCAAAAGCCCAGCGGGTGCTCATCAATGGACGGCAAAAGAAGCCGCCGGCACCGTACCGGATGCTCACGACAGCAGTCGTACCCATGCGCCGATGATGACAACCGCTGACATGGCATTACGTGAAGACCCTGCGTACTTCAAAATTTCGAAACACTTCCGCGACAATCCGGATGAGTTTGCAGATGCATTTGCACGCGCTTGGTTTAAGTTAACTCACCGCGATATGGGGCCAGTGGCTCGCTACTTAGGCAACGACGTGCCAAAAGAAGAACTCATTTGGCAGGACCCAATCCCAGCATTGGATCACGAGGTAATGAATGCAAAAGAAATCACTGAACTAAAAAAACAAATTTTAGATTCTGGTTTAACGGTTTCTGAATTAGTTAGTACGGCTTGGGCATCTGCCTCCACCTTTAGGGGTTCAGATATGCGTGGTGGAGCCAATGGTGCTCGTATTCGCCTTGCGCCTCAAAAAGATTGGGAAGCCAACCAACCAAAACAATTAGCAAAAGTACTGGCCACACTTGAAGGCATTCAAAAAGCCGCAAGCTGCAAAGTATCTCTTGCAGATTTAATTGTCCTAGGTGGTTGCGCTGCCATAGAAAAAGCAGCAAACGATGCAGGCCACAAAATTGAAGTGCCCTTTACGCCTGGTCGCATGGATGCCAGCCAAGAGCAAACTGATGTGGCTTCATTTGCACCGCTTGAGCCAGTGGCGGATGGTTTGCGTAACTATATGAAAACCAAATACAGCGTATCAGCAGAAGACTTGTTAATTGATAAAGCACAGTTATTAAAATTATCTGCGCCTGAATTAACAGCGTTAATCGGTGGCTTGCGTGTGCTGGATACCAACGTGGGACACACCCAGCATGGTGTATTCACTGACAAAAAAGGTGCACTGACCAATGACTTCTTTGTGAATTTATTGGACATGAGCACCCAGTGGAAACCCACTTCGAAAGATGAAGATGAGTTTGAAGGCATCGACCGTAAAACCGGCAAAACTAAATGGAGCGCCACACGCGTTGATTTAGTGTTTGGTTCTAACTCGCAACTGCGTGCCATTGCAGAAGTGTATGCACAAAGTGATGCTAAAGAACGCTTTGTAAAAGACTTCGTAGCCGCATGGTGCAAGATTATGGACGCAGACCGTTTTGATCTTGCTTAATTAACCTCAATTAACATGACACATTAAAAACAAAAAAGCTCGAAGGGAAACCTTCGAGCTTTTTTGTTTCACACCCATATAATCAACTATAACTTCCAAATCATTATCGACCTATTTAACTAAAAATCATTGCATATACAAACACTTCTGATCACTTTTATTCATAGCAAGGCCCTTTTCATCTAATCCAATTTTCTGTTTTTTACGAGCAACATAAATAGCCTGATTTTCAAGATCTATACTCAGTTCACTTCACTAAAGTGAAGCAATTCTCACACTTAATTAAATTAAAAGGACTCACATGAAAACAAGTATGTTCATTCTCGGATTTTTTCTTATTGCTAGCTTAACAGGCTGCAATATAGAGAATAATGGTCACTCCCCCACATCTGAATCACAAGACACTAAAAATACAACAAGCTTCACCCACAGCATCAGTGCAACTCATAGTAAGTCTTTAATTCTTGATAATGCCCCGTTTGATATTCCAGGCACACCCGCCAGCTTAACCAGCGACGCTCTTGGGCCATTCGATTTATCTGGCAGCAACTCATTACATCTCTCTATTGACATAACCAATTCTGATTTAACTTCGCATCACTACATAATTGTTTTTGACAACACCACAGGTGTTATACCTAGCTCAACCACAATAGCTGAAATCAAAGCTAGCTTAGAAGCGGAGGTTACTGCCAATATTAGTTTCACTGAGTCACCTCTTACCATTCAAGCAAGTGGCCCTGCATCGAATGGCAGCACCATCACATTAAGCGCTCCTGTCGAGAATGGCATCACACTCACCCAGTTTGGGTTTGATGAAACCAACCGAACCAACACAGGTATCGCTGACTCAAGCACTGCAGATTATTTATACACAGGTATCATGGAAGCGGTATCAGACACAACGGGGGAGATCACACGTGCAGATTGGCGTATTTATTTAGATCAAGATACCCAACAAGTTATTTCCAATAATAATATTTCATTAATTGCAGACAGCTACACCTTCACACTTAACGTATACAAAGAAGACTTAAATTACGTTGGCACAACACAAGCCACCATAACCGAAGGTAATAACGCGCTAACCATGAATCTTATGCCCGTTATAAACCTGAGTACAAATACAACCACAATTATTGACCACTCACTCATTAGCACACTGACACGCTATGAAATTAATTTCGCAAACGCATTGCCTCATTATGATTTAGGCATCAGCGTTAACAATCAAGCCGAGCAAATTATTAATATCGCTAATACACATATTGAAGGTGCCTTTTACTTACAATTAGACCCAGGCCCACAACAAATTTCTCTAAACCTATATGATGGCATTCATTTAGTTGGCACCTCACTATCAACACAAGAAAACCAATTCATCGAAGCCGGAAAAAGTATCACAATGGACATAGCACCCATCCTTGGTATTTCGGAGTTTTTATTAAGTGAAAGTGGTGGTGACGCAGCCGTGTCTTTAAGTATTCCACCACAGGTCATAGAGGAAGTAGGCGTCGAAAGTAATTTAGCCGGTATCATTACGATTATGGGAAGCAATAACAATGCTAGTGAATCATTAAATATTAATGGCAGCATTGCCGAAACCACAATAACAGGCGTCAATTATGGTGAAGCAACCCTTACTGTAAATTATATTGAAATAGACAGTGGCGATATCGTTGCTAGCTGCAACACCAGCATTATTCTTACTCAGAATCCTGCGTTTTCATGTGATTTAAGAATCAGACAACCCGCATTTTTAGAAGGACAAGTCATCAGTTACTTAGGCGTAAATATTATTGATACAAACGGCGAGCCAATAAGTGGTGCCATTATTAAGGATATGAATCAAAACGTAGTGGGTATTTCTGGTAGCCATAGTTTGGGCACACCCGGTTACGCCAATATCATTGTTACCCAAGATAACCCGAATTTTACCATCACAAGCGCAGATGGTTTATTAACAGGCAGCGTATCCGTCGCTTTCATTCCACTTAGTGTCTCCAATCAAACTGTGACGTTATTTTAACATCAATAAATACGCCTTGTTATGCAAGGCGTATTCTTTTAAGTCTAACCATTCTTTTCGATTGCTTAAAACCACATAAACGCTGCAACTCACTATGAGTGAGCTCAATATCATACTGATTAAAAGTATCGATACCACGCCCTCTTAACAGAGCTGCCGTCACACCCAACCCATTAATCTTTTTATTAGAAAAAATACCATCATATATAAACGAGCAACCACAAGACGGGCCATTGTCTGCTAACACTGCAATTTTTATATTGTGCTTAACACATAAATCTAACGCTATTCTCGCCATTGATTAAGTATCTGTAGGTTGTAGAAAAACATTATAAATACACTTATCAATACCCACTGAATCCTAATTTTTTCAAAAACTTATAAATAAATTTTTAGAGAAAGGTTATAAAAATTTTGCATTAAGTAACCTTCACCTGATCACATATAAACCACACTAATTGCCTGTAAAAATAAGAGTCCTGCTCGCCAAAATTACGATAGACATTAAAGGCAATAATAGAGTGAAACCAATAGATAAAATGAGGTCGAGTATTGGCCAGTCAACAAACATAAGTACGATAGGGACAATGTGAAGGGTGCAACAAATTCTTTTTTAATGCGACTTCAATAAAATAGAGAATTGCTGGATTTAAATATTCTCCCCCATTTGATTTATGAAAATAACGAGGCTAGATTTGAGGTTCTGACAAAGCGCCATACAGAAATTGTTTAAACGGAATGTAACTAGTTTTAAATCATCAATATTCATTCTACGAGAATGTTTCTAATGATTGAAATATCTGTATTCATATCTATAGATATATTTAACACATACATAGTGTTATTAATTAGTTGCTTTGACCTACTATCTACAAATCCCATAATTTCATTGCTCCTCAACTCTAATTGTTAATTACTGCTAAATTTATACATAATTGAACTCTACTGCGAATAAGGTACAAATTTACAGTCATTTCAAATGGTCCTCTCATAATGCTTACATCAAACTAACTGATTGACTATTCTAGGTTCTGAAGCGCACATAAAGATGTACTGCAACATTACAAATTTGTAATACTGAGGTCATGTTTACGTCAGTGGGCGCGTCTAATATGTATATATTCAAAGATGGTGGCGAGCTTTGCTCATAATTTGAAAAGGTTGAAACATGAAACAATCCGCATCAGAGGTTACACAGCCTATAATGCTATCTCGTCGTAGATTTGTTCAAGGCTTAGCAGCAGGCGGAGTTATCGCGTCTGCACCCAGCCTACTCCATGCGAACGAGCAGAAACAGCAGACTCAACTGGGTACGGCGCCAGAATTAAGCGGTGACGTTATCGAACTTGAAATTGCCCAGTTGCCGGTAAATTTTACCGGTAATGCTCGCTTAGCCACCACCATTAATGGCTCTATACCCGCCCCAACCCTACGCTTACGTGAAGGGGATGATGTCACAATTAAGGTTACGAATCGCTTATCGGTGCCTACCTCAATTCATTGGCATGGCATTATATTGCCTTACCAAATGGACGGTGTGCCTGGTATTAGCTTCAAAGGCATCGCCCCTGGTGAAACCTTCACCTATCAATTCAAATTGCAGCAAAGCGGCACCTATTGGTATCACTCTCATAGTGGCTTTCAAGAAATGACGGGGATGTACGGCGCATTAATTATTGAGCCCCGCATCAAAGACACCGTGACTGCAGATCGAGACCATGTCGTGCTGCTATCAGACTGGACTGATGAAGACCCTATGGCTGTATTTGGCAAGCTTAAGGTACAAGGTGATATTTATAATTTCAGCCAGCCTACCGTAAGTGATTTTTTTAAAGATGTGTCCGTACTCGGATTTTCTGCGGCATTAGATAAGCGCCAAATGTGGAATAGCATGCGTATGAGCCCCACAGACCTTGCTGACTTATCCTCCTCGGCCATTACTTATTTAATGAATGGCACAACCCCTGCTGGAAATTGGGCTGGCGTATTTAAGCCCGGTGAGCGAGTACGCTTACGCTACATCAATGGTTCAAGTAATACCTTTTATGATGTACGCATTCCTGGTTTAAAAATGAGTGTGGTACAGGCCGATGGGCAAAACCTAAAGCCGGTAACCGTTGATGAGTTTCGCTTTGGACCGGGTGAAACCTACGATGTTATCGTTGAACCAAAACAACAAGCGTATACCCTGTTTGCGCAAAGTATGGATCGTACTGGTTATGCTCGAGGCACCTTATCGATAGCGACGGGTTTAACCGCGCCAGTACCGAAACTTGACCCCGTAGAATGGCTAACAATGAAAGACATGATGGGTAAGATGGATCATGGTTCTATGGATATGAGTAAAGGAGGAATGGATCATAGCGCCATGGATATGAAAATGAATCATGGCGGCATGGCCATGGATCACAGTCAGCATGAGATGAATCCAAATACCAGCAATCCCTTAGCCATACCATCACAAAAAGTGAATCACGCCCTAACAGAATACGGCCCTTCGGTAGATATGCGCGTCGATATGCCACGTACAAATCTCGATGACCCTGGCATTGGCTTACGTAATAACGGCCGTCGAGTACTGACCTTGGCTGACTTGCATTCACGGGATGGTATCTTAGATGACCAACGCATACCAACGCGAGAAATCGAACTGCACCTCACCGGCAATATGGAACGCTACAGCTGGTCTTTTGATGGCTTAGAATTTGGTGAAAGCACCCCTGTGGCGATGAAACAAGGAGAGCGAATTCGGATTATTTTGCAAAACGACACTATGATGACACACCCTATGCATTTGCACGGCATGTGGAGTGATTTAGAAAGCGATGACGGAACATTAACCGTGCGCCGCCATACCATTCAGGTACAACCTGCGCAGCGTATTAGCTTCTTAACCACACCCCACGATTTAGGACGATGGGCATGGCATTGTCATTTATTGTTTCATATGGATGCGGGTATGTTCCGTGAGGTAGTTGTGTCATGAAAAAAAATCAGCGTATTTTAACCAAACAAAGACTGCTGACTCATGCGCTGACGCTTGCGAGTCTGGCAAGCAGCTCTGTAGCATTAGCACAAGAAAGCGACATGCACTCAGGTCATGACATGGCCGCGATGAACAATACAACCAAAGCAATGGATCATTCAAACATGAGAGGGATGAAACATGGATCAATGAATAGTGACATGCAGCCTCAAGGCGGTGATGCCCCTAAAGACGCCCGCGACCCTCACGCTTATTCCAATGGCTATACTCTAACTAAAGGCCCTTATGCGCAATCAGGTCCGCGCCAATTAAAGTTAGCCGATGAGCATGCTTTCTGGGCGGTATTAGGAGATAGGTTCGAATACAATCCTGATACTGAAAGCACAGTATTTGATCTACAAGCTTGGTATGGCACAACCTTCAATCGCTTAGTGATTAAAGCCGAAGGCGATATTGCCGATGGTAGCCTTGAAGAAATGCAAACCGATGTTTTATATAGCCAAGCTTTTAATGGTTACTTCGATGCTCAGCTGGGTGTGCGCTTAGATCAAAATTCAGAAGCCACCGATAGGCAATGGCTCGCCGCCAGCGTGCAAGGTTTAGCACCTTATTGGTTTGAAGTAGACGCTAGCCTCTATTTAGGAGAAGACGCCCGCACCGCTTTGGCGGTAGAAGCTGAGTATGAATTACTCTTTACCCAGCGCCTGGTTTTGCAATCTCGTGCTGAATTTACCGCTTATGGCAAAGAAGACTTGGACAATGGCATAGGCTCGGGTCTAGCCAGTGGTGAAGTGGGTATGCGATTGAGGTATGAAGTAAGTCGTCAATTTGCCCCTTATATCGGTGTGGAATGGGCTCGTGGTTTTGGCGATACCGCCGATATTATGCGAAGCGCTGGCGGCTCTGTTGATGATACGGAATATGTTGTCGGCTTACGGTTTTGGTTTTAAATAAAGGAAAAAACATTTCTATGATTAGTGTAACCACCTGCTTCAAACGAGTAATTGCTTTTGCCAGCCTTATGTTATTTGGCGCAGTCGCGTTTATCTATTCTGGTTTGTACCCTATGGGCGCCGATGCGCCACACTTCCAAGCGACTACTTGGGTATTAGAAACTTTAAGAGAGCAATCGATTGCCCGCGCCGCCAGTGACATTGCTGTACCAGAAGACATTGAAACCTCTGATCGATTATTGGCAGGTGGGGCTGATTACAATGAGATGTGTTCAAGCTGCCATCTAAAACCGGGAAAAATATCCAGTGACTTTAGCTTAGGCTTATATCCTGCCCCGCCTAACTTAGCCTTGAGTCACGCTGAACATCCTCATAGTGACAATGAAGAAGATGCAGATAAGCGCCGCTTTTGGATTATCAAACACGGCATTAAAGCATCAGGCATGCCGTCTTGGGCACCTGGCCACGATGATGAGCGGATTTGGAATATGGTGGCGTTTCTTAAGCGCTTACCGGAATTAACGCCTGATCAGTATCAAATTTTAACAGCGCGTGAAAAAAGCTCTGCGGGGCATCATTAAAACAACGACTTTGAAATAATTAATTATTTATAGATATTAAAAATAGAAAGGTAAAAAGAGAAAAAATGAAATCAAAATTTTTAAACGTCGTCTTACTGGCCCTGCCCTTTCTAATCGTAGGCTGTGGCGAAAGCAAGACTGTAATTCAAGCAGCTGTAACTAAAACAGAAGAAACTCGACAAATAACGAAAAACAGTACGTCACTGACTGTTTATAAAAGCGCTACGTGTGGCTGCTGCCAAAAATGGATTGATCACGTTGAAGAAACCGGCATCAAGGTAAATATTGAGCATCCTGATGATTTATCGGCCCTGAAAGATCGGCTTAACATTGGTAAGCAATATCGATCTTGTCATACCGGTGTCACCGAAAATGGCTATGTCTTTGAAGGGCATATCCCTGCACGTTATATTCAGCAGTTTTTAAATAACCCACCCGCCGATGCCATTGGGTTAAGTGTACCGGGCATGCCAGTAGGAAGCCCAGGCATGGAATTTAAAGAAAAATTCATGCCTTATCAAATACACCTACTTAAAAAAGACGGCACCAGTGAACTGTTTGCGCTGGTAGATGACCCAAGCCAACAGTAGACGCAGTGATTAAACTTATGGATCTAGGCGATTATAAATAGACGCCAAGATCCATCCCATCGTCCCCGCGATGATAGCCCAGCCCAGCATTCCGAATATAACGCCGAATAATGATAAGTTCCATCCCATATCATTTAGCTTCATGTGAACCATATCCCCAGACATAGACATCATCATCCCAGGCATTATTACTACCAGCAGACTGCAAACCAGCCAAATAATCGAGGCACTGACAGCACTCGCTAAGCCAAATTTTATTGCATTAAGTTTCATAATATTTCCTCAGTGTATTTAAATAAAACCATTACATATCTTCAAAACGGTTAGTAGTCTGCACCATCTTTATAGTCTCATGCTCCTCAAAAAAACTTAATGCATCCAAAAGCTCTTTTGTAAAAGGAATAGCAGCCTACACAGCTAAAAAACGAAATAAAGACAATAAATACTGATGTTTTTTTACAACTACTGTGACAATTTTTGGGGTCTTAAGGTCAGAAAATGGTCTATCACAGAATTCACCATGATCAAGTTTGAATTTATTTATATATTCAATACACCAAATATTTAGCGCATGCTCATTTCCTTTTTTTCAAAAATATCTACAACTTTATCTATCTCATTTTCATGATTAGATAGATAGGATAAAACTAATTTCGCTCGCTCATCTTCATTATCTTTTTGGCACATAGATAAGCACTCACTCAGTTCTGAATGAACCCCTCTAGTCCAGCGAATCACTTCTCTTAAAATCTCGACTTCCATAACCAACTCCTTCCTCTATGCTAAGTGTTCTTTTATTATCGATACTTTCACGTCCGCATTAAGGCCAACCATATAAAATCATGATTTATCTGAATGCATGTGCTCATGTTTATTACTCTTTCTTACAACGGATCGTAAGAATATTGTTTCACCCACCGCGATGACAATCATCGTTAAAAGAGCGACTATTAATACGTATGGATCAGAATTTAACTTAACCCAAACGAATCCTATTAAGACTAATAGATCTAAAATTATGGCGGTAATAGGTACCCATTTCTTCGCATTGACATCTTTCAATAGATAACGAAGCAGCCCCCAATGAATTGAGATATCCATAATTAGATAAAACACGATGCCAAGAGCGGCTATACGGGATAGATCAAAGAATGCAGTAAGTATAATTCCTAAAGCAGCGGTATATACCAAGGTATGCTTTTGTATATTTCCTGGCATACCGAAGTGACTATGAGGAATTAATTTCATCTCGGTTAACATCGCCAGCATACGGGACACTGCAAATGAACTTGCTAGAACTCCTCCTGCAGTTGCAGTCATAGCAATAGCAACAGTAAACCATATTCCAAACTCTCCAAGAACAGGTCGAGATGCTGCCGCTAGGGAATAGTTTTTTGTCTCTATGATTTCACTTAAAGGAAGATTTCCAGCTACAGCAAAACCAACTAAGACATAAATAAGAACACAGAGTGCAATCGAAATAATAATAGCACGGCCAATATTCTTATGAGGATTAGCCACTTCCGAACCACTATTGGTTATCGTAGTGAATCCTTTAAAGGCCAAAATCCCCAAAGCCGTTGCACCCAAAAAATTACTTAACGTTCCAACTTCAGCGGTAGCATCAAGATCGACAGCCAAATCATTAGCAAGATAAACTCCAACAAAACCAATAATAAGAATACCTAATATTTTAGCTAGCCCGATAAAGCCAGCGATTCCCTGAATAAGACGATTGCCAAGTAAATTAATAATAAACGCTACTACTATTAGTGATACGCCTAATATAGATATGATATTACCAGAGTCATCACCGCCAAATAATTGCATCGTATAGGATCCAAAGGTACGCGCTAAAAAACTTTGAGCGATCACCATCGAAAAATACATAAGTAATGCATTAAAAGCAGTGGGCAACCTATTTCCATAAGCTTTATGTAAATACATACCAACGCCTCCTGCAGAAGGATAGGCATTGGATATTTTAATGTAAGAGTAGGAGCTAAATGCCACAATTATGGCTGAGGCAATGAATGCATAAGGAAATAAGGAACCGACCATTTCAGCCATTTGGCCTGTCAATGCAAAAATACCAGCGCCGATCATAACGCCAGTCCCTAACATGACAGTACCCGCTAGGGTTAAGCTACCTTTATCATAGTTTGTATTTCGATTTTGTTTATTAAGCATTACGTTTCCTCAAAAATAGCAACGAAATATTTTATTAACATCCATTACTTCCAAAGATTATTTTCAATGATTTAGGTTTTAAAATTTAATCTAGGAATCCAAGCGGGTGTAATTTCCATATACTGACGATAAGTATCACCAAATTCCTCTAGCGCGATACTTTCCTCCCGTTTGGCTAAGCGAACATAGACTACGAGTAAGATTGGAAACATGACTAATGTAGGAATGGTTGGCCACTGCAATAAAAAACCAAACATAATTATGATGAAAGCAATGTATTGCGGATGACGACAGCGGGCATACCAGCCAGAACTCGCCAAAGAGTGAGTTTGCTGAGCTTTATGCAAGACACTCCAAGCAGATGACAACAAAAATAAGCCTGAAATTATAAATACATTACTGGCGATATGCAGTGGGTCAAAATGTGCGTTACCTTCAAAACCAAGTAAGGCATGAAGTAAATGTCCGTTATCATGGGCTAAAAAATCTATCCTAGGATAATTTTCGGCTAACCAACCTGACAGAAGATAGATGGTTAACGGAAAGCCATACATCTCGGTAAACAGCGCTACAATAAATGCTGAAAAGGCTCCAAGACTGCGCCAGTCCAATGTTGTTTTTGGCTTTGTAAAACTAAACGCAAAAAAAATGAAAATTACAGAGTTAATTACTACTAAAGGCCACATGCCATAATCAGAGTCTCCATGCATACTATTTCTCCTTTACCTTGAGCTTGAATGCTCCATTATTGATGGTGATCATTTTTTGTATGCTTATCCTCTACTTGCTGCACCGTATCGCGGACATCTTTTAGTCCGTGCTGATATTCATCGCTATCTTCGTTACTCTTGTGATGATCATGACCTTTATGCATAAACATGTGCATAAAGGGACAAGCCAGAAGTATCAAATATGGAAGGTACTGCCAGACATGATCGCTATGCTCCATTAGCAAGAAATAGCTGGCTACTCCAATGAGTCCCAAAGCTGCTATGCCTCTTGAGCTTAACCAAAACGATGTCTTTTTATTACTCATATTATTCCACCTATTTTTTCGCTGTTTGCATCGCTTAACAAATATTCTATTTAACCGTTATCTGACCTCTGTACATTTGCATCTGGCAATGAAAGTCATAAGTCCCTGCTTTCATTGCAGGAAGCGAAATAGTTTTTAATTTATTTTGCGGCAGTGAATCACTAATTTGTAGATCAGGAATCAATAAGGTCTCTGAGCAAGGCGACTGGTCTTTGCGCAAAAATTTTATTTCTACTGGGCTGCCTGCAGCGACCGAAATCATTGAAGGGAAGTAGGTACCGTTTTCAACGGTAATGATAATCCCCTGCTCTCCTACTTTGGTTTCTTCGGGTTTATAGAGCCAGAACCACCACACAATTAAGCCAATCAATAACAAACCAATGAGGTTAATAATCATCATAGTTAAATCTCCTACCTTCTCTAATTTCAGTTAATGCTTATCTATTTTGATTAGTGCTCTTCTGCTTTAAACAAGCGTAAACGGTTAGCATTACTGACTACTGTTACTGATGAAAATGCCATCGCAGCGCCTGCGATAACCGGGCTAAGTAATAAACCAAAGAAGGGATATAAGATCCCAGCAGCAAAAGGCACACCCGCCACGTTGTAAATAAAAGCACCGAATAAATTTTGCTTAATGTTACTAAGCGTTGCCTTACTCACCGCTATCGCGTCTGCCAAACCATGCAATGATCCCCGTATTAACGTGATATCAGCACTTTCAATAGCGACATCGGTACCTGTACCGATCGCAAAGCCTACATTGGCAATGGCGAGTGCAGGCGCGTCATTAATACCATCCCCTGTCATGCCCACAATCTCACCCTGCATTTGCAATTCTTGTACTTTTTCAGATTTTTGTTCTGGTAGCACTTCGGCAAAAAACTCAGTGATTCCTACTTTCTTGGCGACAGATTTGGCAGTATCTCGATTATCACCGGTAAGCATAACGACTCGAATGCCATTTTTTTCTAGACGCTTAATGGCCGCGATAGAGTCTTCTTTGATTGGATCAGCAACAGCGATGATAGCGGCAAATTTATTATCGATAGCAAAAAACATTGGGGTTTTGGCTTCAGCAGCTAAGGCTTGAGCTTTTTCAACAAAATCTCCTAACTCTATTCCTTTCTCATGCATTAGTTTTTCATTACCAAAGAGTAAAGTTTTACCGTCCACCTCGGCCTGTACACCATGACCTGCGATCGCTTTAAAGTTACTGGCTTTACCCATGCTTAGTCCAGACTCTTGCGCGGACTCTACAATTGCCATCGCTAACGGATGCTCTGAACCACTTTCTAATGTGGCTGCTAATTTCAACACAGTGTCTTCGTCAAATTCTCCAGCCAATACCACATCAGTCACCTTAGGGGCCCCTAAAGTGATAGTGCCGGTTTTATCTAGAATCATGGCGGTGATTTTTGATGCGGTTTGCAAGGCTTCGCCATTACGAATCAAAACTCCAGCTTCAGCCGCTTTACCGACACCGACCATTACCGACATCGGCGTCGCAAGCCCAAGCGCACAAGGACAAGCAATAATAAGTACGGTAGTCGCCGATATAATGGCATAGGCAATAACAGGCTCAGGCCCAAAGTTTAACCAAATTAAAGCGCTGACCACGGCAATAATCATGACGACAGGCACAAAATACGCAGAGATTACATCTGCCATACGACCAATCGGAGGCTTTGAGTTTTGCGCGCGCTTCACCATATTAATGATCTGCGCTAGTGCGGTATCTTTACCGACCCGAGTCGCTTTAAATAAAATAGAGCCTGTTTTATTAATGGTACCTGCGACGACTTCTGCCCCGACAGTTTTTTCTACCGGCATAGGTTCGCCCGTCAGCATCGACTCATCAATCGCGGTATGACCTTCAATCACTTTGCCATCCACAGAAATCTTTTCACCCGGACGAACACGCACTACATCGTTCAACAATACCTGATCAATATCGATATCCACTTCGATACCATCACGAACGACTCGCGCAGTTTTAGGTTGCAAACCGATAAGACGTTTAATGGCTTCAGAAGTACGACCACGGGCTTTCAACTCCAGCGCCAAGCCTAGATTAATTAAACCAATAATCATGGCCGTCGCTTCAAAATAAACATGACGAGCCATTTCTGGGACTGCTTCTGGGGCAAGAACAACCACCATGGAATAAAGCCATGCGGTACCGGTACCCAACGCGATTAAGGTATCCATGTTGGCGGAATGATTTATAAATGACTGCCACGCGCCGATATAAAAGTGCTTACCGGAAAATACCATCACACCTAACGTTATCAGCCCGACAACCAGCCAAGCCAATTGTTCTGATATCGTACTAACCGTCATTTCGCCCACGACAAGACCGTAGACCATAAGAGGGATACCGACTGCCAACGCGATGCTCATCTCACGGATAAGGCGCTTGTAATAAACTTCGTCAGCAATTTCTTTTTCGTTTAAAGCCTCACCCTCACTTTCAGCTGTACTCACTTTGGCATTGTAGCCAGCTTGTTCTACCGCTTTGATCAAATCTAACGGCTTTGCTGTACCTGCAACCGTCACGGTACGCTGAGCAAAGTTCATTTCTGCACGACTAACCCCATCCACTTGTTTTAAAGCCGATTCGATTTTATTGACACAACTGCCACAACTTGCGCCGTCTATGAGAAGCTCTATTTCAGAACCGTCAAAACTGTCTTTCACTTCAGTTTTTTCATCTAAAGTATCACTCTCAAATTTTTCCGTACTCACCTTGGCACTGTAACCAGCCTGCTCTACTGCCGTGATTAAATCCAATAGCGGTGCTGTGCCAACAACGGTCACCGTGCGCTGAGCAAAGTTCATTTCTGCCTGAGTCACCCCACTAACTTCTTGTAAGGCTGATTCAATTGTTTTCACACAACTTCCGCAATTTGCACCATCAATTAAAAGCTTTATTTCTGAAAGGGTCGAGTTACTTTCCACCTCATTTACATTAAACACCTTCATTTTTTAATTCCTTACTCAATTAGTTCAGAGTGCAACTAAGCACGCTTTTAATTAAAAGGTACACCAATGTGCAAGACATAGGTCAAGAAAATAGTTTTATCATTCGCCGATTTTCTTCTGATACGATGTGTAATAATTCACATGAATCACCTTCATTTCATTTTCTTTCCGGTAAGCGGATTTGAATGGCATGACCATGGGGTGTCTTTGATATTGGCCTTTATATTATCGTCAGTATATTCGTATCAACTTTTCTTAGTATTATTCTACCAATCTTTTTCAACACTAATAAAATGCTTATCTAATATACGTTCAACATCCTATAAGCTTTTATAGGATGCATAATAGGAAACAGTTATCGTATGCTCATCTCTAACAAGAACCACCTCATCAATCCCAACAATGCTATCAATCTCTTTTCCTATACAATCCCAAGGCACGTCACCATCACCTTCAACTTTAAATGACGCTTAACTAAATAATTAGCATTCATTGTCGCTTTATGTTTCTTTCACTCATAATTTTTCCTCTATTTTATTAAAGACCTCAAAAATTGAAATAATAAAAAATCTATTAGTTATTACGTTTAGCTAAGCATTTTTAATCTTTTAGGACAGACAAAGAATCCTTTGGTCGGTTCAATAGATACAAGAAAATCACCGCTATCATTAACGGACACTACTGACTCAATCAAACGTGCAACTTTCTTAGCGTACTCCGCATCTATGTATATTTAAATTTTGGTATGCTTAATTAAAAGATATCTATTAGCATCACCATTATCTGAACTAATTTCGACACAATGAGTTGAAAATTAGAGGCTAAATAGGTCCTTAATGCTCCTGTACCCCCTCAAGCTTAAGCTCATCAAAAATAGCGCTCACTTTATTAATTTCCATATTCAACCTTAATCAAGTATCAGTATTAACTGAAAATATCACTGCCATGAGCTATGTCGGAGCCACTTTTAGCAGAGAAGTAAAGATAACAAGACTATCAAAACTCACGAATTACTTAGGGCTATGATCTTCATACATTTTTCCAGGCACATCACCATTCATATCCATTTTCTCAATTTTTTTCATGCCTTTCGAATCCATGCTGTGCATTTGATTCATGCACTTTTTCATCATTGCTTGAGTCACTGGATCATTCATATCCATTTTTGAATGGTCCATTGTTTTCATCATTTCGCATTTTGCCATCTCAGATCCTTCAGCGTGCTCTGCTGGATCGTGAGCATAAACAGATGCTACTAGGAACACCATTGGTATAGCTTTTGATATTACAGAGCATTTTGACTTGTTAGTTAATTTCATTTTCTTTCCCTTCTGTTTTTCATTTTATTTGTTGATAAGCCTAGCTTACTCTACACCCTAGGTACAAAGGTACTGACACCGAGATAACTAGAGAACCTAAAGACTAAATTCAGTTTATCCCCATATAACTGTCCTAAAGATGACTGTAACATTACAAAAATGTCATATTCATGTAATCTAACTGGCAGTTCTTATACTCTATACTCATTCTTTAGCATCACGTCTAAAGAGATCCTTATTTGAAGAACCCTTGCCTAGAGAGTAGCGGACCTAAAATGAAATTATTAGTCGTAGAAGATGAGATTAAAACGGGACAATACCTTAAGAAGGGGCTTTCTGAAGCTGGATTCCTTGTGGATCTAGCGTGCACCGGCATGAACGGTCACCACCAAGCAGTTACCGAAAAATATGACCTCATTATTCTAGACATAATGCTGCCTGATATTGATGGCTGGCACATATTAAAATCATTGCGCAGCAATGGAGATTTAACCCCTGTTCTATTTTTAAGCGCCAAAGATAGCACCGAGGATAAGGTTAAAGGGCTGGAGCTAGGGGCCGATGATTACCTGGCCAAGCCCTTCGTATTCGCTGAACTGTTAGCAAGAGTAAGAACGCTGATAAGACGAGGCATACCCAATCAAGAACTTGATACATTAACCATTGCCAATATGATTCTCGATCTCAAGCGCCGCTCTGCAATAAGAGAAGGCCAACGAATTAACTTAACTAATAAAGAGTTTTCTTTACTCGAGTTATTATTAAGAAGACAAGGCGAGGTGTTGCCGAGATCGCTTATAGCGTCCCAAGTTTGGGATATGAATTTTGATAGTGATACCAATGTAATCGATGTCGCCATTCGAAGATTACGCTCAAAGATAGACTCCGACTATCAGCCGAAATTAATACATACCGTTCGCGGCATGGGTTATGTCCTTGAGGCATACGATGAGTAATAAAGCCACGAGTAATAAAGCAAGAAGATCCATGTCTCTTGTCATGAATGTGACGATTAGGGTGGGTGTGATAATATCCTTATGCTTCATCGCGCTTGGCTTTGCCGTACAACAATCTATCCACCACCATTTTTTAGAACAAGATGCCAATGAGCTTCAGGTTATTGAGGCTACCGTGAAAAGTGCACTTAACCAAGCCATTAACGAATCAGATAATACATTATTGAGCCGCGAAGAGTTGAAAGTCTATTTAGAGGATACAATCTCAGGGCATCACGGTGTCTATTTTGGAATTTTTGACCATACGCAGCAGCTACTTTATAAAAATGACGAGCTTGATTTTCAACCCTTAATCGATAACAACCACATCAATAAATCAGTGACACCCAAGACTTTATACTCTTGGGATACCCCAGATCATAACTATTGGGGAACTCTGCTTGCGACTAGACTCTACTCAAGTGACCCTAAAAAAACATGGATCATAGCGGTAGCGGCACAAACTGATTTTCATCATTCATTTATGACTACTTTTTTTAGAACACTCTGGTCTTTAATGGTTCTTGCCAGTTTATTAACGACGTTTGCCGCCTGGCTCGCAATTCGAAACGGACATAGACCCTTACATCAAATAAGTACAGAAATTAAAAGCATTACCTCCGAGCAATTAAATCGTCGTTTAAATACTCACAACATTCCGCCTGAATTGCTTGAGCTGGTTGAATCTTTTAATATCATGATCACCTCCATGGACTCTGTCTTTCAAAAACTGTCACACTTTTCTGCCGATATTGCCCACGAACTTCACACACCGATAACCAATCTTTCAACACAAACACAAGTGGCACTAAATCAAGCTAGGACAACGGAAGAATATCAAGAAATACTCTATTCCAATCTAGAAGAATACAATCGACTAAGCACGATTGTCAGGGACATGTTATGGCTAGCCAAAACAGACAACAATATTTTAACACTAAAAAAAACAGAACTAGAGATTAAAAAGGAAGTTGAAAATTTATTTGATTATTTTGAAGCTTGGGCAGAAGAACAAGGTATCAGCTTAAAAGTACAAGGCGATACATTAAATATTCAAGCCGATAAAAACTTAATTCAAAGAGCACTAAGCAATCTTTTAACCAATGCAATACGTCACGCATCACCCAATACCGCTGTTACCATAAGATTAGAGAGTACTGAAAATACGGTTCACATTACAGTTGAAAACATAGGATCTATAATTCCAGATGAGCACATCAATCACATCTTTGACCGCTTTTATCGCATAGACCCTTCTCGACAAAGGCATTTCTTGAATGAAGGTATTGGCCTTGGGCTATCAATTGTGCAATCGATCGTTCAAGCGCATAAGGGCAGCATAAATGTCACCTCAAGTAATGAAATAACTCGTTTCACTCTTTCGCTGCCTTATGAATCGATTTAATTCTAATAACTGAATCCCATGATTTAATAACAGCCACAAAAAAACAGCATTCATATTGCTATGAATGCTTTGCCTTTTATAAAAGCTAAACTGCCCCCATGAGAGACATCACAAACACCACCCATAAAAAAACCGCTGCAACTTTCATTGCAGCGGTTCTTTGAATCTAAAACTTTAAAAGATTAAAGCTTGTCAGATTCTTCAGAAAGGTATTTAGCAACGCCTTCTGGAGACGCGTTCATGCCTTTATCACCTTTGTTCCAACCAGCTGGGCAAACTTCGCCGTGCTCTTCAGTGAACTGAAGTGCTTCAACCAGACGGATTAGCTCTTCCATGTTACGACCTAGTGGTAGATCGTTAACGATTTGAGAACGTACAACACCGTTAGTATCGATGATAAATGCACCACGGAAAGCAACGCCACCGTCAGATTCAACGTCGTATGCTTTACAGATGTCGTGAGAAATATCAGCCGCCAAAGTGTATTTAACTGGACCAATACCACCTTCATTGATTGGAGTGTTACGCCATGCGTTGTGAGTGAAGTGAGAATCGATAGACACACCGATTACTTCAACGCCTAGCTCTTTGAATTTATCCATACGGTGATCAAGTGCAATCAACTCTGAAGGACATACAAAAGTGAAGTCCAACGGGTAGAAGAAAACTAAACCGTATTTGCCTTTGATGGCTTCTGACAATGTGAATTCATCAACGATGCTACCATCGCCCAGTACTGCTGCTACTGTAAAATCAGGTGCTTTTTTACCTACAAGTACGCTCATCACTTACTCCATTTATAGTTGTAGCTGTTACGATTACCATAACAGGGGTTAGAAATTCTTCAGTCGAGCCTGAAAAGCTCGATATAATACAATGCTGTTTAGCTAAATCCTACCTCTTAGGTAGGATAATCCTTGGGTAAACGCCGTTTTCAATCATAGGCCACAAAAAGTGACAATAATGTGAAGCTGAGTATTCTGCCAAACACACTGCATCGTGCAATTAATAAACACAGCTGGTTAACCGCAATATTTTTATCAGTAGCGGTTCATGCCGCCATGTTAGCCGCTATATTCCTTGTATGGCCAAGTGCGTCATCTAAAGGGCAAGGCCAAGTGATGTTACTTGAAGCGGTGCACGAACAAACCCAGTTGCAAACACATACGCCGCAAAGCCATGCCAGCACGCCCTTGCCGCAAACCCAAAAAGAAACACAAAAAACCAAACTCAACGGTCAAACCAAGCAAGCCAAGTCCGCTGCAAACAAGGCTCAACCTAAGCAAGTTGAACAGCTTCAAACACAAGCAAGCTCCAGTAATAAAGGGGCATTAATTGACCAGTCGGGTAAATCACCCACACCAGAGGATAGCTATAAACAGCAGCTACTCAAACATTTGGTCAACAAAATGGAGAAATCACCGGTAAGCGGCAACGCCATTATTAACCTGACACTTATTCCTCAAGGAATTGCCATTAACATCAACGTAGCAGTACAAGAAGGTGGTGCGCGTTACGAGCAATGGATCCAACAAAAAGTCCTCAATGCCAACCCTTTCCCACCTATACCTAAAGCGCTAGGTAGTGGTAACTTCACAACCCAGATCCATATTTTTACTGAACTAGATGAATAAGTTTATTAGTTGGCAATTAGATCTGTGGTGGGCATACCCGAATGCAAACGCATTAAGCGGTCTGGCTGGGTAATAAAGGCATCTTCACACTGCAAGAAAAACTCAACACGGGGCTGAATGTCTTCTTCTGAGTATTTTTGCGCAAGGGTTAAGTAGTCTTTGAAATGACGGGACTCGGACTTAAGCAACGAAATATAAAACTTTTGCAATTCGTCATCTAAGCTTGGGGCTATTTTATGAAAACGCTCACAGGAGCGTGCTTCAATAATACTGCCAATAATTAAACTATCCGTGAGCTTGCCCTTATTATCAGGGCGAATGTGCTGGGCCATATTAAAGGCGTAACTGCTGGCTTTCATGGTACGAAACTTAATACCGCGCTTTTTAATAATCTTAAGCACTTGCTCGTAATGCACCAGTTCTTCACGGGCCAAGCGCGACATTTTGTTTTGAATATCCATATTTAATGGATTACGCGCCATTAAGGTCATGGCTTGTTGGGCTGCTTTTAGCTCATTAGTGGCATGGTCTATCAGGATTGTCTCTTGGTGCTCAAGAGCGGCTTGCACCCATTCATCGCTTGTGCGATTGGGTAGGTACTCCACCACAGGGGCAATCATTTCATCAATATCTATCTTAGCCATTTACCACTAACTCATGTAAACCCGGTTAATTTGGGGCGCTATTATAACGACATTTGCTCTAATAGCTCGCGCACTTCACCTTCAATCACCACAGATTGATGGCTAGCTTGATCCAGCACACAAAATGTCACTTGTGCATCGGCCACTAGGGTTTCAGTGCCTTTTAAGTACATGGTTTGCTCAATGGTGCAGCTTTTGGTGCCAATTTTAGCCACCTTGGTACGAATCTCTAACACTTCTTGAATGAATGCTGGGCGGCGATAATTAATATTGATGTTCACCAAAACAAACGCCAAGTTATGCCCGTGGATCTTCTCAACCAATGGGAACTGCTCAAAAAAAGACCAGCGAGACTCTTCTAAGAACTCAAGGTAACGCGCGTTATTCACATGCTGGTAAACGTCCAAATGATAGCCGCGCACTTTAATGTGGTTAATATGCATAATAAAACCCATTAGAAAAATTGCGCCATTATACAGATATTCAGCCTAATCAGAATGCCCCCTATCCCCTACTGGGTATAGCCAAATAAGCCACCTAAACTTATGGTGAGCAGCTTATGATTAAAATGACACAACCATGACCTTTATTACCCCTCGTATCGCGTTTTTTTTATTATTATTAACCAGCTTCATTTGGGGCATGGAATTTGTACTGGTCGATCTTGCCATTGAGATTATTCCCACCCATACCTTTAACGCACTTCGATTTGCAGTGGCGGCATTATCCTTAATCCCCTTGTTTTATTTCAGCAAAGAAACAGTGGACCACTCACAAATGAAAACCATTGTGTTAGCCGGTTTGTTTTTAGGGTTATTACTGTTTGTTGCGTTTTACACACAAACCGAGGGCATGCGCTTCACCTCTGTCTCTAATGCAGGATTCATTACGGGTTTATGTGTGCCACTGGTATCTTTTTTAGGGTTTATATTTTTTAAACAAAAAGCATCGTTAGCGGTATGGATTGGCATTACGCTGGCAACCATTGGTTTATATTGTTTAACGGTGGGCGATAAATTTGTGTTCAACAAAGGGGATGCACTGGTTTTAGTGTGTGCTTTTTGTTTTGCTTTTCATATCTTGCTGACGGGTAAATTTGTCGACACCATGCCGGTGATTTTTTTAAGCATCATTCAATTGGCTGCCGTGGCCATGTACAGCGCCATAGCGGGTTACTTAGACCCAAGCCCCAGTTTTTATTTTACCGGCAATGCAGAGCTTGCTTGGTACCAACAACTCACCACGCCCATCGTGTATGCGGGTATTTTAATCGCCGGTATTCTGGGTACGGCCTATGCTTACTGGGCACAATCGGTTTCGCAAACATTATTAGAGCCACACAAGGTGGCACTTATTTTTGCTAGCGAGCCCATTTTTGCCCATATTTCAGCGTGGTTTTTCTTAGATGAACACTTGGGTTTATTGGGTATTGTGGGAGCCGCTTGCATAATAATAGGCATGCTAGTGTCAGAGCTGGGAGACAAACAACACACACCTAAAGTAAATGTGCTGGATCAAAATAGCAGTTTATAAGTAACATTTAAAACCCTAAACATGACGACTGATAAGTGCACTGATCAAGGTGCATTGCGTTGTGAGGGTGACGTTTTAAAATCCCCCACCATGGCATGCGGGTCAACCTCAAGGCGATGCTGCTTAGTAGCTTGGCCCCACCAAATTAATTGATTAAAGGTACGGCCAAAATAATCAAACCAGGTATCTTGGTTTTCACCTACTTGTGTCACCCCATCTTCTGCAAACACGGTTTGTGCTTTAGGCACATGAATCATGGCCGAAACCGAAAGACAGCCCAGCTCAGATAAAAACGAACGCATACCCACAGCGGCTCGCATACCACCCCATTGCCCCGCCGAATACGTCACGATGGCGCTGGGTTTATATGAAAATAACGAACTGCCAAAATGGTTTAATAAGTTGGCTAACGCAGGACTCATGGCATGATTGTATTCTGGGCTTACCATAATAAAGCCATCGCAAGCTTGAATTTTTTCAGCCAGCTCATTCAAATGCGCGGGCGCTTTACCTTGTGCATAGGCAAAGTGCGGTTTAAAAACCGTATCCAATGGATAATCCAGTGCATCAATCAATTCAACTTGGTGTTCACCATAGCGCTGCTCAAAACATTGAATACAGGCCTTAGTCACACGCTCACCAAGGCGAGCAGGCCGTGGTGGCGTACTATTGCGAACCGATCCTAAAAAAATAAGAAACTTCATTTGCGTGATCACCCCACTTCTATACTTAGTTATCACTACTTAATCATTAATGTGACAAGCATGACAATTTTTTTGCAGTATTTTTTTGCACTCAGAGCCGGCTGACCGCCATCATTTTTCGACCATGATCCTGACAAATCTATTTGGGTTTTTCTTCACGGGTAAGGGCATCCATAAATTTATCGAAACGTCGTTGTCTGGTTTCAGTTTTTTTGGCACTTATTAATCCATACGCTATGGTGTAACGACTTGATTTATTTAACGTCGCAAAAAATTGTTTTGCCTTTTTATTATCATCAAGCGCTTTTATAAAATCGTCAGGTACCTCAATTTCACTGACCACATACGCCCTTTGCCATCGACCATCGGCTTTTGCCGCTTGAACATGCACAAGCCCTGATTCCATCATCCGTCCCTCACTGATCAATCGCTCTACATGCTGCGTATTGCGCTTCGACCAACTGCTACCAACTTGCCTTGGTGTAATGCGTTGCAGATAGGCTTGATCATCAATGGATTTTTTAACGCCATCAATCCAGCCCCAACATAACGATTCAATTACCACCTCATCCCAGCTAACACTTTCAATACCCGTGTGTTTTTTGAATATCTTGACCCACAACTCCCTTGCACTTGCATGATGCTTCTCTAGCCAATTACCTAACTGCTTGGGAGATGCAAATGACAGAATTTTTGATGGATCAGCTTCAGGCACGGGGTAAGACTCGTTTAATTCTGGGGTAAAAAATGGATAGCCGCTGGGTATCCATTTGGGTCTATTTTCAAGTTAAATTAACCAGCGGCTGTTTATTCACACTGTAACTGTAAATTTGCTACAAGCGCTCAAGAAAACGTACGCTTAAACCATTCATTCGACCTAACAACCCGTAAATATTTTGATACTCATGTATTATAAATCACCGGCATCTGACCTTGCCATATATCGCTCAGCCCGTCATCTAATACCAGTTGAGACATAAAATGCGCCACATTGATTCGCGAGGTTTTACCTGCATCAAAAATCGCGCTGCGTATGGGTGAAGGGTGTGTGACATAGGCAGTCACACTGGGTTCATCAATTAAGTCATCAGGGCGAACCGCCACCCATTGAATGATTGGTGAATGCAATCCAATTGTCTTTTGTAAAAAAGCCGCCGCTTGTTCGTTATCAACATGAGGGGGCAGTAGGTATCTCAACAACCCAATCACACAGCTTTCTTTTAGGCTAATGCTCTCCCCTGCCTGTTTATTTTGATTACCGGATGTGTTCATTAAAATAAATTTAACAGGTTTAGGCGGTGCCAGTGCCTCAATGGCATGACACAAAGCCATGACGGCTTGTGTCACTAAACGCCTAGGGTGCCCAAACAAACCTTTAAACGTCAGGTTATGACCTAAACACGACACCACGGCCGTGCAGTCACGTAATTGCTCCACCAATTGTGCATGAGTTAAATCCAGCAGACTCGCTTGTAATACCTGCACATTAGAATGGTGCCTTGTGCTTTCATCCAATGCATCCATGGAGCGCAAGATGACCCTTACTGACTCCCCCGCCGCTAATAACTGTTTAACCACTAATCGGCCCGTGGCGCCGCTTGCCCCTACTACCAATGTTGTCATCTTAATGCTCCACGCTGATGTTATGGCCTGACTATACTTATGCACAAATGAAAGATAAATTACCTAACTAAGCATAATTACTATACGAATACGCATGAACTGGACATCTATCCAATTTGATTGGAACCATACACGGGCCTTTTTAGTCACCGCAGAAGAAGGCACCCTATCAGCCGCCGCCAAAGCCCTTGGCCTAACCCAGCCAACGCTTAGCCGGCAAGTAGCCGCCCTTGAATCCCAATTACAACTCACCCTCTTTGAACGGATTGGCCAACGCTTGGTGCTTACACAAAGTGGATTGGAACTCCTTGAGCATGCTAAAGCCATGGCCCACGGTGCTCAATTATTTTCATTGGCCGCCAGCGGTCATTCGCAACAATTAGAAGGTTCTGTCGTTATTTCAGCTAGCCAATTAGATGCGGTATATCGCTTACCTAAAATCATTGCACAGCTGCGCCACGAAGAACCCGGTATTGAAATTGAGGTGGTGGTCACTAACGAAACAAGCGACTTAAAACGCCGAGAAGCCGATATTGCCATTCGTAATTTTCGACCTGAACAACCTGATCTCATTGCAAAAAAAATCGGCACCGAGAATATCTGGCTATACGCCTCCACGGATTACTTAAAACAATTTTCTGCTTTATCCCCAAGTACAATTGCAGATGATATTCAAATTATCGGCTTTGAACGAAACCACGCAGTTTCAGATTTACTCAACCAAAAAGGTTGGCAGCTAGACAGCCATAATTTTAAAGTGGTGACGTCGTTTCAAATGATGCAATTAGAGTTGTGCAAAGAAAATCTGGGGGTAATGTTTTTTCCAGAAGGGTTAATTGATCACGACACACAGTTGGTGCGGGTATTTGCAGACTTAGGCCCAGCCATGCAACTGCCGGTTTGGTTGGTGTGCCACCAAGAATTAAGAACCAATCCCAGAATCAAACGGGTTTTTGACTATATTGCTAATGCACTCAATGCCTCATTAGCAACAAATTGATAAATGATGATACGAGAAAAATAACCGCTTAAATTACCACAACCAATCTAACATAAGTCCACCAGCAGACTCATAACCATGGTTAGAATGAGTGTAACTGGCATTTAAACTCACCAATAAATCCGCCTTTATGGCATGTTCAGCGGCCGCATCAAGCGTAAAAGAATGCGCCCCTCTGTTTTGCCCGACAAACGATTGTTTATTCGTGGGTGAGAAATTAAATGCCGCTTTTACGTCATGCTCCGCATTACTATCGGCTTGCATATCAAAGTCATAGCGCAAGCCAACTGCTAGATGATCTTGCGTACCTGCATTGACTATACGTTTCAGCTGGCCACCAAGTGATAAAATACTGGAATGCGCAGTCGTGCTATCAAGACTTAACCCCAAGTTAGTCGCCTGGGTTTCTTTAAAAGCGTCTTGTTGATTACGTAAATAGGCAACACCGGCAAAAAGAATTCCTTGGGTATGCTTATGCAACTCTTTTTCGTAACTGGCACGGGCACCTAAAAAGTTTAATTGGCTGTCGTAATCCGCTTTTGCTGTTTCATTAATGCTGCCAAGATACGTAACTCGACTCGAGCTTGTATTTAAAAAGCCATGACCAAACGCCCAGTTCACTTTTATTTGCTCACTAATATCCATATTGCCGTAAACACCTAACAGATAAGCGTCTGTATTAAAGTTCATATCCGAGTCATCATGTTCGTGCATGACTTGTTTTGAATAGCCAAAAAAAGCACCAGCCCCATAATTATCCGCACCAATTAACTGGCCACCAATCACAGTACTGCTTAAATAATAATTAAAACCGCCTAAGTCACCCTGCCCATCCACGTGACCATCGGTATAATTCACTTGGCTCCAAAGACCATTACCATTAAATTCAGCACCTCCTATAAAGCTTGATGGTGTCACATCTGCTTCATTGGTTTTAGCTAAATGTGAAGAACTGATGGATAAAAGCGTATTCAGTAAATGATCTGCTTGCTCTATTTGAATGGTCATATTGGATGAAATGGCCTCAGGGTGAATGCTATTAAAGCTGCCACCCACTTGGCCATTTGTGGTGTTTTGCAAACCATCATAAACATTTTGTTGTGCTTGCTGTTGGTCTGGCGTTTGCGCCGGCACAGCTGGATCCGTGGGTGTAACGGCGGTAGTCGGCAATAGTGCTGCAACTTCTTCGCGGTTACGCTTGCCATCAACCGAGGTATGTTTTTTTAAGGTGATTGGTAACTGCTCTTCAGCAACCAAGGTGATATCTTCTTTGCCATTGGTTTGATTATCCACTGCAAAAAAATCAATCAATACAGGAATCCCTGAGTCTTCTTCAAGATCTAACTCTTGACCATTAAAAATAATTTGACCAGTTTTCGTGCCATTTTGCGCAGCTAATACCGTAAACTCTTTGCCATCAAGGGAAGCCGCTGTGGGGCTGCCATGTACTCGAATTTTAAGGGCTTTCATGGCGGACAAGTTGACATCTCCATCCCCATATAAAATTTGATCGTTTTCTGGCGTGCTACCATTTAAGCGTAAATCCGCAAGGTAATAACCCCCATCAAAACTGCCAGTATCAAGCAAATCCTGAGCACCTTCTGCAGAAAATGAGCCCTGCACATCAAAGAATCCCGTAAAACGGATTTTTGAGTCTGTGGTTAACGTTCCTATAACATCAGAAGTAGCAGATGTTGACTGATCACCAGGACTCAGGATACCGTCAAACCCAGAGGATGAGTCACCAATTACACTGACTGTACTATTTGCATCCGTTGATAACGTTAAATTTGAACCGGTATAAAGCTCACCCGAAATCCCCATGGAGGCATTGTTTGAAAGTGACAAGCTGCTATCGGCTAAATTAAAAACGGCATTTTCGCCCAATGAAATGTTCGAAGCGTTTACAGTGATTACCCCAGAACTGCCTTTGGTTTCGCCAAATAAGTTAAAGGTCGCACCAGCTGTAATGTTTAATGTCCCTCCGGACAACACTAAGTCACCTTTAACCCGTAAATCTCCTTTATTGGTATTAATAGTAAAGCCATTTGCCAATATCAATGTATCGGTATCAAACTGATTAATGCCATTAACCTGCAAAGTATCGCCACTACCGCCTTGCAGTACCTGAGTATCAATTGTTGATGTTCCCGTTGAACCGGAAATAGTGCTATTACCATCAACATTGATAATCCCAGCATTAAGTTTTCCGGTAAAAGGAAGATCTAACGTACCACTACTTAGGTTAATGGTATCATTCACTGTTAAGTTTGCATTAGATGACACCGTCACCTTGCCACCACTGTTAACATTTAACTGATCAAGATAAATAAAAGAGCTGTAATCTGCTACCAACTCACCAGAATTATTTACATCAAATATTCCATTAACAAAATTAATATTACTGTATTTAAATTCTAAAACACCATTTATGTCAGCAAATGAATCACCATTAAACTTGGTAGCACCTGCTATAGAGCGATCAGAAGAATTATTGGTAACATTATCAAACGTCAGGCGACTAGCAGCATCAATTGTAAATGTAGTATCACTGGCCACATTTGATCCACTCCAACCAATAAATTCATTATTACCGCTTTCAGAGTGAAACGTCATAGGCGCGGTTGATATAAAACTAGTAGCGCCTCGATTTTGAAAAAAAGTACTACTATTTTTAAACGTTATTTTGTTATCCGTACCACTAAACTGCAAGTTCACATTATTATCGTAATACACATTATCTAATGTGAGTAACTGAGTATTGAGCTTTACTAATGTACCATTTGGTTGAAATGTGATCGGACTAACCGCTTCAATTTCAATATCAGATTTCGCACTTCCCACGCCCGTAAAAGTAATATCACGCCAGAAATACAAAAAACCTGATGGGTCAGTACTGGCACTAATATCACCATCCATAACCAAGTTTACTTTAGGTTTAGACACCTGAATGTCTATTGAATCAAAACCGCCACCTGCGGCTAAGCAATCTCCTGTGTAACCGTTTACATAACTACCCGATATAGATGTACAAGGGTTACTACCGGCATAAGCCTCTATGGGTATGAGAAAAGAAGTGATTATTAAGATGAGGGTTATCAAGCGCATAAGCTATCTCCATAATTAAAATACACGATGGATACACTTCAATCTTGACAACCTAGCTAAGCTTTAATGAAGGCAATTTTAGTATAGTAGAATAAAAACTTAAGATACAAACTCATTATACGAATAAAGCAGTTAGAATTTTTAATACTAAAAAAAAAAAACGCTTACCGAAGTAAGCGCTTTTTAGTTTTCACTTTAGACATTAATCAGCGTGTGATTAATCATCTGAAGTTGATGCTATTTTATGGATTGATAAATCCGCACCGTTGTACTCTTCTTCTTGCGATAAGCGCAGGCCAGCAATGGCACCCACTAAACCATAAACCGCAAAACCACCGATCAAGGCAACGGCTACACCGCTTAGTGAACCTACAAGCTGTGACATAAAGGTTACACCGCCCATACCACCTAAAGACTCTAGACCAAAGATACCCGCAGCAATACCACCCCAAAGACCACATAGACCATGTAACGGCCAAACACCTAACACGTCATCAATGCGTGGGAATTTGTTTTGGAACAAGGTGAAGGTATAAACGAACAACGCACCGGCAACACCACCCACCACTAATGCACCCATTGGGTGGAATAAATCAGAACCCGCACACACTGCAACTAAGCCAGCCAGTGGGCCGTTATGAATGAAACCTGGGTCATTTTTACCCATTAACATGGCCACCAATGTACCGCCAACCATGGCCATTAATGAGTTAACTGCAACTAAACCACTGATGCCATCCATGGTTTGCGCAGACATCACGTTAAAACCAAACCAGCCTACGGTTAGAATCCAAGCACCTAGTGCTAAGAAAGGAATGCTTGATGGTGCAAACGCAACAGGACGACCTTCACGGTAACGACCAGTACGCGCGCCCAATAATAAAATGGCTGCCAGTGCGATCCAACCACCCATACCGTGTACAACGATTGAGCCTGCAAAGTCATGGAACTGCGCACCAAAGGTTGCTTCTAACCAGTCTTGATAACCAAAGTTACCATTCCAAATTAAGCCTTCAAAGAATGGGTAAACCAAGCCCACGATCAAAGCAGAAGCAATTAAGAATGGGTAAAATTTCGCACGCTCAGCAATACCACCAGACACAATGGCTGGAATAGCAGCAGCAAACGTTAATAAGAAAAAGAATTTAACCAGCTCATAACCATTGGTTTGTGATAACTCGTTAGCATTGGCAAAGAAATCTGCACCATACGCAACGGTGTAACCCACAAAGAAGTAAGCAATGGTGGATACTGCAAAATCCGTAATGATTTTAACCAAGGCATTTACTTGGTTTTTATGACGCACGGTACCCACTTCTAAGAATGCGAAACCGGCGTGCATGAAGAACACCATGATGGCGCCCAATAAAATAAAGAATGTGTTTGAGCTGCTAACCAGGGTTTCTACAGCACTGTTGATGTTTTCCACAACAATCCCCTCTTTTTGTGCACCTTATGTAAGCAAGAGCCATTACTCATAAGGTGTCGTCTTATAGTTAATAGTGATTAAAGCTTATTTGCTTAGTTCACCGCTTAATAATGGGTCAAATTAATGCACTTAGCGTGCCAAGTGCATCATTTTAATGCAAATATGAAAGGTTATAGTGAGCGATGACTGGGCAAACAATTACGTCTACCCAGTTTTTATGGGAACTAGGAAGGGTTTTTAATTAAAAAACACTGATGGATTTTTTGATTACGTGCAAAATCCTGAGGAATACTTTGTGCACTAATATCGCCAATTGTGAACTGCTTTAGTGCATCATGCTCCAATTTGAAGCGCCTCAGGTTATTTGAGAACACCAATGTACCACCTGGGCGCAGCAAGCCCATGGCGAGGGTAATGAGCTTCACATGATCACGCTGTACATCAAAAATATCGAGCATACGCTTTGAATTGGAGAAGCTTGGTGGGTCCATGAATATTAAATCGTAACGATCTTTACCGCTTTGAGCCTCTTCCAACCACGCAACACAATCAGCCTGCACAAACTCATGATGTGTATCAGCCAACCCATTGAGCGCTAGGTTTTTACGACCCCAGTTAAGGTAAGTGTGTGACATATCCACACTAGTGGTTGAACGTGCGCCACCTACAGCCGCATGCACACTGGCGGCGCAGGTATAACTGAACAAATTCAAAAAGTCTTTGTTTTTAGCCCACTTACCAATATCGGTACGAATAGGTCTGTGATCTAAAAATAAACCGCTATCGAGATAATCTTTCAGGTTAATGTAAAAACGACAATCCCCTTCTTGCACTTCAAAGAATTGCTCTTGTTTGTCTTGTTTTTCGTATTGGCGTTTGCCCTTTTGCACCATTCGCTGTTTAAGCACCACCTGGCTGCGATCAATCTTGAGGGCAACCGGCACGGCATCTAACACATCACGCAAACGGTTTTCTGCTTTTTCTGGATCAACGGATTTAGGCGGCGCGTACTCTTGAATGTGCACCCACTTGTCATACACATCAATGGCAACCGCATATTCCGGCATATCTGCATCATAGAGGCGATAACAATTGGTGTTTTGTTTTTTCACCCACGATTTGATTTTTTTCAAATTCTTTTGCAAACGATTACAAATCATCTGCGCACCTTCACCCAAGGTGGCCGCTTCGTATTCAGCTGCGGTATTAGGTTTGGTTTCTTCTAATTGCGCTTGCGCTTGAGCCTTATCACTTGAGCCTTGCGAAATACTGTACAAAAACAGTTTTGACGAAATGGCCCCATTAAAAAATTGATATTGTTTATGGGCTCGCATTTTAAATTGGTAAGCCTGCCCTGGGTTACCCGTAAAAATCGCTAGCGTCCAATTTGCAAAATGTTGCTTTACCAAACGTCCAAACGCGCTATACAACGAACCAATGGCCACCTCATCACTTAAACGTTCACCATAAGGTGGGTTCGATAACACAAGGCCCGTTTCAGGCAAGCCCTTTTCTTTATGCAATTCATTTAAGGTTTGTTGTTTGAAGTGAATAAAGTGCATCACTCCAGCACGACGAGCATTGTCACGGGCTTTATTTAAAACCGCCTCGTCCATGTCATAACCAATAAGAGTAAGCTCGGCTTCTGACTCTTGGGCCGCCAGCTTGCGGGCTTGGGCATCGGCTTTTATTTCACGCCATTTTTCTGGCTGGTAATTTTTCCATTTCTCAAATGCAAAACTATTGCGCAATAACCCAGGTGCAATGTCTGCGGCCATTAATGCGGCTTCAATTAATAACGTACCTGAGCCACACATTGGGTCTAACAAAGCGCCGTCTTCTTGTTTCATTAATTCTGGCCAGCCTGCACGCACCAACAAGGCAGCGGCTAAGTTTTCACGCAGTGGCGCCACACCTTGGCTTTGACGATAACCACGACGGTGTAATGACTCACCGGCCATATCCAACGAAACCGACACCGAATCACGACTCAAACGCACATGAATACTGATATCCGGTTGATCTGAGATATCAGGGCGGGTGCCCGTCTTATCTCGAAAATAATCACACACAGCATCTTTTACTTTTAATGCACCAAAATGTGTATTGCGAATATCGTCATTGGTACCCGAGAAATACACACGAAAGGTTTGGCGGTCACTTAAGTGCTCTAACCAGTTGATTTCAAGCAGCTGCTTGTACATGTCGTCTGCATTGGCCACCGGAAAATGCGCCAATGGGTACAGCACACGACTGGCCAAGCGGGACCATAAACAGATTTTATAACCAAGCACATGGTCAGGCTCGCAGCTTACAAATGCCACACCAATTTTGACGTTCTGAGCACCAAGATCTGTGATTTCTTGCGCTAATAATGACTCAAGCCCCTTTGGGCAAGTGAGCACCATTGGCTGTTGTTCGGTTTCATTCATGCTGGCATCAACTTTTTTTCTAATTTGGGCTTTGCCATTAAGTTAAGAGCATCTGCTCCACACTGGCGATATTTGTGTAATTTAAAACAGTTTACAGATCAACCACTTAGACATTAATAACCTATAGATCTAAGTAAAATAATTTAAAGAACAATTAAATCATTAACACAGGGCTGTAACCTATCCATACTGAGTTCTGTGTTAGGCGGTTTTCAGTGCCTAATACAGGTTCAAAGATTTTCAAACAGAGGCAACGACGTATGAGAAGACAGAAGCGTGATATGGATCGCCGAGCATTCCAAAAAGGCTACATGGCAGGCGTACAAGGTCGATCTAAAGACCTATGCCCAGAAGGCACTGCCCACTTTAATTGGATGAGTGGCTGGCGTGAAGGTCGAGCTGATCATTGGGACGGCTACTCAGGTGTAGCTGGTGTACATCGACTTCCGGTATAACTCACACTTACAAACTCTTACTAACTCTATTAGGGCCCTACACGGGCCCTTTTCAATTCTTACGAACCAGTTTTCATTAACGGCTCTTAATCGCTGCAATGGCGTCGTTAGCTTGGGCGATTAGTTTAGGCCCTTCATAAATAAAGCCTGAATATATTTGAACAAGATCAGCACCGGCTTCAATTTTATCCGCCGCTGACGCGCCATCCACAATACCGCCAACACCAATAATTGGCATCTTGCCGTCTAGGGCAGCACTTAACCATTTAAGCACCTGCAATGAGCCCTCTTGTACAGGCAAACCACTTAAACCACCCGCTTCATTGGCAAATTCATGGCCTTGAACAGCTTCACGCTCTAAAGTGGTATTGGTAGCGATTACACCGTCCATTTGAGTATCAATTAAGGTTTTAGCCACCAGCTGGGTTTCTTCTTCGCTCATATCTGGGGCGATTTTTACCAAGATAGGTGTGTATTTATCGTGCTCTTTTTCAAGTTTAAGCTGAGCTTCTTTTAATACACTTAATAGTGACGTCAGTGATTCACCAAATTGCAGAGAACGCAGCCCTGGGGTATTTGGGCTTGAGATATTCACCGTGATGTAATCAGCGTGCTCATAGGTCTTTTCTAGACAAATAAGGTAATCGCTGTTGGCATCTTCTACTGATGTATCAAAGTTTTTGCCAATGTTAATGCCCAAAATGCCGTTGTATTTGGCTTTTTTAACTTGGGCCACAAGATAGTCAACCCCTTTATTGTTAAAGCCCATGCGGTTGATAATGGCTTGATGTTCAGGCAAGCGGAACAAACGAGGCTGCGGGTTACCCGGCTGTGGGCGAGGTGTAATGGTGCCTATTTCGATAAAACCAAAACCCAAGCTACCCAATGCATCAATGTAATCACCGTTTTTATCAAGGCCTGCAGCCAGTCCCACTGGGTTTTTAAAGGTCAAACCCAGCACTTCAACAGGCTGATTTGGCACCTTCGGGGCAAACAAGCCCAACAAACCTAAACGCTTGGCTGCACCTAGCAAATCCAGTGTTAATTCGTGGGACGTTTCAGCATTGAATTTAAACAGACAATTACGCAGCAGTTTGTACACAGGTGAATCCTCGGAAAATTTGCGGCATATTATATAGAAAGCCTTGGCTATTTGCTTATGGATTCACAAAAAACTGATCATTTAATGATTAAAGCAGCCGTGTTACCGATTCAAACTGCTTATTTGCGCTGTAGTGAATACGAAAACGACCATGAATACCGTCATGGCCGATGAATTGCCAAAGAATTCTCACAGGAAAACGCAAGCTGCGGCCATCAAGGGCAACCGCAAATACCTGATCAACCCCTTCGTATGCTCGCTGTACTTCTTCAGGAGACAAATGAATATCAACGTCTATGATGTCCATTACGCCACGCTTTATTATTCTTAAAGGTTGGTTTTATCTCACAACCAGCCAACACTCAATGCTTGACTGGTTGTCAGTGTCTTAATTGCTCGTAATTAACAATTTCCTTGTGTCGCTAAGCGACTCGCTTGTGCTAAATCCAGCAACTCACGCAACGCCACAGAGAACACGGCAAAGTCATTGATATCACTCTCCCTAAGTTCATCAACGGTTTTACGCCAGCGACTGATCATAGGTTCACTTTGCTCAAGCCAAGTGGACATACGGGTTTCAATGTCCCCTTCTGGTAGCGTATTAATAATACTCGCCGTAAGGGTGCGCTGCTGCCAATCCAAATCATCTCGGTAGGTCTCTCGGGCAAGCGCTTGCCAATGACTCTGTACGGATACCTTATTAAGCTGCTCTAAGAACCACTCAAGATCAAGATTACAACCCACTTGATAATACGTAGCCGCTACATCTTCTACATTACGATTGGTTTGCTCAGCCCCTTCAATGATACTCAGTGCCGAGAACATATTATTCGCACCGGAAACCGTTGCGGCTAAATCTTCAGGCACATTGGCTGCGATCAATTTATCATAATAACCCTGCCAAACTTCTTTACCTTCACCGGCTAACAGATCAGATAAACGTGCACTGATGCTGGCCGCGCGCTCACGAAAACGCGCCACTTCTTCAGCAATATTGAGTTCGCGACGACGATTGCGCAAAAACCAGCGCGAGGCTCTGCGCACTAATCGCATTAACGCCGCCATCATAAACTCTTGAATATCTGAGCTCACCTTGTAGTCCAGCGCTTCAATTTGCTGCCACAACTCATTCATACGAAACACATCACGGGCTGTAACGTAGGCTTTGACTATGGCGTTTATATCCGCACCTGTGCTATCACGCATGCGATTCACATAGGTAATCCCCATGCGATTGACCATCTCATTGGCCAGCTGCGTGGCAACAATTTCGCTGCGTAACTGATGACCATACAAGGCTTCTGGAAAACGCTTAATTAGCATTTCAGGAAAGGCATCTTCAACCGATTTAGCTAAATAATCATCCTGTGATATTTCTTGGGTGTTTAATAACTCTTTAAGATCACCCTTGGTATAACTGATCAACACAGATAGTTCAGGACGTGTCAGCCCTTTTTTCTGATTTTTACGCTCCTCAAGGTCTTCATCGCTTGGTAAAAACTCTAACTCGCGATTGAGTTTCTTTTGTCGCTCTAAATCATTCATTAAGCGTTTGTATTCATCCATGCGAGTTTTAGCTTCACGGTAGGCAAGTGCAATGGCTTGTGTTTGTCGATAATTATTCATCAACACTAAATCCGACACTTGCTCTGTCATGCTTTCTAAAAACTCATTGCGCTGTTTAGTGGTTAAATCACCCGCCAGCACTAATCCGTTTAGCAGAATTTTGATATTCACTTCATGGTCAGAACAATCTACACCCGCCGCGTTATCAATAAAGTCGGTGAATGATGCGCCCTTACCTTTGAGTGCATACTCAATCCGCGCACGCTGGGTGATACCTAAATTGCCGCCCTCACCAATTACCTTCGCTTGCAACTGCTTACCATTGATTCGCAAACTATCATTGGCTTTATCACCCGCAGCAGCATGGGATTCACTACTGGATTTCACATAGGTACCAATGCCACCATTCCAAATTAAGTCCACTGGTGCTTGTAGCAGCGCATGAATTAAATCATTCGGTGACATTTTATCCGCAGTTAGACCAAAGCATTTTTTCATTTCAGGTGAAATATCAATAGATTTGGCTGAACGATTAAAAATACCCCCACCTTTTGAGATTAATTTACTTTCGTAATCGCTCCATGCACTACGGGGTAAATTAAATAAACGCTCGCGCTCTTTAAAGCTGGCTTTCACATCTTCAGGGTTTGGATCAATAAAAATGTGTAAATGGTTGAATGCAGCCACTAACTTAATATATTCACTGCGTAACATGCCATTACCAAATACATCACCGCCCATGTCTCCGATACCAATGACCGAAATAGATTCTTTTTGTACATCCAAACCTAATTCACGGAAATGGCGCTGCACAGAAACCCAAGCACCTTTGGCTGTAATGCCCATTTTTTTATGGTCATAACCCACACTGCCACCACTGGCAAACGCGTCACCCAACCAAAAGCCACGCTCTTGGGCAATACCATTTGAAATATCACTAAAGGTGGCCGTACCTTTGTCAGCGGCCACAACCAAGTACGGGTCATCCTCATCAAAACGTACAACGTGCTCAGGCGGGATAACTTCCCCTTCTAGCAGGTTATCGGTTATGTCGAGTAGTCCCGAAATGAATGTTTTATAACACTCGATGCCTTCTGCTAAAAACGCATCTCGATCCCCTTCAGGAAGCTGCTTCGCAATGAAGCCACCTTTTGCACCCACAGGTACAATGACCGAGTTTTTCACTTGTTGTGCTTTCACAAGGCCTAATACTTCAGTACGGAAATCCTCAAAGCGATCCGACCAGCGCAAGCCACCACGGGCCACTTTACCGCCGCGTAAATGCACCCCTTCAACCCTTGGGCTATACACAAATATTTCGTACAAAGGTTTAGGTAAAGGAATATCACTGATATCACGAGGACTAAATTTAAACGAAAGGTAGCGCTTTAATTCGCCATCGCTTTCTTTTTGGAAAAAGTTTGTTCGAAGTGTGGCGCCCATTAATTCAATGTAGCGTCTAAAAATACGATCTTCGTTAAGGCTTTCAACTTGATCGAGCATCTCAGAGAATTTTTCTTCCATCATCTCTAAATGCTTTTTACGAATACCCAGATCAATATCGGTTAAATTAAAACGAGTATTAAAATACTTCACCACATAAGAAGCGATTTCTGGGTACTTACATAAAGTATCAGCAATAAAAGACTCGGATATACCAAAGCGAATTTGCTTCATATAACGAGCATACGCGCGCAATAATGCAACATCACGCCAGCCAAGGTTTGCACCTAATAATAAACGGTTAAAGCTATCATTTTCAGCTTTACCAAACCAAATTGCTCTAAATGCATCTTGGAAATTTTCTTTACTTTCATGCAGGTCAATATTATCGCTAAAAGTGTAAATCAAACTAAAATCGTGCACCCAAAATTCTTTATGATCACTACGCGTAATACCATAAGGGTGCTCACCAATTACCCGTAACCCTAGGTTTTCTAAAATAGGAATGACATCAGACAACGGCAAGAGTTTATCGGGATTAAATAGTTTAAATTTAAAATTATTACCGGTATCCGCCACATTACGATACAAGCTCATTGCTATATCGCTTTGCGAGTTAATAGAAACAATATGTTGTAAATCCACCACCGCGGTTCGTGGTAAAAACTCTTCACGGTAGCTTGAGCCAAAACCATTACGATACAACTGAAAGTACTGATTACCTTTTTCTTCACCCACCCCTTCAATCAAGGCAGACATTAAGTCATCTTGCCAAGAACGAGCAACCGACTGAATGTCTTTTTCAATCCGCTTCTCATCAAACTCGATGGTTTTGGTAGGGTCCAGTTTTAAGGTAAATAAAGTACGGGCCAAAATGGATTCAGAAAAATAAGTTGTGAACTCAATATCAACCGGATCAAAAGCCTCAATGAGAATATTCTGCATTTTATGGCGCAACTCGGTATTGTATAAATCCCTTGGCACATAAATCAGGCAGGACAAAAACTTATTTAACTGATCTTGACGAATAAAAATGTGCGTACGGCGACGCTCTTGAATATTCAGAATACCAATGGCCGAACGCGCTAAATGGTCAATATCCGTGTGGAATAATTCATCACGCGGGTAAACTTCTAAGATGTGTTGTAATTCTTTACTATGATGACTGCCCGCATTTAACCCCGAACGTTTAATCACCTGCTTGGTTTTATTACGTACAATCGGAATGTTAAACGAACTCTCGCTATACACGTTTGAGGTAAACATACCAAGGAATCGGCGCCCACCAATCACTTTGCCCTGTGCATCCACTTTTTTGATGGTAATGTAATCAGGATAGGCTGGTCGATGGATGCGCGAGCGCCGACCGGATTTGGTTAATGCGATTAATTGTGGTGCCAGAATTAAAGCTTTCATACTTTCAGATAAATCATCTACCACTACTTTATCTGGCCCGTGAACCTCTTTTTTAAAAAGACCACTCACACTGCCTTTATCACGGATGGCTAAGGTTTTATCATTTTTGTTTTCAATGGCAATATCTTCACACCCTAAAAAAGTAAAGTGATCGTTTGCCAGCCATTCCATGAAAGCCACAGATTCACTGATGTCTTTTTTATTAAATGGCCCTTTACTCTCTTTAATCCAACCTACTGCTTCTTCGCACTTATCTTTGATTTCAGCAAAATCGTCTACAACCAGACGTATTTCATCCAAAATCGCACTGAGGGATTCCGCTAAATCCGATAACACTTCTTTGTCTGTGTGGCGATCCACTTCCACATAAATAATGGCTTCCCTTGGGTTATCGGTATGATCTAACGGAGAATTAAGGTCTAAATCCCCTTTGCTATCTCTATCAACATGCATCACCGCATGATTGATAAAATGAATCGACATCTCGCGACGATTCAATTCCATGCGAATCGAGTCCACCAAAAACGGCACATCTTTGTGCAAAACTTCAACAATAGTGTGGGTTGACTGCCAGCCATGCTCTTCAAAATCGGGATTAAAAACACGGATCTTGTTCTGCTTAGGACACTTTTGCATGAAGTTCCAACACGCTAAAGTGGCCCCATATAGATCATCCACCTTTCGACTCTCAAGCTCTTGCTCTGGTGTGGCGGCATAATAGGTTTTGGTAAACTGTTCAATGCCAGAGGCATGATTTTTTGGCACCTCTGAAACCAGTCTTTCAATCAAAAGAGCGACTTGAGGGTGGACTTCCTTATTCAACAGGTTGTTCATGATGGATCCTATCGGGATTTATCTATAAATAAATGATAGTTTAATCATCAAAAAACGCGCGCTTATGATGTAGAGCAATTTAAGAGCCTCATTGGAACTCTTTTTAACCGCTGCAATCCTATACTTGACCCGCAAGGGAATATTTCTAAAATGCTTGAAAAAACAAAAACTTGGAAATGGTCACATGACAAATCGTGAGTACATCACAGCGTTACAAACCAGCTTACAAGAACACATTATTGGTCAGCCTGATTTGGTTAACGCCTTATTAATTGCCCTCTTAGCGGACGGACACCTACTGGTTGAAGGCGCACCGGGTCTAGCCAAAACCAAAGCCATCAAAACCCTTGCAGACTGCATCGAGGGGGATTATCAACGTATTCAGTTCACCCCTGACTTACTACCAGCAGATATCACCGGCAGTGAAATTTACCGTGCTCAAACCGGTGAATTCACCTTTCAAAAAGGTCCTCTTTTTAACAATTTAGTACTGGCCGATGAAATCAACCGTGCCCCAGCAAAAGTTCAGTCAGCATTATTAGAAGCCATGGCAGAACGCCAAGTCAGTGTGGCTGGCACCACCTATGACCTAGACAAACTGTTTTTGGTGATGGCCACTCAAAACCCAATTGAACAAGAAGGCACCTACCCGCTACCAGAAGCACAGCTTGATCGCTTTTTAATGCATGTGCGCATTAATTATCCAAATGCAGAATCAGAAACTCAGATCTTACGTCTTGCCCGTGGTGAAGCGCAAAATAACGCCACCCCACTGCCAAGCGAAAAACTCAGTGCCGACAGTATTTTTTCAGCTCGCCAAGAAGTACTGGCCATGCATTTAAGTGAGCGTGTTGAGGAGTACATAGTGCAACTGATTATGGCCACTCGTCAGCCACAAGCGTATGGCAGTGATATGGCCAGTTGGATTGAATTTGGCGCAAGTCCACGAGGCACCATTGCATTAGACCGCTGTGCTCGCGCCCATGCTTGGTTAGCAGGAAAAGATTTTGTTAGCCCAGATGATGTTCAAGCGGTATTACACCCGGTTTTGCGTCACCGTTTATTGGTTAGCTTTGACGCAGAAGCCATGGGCATGAATGCAGACAAAGTCATCAACGAATTAATCATGCGCGTGGCGGTGCCATAACGGAATCACCATGACTCAATTAGCCAATAGTGATACCAACTACCTTGAAGGTTTTTTTCCCGGTAGTGCCTTTACCGATGAGCATCAGTTAACGCAATTGCGCATGCTGGCAAAACGTTTACGTTTAGCCAGTTTGCCGCAAATTCACGGCATGCTCGCCGGTGGTCACGCCAGCAAACAAAAAGGCCGAGGTTTGGACCTTGATCAGTTACGCCAATATTTACCCGGTGATGATATTCGCACCATCGATTGGCGAGTGACCGCCCGCACGCAAACACCTCATACCCGAGTTTATAAAGAAGAACGTGAACGCCCTGTGGTCATTGTTTGTGATCAACGTACTCCCATGGCATTTGGTTCACAGCGCAGTTTTAAATCCGTGGTGGCGGCTCAGTGTGCCGCCATTATTGCTTGGGCTGCCCTTGATCATGGGGATCGAGTGGGTGCGTTCATTTTAGGTGACGATGACGAACAAGATTTCCGCCCCAAACAACGTGCACAACACGTTTTGCAAATTTTACGCGTCATCAATGATTTCAATCATCGTTTAAAACAACACAAAACGGTGAAAAATAGCCTAAGTGACTGCCTTAAAAAATTACACAAAGGGGTCAAGCCGGGTACATCCATTTATATCATTAGTGATTTTTTTGATTTAAGCGAACAAGACAAAGCTGCTTTATTTAATTTAAAACGTCACAACCATGTTGTTGCCTTGCAAGTTTACGATGCCCTTGAGCGTAAAATGCCACCACCAGGTATGTACGCCGTTACCGATGGCGTCAATGAAGGATTTTTGGATACCCAAAGCAAACAATCACAAAGTGCCTACCAAGAAGCAGTGAATGTTTTTCAGCAAGGGATTGAGCAAACCTTTAAACAACTGGCCATTAATCATCATCAAATAGATGCCACTGATATTCCCTATATGGCATTAAAAATTGCACTTGAGCAGCGGGGGGCAAAATGAACCCGTTAGATCAATTAAAAGATATTCACTTACCCCAAGCGGTTTCGTACTGGCCACCAGCATGGCCTTGGTGGTTATTGGCATTTGCACTATTGGCTGTTTGTGTATTCATCATCTGGCATAAAAAACGCCAAGCTTGGCGCAAGCATGCGATTAAACAGCTTGAACATTTTAACTGGCAACAACCAGATCATGTTTACCGTGATGTGAACAAATTGCTGAAGCAAATCTGTGTTCATAAAGTCGATAAAACAGCGGCTAATTTAAGTGGTGAAGCATGGCTGCATTTTTTGGATTCAAAAACCAAACACCCTATTTTTATGCCTGAACTCAAACCATTTGCGCACATTCTTGATGAGCCCAATATTCATATGGACCCAATGACATTAAGAGACGCAGTAAAACGCTGGATAAGGAAAGTAAAATGCTAAGTTTGCACTGGCCTTGGTTACTCCTTGCTCTCCCCCTGCCGTTATTTGTTTATTGGCTGATACCTGCCCAACAACAAAGTCACAGCCAAGTCTTTGCCCCAAGTTTGATGATGCTTGCAGAGCAAAAAACCTTAGGTTCACAAAAACCCTCTTGGTTGGTTTATGTGTTAATGGTCGCAGCTTGGGCTTGTTTAGTGCTTGCTTGCACGCGCCCTATTTATGTAGGGGAGCCTCAAGCCATCACTGAAACCGACCGCAACATGATGTTAGCGGTTGATATCTCAGGCAGTATGGCCGAAGAAGATATGGCGGTACGTGGTCGATTGATTAACCGTTTACAAGCTGTAAAAGTGGTGCTCACTGATTTTATCGCCAAGCGTAAAGGTGATCGCCTTGGTTTGATTTTGTTTGGCTCAAAAGCGTATATACAAACACCTCTGACATTTGATTTAACCACTCTTGAGCAATTATTAAATGAAGCGGCACTTGGTTTGGCCGGTAAACAAACCGCCATAGGTGATGCCATTGGTTTAGGGGTGAAACGTTTACAATCTCTGCCTGAATCAAACCGCGTATTAATTTTATTAACCGACGGTCAAAATACCGCAGGGGAAATCGAACCCTTACAAGCGGCTAAATTAGCCGCACAAGCTGGCGTAAAAATTTACACCATTGGTATTGGTGCGGATGAATTAATCAAACAAGGTTTTTTTGGGCCTCGTCGCGTTAACCCAAGCCGTGATTTAGATGAACCCACGTTAATTGAAATAGCCAAGAGCACAGGTGGTCAATATTTTCGTGCCCGTAACCTAGACGAGCTTAATCAAATTTACAGTTTGTTAGATGACCTTGAAGAAATCGAAGTTGAACAACAAATGATTCGCCCCGAAAAATCCCTATTTCATTACCCATTAGCATTATCGTTACTATTGGCATTTTTAATCTTTGCACACCAACAAGGCTGGTTTACTCGGCTAACACAGATTTTCTTAGCTCAAAAGGAGAAAGCCAATGTCTGATTTTCACCTATTGCGCCCTGAGTGGATTTTATTAATTTTACCCTTGGCTATTTTGTTTTTCTTTAAACAAATTAAGCCGTTAAAAGCAGGTAACTGGCAGTCTGTTATTTCACCGAAATTACAGCAATACGTGCTATCGAACACCCAACAAAAAACCAGTCAGCGTTTTACTCAAGTTGCGTTATGGCTATCCGCCTTACTTGCCATACTCGCACTAAGTGGGCCAAGTTGGCAAAAACAAAGCTCAGAAGTGTATCGTTCACAACAGGGTTTAATTATTGGTTTTGACTTGTCTTTATCCATGACATCACAAGACGTTGCCCCTTCACGTGTACAACGGGCAAAATACAAAATTATGGATGTGCTAAAAGCACAACGCGGTCAAAATATTGGTTTAATTGCCTATGCCGGTGATGCTCATGTGGTCAGCCCATTAACCCAAGACACCAACACAGTTAAATCTCTGTTAACACCACTTGATCCTTACATCATGCCAAGCCAAGGCAGTAATCTTGTATCGCTGGCTCAAGAAACCGCCAATTTATTTGAACAAGCTGGCAGCTCACCGCGTACACTTTTATTAGTCACTGATGGGGTTGAAACCCGCGATATTCAACCTGCCGCACAGATACTCAGGAGTGCAGGTATTCGTCTTGCTATTTTAGCCGTGGGCACCAAGCAAGGTGCTCCCATGGTACAACCTGACGGCCGCTTTTTTAAAGACAGCACAGGCCAAGTCATTATGCCACCACTTGAATGGGATAATTTGCAGCAGCTTGCCAGTGCAACCGGCGCTCAAATTAAACGACTAAGCAACAATGACCGCGACATTACATCTTTACTATCAAGCTTCAGCCAACGAGAAGATTTCAAAAAAGACGAAGATGAAAACATGGAGTTTGACCAATGGTTAGATAGTGGTTTCTGGCTAGTATTACCGCTGCTGGTTTTGTGTTTAGGCGCGTTTAGAAAAGGCATTATCTTAAGCATCGCTGTGATCGTATTGGTTCAGCCTAATGACAGCGTTGCACAAATTAATTTACCCGATGTGCTGTTGAATGGTGATCAGCAAGGTGAAAAATATTTTGAACAAAACCCAGCAAAAGCCGCTGAAGCATTTAACGACCCTAAATGGAAAGCCAGTAGCTTGTACAAAGCGGGTGATTACCAAGGCGCCTTGGACATATGGCAACAATTTGATGATGCCCAGAGTTTATACAACCAAGGCAATGCCCTAGCGCAGTTACAACAAATCGATCAAGCCATTGCAGCCTATGATGCAGCCCTTAAAAAACAAAGTGACTTTGACGATGCTAAGGCAAACAAAGCATTACTGGAGCAACTTAAACAAAATCAACAAAATCAACAAAACAACCCACAACAAAATCAAGATGGCTCAGACTCACAGGACTCCTCTGAACAAAACCAAGACTCTGGTGAATCATCTGATCAAAATAGCGAACAACAAAATCAATCACAAAACAGTGATTCTCAAGATGGCCAATCACAAGACAGCCAGTCAAGCGATAGCAATGAGTCTCAGCAAAACGCTCAGCAGTCCGATGGCGACACACAAAGTGAGAACCCATTAGAACAAGCGCAAACCGAAGAAGAAAAACAACGCCAAGAAGAAATGGATGCCCTAAAAGAACAAATGGCACAACACACTCAAGATGAAAAAAATAGTGAGAATGAAGGTGAGCAAACTGGCCTACCATCTCAACCTAAAAGCCAAGCCGACTTAGAACAAGAACAAGCCATGCAGCAATGGATTCAACGCATTCCGGATGATCCTGGTGGTTTATTGCGTAATAAATTTTTATATCAATATCAACAGCGCCAAGGCAACACTGAACAAAATGGGGAGCGTAAACCGTGGTAAAACACTTATTTTGTCTATTAATTTTAAGCTTTTTAACCAGCCACGCGTTTGCGGTGGCATTTGAAGCGAGCGTTGATCGCAGCAATATTGGCGAAGGTGAATCCATCATGCTGACATTGCGTTACAACAGTAATGTGTATTCAGGGGACCCTGACCTTTCCCCCCTTGAACAGCAATTTACAATTATTAATCAACAACGTAAAAACAGTTTTCAATACATTAATGGTCAAAGTGATTCATGGACAGTTTGGACAATCGCCATTAGCCCAAAACGCAAAGGCAACTTAGTTGTGCCGTCCATTGAATATAAAGGTGAGCGCACCAAACCTATTCAAATCATGGTGAGCAAGCTTGACCCAAGTCTGCAAAACCAACAGAAAGATGTGTTTTTTCACACTGAAACCGATATTAAAACCAGCTATGTACAAGGCCAAATTGTGTACAGTGAAAAACTGTATTTCTCTGTGCCACTTGATAACAGCCAATTAAACGATGTTGAAGTTGAAGATGCGGTGGTGCAGCCATTAGGTGAAACTAAACAGTACCGCACACAGCTAAATGGTCGCAGCTTTGATGTGTATGAACGTCGGTATGTGATTTTTGCACAAACCAGTGGAGAATTAATTATCCCAGGCCCACGTTATACCGGTGAAATCAGCAATGGTCGCTGGCGCCCTGGCCGCCCTATTTCCATTAGTCACCCACCTACTCGCATTCAGGTGTTACCTCAACCTGCCAATTATCCGCAAAATAATACTTGGTTACCGGCACAAGATGTGAGCTTAGCTTATAAATGGTTAGGCAATACAAAAAATTTAAAACAAGGTGAACCCATCACCTTATCGTTATCACTCAAAGCCAAAGGTTTAAGTGCAGCCCAACTGCCTAAGCTGATCTTAAATGATGTGCCACAACTTAAATATTACCCCGAGCAACCTCAAACCCAAGACATTAATGACGATAACGGCATCACTGGGGTGGTTAGCCAAAATATTGCAGTGGTGGTGACTAAAAACGGCGAGGTACGCTTACCGGAGATTCGCATTCCTTGGTTTAATATTAAGGATGGCCGTATTGAATACGCCGTCATGCCTTCACAAACCCTTAACGTTTCTGCGGTGGCATCAGCGTCCTCTAACACACCTCAAACAAACAATACCGCCATAGAGACTAGCGACATAAAAACCGACAGCACTGAAAACAACGCTTTAGTTGAAAGCGCAGCGGTTGCTTCAAACCATCCGCCAGCATCAAACCTTTGGCCAATTTTAAGTTTGGTATTCATGTTATTATGGCTCATCACCAGTTACCTTTTGTGGCGCCAATACCAAATCAAACCAATTGATATTAGCCAAGATGACAACCAACTACTTAAGCCATCGGCTGGACTTAAAAAAATTAAACAAGCGTGTCGCAATAATGATGCAACGGCTGCCCGTCAGGCCATTATTGAATGGGCTCATGCTCAAGGGTTTACCCAAATGGCCAGTTTGCAACAAGTCGCATCACTTGGTGACATTGAAGAATTTAAACAGGCGTTGCAAGAGTTGGATTACACGTTATATTCGCCAACCGGCAACAGTGCTTGGCAAGGTGAATACTTGTGGCAATTGATCCGCAATCTTAAAACCAACAAAGGTGAGACATCTTCACCTTTGCAACCTCTTTACCCAAGTTAAAAATGAGCTTTTAAATAGTTGAGAATATTATGAGTCAAGATGATGAGTTGTGCCCTTGCGGCAGTGGTAAGCTTTATGAAGAGTGCTGCAAAAAAGAATATGACCGCACCAATGCCGCTCGCGAAAAAATCAAACAAGCCATGAGCGACCCCAAAAAAGCCAGCGAACTGAAAGAGCTGCTTAAAAACTTAAAAAAAGAAGACTAATTGTGTCTTCTTTTTTGTTGGGCCTGCAAACCCTATTAGCGCTATTAGCCTTTGCTGGCAATAGTGTGCTGTGCCGCTTAGCTCTTAACGATCAGTTAATCGATGCTAATAGTTTTACCATTATTCGCTTATTCAGTGGCGCTGTGATGTTACTTGCTCTTATTTTTATTGTTAATAAAACACACAGCAACATTGAAAAACCCACCAAACCTCGCTTAAAACAAGCGGCCTATTTATTTATATATGCGGCGCTTTTTTCCATTGCCTATTTAATGTTAGGCACCGCCGCTGGAGCACTGGTTTTATTTGTAAGCGTGCAATTAACCATGTTGGTGGTGCAGTACATTCAAGGGCGAAAGAGCACCAAACTTGAATTATGCGGACTGTTATTAGCCCTAGGCAGTTTTGCAGTTTGGATGATCCCCAGTGCACAACGCCCTGAGCCCCTAGGTATTTTGCTCATGGCAATCGCAGGTATTGCATGGGGTTTTTATACCATAGCGGGTAAAACCAGTTTAAATCCACAGCACGACACAGCCCAAAACTTTTTTTATAGTCTGTTTTTTTGTGTATTGTTATTGCCGCTATTTTGGTTACAAGAAAGCGCTCTTCTTAGCAAACAAGGCGTAATCCTCGCCATCGCTTCAGGGGCTGTCACGTCAGGTTTGGGCTATTGGTTATGGTATCGAGTACTGCCCGCCTTTACGTCTTTAAGCGCTGGGGTTCTGCAGCTAAGTGTGCCTGTACTTGCGGCCATAGGTGGCATGATTTGGAACCAAGAAGCCATCACTCTCACGTTTTTACTGGCCAGCTGCGGTATTTTAGTTGGGATATTCTTAGTGCTTTACAGTGGTTACCAACAAAGCATGAAATATTGATCACAGGTATACTGTAAACCTGCCACACGAGAAGTACTATGAATAATTGGTTAGAGCTAAATTACGTTCAAACGTTTCAGCAATTACCCAACAGCCTATATAGCCCTGTTACACCTCAAGCCCTTTCCAACCCAAAGCTTGTGGCCGCTAGCCCTGCATGCGCAGCGTTATTTGGCCTTGATGAGGCCAGCCTTAACGATGATGTCACGCTGAAAATATTATCTGGCCAAAGCTTACTGAGTAACTGGCAACCCATTGCTATGAAATACACGGGCCATCAATTTGGTTATTACAACCCAGATTTAGGTGATGGTCGTGGTGTATTACTAAGTCAGGTGGCGTTTAACCACAAAACCTGGGATCTGCATTTAAAGGGCGCAGGCTTAACCCCCTACTCTCGCCAAGGGGATGGCCGTGCGGTTTTACGTTCTAGCATTCGAGAATTTTTGTGCTCAGAAGCATTAGCTGCCCTTAACGTGCCCACCACTCGAGCCCTGTGCGTAGTTGATACCGACACCCCAGTTTATCGCGAACAAGCCGAAACCGGTGCCACTGTATTACGGGTAAGCCAAAGCCATATTCGCTTTGGTCACTTTGAATTTTGTTCATTCACCCAGCAAACCAACCTTCTAAAAACGTTATGTGATCATGTTATTGCTCATCACTTTAATGAGTTATTAAATAAAGACAGTCACAACATTTATGTGGACTTCTTTCAAGCTGTCTTAACCCGTACCGCGCATCTTATGGCCCACTGGCAAAGCATTGGTTTTGCCCATGGGGTTATGAATACCGACAATATGTCGATCATTGGTGATACTTTTGATTTTGGCCCGTTCGCATTTTTAGATGATTATGACCCAAGTTTTATTTGTAATCACAGTGACCACCAAGGCCGTTATGCGTTTAATCAACAGCCAAATATTGCAAACTGGAACCTTGCGGTATTAGCGCAAGCACTATTGCCGTTAGCCGACAAAGAAAGCTTGGTAAATATTCTGGAAGACTACCCAAGTATTTTTGAGCAAAGTTACTTTGAAAAAATGACCCAAAAGCTAGGCTTAACCGGTGATGCCAAAACCCATCAAAGCATCATCGAAAACACGCTTAGTATGATGAAAACCTGTCGATTAGATTTCAGTTATTTTTTCAGACAGCTTGCCAATATTCATCAACCTGAAACCCACAAACACCTTAGGGATTTATGTCTAGATATTACGGCGTTTGATAATTGGTTTACCGCATACAAAGCAGCATTAAAACAAAATCAACAAGCTCTCAACAGCGAACACGATGACGCGCGAAAAACACGCATGAATCAAGTTAACCCTAAATATATTCTTAGAAATTATTTAGCTCAAAATGCAATCACCGCTGCACAAAATGGTGATTACAGTGAAGTACAAAAACTGTTTACGATTCTACAAAAACCCTTTGATGAACAAACAGAATTTAACCACTACGCTAACTTGCCCCCTGAATGGGGTAAAACCTTAGAGATCAGTTGCTCATCTTAATCAATGGTCATATCTACTTATGACCTTTTCTTCCAAATAAACTGACCGTTTAAATCTATTTCACACTAGGGCCAAATTGGCCCTATTGCCCGTGCACAGTTAGGGCTAGACTGAATTCATCATAATAAAAATAACAACAACACTGCTTGTTTAGTAAGTGTTAATTGAGGTGAATATGAGCACTGTGCCATTGCGTTTTGTCACCGCAGCCAGCCTTTTTGACGGCCACGACGCCGCCATTAATATCATGCGCCGTTTAATCCAAGATAAAGGCGTCGAAGTGATTCACCTAGGCCACAATCGAAGTGTCGATGATGTGGTCAATGCAGCCCTGCAAGAAGATGCCGATGCCATCTGTTTAAGCTCATACCAAGGGGGGCATATTGAATACTTCCAATACTTAATTGACCGTCTAAAACAAGCAGGCGCAGAACACATTGCAGTATTTGGCGGTGGCGGTGGCACCATCACCCCAGACGAAATCAAACAGCTACAAGACTATGGCGTCGAACGCATCTACCACCCAAACGATGGCATGAAAATGGGCTTATTGGGCATGATTGATGATGTGGTCAAAAGAGCACATACACGACGTCAACACATTGCGCCCAAAGCCGAACACACCACAGATCTTGAACTGGCCAGAATGCTCAGTGCCATTGAAGACAATGCATTAACCCACGACGAACTGGCTCAATTACGCAGCCAATGGCAAACCCAACCACAAGCCCCTGTATTGGGTATCACAGGCACAGGTGGCGCAGGAAAATCCAGCCTAACCGATGAGCTATTAAATCGCTTTTGCCAATATTTACCACAAATGAAAATTGCCGTTTTAGCGGTTGATCCCACACGCAGACGTACTGGCGGCGCCTTATTAGGGGACCGCATTCGCATGAATAGTTTACGCAACCCGCAAATATTCATGCGTTCAATGGCAACCCGACGTCAACATGCTGCTACCAATGAAATGCTAGCAGATGCCATTGTCTTTTTAAAAAGCTCAGGGGTAGATTTGGTGATCGTGGAAACCGCTGGCATCGGCCAAAGTGACAGTGAGATTGTTGATTATGTGGATGTTTCCAGCTATGTCATGACCTGTGAATTTGGGGCCGCCAGTCAATTAGAAAAAATCGACATGCTGGATTTTGCTGACTACATCGTCATTAATAAATTTGAAAAATCCGGCAGCAGCGATGCTCTGCGCGATGTCAAAAAACAATGGCGCCGCAACCACAATGAATTTGCCATTGACGATTCACAAGTACCGGTTTTCCCTTGTATTGCCAGCCAGTTTAATGACCCTGGTGTTAATTGGTTCTTTGAGTCACTGGTTCAAAAACTGCAACAAGTCAGTGAGACGTTTGCAAGCAAGGCTCACTATCACTCTCACTTTAACGCGGTTGAACCAAAAGGTACGGCTATCATACCGGGTAGCCGCAGCCGCTATTTATCTGAAATTTCTGAAAATGGCCGCCAACAAGAAACACGAATTCAACAGCAAAGCATGAGTGCAACCAAAGCCCAACACTGCTATGAAGCACTCAATGAACTAGGCGACCCACTCTTACCTTTGCCACTTGAACCTTACACACAAACCGCATTACAAGAACAAAACGAATACTCATTATTAAGACATCGTTATCAAACACATCTTCAAGCAATAGAGCCACCGTTATTAAGTGAATTAAAACAATGGCCACAACGCAAAGGGTCTGTCACATCCCAGCAGTACGAATACCAAGTACGCGATAAAATTTTAAAAGGCGACAATTATCAAAAAAGTTTAAGCCAGCTTGATATTTGCAAAGTAGCCGCCACCCAAGATAACAACTGGGGTAATTTAGTCTTATTTTTAGGCAAAGAAAATTTACCCGGTTACTACCCTTACACCGCAGGTGTCTTTCCCTATCGCCGCCAAGGTGAAGACCCTATTCGAATGTTCGCAGGTGAAGGCACCCCCGAGCGCACCAACCGACGGTTTCATTATTTAAGCAAGGGGCAAGACGCCGCCCGTTTATCCACTGCGTTTGATAGTGTGACCTTGTACGGGGAAAACCCCGCCGCTCGCCCTGATATTTTTGGCAAGGTGGGTAACTCTGGGGTTAGTATTGCCAGTGTTGATGACATGAAAAAGCTCTATAGTGGTTTTGATTTATGTTCACCTAGCACATCTGTGTCCATGACCATTAACGGCCCTGCGCCTATTATTCTTGCGTTTTTTATTAACGCAGCAATTGATCAACAAATCGAAAAATATCTAAAAGAAAATAATTTATGGCAACAAGCCCAAACCAAAATTGAGGAATATTTTAAAGACAAACCCAAACCGGTTTACAGCGGTGAGTTACCTGATGGTAATGAAGGTTTAGGTTTGGCACTACTTGGCATCAGTGGTGACTTATTAGTCGATAAACATATCTACCAGAAAATCAAACAACAAACCTTACAGACCGTGCGGGGTACCGTACAAGCCGATATTTTAAAAGAAGACCAAGCTCAAAATACCTGCATCTTTTCAACCGAATTTGCCATGCACATGATGGGCGATATTCAACAGTACTTTATTGATAATGACGTTAAAAACTTTTATAGCGTATCCATTAGCGGTTATCACATAGCAGAAGCAGGCGCGAACCCCATTAGCCAGCTGGCCTTCACCTTGGCCAATGGTTTTACCATTGCTGAATACTACTTAAGCCGTGGCATGCACATTGATGACTTTGCACCGAATTTAAGTTTCTTTTTTAGTAATGGCATGGACCCAGAATATGCCGTCATCGGGCGTGTAGCTCGACGTATTTGGGCAAAAGCCATTAAACATCGCTACCAAGGTAATGAGCGCTCACAAAAACTCAAATACCACATTCAAACCTCTGGGCGCTCCCTGCATGCCCAAGAGATTCAATTCAATGATATCCGCACAACTTTGCAAGCCATGTATGCCCTATTTGATAACTGCAATAGCTTACATACCAATGCCTTTGATGAAGCCATCACCACCCCAACCGAAGACAGTGTGCGTCGTGCTGTGGCCATCCAATTAATTATCAACCGCGAGCTGGGTATGAACATGTGCGAAAATCCATTACAGGGCTCACACTTTATTGACCAATTAACGGACCAAGTTGAAGAGGCCGTGTATCAGGAGTTTGATCGCATAAATGATCGTGGCGGCGTACTGGGTGCCATGGACACCATGTATCAACGCAGCAAGATTCAAGATGAATCCATGTATTACGAACATAAAAAACACGACGGCTCTTTACCTATTATTGGGGTGAACACGTTTTTAGGCACTGACACTCAAGATATTAGCGGTAACTTAGAGCTGGCCCGCTCAAGTAACGAAGAAAAACAGCTGCAAATCAATAACATTGAGCTGTTTCACCAGCAGCATTTAAACCAAACAGAACAAGCATTGCAGGCATTACAAACTTGCGCCATTGAAAGAGGCAATACATTTTCCTGTTTACTCGAGGCCGTCAAACATGCCTCCCTTGGGCAAATTAGCCATGCCTTATATATTGCAGGGGGTGAATACAGGCGAAATATGTGATCCGCTATACGGTATTTTTATTGCAATTTTATGACCAACTTTTAAAAAAATAGGCTTTTTAAGCTTATATATTCTTAATTTTTATCGGTCAATTTTAGGCGATATAAAAAGTGGTTTTTTTACACATTTTTTGTTTTATTTAAAAACAATTGGGTCTAGTATTAGGCTCGATTTATTAATGGAATACACCAGATAAATCTTATCGATACTGCCATCACGTCATGTAATAGCAGTAGTTAAACTGCCAACTCAGTTGGCCTGAAAGAGAGTAGAAAAAATGTCACGTGTAAACGGAACCGTTAAATGGTTCAACGACGAAAAAGGTTTTGGTTTCATTCAACAAGAAAGTGGCAAAGATGTTTTTGTTCACTACAGCGCGATCAATGCTTCAGGGCGTAAAACCCTAGCTGAAGGCCAAAAAGTGACGATGACCGTGACTGATGGCGCAAAAGGCCCTCAAGCTGAAGACGTAATTCCTGAGTAATCAGGCAAAATTGAAAGTGGCTAAAGGCCACTTTCTTTTTATCTAGCTTACAAAGTTGCCATGAATGTTCTTCCCCTGCTAACGTTAATAGCATGGGCCACAGCATAAGAACGCAACATGTCTAAAATACAAGTCTACGGCTGGGATGTCAGCCCATATACCGCCAAGGTACGTAGCTACCTCACCTATAAGCAACTTGATCCTGTCTTCAATACCCCTACTGCATTGCAGTTGAACTTTAAAATCAAAAAAGACGTAGGCCAAATTATTATGCCTGTGGTGTATGACAATGATCAGGCAATACAAGATAGCAGCTTAATTGTTGATTACTTTGAAAATAAATACCGCTCTAAATCTGTGATTCCCCCTGAGCCATTACATAAAATCTGCAGCTACCTACTTGAGTTAATGGGTGATGAATGGCTGCCGTTAGCCGCGCTTCATTACCGTTGGAACTACCCTGAAAATAAAACATTCATTTTTGAAGAATTTGGACGAAGTGCATTACCCAAGTACCCTAAATTTATGCAGCAGTTTGTTGCTAAAAAGATGGGGGAAAAGATGGCGGGTTATCTGCCCGTTTTGGGGATTAATGAGGCCATGCAGCAACCTCTAGAAATCAATACCCATAAAATTTTAAATGCTTTAAATTTACATTTAGGCCAGCATGAATTTTTATTTGGCTCAAGGCCAAGTCTTGCAGATTTTTCATTGTATGGGCCAATTTATGCTCACCTGCATCGAGACCCTTTTCCTGACAAGCTGTTAAAATCCTACCCTCACATCATCAAATGGATCAACACATTAAACGGCCCCATTAACCTTCATAATGGCGAGTGGTTAGACACGCCGACCCTACCTTTAAGTTTATTCCCGCTATTTCAAACTTGGAGCCAAACCCACGCGCCTTTAATCAAAAGCAGCATTAAAGGGTTTAATGATTGGTGTGAGTATTATCCAGATAAAACCTTAATACCTCGTAAATTTGGTAGCGCCACTCTCAATATTGATGGCGTTCAATCCAAACGGCTTAATTTAAGTTATGTTTTATGGATGTGGCAGAGGTTACAACAGGTATATCAAAACCTTGCAGATGTAGAAAAGGTCACAGTTGATGCTCTGCTCAATCAACTGGGCGTGCTTGAGATGATGCAAACACCTCTGGCTAAAAAGATTCAATTAAAGCAGTGCCGATTACACCTTGCCCCATGCTAAACTAATGGCACTGCAATAAGGATTCACTATGCAAAACGTTATTATTCATGATTCAACAGGCATCCCTTTACACCTTTTTGACAAAAGCCAGTACTCACAATGGCTAGAGCAACAAAATGCTTTTGTTAAAAACTGGCTCGAACAAAGCCAATACAAAGAGCAAGGCTTGGCCTTAATACCCGCCACTGACGGCCACTTAGAAACCGCTATTTTTGTAAGCGACAATCTATCTGACTTCTTTGCCAGCGCCGATCTTGCCAAAGTATTACCGGCCAAAACGTTTTTGTTAAAAGCAGATGCCGAGTATCAATTAAACACCGCCATTGCATTTGGCTTAGCCAGTTACCGTTTCGAAAAATACAAAGCCGTCACTCAAGGTCAAGCTAAGTTAGCCATTGCTGATAAAAACATCATTGAACAAGCCGAAAAATTCATCGCAGCGGCGACCCTTGTGCGCGACATGATTAACACACCCGCCAGCGACATGATGCCCCAGCATATGTCGGCCACCATGGCGGCATTAGCAAACGAATTTGGCGCTCAATTTTGCGAAATTGTGGGTGATGATTTATTAACGCAGAACTACCCAACCATTCATGCCGTTGGTCGCGCAAGTTGTCACGCCCCTCGCCTTTTAGACATGCAATGGGGTAATACTGAGCACCCTAAAGTAACCTTGGTTGGTAAAGGGGTTTGTTTTGACAGCGGCGGCCTAGATTTAAAACCCGGTGCTGCCATGCGCAACATGAAAAAAGACATGGGCGGTGCTGCTCACGTATTAGGCCTTGCCCGTTTAATCATGAGTCACCAATTACCAATCAACTTACGCGTATTAGTCCCCAGTGTTGAAAATGCGGTATCTGATAATGCATTTCGCCCAGGTGACGTATTAACCACACGTCATGGTTTAACCGTAGAAATAGACAACACAGATGCAGAAGGCCGCCTAGTCTTATGTGACGCTCTTAGTGAAGCCAATAATGATGAACCAGAACTGATCATCGACTTTGCAACCTTAACCGGTGCATGTCGCGTGGCGCTGGGTACTGAGCTTCCGGGCTTTTTCTGTAACGATCAAACCACCGCTAACGCATTGATGATGGCAAGCGAGCAAAGCCAAGACCCTGTTTGGCAGCTCCCTCTTCATCAAGCTTATAAAGACATGCTTAAAAGTGATATCGCAGACATGGTAAACAGTGTACCAAGCCCATTTGGCGGTGCCATTACAGCGGCCCTGTATCTTGAGGCGTTTGTTAAAAAAGACACCCCATGGGTGCACTTTGACGTAATGGCTTGGAATAACCGCGCTCTACCGGGTCGACCTGTTGGTGGCGAAGCCATGGGCATACGCGCGGTGTTTAACATGCTAAGTGCCAAATACCAGTAAAACCAGCCTCACACCCTGCTATCACACGCGTGATAGCAGGCTCAATTGCCATAGCGCCTTCACAAATGGCGTAAAACCCCTATAATCCCGCCCTGCTGATTGTTTCAGCTATAAATACATAGAATGCGCCGAACTTACGCTTCGGTCAGCAGGAGAAGTTATGACCCAGTCTCAACAAACTGGCAGCATCGTTGTGTGCGCCATGTACAAATTTGTTACCCTTGAAAACTTCGAGGCAATCCGCCCAAACCTATTAAAGGTGATGGAAGAACACCAGGTGCGCGGCACCTTACTGCTGGCCAACGAAGGCATTAACGGCACCGTTGCAGGCTCTCGTGAAGCCATTGATGCGCTTCTCGCGTGGTTCAAGCACGATGAACGCCTAGCCGATATCGACTACAAAGAATCCTATACCAATATTGCACCCTTTCACCGCACCAAAGTGAAACTGAAAAAAGAAATCGTCACCATGGGCGTTGAAGGCATCGACCCAAAACAAGTGGTTGGCACCTATGTGGACCCAAAAGACTGGAACGACTTAATCAGCGACCCAGAAGTGGTATTAGTGGATACCCGTAACGACTACGAATACCAAGTGGGCACCTTTCGTAACGCCATCAACCCAAACACTGAAACGTTCCGTGAATTCCCTCAATACGTAAAAGAAAACCTAGACCCAGCCAAACACAAAAAAGTCGCCATGTTTTGTACCGGTGGTATTCGCTGTGAAAAGTCCACTGCCTATATGAAAGAGCAAGGCTTTGAAGAGGTTTATCACCTTAAAGGCGGTATTTTAAAATACTTAGAAGACGTACCTGAAGATAACACCCTTTGGGACGGTGAATGTTTTGTATTTGATGAGCGCGTGACCGTTAACCATAAACTCGAAAAAGGTGAATACGATCAATGCCATGCGTGTCGCTTACCCATCACCGAAGATGAAAAGCTGGATGCTCGTTACCAAAAAGGGGTGAGCTGCCCTCATTGTTACGACAAATTAACAGATGAACAGCGCAAACGTTTTGCCGAACGTGAAAAGCAAGTGGAACTAGCCAAACAACGTGGCGAAGCGCACATTGGTTCAGACGTGCAAGATGCAATCGAAGCCCATCGCAAAGCAAAAGAACAAGAGCGTGAACAGCAACGTTTACGCAGCCAGGCTGGACAAAAAAAATAAACGCTCTTTGCAAAAAAGCTCTAAGTACTCACATACTTAGGGCTTTGTGCTCTCCCCTTTAATACCCTTTCTTATCCAGCATGCTTTATGGTGGCTAATCCACCAGATCAAACAATCAAGCTACAAACCACAAACCACAAAACTGCGTAATAGGACCAAATTTCATATAAATACTCACTATTTGTGAATATTTAGAGTTAAATTTAGGTTTATATGTCTATTTGACTGACCCTTGCTAAACTTAAAGATAGTCACATTCTTAGCATGGTTATTGAGCGCAATACGTTGAAATCCGATCAGTTATTATTAAGAGCTAAAGCTTTTGATCACTTATTTGATGCAGTCGTTGTTACAGATGATCAAGGCATCATTACCGACTGGAATTTAGGTTCACAGAAACTGTATGGCTACACAGAAGAGGAAGCCATCGGCCAGTCTGTGAGCATGTTGCATGTGCCAGAGGACATTGATCACATCACCTCTGAAGTATTAGCTGCGGTTGCCACAAAAGGTGAATGGACTGGTGAAGTTCGTATGCTCAGAAAAGATGGCTCCATTGGCTGGATCGAATCCATGTGCATTCCTATTTTAGATGACAATCAAAAAATGATTGGTGCACTTGGGATTAATCGAGACATCACCCAACGCATAAATGAAACCGAGCAATTGCGTCATCAAGCTCGATTTGATCACCTCACCAACATACCAAACCGTTATTCTCTCATTGACCGCATAGAGCACTTAATAGCGCAGTATGATCGTAATCATGCGGGTTTTAGCTTGTTATTTTTTGATCTGGATAAGTTTAAAAAGATTAATGACAACTATGGTCATTCATTCGGAGACTTAGTACTAAAAGAAGTGACAAATCGGGTGACCAGCAACATACGAAAAACCGATATGTTTGCCCGAATTGGTGGTGATGAGTTTATTCTATTATTAGAAAACACCTGCAAACAAAAAGATATTGAAACCACAATCAAACACCTAACAAAAGTGTTGCGCCAAGATATGAAGATTAATGACATAGTCATAAATATCCAATGCAGTATCGGTTACTCAACCTTCCCTGAGAATGGAACCACATGTGATTATTTACTACAGCATGCTGACAAAGGCATGTATTGCGCCAAAAAATCAAAAGCCAAATAAATGAAAAGACGTTACTTGCAAAAGTGAACGCCTTTTCAATATCAAAGCAACTATAAAACCGCTAAAGCCGCATCATAATTAGGCTCATCCACCGTTTCAGCCACTTGCTCGCTATGTAAAACCTTACCCGCTTCGTCAACCACCACCACTGAACGTGACAATAGTTTAGCCAATGGCCCAGAAACAAATTCAACACCATAATCTAAGCCAAAGCTTGAACGAAAACTTGAGGCAACCTTTACATTTTCAATGCCTTCAGCTCCACAAAAACGGCTTAGGGCAAACGGCAAATCCGCCGACACACACACCACCACTGTATTGTCTAATGCAGCGGCTTTTTCATTAAACTTACGCACTGACGTGGCACAGGTGGCCGTATCCACCGAAGGGAAAATATTTAAAATAACGCGCTTACCGGCTAGATCTGCCAATGTTAAATCAGAAAGATCCCCAAGCACCAAGTTAAAAGCAGGTGCTTGTGAGCCTGCTTTTGGTAACTCACCTTGAGTATCAAACGCATTGCCTTGAAGTGTAACCGTTGCCATGATGAATCCTTACCTAAATGAATGAGTGTTTTACGCCAAACAAAGACTAGCTTGCTTCATGCTCATACGAAAGTAATACTTCAACGGATCAATAGAACACTCTATTTAAGAATATTAATAACACCCAGTGGGCTAACCATGAATTTTGATCAATGCTGTGAATACCTTGCCAATAAACCGGAGGCTACACTCAGTTTCCCGTTTGATCCTGATGTTTATGTCTACAAAGTGTGTAATAAAATGTTTGCACTGATTAGCCCAACCGGTATGACAAGCCCTAGTAACCCAAATAAGGTGTCGCAAATGAATTTAAAATGCGACCCCTTCCATGCTCAAGAACTCAGGGATGTATTTCCAGCCATTATTGCTGGGTATCACATGAATAAAAAACACTGGAATACCCTAATACTTGATGGCAGCCTGCCCGCCAGTGAAATCACCAGACTCATAGATCACAGTTACGCACTAATTACCCACAAACTCACCCGTGCACAAAAAGCCCCACTGGAACTCAAATACGGTCAAGAGGCGCTATATAAAGGATTACAGCCTTTTCAATAACCAACACTAGGCAACCTAGTCTTAGACCACTAAAATACGCCCATATTTCATCTATACCAGTGAGAGACTCATGGCATCGTTACAAGAGCAGCTATTAAAAGCCGGCCTGACCAATAAGAAAAAAATGCAGCAAGCCGAGCGCGCAAAGAAAAAGGTCGCCAAACAAGTACGCAAAGGTGAAGAAGTAGTAGACGAAGCCAAGCTACAAGCTGAAAAAGCGCGCCAAGAAAAGCTCGCAAAAGACAAAAAACTCAATGAAGAACGCAAAGCACAAGAACAAGCAAAAGCGCTAGCGGCTCAAATTAAACAACTCATTGAAAATCATGCCATTAACCGTGACGGCGCCGAACTGGATTACAACTTCCAAGACGGCACCAAAATCAAACGCATCCAAGTCAACGATCTGCTTCAGCATCAGCTAAGTCGTGGCATGCTCGCCATTGCTAAATTAGATCAAAGTTACTTTGTGATTCCCGGGGTAGTGGCTGACAAGATTCGTGAACGTAACGAGAGTTTTATTGTGTATCAAGCGGACACCAGCAAACAAGAAGTGGCCGAAGATGACCCTTATGCAGACTATCAAATACCTGACGATTTAATGTGGTAACCCCCACAATCAAGCCCTAAAAACCACCTAAAGGCTTAATCAGCAATGATTAAGCCTTTTATTTTGCCCAAAACACACTATATTTAAATGAACTATTGAATATAAAAAAACTCAAACAAAGTTATAAATAAACTCAATTGAGTCAGTTAACCAATTCTAAACATACCCTTATTATCATTGGTTGACGCTCCTCTCATTACAAATTACTTACGAGGTAACGGACTATTATGAGTGATTTAACTGACATCAAAAAAGCACGTGAGCATTGGTACAAAGCTTACTTCCAAGGCGACACCGATGTACTTCAACGTATTGAAGCCGCTGACTTCTATGTGAGCAGCCCAAAAGGCAAAGAAGAACGCATCACCCGTTATGAGACCATCAAGCAAGCCATTGATGACAATAAATGGTTTAAAAACGACATCACTGTCGAAGAAAACGCGTTGGAGTTTTTGCTCAATGATCGCAAAGCAAAAGTATCCGGTCATGGGCGAACCCTCGCCAATGGCACCCCACTGCATGAAATCGACTTTGAAGAAAATTGGGTAAAATCCAAACAAGGCTGGCAGGTACAGGCATTACACCTAAATAAAGTAGTTTAGAGCTCTGGATTTAACTATATTAACTGAGGAAGCAGTCTCCCTCACAACCCTTATAAAAAAAGGTGCCACCATGAAAGCTCCACTTTTAATCATTGCAGGCTTATTAACCATTGGTCTGCTAAGCGGCTGTGAAAGCATGCCTGAAAAAGCGAAAAATGATGGTCAAGCGGCAGCGGAACGCGCCAAACAAAATGCAGAAAAAGCCTACGACGACATGAAAGAAGACATGAAATAACCGTCTTTGTACTGGCAAAAAAAACGGCTTAAGAATCACTTCTTAAGCCGTTTCAACTGTCACACCAGTCCAATCAAAAAAGACGTTCATTTTTAAATGTGCATATTAAATTACCAAAATGCTATCAACTTACACATTACCTACATCTTTTCTGTAAGACCCAATCATGGGTGACTTACTACCGAAACAGCTACCAAAAAATAGTATCTAGGTTCTTTAACAACCTTCAACTTTGGTGTGTGACAATTTCGGTATAATCCAAAACAAACCAAAAACCATAATACTAACAAGTACACAAACCTTGCATTCCTCCCTGAATATTAACTGACGAAAAGTAAACAGCTCAATTAAATGAACCACAGCAATAATCCCCCCCAACACTAATATGTAGGTAGAAATTGGCTCAGGAATCATATCCATAATAGACAGTGTTACCACTACCCAGAAAAAGATAGTTGCTAATCGCAGTACTGGAAATATCACGTTATACATCATTCTTTTTCAACTTATCTTGAGTATCAATCCAGCCTGGCCCACGGGTTAGAACACGGATATTTTTAGTACGAATTAAATCAATTAGCATGTCTTTCCATTCATGAAAAACAAGGGTTATTGGATTATAGGTATTTGGTTGTAAGCGTGTTATACCGTATTTAATGTCACCGGCTTGACTCAAAGGGACAAAAGTCCCAAAAATTTTATCCCAAATAATGAATGTACCTGCAAAATTTGTATCAATTTGAGATGGATTGCGTCCATGGTGGACACGATGATGTGACGGCGTATTTAGAATCATACCAAATCGCTCTAATTTGCTTGGCATTTCGGTGTGCATAAAAAATTGATAGAGCAAGTTCATTTCCATAGCCAGTAATACAAGCTCTTTATCAAAACCAATTAATGCGGATGGCAGCCACCAAATTAACAGCGCACCATTAATCACTACAGTGAAATTCTGACGTAAGGCAACAGAGTAATTGTAACGATCTGAGGAATGGTGAGTAACGTGGCCTGTCCAAAACCAACGTACTTTATGCATAATATAGTGAGTAACATAAAAGAAAAAATCCACAGCTAAATAAATCAAAGGAAATAGCAGCCATTGATTTTCGATTTCAACCTGCAACCCGTAAGGCTGGATTAAGTCATATAAAAAAAAGATATATAAAGCAATTGCAACTGCATCAATTAACTTGTAACTCGCACCCAACGAAAAGTTCACTAAGACCTCTTTTAAACCATATGTATTATTCAATTCCCTATTTTTCCAATAGAAATTCTCAAATGTAGTGGCTGCAAGCACCACCACAATTAAAATGGCTAAAAATACAAGTACGTGAGTCATAAAAGCTCCAGACATTTCTTTCACATTAATAATTTTGTGTTGAAATTATGCTTTATGGGATAAGGTTATATAATCTCTTGGTAGGACAAAAAGATATCCAAGTGGGACAGGGTAAACACAACTAAGGCCAAGTATCCTTTATATTAAAACTAATCAGCGATATTAATGCTAGCAAGAAGCTTTTGATGAATAATAAAAAACTACAGATTTCCAGTGATTACCTGCATGAATTACTTAGTTTATTAGAGACTGAAGGACACAGCCCTTTAAAGCTGATCGATGAGCTAAATTTGGTTATACCAAAAGTAAACATGATTCCTTTAAGTACATTAGAACGTGTACTTGAATTCACAAAAAACGAGCTAAAGATAAGTCATATTGGAGCTAAATTAGGAATGCGATTAGGCTCTAATAAACATGGCATATTGGGATTTGCCGCCAAAGCATCTATAAACCTTTTAGAAGCATTAGAGTTAGACCAAAAATACCTAACTACACGAATAGAAGGTGCAAGTTTAGGTGTATCTGATCAAAATGAACTAACAGAAATTTCACTTCACTTATCAGAAGAGTTATCTCATTTAAAAGAGTTTATTATTGAACTGGTTTTTTGTTCACTCATTAGTTTTTTTTATGAGCTATATCCAAATTCAAAACTAATTGCTGTTGTACAATGTGAAATCATCAGACCCAATGATGACTTATTTTATCAAAATCTCACCCAATTAGATTGGCGATTTAATAAACCACAAAACGTACTAAGAGTGCTGACCAGCCAGTTAACGAATGAACTACCCTCATCTGATCATGCTTTAAAAAATCTACTAGTAAACCAATGCAAACAAGAAATAAAAGATAATTCCAAACCCGAAACTATAGCTGAACGAGTGCGTACAGTATTAAGTAAGAGTCTCATTTCGCCGCCTAAGCTAAACGAACTGGCAGATTATTTAAGTATTAATGAAAGAACTCTTAAGCGACGCTTAGCTGAAGAAGACACAAATTATAGAAGCATCCTAACTCAAATACGAATATCTAAATCTATAGAATTATTAAAAGAAACACAGCTTCCTATAGATGAAATAGCTCATAGAGTTGGATATGAAAGTCCAAATTCTTTTAAGCGATTATTTAGACAGTGGACAGGATCAACACCAGGATCAATTAGAAAATCTCTTTAACCCTATATTCTTTTGGTGTTTTATTCGTCCACTTTTTAAAGGCTTTCCTTAAATTTTAAATTTCTGTAAAGCCAACTCGCTCAGCGGTTTCGTCAATACTTTAATTGCTACCTTTCAAATATTGAATTCTAAATCACGCCTATATTGATCTAAAATATTGAGGTACCGTTCGCCTCGCCAGTGAGAACCCCGCTGACTCGGTATTCATTGACCCAAACTTTTTTGGCGAGAAAGAAGACTTGAGTGTAATAACGAAAGGCTGGCACTTTAAAAAGCATTCTTAAATCTAAAGTCTTTGGTTAATACCGTAAAAAGCCTTTATATAAGGTAGATTCAAATGATAAAAAAGTGGTTAAAGAGAATATTCGTAACCTGCAGATACTCAACACCACCCTGTAGGCACCTATAAAATGGGTAAAGCACAAGATGATTTGTGACGACCTTAAACGCGCATAGTCCAACTGCACTGCAAAAAGAAATATTGAGAACAAAAAAAAGGAAGGCCTAAGCCTTCCGTTTTTATGTCATGCGTTAGAGGCTAATTAAGCAACTAAACCCTGAGACTTCAGGTAATCGTCATAAGTACCGTGGAAATCAACAATACCATTGTCTGTGATTTCGATGATACGCGTAGCGATTGAGCTTACAAATTGACGATCGTGAGAAACAAACATCAACGTGCCTTCGTAGTTCTCAAGGGCCAAGTTAAGCGCTTCGATGGATTCCATATCCATGTGGTTAGTTGGTTCATCCAGCAGTAGGATATTTGGAAATTGCATCATCAACTTACCAAACAACATACGACCTTGCTCACCACCTGAAATCACCTTCACGGATTTCTTAATATCACTGGCACTGAACAGCATACGGCCAAGTTGACCACGAACCACTTGCTCGTCATCCCCTTCGTTTTTCCACTGATCCATCCAGTCATACAGATTTAAATCTTGTTCAAAATCGCTGGCATGGTTTTGAGCGTAATAACCAATATTGGCATTCTCAGACCACTTAATGGTGCCGGCTTTTTGTTCCATCTTGCCTGCTAGTGTATGCAGCAACGTGGTTTTACCGATACCATTTTGACCAATAATCGCAATACGCTCACCGACTTCAACCATCAAGTTCACTTTATCGAACAAGATATTGTCGTCGTAGCCTTGTTTTAGATCTTCAACCACCAACGCATTACGGAATAACTTTTTCTCTTGTTCAAAGCGAATGAATGGGCTTTGACGGCTAGATGCTTTGACTTCATCTAACTTAATTTTATCAATTTGTTTTGCACGGCTTGTGGCTTGCTTGGCTTTTGAAGCGTTAGCCGAGAAACGGCTTACGAAAGTTTTAAGCTCAGCAATTTGTGCCTGTTTCTTCGCGTTATTTGCCAGCATACGCTCACGAGACTGAGTGGCCGCGGTCATGTACTCATCATAGTTACCCGGATAAACGCGAAGTTCGCCGTAATCCAAGTCCGCCATGTGGGTACAAATACTGTTTAAGAAGTGACGGTCATGGGAGATGATGATCATGGTGCAGTTACGATCATTCAACACACCTTCTAACCAACGAATGGCGTTAATGTCCAAGTTGTTGGTTGGTTCGTCTAAAAGTAGGATATCTGGATCGGCAAATAAAACCTGCGCCAATAGCACACGTAACTTCCAGCCTGGGGCGACTGCGCTCATTAAGCCATAGTGTTGCTCAATTGGGATATCTAGACCCAATAACAATTCACCAGCACGGGCTTCCGCTGAATAGCCATCCATTTCAGCAAATTCAGTTTCAAGATCGGCAACACGCATGCCGTCTTCTTCGGTCATATCTGGGTTAGCGTAAATAGCATCACGCTCGCTTTTCACTTTCCAAAGTTCAGCGTGGCCCATTAATACGGTATCTATGACGGAATATTGCTCATAAGCAAACTGGTCCTGATTCAGCTTAGCCATTCGCTCGTTAGGATCAATGCTGACGTTACCGGCAGTAGGCTCAAGCTCACCACCCAAAATCTTCATAAAGGTGGATTTACCACAGCCGTTTGCGCCAATTAGACCATAGCGGTTGCCTTCACCGAATTTAACTGAAATATCTTCAAAAAGGGGTTTATCCCCGAACTGCATGGTGATGTTAGCCGTAGAAATCAAGTTGGATACCTAAGATATGAGTATTAAACAAATGGGCGCGAAGGTTACCCTTTGTTGGCTATTTGATCAAATGGTTATGCCCTTTTTAACGCCTAAAACCCTAGATTACAGCGGAGATTGTCAGACCAAAAACACACAAAGCAGGCAGTCCTTGAATATCAACACAAGACGTATTAAGTTTGAGCAAGGCAAAGCCGAATAATAAGATACATCCACAGCTATTGGATTAACCATGATCAAAGTAATCATTGAGCGTAATATCGCCGAAGGCCTAGAGTTAAACTATTCAGATGCCATTCGCACCACCCTAAAAGCGGTACTAGAGGCACCTGGTTATATTTCAAGCCAATCCCTGACAGACATCCACCGCCCAAATCACCGCCTAATCGTCATTAACTGGACATCGGTTCAAGCTTGGGAAAAATGGCAGTCATCTGATGAGCGCAAAGCAGCCCTGGCAAATATCACCCCTATTTTAGAAGGTGACGAAAAAATCACCGTAGCGGAAATCAGATAAATCCCCTAAAAATAACCTGCTTTTTAGCAGGTTATGCTTTTTAGCGTTCGTCGCTTGTGGTGTCCCCCATAACCCCTTATATTGCCCCCACTATTTTTTATTGATGCTAGGTTTTATCTTGCATGCATGCGCCATCTGAACCCACGGTTGGGTTAGCCTCAGCCCAAGCCATCATTGATTTCTTTCTCCAGTTCAACATGGATAGTCATGCACTCGCAAAAGAGCTAGGCATAGACGAAACACTGCTTAGCGAAGCAGACCAGCGCCTCCCTCTCAGCATCTATCACGCCATTTGGGGCCTAGCCGTACAAAAAAGCCAATGCCCTGAACTAGGGTTAAGCATCGCTCAAAATGAAGGCATCGAAGACTTAGGGCTTGTGGCCCACGTGGTATACAACAGTGCTACCCTCAAAGAAGGATTAGAGCACTACATTCGTTTATTTAGTGTGGTTAATGAAGCCATCGAACTGGAATGTGAGATCATCAATAAACGCTGCCACTTGCGTTATATTTATAAATCCCCTGAGTTCTACAACATCCCAGATATTGAGCGCACCCTTGCCATTGTGGTGCTGCGCACCATCAAAGCCGTCGGATTAGAAAGCCGTTTTTATGAAGTAAAATTTCAACACAGTAAACCTGAGTACGCCAACAAGTTTGAAGATGTATTTCCATGCAAAGTAAACTTTGATCAAGCCCAATGTGAGGTCGTGTTTGACAGCAAAATGCTCAATATGAAACCCAAACGCCGTAACCCACACATGCGCGTTGCTACACTGAACTATGCCAACCAAATTTTATCTCGCCTGTTTAAACGCAGCATTACCAGCAAGGTCAAACGACTCATTGAAAAAAACTTAAGTGATGGCTCATTTGACGCAGAACAAACCGCCAAACTGCTCAATATGAGTCGACAAACCCTTTACCGTAAACTTAAAAATGACGACTCGTCATACAGCGACTTAGTTGATGAGGTAAAACAAAACAAAGCATTTTATCTACTCAAGCAAACACAACTACCACTAACTGTGATTGCTTACGACCTGGGGTTTTCTGAACTCAGTGCCTTCACCCGTGCATTTAAACGCTGGACCAGTCAAACACCAGCAGAATATCGAAAACAAGCACTAGGAAAAGGATCAAGGGTTTAATTTAGGTTGGACTGGTAAAGCTGTTTACGGTGCGTTAAGTCTTACTTACGGAAATTCATTGGATGAATTAGATAAAATAGGTAACTAAAGAGTGAGTGTCTTATTTGAATATACTCCAAGATCAGTGTTTCAGTTGACTTTAGAGTTTCTAATCCCCTTAGTAATATATGTGAACTGCACCCCAAAGGTTGGATTGAGTGTCCAACTTTTGGGGTGCAGTTCATTCTGTACTACCACAGAACCAACGGGGCTTTTGTTGTGAATTAAATTAAGCCGCTTCTAGCGTCTTAATGAAATCAACAATATCTTGTACGCGGGTTAATTTTTCGGCGGATGATTCGTCGATTTCACACTCAAACTTTTCTTCAAGTGCCATTAACAGTTCTACCGTATCCAGTGAATCAGCGCCCAAGTCTTCGATAAAATGGGATTCAGGTTTGACCTGCCCCGCTTCTACTCCCAACTGCTCAACTACCACTTCGATTACTTGTTGTAAAATATCAGACATTTTATTCTCCTAAGGATCTGATTAATTAAATTACCCTGCCTTTTTCATGCCCACTAATTGGGAAAAATCATGAATGGCAGGCGGTGTTAGTGGGTCTGGCTTTTGACCATAATCAATAAAGTCGTAAGCAAAACCGAATTGTTGTAAAAACTGTTGTTTTAAACTGTCCACATCAACTAAATCATGCAGGTTATCATTGTTCACTTGGTTTAATAGGGCACTGATATTTGCTTGAATGGTGCTATCTCGCTCTAAATCATCAACCCGTAAGCGCAACTGTGTTTGTGAGCCTTTAAATACATGCTGCGATAATAAACGTGTCACTTGTTGTAATGTGGTTTCGTATTTATTAGCGCGTTTTTGTTCTTGATTCAGCGCGGCAATATAAAGCGGCAAACTGGGAATAACCGAACTGGATGGTGTCACCAATGCTTGCAACAAACCTATGTGCGCACTGCCCCCCATTTTTTTTAAGTTTTGATCCAGTGCGATGGCCGTTTCATGTAAATGCGCCTTTGCACGCCCGAGAGTGCCTTGGCCGTAAATTTCTTGGGTTTGATCTGGGCCTAAATAACTGTATGCAATGGTTTTAAAATTGGGTGCCAGTACGCCGGCTTTTTTGAGTGTATTTACCCATTCTTGCCAATCTTCACCACCCATCACTTTTACGGTGGCGTCTATTTCGTCATGGCTGGCTGATGGGATTTCTATCTCGCGCATTTCACCTTTATAAACATCTAAGGTCTTGCCACTAAAACTAGCATTAATGGGTTTAATGGCACTGGTATACTCCCCAACCCCTTTTATGTTTCGCTTTGGAGCGGCTAGTGAATAGACTAATACATCAATTTGTTTTTCTGACTGCTGTAATTTTTGTACCACCCAATCTTTTGCGTTGCGCTGAAACGCATCTTGATTACAACTAAGCGCCATTTTATCTGCACGGCGCGCATAATATTCAAATGCTTGGTTGTTATACCAACCTGCACTGCCATATTTGTGAGCTTGTGCGGCGCGATCACAATACACACCTAAGGTATCCATACCGGCTGAAAATGTAAGAGCAATACGAGAAGCCAAACCAATGCCAGAACTTGCACCAATGACCAGTGCGGTTTTGCCCTGCATGCCTTGAAACTTATTATCACAGGCGTTTTGCACTTGCTGATACACACTGTAATAACACCCAACTGGATGTGCATTGGTGCAAATATTATTTTTTATTCTTGGCTGATAACTCATATCCCCTCCACTGATTATTTTTATTAAATGCCAAGCCTTTATGCCGCTTTAATGACCAGGCAGGCATTGGTACCACCAAAACCAAAGCTGTTGCTTAATGTGGTTTTGATTTTGTGTACTAAGCGCTGCCTAACCAGTGGCAGGTGCTGTATGTCCGGCTCTATGTCATCCGCATTGGCGCAGGCACTGATAAACCCTTCTTGCATCATGATTAAACTAAAAATGGTTTCGTGTACTCCTGCCGCCCCTAAACCATGACCCGATAAAGATTTGGTTGAGCTGATGTAAGGCACGCTGTTTTTAAATACGTTTTCGATGGCTTTTAATTCGGTGACATCTCCGCGAGGGGTACTGGTGCCGTGGGTGTTGATGTAATCAACCGTATCAATGCCCGCATCTTTAAGCGCTAGACGAATGGCCCGTTCGGCACCTTCACCACTTGGGGCCACCATGTTGTCGCCATCACTACTGGCACCAAAGCCGATGATTTCACCTAAAATATTGGCACCACGTTTTTTGGCATGTTCCCATTCTTCTAAAATCACAATGCCTGCCCCTGCACTGATGACAAAACCATCGCGGTTTTTATCATAAGGACGTGAGGCTTTTTCAGGCTGGTCATTAAATTGCGTGGATAATGCGCCCATGCCATCAAACTGCATGGCATGAGACCAATGGGCTTGATCCACGCCTCCTGCAATGGCGGTTTTCATTAGTCCCATTTTAATTTGTTGATAGCAGGTACCAATGCAATGGGCGCTGGTGGCACATGCGGATGAAATCGAAAAACTTGGCCCCTTAATTTTAAAATTAGTGGCCAGTTGCGCTGAGGGTGCACTGCCCATTTCCCGTGTAACCCGGTATGGGCCAATGCGTTTTATGCCTGAAGTTTCTAATACATTAATGGCATCTACTAAGTCATCACTGGCAACTCCACCCGCTCCAACAATTAATGTGGTGTCATCACTGCTTAATTGCTCTTGAGAGATACCCGATTGCTTGACTGCGCTTTCCATTGCCACATGGCACCATTCACCGTTTGTGCCCATAAAACGGCGAAGTTTTCTGTCAATATTTTCGACTTCTGGGCAATTAATGTGGCCACTTATTTGCGAGCGTAATCCTTTTTCGATAAAACTTTCGTTAATACGAATGCCACTATTATTTAGGTACAAATTATCGCGTACGGTTTGCCAGTCGTTACCTAAACTGGATACTAATCCAACACCTACGATTGCAACGCGATTCATTTTGATTCCCCAATATTTTGTTCTGAGTTTTTCACTTCTGGAAAAATACCCACTTTTAAATCCTTTGCTTCATAGATGAGCTTGCCGTCTACTAATACCTCACCATCGGCTAATGCAATGACCCAGTCTCGCTCGACTACTTTGCGAATGTGTAATTGAAACTGTAAACATTTTGCGCTGGGCAATACTTCACCTGAAAACTTTAAGCTGCTAACACCTAACGCACGGCCCTTGCCTTTAAAACCTTTAAGGGCCAAATACAAACCTAAACTTTGCCACAGCCCTTCAATGCCTAAGCAGCCTGGCATAATGGGGTCGTCGGGGAAGTGGCATTTAAAAAACCAAGATTCAGGGTCGATCACCATTTCGGTTACCACCTGCCCTTTACCGTAACGGCCACCACTGTCTGACATAAGCGGCACATGATTGAGCAACCGTAATTCACCCACCGGTAGCTGCGCGCTATTACCGCCGACGCTGTCCATTAACGTTTGAACATCCTGATCAATCACTTCTGCTAATGCCGACATATCACTTACTCGTTTAAGTTGACTGCATGTGGCGATACCTTGGTATGCCCGATGTAAACGCAAACTGCGCTTTCCGTATTTCATATTCGGGGCATTTGTTTACATTTTTATGAACGCAAACACATCTGGCCACATGTCAGTGGTGGCTAATATAGGGGGCTTGTGAAGGTGAAACTTGACTCTGGGTATCAGCAGATTGATTCAGCGTGACAAACCGCCACTAGAAATGAGAGCCCGTGAACACTGTGATAGACAAATAGAAGGTTGCGAATCAAAAAAGAAAAGAGCTGGCCAAGAATTGACCAGCTCAAATATAAAAGGAATGGTTAGTAAAGCCTGCGCACGTGACAGGTGATTTCTTCGCGGTCGTGATACAAGTGTTTAGCTGAAATCTCGACATTAATATCGGCATCTTTGCATTTTTGCTCAATTAAATCTAAACATTGACGCACTTCTTGATAGCGTTTTTTCATGGGTAGTTTTAAGTTGAACACCGTTTCACGACACCATTCATTGACCACCCAGTGGGCCATACGTTCGGCCACTTTTATTGGGCTTTCGGCCATGTCACAGACCATCCAATGCACTTTTTTACTTGGGCTAAATTTAAAACCATCTTCTTCATGGTGTGTCACTTGACCGGTTTCCATTAGGTCACCTTTCATCGGGCCGTTATCAACGGCATCCACCATCATGCTGCGTTTGACCAATTGCCATGTCCAACCACCTGGTGCCGCCCCTAGATCGACCGCGCGCATACCTGCACTTAGGCGCTCTCCCCACTGACGTTTTGGTATAAACCAGTGCCAAGCTTCTTCTAGCTTTAAAGTAGAACGGCTGGGAGCATCTTTTGGAAACTTTAAATGCAAGATGCCATCGGGCCATTTACAGGCGTTGTTGGTAAAGTGATAACCCACATGGGCATGCTGGCCATCAATGAAAAATATCATTAAGCGCGGAATTTTATGATTACGCTTTGCGCTTAATTTATTTTTCTTACGTAACGTCGCGGCTAGCGGGCCGGTTAGACTTTTACATAAACGGCTTAATTCTTTTGCCTCATTGGTATCGGCGTGAATCAATTCCACTTCACCACAATGGGGCGTGCCTTCTAAACCTTGTAAAATAGACGATACTCGGTCTGTACTATCTAATTCGATTGCCTCACCACAAATCAACCATTGGCGTACAAAAATAAGCTGGCGGAAATTCACATGCTCAATCAGTTGTTTTAGCTGATGATCTTCTGCAAAAAAACTGACATAACCTTGGTCAGTTTGAGTTTTACAGTAACCAAAACAACCAGCCTGCGAGGCGATGTCTTGTATTTCAGCGGCAGTTTCCGCTTCAAAGCCCTGTCTACATAACAGGATTAGTTGTGTCATAGCCATTACAGCGGGGCTCTCTTAGTCATTAGGCTTAGCCTAAGTGTTAAATTAATAGCAGCGCTTAATAAAATCGGCGCAAAACTGAATTGTCTGATATAAATGTTGTTTGTGAGTGAAACCACTTTTCACTCTTGGCTTAAGATCATGGTCACCATCTTCAAGCCATAAAAATTCTAAACGTTTTGGAATAGGCAGCTGCTCAACTTCATCTTTGTTGCCTAGTGCATCACGGGTCCCTTGCACAATAGCCATAGGTACATTTACTTGAGGCAAGTGATCAATACGTAACTTCTCGGGTTTACCTTGTGGGTGAAACGGATACCCTAAAGCCAGAACCCCAAGAATGTTTTCGGTATCCGTTGTTTCACTGGCTAAAATACTCGCCATTCTGCCGCCCATGGATTTTCCCATTATCACACAAGGGCCTGTTTGTTGCTCGAGCACCTGTTTAAAGCAGTCAATTAACTCGGGCTGACGATTCGGCGGACGCTTTTTACCACTTATGCGACGCTCTTGCATATAGGGGAATTCGAAACGCACCACTCGTATACCCATTTGGGATAACCCTTGAGCCATTGTTTGCATAAATTCGCTGTCCATGGGCGCACCAGCACCATGAGCAAACACACAGGTAATTGGATGCTGTTCGCCATCTACCATCAACATAAAATTCACGCCCGAATACAAAGGCGCTAGTGTAATGGCACAATCGTTCATTGTCAGGTGTTGTATTTTTAACCACCTATCTGATTCACTGCTAAGCTTATTATCACTTGGCCTATAAGCGATTACTGCGCAATATTTAAACAAAATAGCTAACTATTTGTTATCACTAGAGAAAAGGTTGATGTGTATCATGGCTTTTCATTGCATTTACACCCGCCTTTACTGATAATTGCGCCGATTTTTTAACTTGCTGCGAATGGAACTAAATCATGAGCACTGCTATTGAGCATCCAACCTATAACTATAAGGTGGTAAAATATTTTGCCATCATGACTGTGGTCTGGGGTATCGTGGGCATGTCCCTAGGTGTCCTGATTGCTTCACAACTTGTTTGGCCTGAGCTGAACTTTGAGATCCCGTACCTGACGTTCTCTCGTTTACGTCCGTTACATACTAATGCGGTTATTTTCGCATTCGGCGGCTGCGCCCTTTTTGCTACCTCTTACTATGTAGTTCAACGCACCTGTCAAACTCGTATCTTTTCTGATTCTTTAGCGATGTTTACCTTTTGGGGCTGGCAAGCAATTATTGTTGCGGCTGCGATCACCCTTCCTTTAGGTCTAACGTCTTCAAAAGAATACGCTGAACTAGAATGGCCTATCGATATAGCCATTACGATTGTTTGGGTGTGTTACGCCATTGTGTTCTTTGGCACAATCGCTAAGCGCTCTCAGCCACATATTTATGTTGCCAACTGGTTCTTTGGTGCGTTCATCATCACCATCGCTGTTTTACACATTTTCAACAGCCTTTCTGTACCAGTAAGTGCGTTTAAATCTTATTCGATTTATGCCGGTGCAATTGATGCAATGGTTCAGTGGTGGTACGGCCATAACGCGGTAGGTTTCTTCTTAACGGCTGGTTTCCTAGGTATTATGTACTACTTCGTTCCTAAGCAAGCTGAGCGTCCAGTTTACTCTTACCGTTTATCGATTGTTCACTTCTGGGCGTTGATCTCTATCTACGTTTGGGCCGGTGCTCACCACTTGCACTACTCTGCTCTTCCAGACTGGGCGCAATCTGCCGGTATGATTATGTCTTTGATTCTTCTTGCGCCTTCTTGGGGTGGCATGATCAACGGTATGATGACCCTTTCAGGTGCTTGGCATAAGCTTCGTACTGACCCTATCTTACGTTTCTTGGTTGTTTCTTTGTCTTTCTACGGTATGTCTACCTTCGAAGGCCCAATGATGGCAATCAAAACGGTAAACGCTTTATCCCACAACACTGACTGGACCGTAGGTCACGTGCACTCTGGTGCCCTAGGTTGGGTGGCGATGGTGTCTATTGGTGCTATTTATAACCTTCTACCAGTTGTTCTAGGTAAGAAACAAGGTGAAATGTACTCAACTAAGTTGATCAACATTCACTTCTGGTTAGCCACTATCGGTACTGTACTTTACATTGTTGCTATGTGGGTTAACGGTATTATGCAGGGTCTAATGTGGCGCGCAGTGAACGCTGATGGCACATTAACTTATAGCTTCGTTGAATCTCTAGAAGCTTCTTACCCAGGTTACTTTGTTCGTGCCTTAGGTGGCGCCATCTTCTTAAGCGGTATGCTTATTATGGCTTACAACACCTATAAAACGGTACGCGGTGCCAACGCCGAACAACAAGCTAAGTTAGCGCAAGCATAAGGACGAGAGATAAGCATGAAACACGATATCGTCGAAAAGAACCTACCGCTAATGATTGTGCTGATTGTCATTGCAATCAGCTGGGGTGCATTAGCTGAAATTGTTCCTTTATTCTTCTTGAAAGAAACCACTGAGCCAGTTGAAGGCCTTAAGCCTTTAACTGCAGTTGAATTAGAAGGTCGTGACATCTACATCCGTGAAGGTTGTCACGTTTGTCACACCCAAATGATTCGCCCATTCCGTGCTGAAACAGAACGTTATGGTCATTACTCTCTTGCAGGTGAGCACGTATATGAGCACCCATTCCTATGGGGTTCTAAGCGTACTGGTCCTGACTTGGCTCGTGTTGGTCAACGTTACTCTGACGATTGGCACCGCGCTCACTTGTATAATCCTCGTGACGTTGTTCCATCTTCAAACATGCCTGCTTTCCCATGGTTGTTTGAGAATAAAGTTGATGGCCGAGATACTCCTAAGAAAATGGAAGCTCTGCGCTTCGTTGGTGTGCCATACACAGACGAACAAATTGCTGGTGCTAAAGATGCGGCTGACGGCGTTCGTGAAATCGACGCGCTTGTTGTCTATCTGCAACAGCTTGGCACAGTTCTAACCCAAAAACGGTAGAGTTATGGATATTAACGACGTACGCGGTTTAGGTACTGTTTTCGCTTTAATCGCTTTTCTAGGCATCATCGCATGGGCTTATAGCTCATCTCGCAAAAATCGCTTTGACGATGATGCTGATATGATTTTTAAAGACGAACAAATCGCGCAACGTACAGCTGACGCAGAGAGAGAGAAAGATGACTGAACTAACAACCTTTTGGCACATATGGGTAAGTGTCATTGTAATAGGCTCCATGATCGCTTCTGGTGCCCTGATTATTATCACCAAACGTGGTCAAAAATTTGATGAAGAGACCGACCAAACTACGGGCCACTCTTTTGATGGTATCGACGAATTAGATAACCCACTACCTAAGTGGTGGATGTACTTCTTCTGGTCAACCATCGTATTTGGTTTTGCTTACATTCTTATTTACGGTGTTGGCGACTGGACGGGCTTCTCTAAGTGGAGCTCGATTGGCCAGTGGGAAAACGAAGTGGCAAAAGCTGAAGAAAAATATCAGCCTTACTACGACAAGTTAACCGCCATGAGCATTGAAGAACTGGCAACCAATGAAGAAGCATTGGCAACTGGTCAGCGCATCTATGCTTCTAACTGCTCTATTTGTCACGGCCCTACTGCTTCTGGTTCAGAAGGTTTCCCTAACCTTACTGATAACGATTGGCTATACGGCGGCAGCCCTGCTGCGATCAAGCACACTATTCTTGCTGGTCGTAACGGTGCAATGCCTGCAAACGGCTTAAAACCAGACATGACTGACACCCAGCGTACTGACATCGTGGCTCACGTATTGTCTTTATCTGGCCGTGAAGGTTCTGGTGATGCAACTAAAGGTAAGGCTCTATACGCTCAAGCATGTGCTGCTTGTCACGGTGGTGACGGTAAAGGTATGCAAGCGATTGGCGCACCTAACTTGACCGACAACATCTGGTTGTACGGCGGTAGCGAAGCTAAGATTGATTTCACCATTCGTCATGGTCGTGCTGGTGTGATGCCTGCTTGGAAAGAAATCTTGGGTGAAGATAAAGTACACGTTGTTTCTGCATACGTTTATTCTTTGTCTCAAAAGCAAGACTAATTGAGCTAGCTCAATAAACGACAAAAAAGCGGCTATATGCCGCTTTTTTTATGTTCATTAGCTGTCGCTAATGTTTTAAACTCATTACAAATTAAATCTCTAGAAGATTGTCTTAGGCAATAACAAAGAAATGGCCTCGTAAATTTTCGCCATTCACCAACAGCCTCTAAACTATAAAAAATATAATAATGTTTGGCATGACGCTTCTTGCTATCAAGGTGGTCAGTATGAGTGAAAAAATACCTGTCAAAGATGTCACCCCTTTTAACGCGAGCGAAAAATACGAAGGTGTTGCGGCTAAAGTTAATGGCAAACTATACGTTCGAGCCATAAACGGTTTTTTTAATAAATTAAGAACCTTTTCTTTATGGGGCTTAATGCTCGCTTACTTCATCACCCCTTGGATCAACATCAAAGGATCACAAGCGGTATGGTTTGACCTACCTAGCCGACAGTTCCATATTTGGGGACTGACCTTTTGGCCTCAAGACTTCATTTTATTATCTTGGCTATTGATCATTTGTGCCTTCGGCCTGTTCACTATTACCACGCTTGCTGGGCGTATTTGGTGTGGCTATACCTGCCCGCAAACCGTATGGACGTTTATTTTCATGTGGGTTGAAGAAAAAATAGAAGGTAATCGCAATCAGCGTATGAAGCTTGATAAAGCGCCGCTTACCAAGTCTAAATTCTTTAAGAAAGTCGCTAAACACAGTATTTGGTTAATCATATCAGTGGCAACGGGTATCGCCTTTATCGGGTATTTTTACCCGATCAGAGAACTGGTACCTGATTTAGTGACGTTCTCGATTGCTGATCACTGGGCCACGTTCTGGTTACTGTTTTTCACGTTAGCGACTTATGGCAATGCTGGTTGGCTACGAGAAATGGTGTGTACCCATATGTGCCCTTACGCTCGTTTCCAAGCCGTTATGTTTGACCAAGACACCTTGATCGTTTCCTATGATGAAGGTCGTGGTGAACGTGGTACTGGCCGTGGCGCGCGTAAGAAAGGCGTTGATCCGGTAGAAAGTAATATTGGCGACTGCGTAGATTGCAGTATGTGTGTGCAGGTCTGCCCTACAGGTATTGATATTCGAGATGGTCTTCAGTATCAGTGCATCAGTTGTGCCCTTTGTATCGATGCGTGCGATGAAATCATGGATAAAATGGAATACCCTAGAGGCCTCATTCGCTATACCAATGAGCACGCACTTAAGGGCAATGACGTTCACATTATTCGTCCAAAACTCGTGGGCTACGCCACCGCCCTGATTGTGATGGTTGGTATTTTCATTTACTCAGTATTTGATCGCTCCCCTGTGGAGCTTGACGTGAGCCGTGACCGCGGTGCGCTTTACACCAATAGCAGTGATGGTCGTCTACAAAACAGCTATTTTGCGAAAATCATGAACATGTCATCACAAGAGCATGTGTTCACCATCGAAGTTAAAGGTTTACCTGGTGCTGAGTTAAGCGGTAAAACTAAAATTCACCTGATGCCAGGTGATGTAGGTTCCATGCCTCTTAATCTAAAAGCCGTTCCTTGGGAGCTGAAGCAGTCGCGCACCGACATTCGTTTTATAGCCACCCGCGATGACGGCTTGGTGGTTGAAGAGGAAAGCCGCTTTATTGGCCCTGCTGGGCGCTAATATTTACGGAACTTCGAAGTAAAACCCTGCTCCAAGCAGCCTTAAAACTTGTTCAGCGCCAGTGTAGTGATACACTGGCGCCCTTATTTGATATAGCAGTAATACGCCATGACTGAACCTCAACGCCCTTGGTACAAAGAACCTTATATATGGATGCTCATCGGTTTTCCGTTAAGCTCCGTGATTGTGGGCAGCTTCTTTATTACCATTTCTGTCTTAAATAAAGATACCTTGGTACGTGATAACTACTACAAAGACGGCCTTGCCTATAACCAAGAATTACAGTGGGATAAAAAGGCTTTGTCGCTAGATATTCGCATGGAGCTTGTGGTTCAAGGTAATGAGCTGCGCCTGCAAATGATTAACTCTCGTCAAACCTCACCATCTACGCTGAAAGTAACGTTAGGGCATCCAACCATTCCAGCAAAAGATCGTGAGTCTCACTTACAGCTTACTGAAGACAAAGGCTATCTTGGATTCATCGAGTCAACAGAGGATGGTCGTTATTACCTACTGGTTGAATCAGCTGAGCAGCAATGGCGTATTCGTAAGGATGTTTGGGTGAAAAACGGCGTACCTGCTGCCATCTAATCATGAATAATTGTTATCACTGCGGGCAAGCAGTTGCCGAAAATATAGATTTAACTGCCCGTGTATTTGGTGAAGAGCGCAGAATGTGCTGCGTAGGCTGCCAAGCCGTCACCAATGCTATTGTTCAAAGCGGCAGTGAATCGTTTTATCAATATCGTAGTGATACCAACACCACCCCAGATTTTACCTTAGATAATTTACCTGCCACGGTTCGACAAGAACTCACCCTATTCGATAATCCAGATGTGCTTGGGGATATTGCAACGGCTCGTGGTGAGCAATTCGAAACCGTATTGATTATTGATGGTATTACTTGTGCGGCTTGTGGCTGGTTAATTGAAAAACAGCTAATGCGCTTTGAGGGGGTAAAGGCGGTTCAGCTTAACCTCAGTCAGCACAAACTCTATATTACTTGGCAACAAGACGTGACGGCCCTGAGCGACATTATTTCTCGTATTTACAGCTTGGGCTTTAAAGCACAACCTTATACGCCTGATGCCGCCCAACAGCAGCTGCAAGCAGAACAAAAAAAAGCCATTCAACGTTTAGTATTGGCAGCACTGGGTACCATGCAAGCCATGATGTTTGCGGTTCCTCTGTATGCTGATGACTGGGCTGGTATATTCATAAAATTTGAAACCTATTTTCGTTTTGCCGGTTTAGCCATTACCACCCCTGTTATTCTTTATAGTGCTCGTCCTTTTTTTACCGCTTTTATTCGGGATCTTAAAACCCGACATCTCACCATGGATGTGCCCGTCTCCATTGCTATTGGCGGGGCGTATCTCGCCAGTGTGTATTCCACATTCACCCATGGCGAAGAAGTGTATTTTGATAGCGTGTGCATGTTCACGTTCTTTTTACTGGTTGGCCGGTTTTTAGAAACACGGGCCAGATTACGTAACGGAGAAGCAGGCAATGAATTACACAACCTGATGCCTAGGGCTTGTGTGAAAATTCTTGATAATGGTGATGAAGCATTACTGCCCATCAATCAAATAAATATTGGGGATTGCATCCGAATAGTCCCAGGTAGCACCATCGCTGCGGATGGCATAATTGTGAATGGCAGCAGCAGTATTGATGAGTCCATTATTACCGGTGAATTTATTCCGTTGCACAAACAGGTAAATGACACTGTCATTGCTGGCAGCTTAAACGTTGAAAACCCCATTGATATTCGTGTCACTGCCATGGGTAAAGACACTCAAATTTCCACCATCATGTCTTTACTTGACCGCGCCGCTCAAGATAAACCCAAAATCGCACAATTGGCTGACACACTGGCGCAATACTTTGTGGCCGGTGTGTTAATCATGTCGGTGATTGTTTTCACAACTTGGTATTTTATTGATAGTGACCGTGCATTTTGGATCACACTCTCTGTATTGGTTGCCACCTGTCCGTGTGCCCTATCTCTTGCCACACCAACGGCACTTACCGCAGCAACAACGGCCCTTAGACGAAACGGTGTACTCATCACACGTGGCCATGTATTAGAGACGTTACGCAAAAGCCGTCGCATTATTTTTGATAAAACCGGCACCCTAACACTTGGACAACTAACGATTGAAGAAACCATAATCGTCAGCGAAGTAAATACTAACCCATTACAAATAGCCGCCAGCCTTGAGCATTTTAGTCAGCACCCTATTGCCCATGCTTTCCAATATGAGCCCATATTAAAAGCCAGCGGCATTCATAACCATGCAGGTGAGGGTTTAAGCGGGATCATTAATAATATCGAATATAAAATTGGTATCGCATCTTTTGTTAGTAATGAGCACATCAACGCAATCGCACCTGACAAACGTCACTGGGTTGCCCTAGCGGACAACAAGCAGGTGTTAGCGTGGTTTTTGTTAAGTGATGAAATTCGTCCAAATGCTAAAAACACCATTAGCGCGCTGAGCCAACTAACCCTTGAATGCGAATTATTAAGTGGCGATCAAAGCACCCATGTCAGTCATGTGGCCAACACTCTTGGTATCAATAAATATCATGGTGGGGTTAGCCCACAAGGCAAATTAGATTACTTGGCTAAACAAGATCCAAATGATGTCAGCATCATGGTAGGTGATGGTATTAACGATGTACCAGTACTAGCCCAAGCACCCGTTTCCATTGCCATCGGCAGCGCCAGCGATTTAGCGAAAACCCATGCGGATGTTATATTGGTAAACAATCAATTAACACGACTGCCTCAACTGATTAAGCAAGCTCATAAAACCGCTCGCATTATTAAGCAAAATCTTGCTTGGGCATTACTGTACAATAGCAGTGTATTGCCACTGGCAGCTTTGGGATTACTGCCACCATACTTAGCAGCCATTGGTATGTCCGCCAGTTCTTTGGTGGTGGTATTTAATGCCCTGCGTTTAAATAAATTACCTAAATAATAGAGGTTTTCATGGAAATCATTTTTATCACCATTCCGGTTACCCTGTTATTTATTGCAGCTGGTGTGGCTATTTTCTTTTGGGCAAATAAAGGCGGTCAGTTTGACGACCTTGATAGCCCAGCACACCGAATTTTATTTGATGAAGATGATTCACCCGCGCAAGAAAAAACAAAAGCTGAAGCTGTTGAAGAACAAAAAGAGTCTAAAGACACTACTCAATGATTGAACCGCTTTCTTATCTAACCGCCTTTTTACTTGGGCTTTTTGGCAGCATCCACTGTATGGGGATGTGTGGCGGAATTGTAGGTGCCCTTTCGGTCAACACCCAGCATAGTCGACCATTCACGCTTCAATTAAGTTATCACCTAGGGCGCATCACAACATATGGGTTGATTGGATTATTGGCCGGTGTGATTGGTCTTTGGCTCGCGTCTAGTCACGAACTTGCAGGGGCGATTTTACGCTCTATATCTGGGGTCATTTTGATCTTGATGGGGCTATATGTACTTGGTACCACCCAAAGCCTAGTCTGGCTAGAAAAAGGCGGATCAAAGCTTTGGCGTTATGTTCAACCACTTAGCAAGTATGTATTGCCTGTGCGCTCTGTGAAGCAAGCCCTTGGCCTTGGACTCATTTGGGGGCTGCTTCCCTGCGGATTGGTCTACAGCACACTTAGCTGGGCGTTGGTATCCGCTAACCCGTTACACAGCGCCACACTAATGATGGCCTTTGGTCTAGGGAATATTCCCGCCTTGTTAAGCTTTGCGGCCTTCACCTCTCAACTTAATCACTTTAAACGCCACTGGTTAGTTAAATTAATACTAGGCGGCACGATTATTATCTTTGGCATTTGGACAATAGTCGCCCCTTGGGCAATAAAATTAACCTGACATTAAGCCTTATAAATAATAGTATTGGCCTTATTGTACTTAGTGTTATTTCAGCTATAGGAGAATCTCATGTCAAAGGATACGCAATCCGTCCACTTTCTTGCGTCCAGCAAAAGTGGTCAAACACATTGTAGTACCTGCAGCTTGAGTTCTTTATGCCTACCCATTGCACTTGAACGTGCTGATCTGGATGCACTGGACAAAGTCATTAAACGTGGTCGCCCAATTCAAAAAGGTGAACTGCTATTTAAACAAGGTGACCCGTTCAAGGCGGTATATGCTATTCGTACCGGTGCTATTAAAACCTATGCGGTGGCTTCAAGTGGTGAAGAGCAAATCACCGGTTTTCACCTAGCCAGCGAACTGGTTGGTTTATCAGGTTATTCTGAAGACACTTATCCATTATCTGCAAAAGCTTTAGAAACCACGACGGTTTGTGAACTGCCTCTGGATCAGTTAGAAACGCTATGCGATGAAATCCCTGGTTTGCGTAAACAAATCATGCGCAACATGGGCGGTGAAATTCGCCAAGACCAACAAATGATGCTGCAACTCTCTAAAAAGAGTGCAGATGAACGCATGGCGTACTTTTTATTGGATTTAAGTTCTCGATTCGAACGTCGCGGGTTTTCTGCAAAATCATTCCGCCTTTCCATGTCACGAGTCGACATTAGTAATTACTTAGGTTTAGCGGTTGAGACTGTGAGCCGAATTTTTACCCGCTTCCAAAAGAACAGCTTAATTAAGACCGAAGGCAAAGAGATTTCTTTACTCAATACTGCTGAGCTAAATGTTTTATCTGGTAATCCAGAAACACCTACCTGCGACCAGCAACACTCCTAATCTGTAACACCTTGAGAATAAAGCAAAAATTAAATTGCAAGTTTTTTTGCTTTTCTCATATTTGCATCTAGTGTTTAACTTACTTTACGAACAAGCATTAACGCACGAGATGCAAGGACACACACATGGGATTGTGCCCCGATGAACTTAGGCACTTGGTCATTCGCCCTACGTTAGAGTATTTAGATCAATATTCTTTAGCCGCTGAAACACTTTTGATGGGTACCGCCGCAGTTGAGTCAGCCATGGGTTATGAGCTGAAACAATTATCTGGCCGAGGTTTAGGGGTTTACCACATTACCCCTAGAAGCCATCAATTATTATGGGATCAATACCTCGCAAAAGATCCAGACCTTGCTAGTCGTGTACGCGGTCTAGCCAGTCAGCATGAATTTTTGCTCAATCCCCATTCTGAGCTGACTACAAATTTACGTTACGCCACTGCCATTGCATGGTTAATCTATGTGCGCAAAGGGAAACCACTGCCAAAAGCGGATGATCTTCCTGCCATGGCTAAGTTTTGGCACCGCCATTTCCACAGTCGCCCTCACGCCAGTGTTAATGCTTACATTGAGCGCTTTAAGTCATTAAAGAAACAATCGAACCTTGCTGCCTAATCAAGCAAATTGCTCGCGCTTATAACCCTATTTCATAGGCAAGTGGGTACAAATTGCGCTAGAATCCGCGCCTTAAGCAGGTTTAGCTAGGTTGTAGAATGGTTCAGTTCGTTGATGCCAGTGTGTCCCAGACACCTGAAGCAGACAAAAAGCAAAAAACAGAATTTAATAAGCTCCAAAAGCGTATTCGACGTGACGTGGGTCGAGCGATTGCAGACTTTAATATGATTGAAGAAGGCGATCGCATCATGGTGTGCTTATCTGGCGGTAAGGACAGCTATACCATGCTGGACATTCTGATTAGCCTGCAAAAAAGCGCGCCCATCAAATTTGAGTTAGTGGCTGTTAACCTAGACCAAAAACAACCGGGCTTCCCTGAGCATATATTACCAAGTTACCTAGATACCTTAGGCATTGAATACTACATCGTTAACCGTGACACCTACTCTGTGGTTAAAGAAAAAGTGCCTGAGGGAAGAACCACCTGCGGACTTTGTTCTCGTCTTCGTCGCGGTACTTTATATGCGTTCGCGGAAGACATTAACTGCAACAAAGTTGCCCTTGGTCATCACCGTGACGACATTGTCGAAACCTTATTCTTAAACCTGTTTTATGGTGCACGTTTTGCCGCTATGCCGCCAAAACTTCTAAGCGATGACAAACGTAATATCGTCATTCGCCCACTGGCCTATTGCAAAGAAAGCGATATTGCCGAGTTTTCTAAAATAAAACAGTACCCAATTATTCCGTGTAATTTATGCGGCAGCCAAGAAAACCTGCAACGTCAAAATATTAAAGCCATGCTCGCACAATGGGAAAAAGACACTCCAGGGCGCGTGCAGCAAGTATTTAATGGTTTACAAAATATTGCCCCATCACAATTAGCAGACACTCAATTATTTGATTTTGAAACTCTGACCATTGATCGCAGCTCTGCCAGAGAGGCCTATGAGCATGCTGAAGGTCAAGTCATTGAAGGGGTTGGTGAATTTGCACAAATGCCACCAAGACTAAAGCCAGATAATTTAATTAACGCGATTAATATTATGAGTGAGCTAGAAATAAAATAAGTTAATTATCTTGGATACCCGTGCAAATCACGGGTTATTCAAACTCACAACGATACACACCTAGATCTTCTACCTGAATGACGGCCCGTGTGCTTGTTTTGTCATATAGATTTTCTAACCCCAAGACAATTTTACGAGTATGCCCAACGGTTTCTCGACGAATAAAGTCCACTTTGAATCGCCCTTGTTCTTTGATCTCTTTGACCGCAATCGTACTTTTTACCATTTCAGGGCCTTTTTCATTCCACTGCACCCACTGTAAAAAAACTTCATCTTGTTTTTCCATACGTGTAATAACCAATCGAATTTGCCCACCACGACTGCCTTTTTGCCAATGACCCATACCTTTTACATCATAGATAGCTGGGCTTAATTTATAGACATCCGCAACGGTACTACTGCCCTTTTCGGCATGCACAATATTGATAAAATACAGGCATAATAAAAACAGAAACAAACGCATAAGGCTTCTCCAAGAAGACACGCTTATAAGTTTAGATCAATCCAGAAAAGGCGCGAATTTAAGGGCTGTGGCAAGTTATGGGTTATTCACTCACCTGATAATGTATGTGAGTAATGTACCATTCTTGGGCTCCGCTTGGCGTATTGACAACCACGTCATCCCCCTCTGATTTACCCAACAATGCCCTCGCCATGGGACTATCTATTGAAATATTCGAACTTTGAGCGTAAATCTCCTCAGGGCCAACAATTCGAAAATGCTTTTCATCACCCGAATCATTTTCAATACCGACAAATGCACCAAAAAACACTTTTCCTTCTTGTTGCGGGCTATACTTAACCACTTGCAAGCTTTCAATACATTTACTTAAATAGCGCACACGACTGTCAATTTGACGCAGTATCCGTTTATTTTCTTTATAGTCCGCATTTTCTGAGCGATCGCCTAAACTTGCCGCCCAGGTTACTTTTTGCGTAATTTCTGGACGATACACCCGCCACAAATGGTCAAGCTCTTGTTTTAAAGCAGCAAAACCTTGTTCAGTTACTAATTTAGTTTTCAAAATACACCGTCATAGACATTCATCTATATTGTTAATCCAATGCAAACGGCAATGCTCAATAACAAGTGTAACTTTGCCGCATCAAATCTAATTTCTTTCAAAGACTCATGATCACAATCCTGAGCTTTAAAGAGTATAAAAATATGTCGAAATATTACTGGGGTTAAAATTATCGGTAATAAAACCCATGCGCCTATGAAAAGCGACAAGATTATTAAACAAACAAATGCCGCTAAATAATATAAAACCTGTAGCCATCTTGCGTTATTAAACCCCAATACACTGGCTAGAGTGATAGAGCCACTGGCAACATCCACATTAATGTCATTTAAATTATTAGCGTTCAGTATGCCACAGGCTATAAAACCAAAATATCCTCCCAGTACGATCATCAAGGGGTGCACATTTCCCGTAGCGGCTATCATGATGCCAGTGGTTAAAACTGGGCCACATAATAAAAATACAAATACATCTCCCAGTGCGCGATATTTAAAACGAAAGGGTTGACCAGAGTAGCCAATCACACCCACGCCTGCTATTAAAGCAATGACTAAAATATGTACTGGATATTTTAAAACAGCAGGTAATGCACACAAGCCGGCTAAACATAACGCGCTCCATGCAATTACCTGCATGTGTTTAGCACTAAACCAAGCTGATTGGATCACACCACTTCCACCTAATGACCCAGGTAAATCAATCAACTTAAAGTAGTCTTCAACATCGTTAAATACATTAACTGCCACCTGTAAAAACAAGACCCCCATCACCGCAGTGGTTAAAACAAAAAGATCAATTGATAATCCAAGGTTAAGACACAATAACGCTGTTGCTATGGCGGGTAATAATGTCGCCGTTAAGCTAATGGCGCGGATTGATTTGAACAACCTAATCATAAAATGCGGCTGCCCTTCACTAACCGGCTTAAAGATCACATGGTTATCATCAACTGCTTGGGCAACCCAGCCAGCACGACCATTAATATAACCATTTTGCAAAGCATCAGTTAATGCCTCTGACTTTAAAGGTATGCGTATATTGTCCATTATCATCCTTATAACAATCGTCATCTTCGTCTAAGCTAAATAGACCATATGATGACAAAAATACCATGTTTAATTTTGATCTAAGCCAAGAAATAGAGCAGTTCTTACTGTCTCACTCACCCTGTAAAGAATATGAAATTATTCAGCATTTACAGCAATTAGGGCGGCTTAAAAAAGATTGCATGGCATCTGATTTATCTTTATTTCGATGCCACTTTTTAATTTTTAATGCATTATATCGCTTGCAAACGTTAACCCCCATTCATGGCCGGTATCATCTTTCTATATCTAGCCTTGAAATCGCCATCGAAATGATTACTCAGCCGATTCCTTTGAACACAAAGCAGAACCTAGGTAAGCATGATCCTCTTTCATTATTTTATTTGGATATTTCTAATCTATTAACAACCACTGAAACGGATATTCGCACACTGCTCGATAATTTTTGGAAACACTATTTTAGTGACAGCCAAAAACACAACGCCTTAAATAAACTAGGGCTCAGTGAGCCCGTTGACTTTAAAACCATAAAACAGCAGTATCGGCGCCTAGCAATGCAACATCACCCAGATAGAGGTGGCAATGCTGATACCCTTATTGAAATTAATCAGGCGATGCAATGTCTTCAACACTGTTACAACTAAGTATTTTTTTTACTTTCTTTTTCATTAGTACTGCGTCTCATAGCAATAACAAAGCCACTCAAAACGACCCAATTCGACAGCATCAAGCCGTAATATTGCAGTATCATCATGTCAGCACAGATACCCCAGCCAGCACCAGTGTTAGCCCTGACGTTTTCATCGAACACTTAGATCTAATAGAAGGACAAGGTTTTGAGGTTAAACCTTTGGAATTTGTAATTGAAAACATCAAAAACAACATTCCCTTCTCAAATAAAACCGTTGCCATTACTTTTGATGATGGTTATGACTCCATTTATTTAGCCGCCTACCCTCAGTTAAAATCAAGAGGTTTACCATTCACCGTATTTATTTGTCCTAAAGCCATTGATAAAAGCCATGGTAGTACCATGACATGGGAGCAACTTAAAGAAATGGATGAAAATGGCGGCTACATTGCAAATCATAGTTTTGAACATTTACATCTTTTAGAGCAACTAGAGAATGAAACTGAAATTCAGTGGCAAGATCGAATTAAACAAGACATAACAACCGCACAACAGCGCTTAGAGGCGCAATTAGGGCCAAGACTTAAATATTTTGCCTACCCATATGGGGAATTTAATGAAACCCTAAAAAACCTATTAAAAAATGAAGGTTATATAGCATTTGCTCAACAGTCTGGTGCCGTCAATCGATTTAGTGACATGCAATCCTTGCCTCGCTTTCCCGCTTCTGGGGTTTATGCAAACGTTAAAACCCTGACAACCAAGTTAAATAGTTTGGCCTTTCCTGTCATTCAATATTCACCCGAACAAAAAATTCGAAAAGCCAATGATTTAACCCCGCAGATCAGCTTAACCGTTGAAGCTGAAGATATTAGGTACCACCAAGCACAATGTTATTTTTCTGGCTCACCGGTACCGACCACTACTGTGATTTCTGAAAACCAACTTATTATTCAAGCTCAATATGATGGGACCTTGCCTTTAGGGCGCAGTCGCTACAACTGCACAGCCCCGTCAAAAACACAAAAAGGGTATTACTGGTTCTCGATGCCTTTTATCAGCACTAATGAAGAACAGAATTGGCAAGACTAATCTTCAGTATTTAAAGATGAGACTCTTAATTCATCTAAACTTAGCTGTTGTTTAATATACGCTTGAGTACAGGTTTTAATGTAAGACGCTAATAACTGTGTTGCGGGTCCGGCAATAGATTTATTAGCAAATACAAGATACAAGCTGCCATTTTTTTGGTAGTTCTCCTCAAGATCAAGCGGTAATAATTGACCTTTTTGGATGTATTCACATGCTTCATGTAGTGGAATCCAAGAAAACCCTAACCCTTCTAACACTAACTGACGAGCACTTTCTAGGTTGGTGACTGTCCAGCGTAGATCTGAACCCAACCAGCCTGAATCCCTACTTTGTTTCACCCCTGAGTCTTTAATCACCACATGTAAATGTTGGGTTAAATCATTACTACTGATTTTGCGCCCCAATTTATGCAAAGCATGATCAGGGTGAGCCACGGCAACAAAATCGATATTCATGAGCTTTTCACCCATAAAACCAGGTGGTACCCATGGGGTGATCGATAAATCGACTTTTTTCTCCAGTAGAACCTCTGCCGCCCCTGACAAAACCTCTTCACGCATAAGCATTTTACAACCACGACTTTCTGGAAAAAATTGTTTAAATGCATCAATTAAGATTGTTTTTGGGAAAATGGCGTCGGTTGCTAAGGCCACTTGTGCCTCCCAACCTTGTTCTAGGCTAGCGGCAACCTGTTCGATCTCAATGGCATGTTCAATTAAATGCCGGGAACGCTGAAGAAGAGCCTCACCTGCACTGGTCAGCACAGCCTTTCGACCTTCTATATGTAACAGCTCCATACCGATTTGTTCTTGTAATTTTGCCACGGTATAGCTAATGGATGATTGGCTTTTATGTAAGGCTTCTGCCGCTTGTGCATAGCCGCCATGATCAACAACTGCTTGGAGTGTTCGCCACTGTTCTAGAGTTACTCTGGGTCCGCGCATAGGCTATAAATCTGCTAAAGTCTGGTATACTCCAGCATAAATCAGTCTATCTGTTAATTACAAGCGAACATGCCTCATGACTATCACTGCCGCACTGAATGAAGATCAATTAGAAACTCTTGCGCTTTTTTTAGAAGACCAAGCTGAAGACGCTGAAGGCTTAGATTTTTTTGCGCTTCATGGCCTATTAACCGCCAACGCAGTCAGTCCTTCAACACTATCCACCGCTGAGCTTTTACCAATGGTTTTCAATGGTGAGCCGCAATGGGGCTCAGCCAATGAAAAAGATAATATCACCCATCTAATCAACCTATTACAGAAAGAAATTATTGAGCTGGTTGAATCCGGTCAGAGCTTCCCTGTACCGTGTGATTTAAATGTAGAAGCGGATGAAGATGGCGAAGCGGCACCACTAGAAAACTGGGCCATTGGTTTTATCTTGCTAAGCATTGAGCAGCATGAACAATGGTATGGTAAACATGAAGAGAATGCAGCAGAGCTACTATTCCCTATTGTCTATGCCTCTGGTTTAAATGCAGATGATGATGCATTTGCTGACATTGATGAAGATGAAGATTTAAGTCTTCAAGTTTGTGCCAGCATTCCAGATAACGTCATTGATTTATTTTTATTGTATAACGGTGATGATAACTAATTACTTTCATTGAGTTTTTGATTAACGGGGAAATCTGTTTCAACGGCGCTGCCGTTTTTCATGTATTGAGTCCGTTTGCATACGCGGTGTATTAACGATACACCGCGACCAAAAGAATCTCCGCCGCCGCGCTCCATTAATCCATCCACATCAAAACCGACACCGGAATCTTCCATTTTGATTCTCAAAACAAGTTCTTCATCGTCATCATAGAGCAATTTACAGCTAAGTTTTATGTAGGCATTTTCAAGTGCTAACAGACGTTTTTTACGCTGGTTATAGTACTCTACAAAACCCTCTTCCGTTTTTTTCATATCAGATGACAATTCTAAAATGCCATGTTCTAAAGCATTGCTATATAGCTCAGCCAATAACAAACCAATGACATCACGATTAGGCCTAAGTAGCGTCTGAGCACCTAATACCGACATGATTTCTTCTACTGGATTCGCTTGCTGTAAATCTGTCGCGCTTAAATTAAATCGAATATTCCACAAAATACCATCATACTGAATACTCTCTTGAATTTTTTGATCTTCTATCACAACTTGGCCTGAGCTGACTTCCACCAATGTAATATCATCATTTTGTTCCGCGCCCTGAGTAAACGCCGATAATTTTTCTAACAGGGAATTCATGGAGTCTTTAGTGCCTTTGGTAAAAGCGCGCTTAAATCCCTCTTCTGTAAAGAACTCTCCATTTGGATTTTCAGCTTCAATAATACCGTCTGTTAGCAGTATTATTTTTTCGCCTTCTTCTAGTTTTTTAATTTCAAATGCTTTATTAAAGTTTTCATTACTCTCGATACCAAGGGGAATATTTTTCGAAACTAATGGCTCTTTAATACTGCCATCAGCGGCAATAATATAGCCGTCTGGTAAACCACCAGACCACAATTGCACACTATTTCCACTGGCATTAAGTTCAAGTAATGTGGCGCAGCAAAACATGTAATCAGGCAACATGGTCAGTAGCATTCGATTAAATTCATAGGCAATTTCACCTACACTAAGATGGCGGTTCACTAACTGATCAAAACTGTTGGCAATAGGTAAGGTGCCAATTGAAGCCCCTAAACCATGCCCCGTAAAATCACCTAAAAACACGTATAAGCCCCCACCAGGACTGGGTGCAGATAATAAAATATCACCATTAAAAGTCGATGCAGGGGCTATGTGACTGCGAAGATTTCGACAATCACTTAAGTTGTGCTCTAAAGCACGATTAAATATGTGGGAGACAATGTTTTTTTCACGTTCCCAGCGACTATTATGCAGGGTTAATTCTGTATTTTTTTCTTTAATTTGCTCGGTTAACTCACGGATTCTAAGATGGGCTGCAATCTTAGCTTTAAGAACCGCTTCGTTATAAGGCTTTGATAAAAAGTCATCACCACCTGAGTCTAAACACTCACTTAATGCCTTATCATCTTCCAGTGCGGTAAGAAAAATAATGGGAACATGCCGACTATCGCCACAAAGTTCTTTGATATTTTTTGCCGCCTCAAGGCCGTCCATGACGGGCATCATAACGTCCATCAATACAATATCGATGGATGATGCTTGGAATAGATTAACCGCCTCTAAACCATCTTTAGCTTCAATAACTTCGTGACCATCGTCTTCAAGTAACCAAACAAGTATGGCTCGATTGGTTTCTTGATCATCAACAACCAATATACGCATATTTATACAAACTTAAATTTTTTATCAAAATGTGCAATTGAGAAAATTTTCATCAAATTTGGTTGGCAGTTTTTAATTTCTATTTGTCTATCTTCTGCTCCAAGGTGATTTTTCATATTTAACAACATGCCCAGTGCTGAACTATCGATGTATTCAGTCTGTGCTAAATCAATGACAAATTGACCCTGTGAGCCCTCTTTATCTGAGTATGCATCTCGAAATTCTTGCAAAATGTTAAAGTCAAATCGACCCACTATGGCAATCTGTAGTGCGCCACCGCTGTCATTTACGTTAACCGTGCTCATAATCTACCTTTGATTTGTCTGTGCTTGTAACGTAAAGAATAGATGCTCCATTGGTGTTTTGCTTAAGCAAGTGATAAATTTTTCCAAGATAAGTAGAAATTAAGTACGAGAACAGACTATTTTATGGAAATGCCCCCTGAAAAGCGTCACAACATTATTACCTGGTCCCTCATCGCAATTGGCTGGATCAGCGTATTTTTAGGGGTATTGGGCATTTTTTTACCACTTCTCCCAACAACACCATTCTTATTACTGGCTGCGGCTTGTTTTGTCCGCTCTAGCCCGCGTTTCTATCAATGGTTGGTGGAGCACCCAAAGCTTGGGAAATATATCTTGCACTACCTAAATGGCGAGGGGTTACCCAAAAAGGCCAAGATCTACACGATCATGACCATTTGGCTAACAATGGGAATTTCGGCTTGGTTAGTTGTACCGATTATATGGGGAAAATTGGCATTATTATTAATTGGTGGGTGCGTCAGTATTTATATCTGGCGCTTACCCACTATTACCGATTCTAGCGTAACCAAACCTCAACACGACGGTTCTTAATCTTAGATGCCCCTTCAAAGGAAGCCACAGGGTTGAAATCACCATAGCCTGTGGTTTTTTGCGGGTAGATACCTAGGCGTGATAACTCTCGTTTTACCGCCATAGCCCTTAATTTGGATAGTAGTTTTGATCGATGCTCATTTTTACGTTTATCACCAAAACCAATCAACAGCAGTTTAGAGTTCGGCATTTGCTCTCGCATATAAAAAGCTAAGCGTTGAATGTCTTTTAGCGCTTTATTATCAAGCTGAGCACTGCCTTCTTGAAAACGGAAGTTCACACTCAAACGCTTAGCACCCTTAACCATTTCGACGTAATCAGCTGGCATATCGTCGGCTAAACTGGCATCCATTGATTCCACATTTTGAGAGATAAACCCTTCATTTCTAACAATCGATTGGCCATTGATTCCTTGAGCAAAACGCATAAATTCTGTTACATATTCGTTGCTTGGCTGTCCATGGGTATAAAAGAAGAGCCTACGTGACAGTGCATAATCTTCAGTTGCCACTGTTAACTGAGAAGGCTTAAATGCCTGTGCAGGACCATCACTGATCGCCAGCAACTTGCTTTTACCGACAAAGGCCATACCGATAAAACCAATACCACCTTCGTTTTGTAAAACATTGCGCACTAAGTTTTCACTGGATTCAAATCGTTGAGCCGAGCCACTTAATTGGAATTGCTTACCCAGCACCATATTCTTAAAACTATCCCAAGTACCTGAGTTTTCGTCACGAGCGAACAAGGATATTGTCATATCTGGCCCACCTAATTCAGACCAATTGCTCACTTGCCCTGAGTAAATCAAACCTAATTGTTCTTTGCTCAATTGAGTCACGTTGTTTCTTGGGTTTACCACAATGGCTAAACCATCAATGCCCAGCACATGTTCGGATTCTGGATCTTCTAAATCAGAGAAACCCTTAGCCGCAAGCACTTCTTTTTCTTTAACCGAGCGAGAAGAGGCCCAAATATCAGCCTTACCATTCATTAAACTTTTAAAGCCTGTGCTAGAGCCATGCGCTGCAATCGCTACCTCAACTGTTTTACCCAAACTTGGAAAATCCCCTTTTACAAGCTTTTCGTTGTCCGCATCTAAAGGAACAATACGTACGTTTTTAGCACCTTTAGCTTCTAGGTAGGCCATTATCATTTTGGGGGCCAAGCTTTCGCCGACGGTGTTAGAACCATGGATTGTAAAAAGGGTATGGGAGGATCCAGCTGGCAGACTTTTTAAAGGGGCTGGCACACTATTTATGGCTGTTATAGCTTGTGACCAACGTGATTCTTGTTCTGCCGATATAGAGGCATATGCAAGCCCTGCACACAAAAAAGCGGCACAAAAGCTTAAAAGGCGTGAAATTTTGATCATCATGAAACCTGATATTTTTAAATTGAACGCAGGCTATCTTTAAATTGTTACAGTTATGTTACAGCCGCTTTAAGCTTGTATTTACAGGGGTTTAAAGCCTATTTAGCAAACTCTAGACACAAAAAAACCGCCCTTAGGCGGTTTTTTTACAAGGCTTAAATTAAGCTTCGTCAGGCACAGCAGCGTCAATCAACTTTTTAAGTTCACCGCTTTCTGCCATTTCAGTCACGATGTCACAACCGCCCACTAATTCACCTTTAACCCAAAGTTGTGGGAAGGTTGGCCAGTTCGCATAGGCTGGCAGGTTGGCACGTACTTCAGGGTTAGACAAGACATCAACGTACGCAAAACGCTTACCACATTCCATTAATGCAGAAACCGTACGCGCTGAAAAACCACACTGAGGCTGATTAGGGTTGCCCTTCATGTAGATAAGGACGTCATTACTGCTAATTTGCTCTTTAATTTGTTCGATAATATCAGACATGGATAGGCTCTCATCTGGTGTGCTAAATTTTGCGACATTTTAAACAATAACCAAGCCCATTACTAGGATAAGAAAATTCCAGCAGCCTGAGGCAGGCTTGACCTCAATCAAATCACTCAAACCAAACAAAGGCATAATGCGCCGGTTTATCTAATACCTACGTGACCCATGAAAACTGAACTGTTAAGCCCTGCTGGCACCCTAAAAAACATGCGCTACGCCTTTGCTTACGGCGCGGATGCCGTTTATGCGGGTCAGCCCCGTTACAGCCTAAGGGTGCGCAATAACGACTTCGATCTAGCGAATTTAAATACCGGTATTCAAGAAGCCCACCTGCAAGGCAAGAAGTTTTATGTGGCCAGCAATATCGCGCCACATAATAAAAAGGTTCACAGCTATTTAAAAGACATCGAACCTGTGATCAAAATGGGCCCCGATGCCCTAATCATGAGTGACCCTGGCCTCATTATGCTGGTGAAAGATAAGTGGCCAGAGATGCCCATTCACTTGAGTGTACAAGCTAACGCCGTGAACTACGCCGCTGTGAAATTCTGGCATAAACAAGGTATTGAGCGAGTCATCTTATCGCGCGAATTGTCCCTAGAAGAAATCGAAGAGATTCGTATGTTAGTACCAGAGATGGAGCTAGAGGTATTTGTGCATGGGGCCCTGTGTATCGCCTATTCTGGGAGGTGCTTATTAAGTGGTTACATTAATAAGCGTGACCCTAACCAAGGCACGTGTACCAACGCCTGTCGCTGGAAATACGACACTCACGAAGCCACCCAAACCGACACCGGTGATATCATCACCAAAGACAGTGCTCAAATCTGGCAGCCAGAGCAACCCAAATTTGAACCAACATTAGGTGAAGGTGAACCCACTGACGGCTTATATTTATTAGAAGAGCCAGGGCGCCCTGGCGAATACATGCCCGCCTTTGAAGACGAGCATGGCACTTACATCATGAATTCAAAGGATCTGCGAGCCATTCAGCATGTGCAAAAATTGGTTGATATCGGCGTACATTCTTTAAAAATTGAAGGGCGCACCAAAAGCCACTATTACGCTGCTCGCACAGCACAGACTTACCGCAAAGCCATTGATGATGCATTAGCTGGCAAAGAATTTGACCGCTCGCTGATGGACACCCTAGAAGCCTTATCTAACCGTGGTTATACCGAGGGCTTTTATCGCCGCCATGTTCATGATGAATATCAAAACTACGAAAGAGGCACATCCGAAAGCATCAAACAGCAATTTGTAGGTGAAGTCATTCAAGAAATTCACCCAGATTACTTAACCATAGATGTGAAAAACCATTTTAAAGAAGGTGATCACGTTGAGCTAATGAGCCCTTCTGGCAACATGCGTTATCAACTTAAAGGCATGCTAGATACCAAGCAACAGCCAAGAGAAATCGCGCAAGGGTCTGGTGTAAAGGTATTAATTCCAAAACCTAGTGGCTATGTTGATAATCCCTACACGTTGTTGATGCGAGATTTGGCATAACAGCCAACACCTCCCAGCATTTATAGGATTAATCCATTAGCTGCTGTGATGCGTATAGTCTTTATAATCACATTTGGGTGAGTCATGAAACTATACGCACTGCTTTTCGCCATCCTACCTTCAATATCATGGGCCCAGTGCCCTGATTGGCTCGATACCAGTATTCACAAACTGCACAGCTCTGACGAGATTCAACTTTGCAATATCGTAAAAAACAATCCTGTCCTGATCATAAATACTGCTAGTCATTGCGGGTATACCAAACAATTCTCAGATTTAGAGCAGCTATACCAGTCTTACAAAGACAAGGGTTTAGTTGTGATTGGCTTCCCTTCAAATAGTTTTAATCAAGAAGCCAGTAACGAAGCGCAAACAGCCAGTATTTGTTATAAAAATTTTGGTGTCAGTTTTGTTATGAGTAAACCAATAAGTGTTAAAGGCACTGATGCCCACCCAATCTTTGAACACTTAAGTTCACAACAAGGTGAACCAAGGTGGAATTTCAATAAATATTTAGTGAATCGCCAAGGTGACGTGATAAAACGTTACGAAAGTTCTATCAAGCCAAATTCAGCGATCTTAATAAAAGACATTGAAGCGGTACTTTGAGATGAAACCACAAAATGGAAAAATCACTGTTTTCTATGATGGTTCATGCCCAATATGTAATTGGGAGATTACCCATCTAAAAAATAAAGACGTTCATAACCATATTATGTTTGAAAACATTCGTGATGCCTCTTTTGAATCAAGGCACCCCGAACTAGACATACAAACTTTAGATGCACTATTGCATGTAAAGACATCAGAGGGAGATTGGGTAACAGGATTAGATGCCACGTATTTACTATGGCAAACAGTGGGTTTAGGCAAATGGTTCTCACCTTTAAAATGGCGATGGTTACAGCCTATCTTAAAACCGAGTTACCTAATATTTGCAAAATATCGACATGATATAACCGGTTTTTTTTCTAAAAGAAACCAATTAAAACCACCTTCTTGTAAACAAGGAGGGTGTAATGAATAGTATTGTTATTGGTGCAAACAGTGCCATTGCATCCGCTATCATTCATCAGCTTGCTCCTTCATGTGACAACCTTATTGCAATATCACGTAAAGCACTTATCACTGACAATGACAACATCAACAGTATTGTTTGTGACTACTCTGAAACATCAATCACTAACGCAGTTGAGCAGATTGCTAAAATGCAACTCCCCTCTATAGATCGCATTTACATTTGCAACGGCATCCTTCAAAACGAGACTATTCAGGTAGAAAAACGCATTGAAAATTTTAACCGTGATGCATTTTTATCTGTCATAAATGCCAATACCATAACCCCTATTTTATGGCTGCAAGCGCTGTTCCCATTAACCCGAAAACAAAAATGCAAGGTCGTTGTGTTCAGTGCTCGTGTGGGCAGTATTTCAGATAACCGATTGGGAGGATGGTATAGCTACAGGGCAAGCAAAGCCGCTCTAAATATGCTTTTAAAAAATCTGAGTCTTGAGTTCGCCAAAAGAGCAAAGGGCGTCAAAATAATTGCATTTCACCCAGGTACAACCGATACAAGCTTAAGCAAACCTTTCCAGCAAAATATCGCAAAAGATAAATTGTTTACACCGGATTTTGTTGCTCAACAATTAGAGTCTGTGGTCAACCCGATTCAAACAGATGGACAACTAAGTTACATTGATTGGCAAGGCAAAGATATCAGTTGGTAACGTCATTGGCAGGGATGTTTGCCAACCACTCTAAAGCGTCTTCTACGTCATCAAAGTACTTAACATCACCAGAGATAAACCACTCTCCTATCTTGGCTGCCACCTGCAACCAACGTTTATTACCGCATATGGCAATTCTTTGAAATTCACGACCATGCTTGAGCCCTAATTTGAAATCATCCCAAGCCGCTCTTAACTCCCAACCATCCAGTTCGGTGGCATCAAAGAGCACATCAGCATGGGGCTTCTCAACTTGCGATAAAGCCCCATCAATTAATGGTGTAATGGCTAAGTAATCATCATGGGTTAATTTCCCGATTGCTTTAAGAGAAATAAAACAGTCTTGATTAACTCTTTCGATGCCAATTGTTAAACCATGTTTTGTCATCATTGTTATGCCCTAAATTTAGAATTCTGCGATTTAGATGGGCATACGTTAACTCTGTTTAATACTCAAACCCCTGATATAGGTCACTAACCAAGAATCAATAGGCAAAAAAAAGCCCTCTAATGAGGGCTTTGGCTCTACAAGTTGGTTACCAACCTGCTTTTTCTTTTAATGCCTCGCCAATGTCGGCCAAACTGCGCACTGTTTTCACACCAGCCGCTTCTAGAGCTGCAAACTTCTCAGCAGCTGTGCCCTTACCACCGGCTATAATCGCCCCAGCATGGCCCATACGCTTGCCTGCAGGAGCCGTAACACCAGCAATATAAGAAACCACAGGTTTGGTCACATTGTGTTTGATAAACTCAGCGGCCTCTTCTTCAGCGGTCCCACCAATTTCACCAATCATGACAATCGCTTCAGTTTTAGGGTCATCCTGAAAACGCTGCAGAATATCAATGAAACTGGATCCCGGAATGGGGTCACCACCAATACCCACACAGGTAGACTGACCAAAACCATAATCCGTGGTTTGTTTAACCGCTTCATAAGTTAATGTACCTGAGCGAGATACAATGCCCACTTTACCTGGCTTATGAATATGGCCCGGCATAATGCCAATCTTGCTCTCCCCTGGTGTAATGACACCTGGGCAATTTGGTCCAATTAAAGTCACACCCAATTCATCACAACGAATTTTACATACCATCATGTCTAGGGTTGGAATACCCTCAGTGATACACACAATCAGTTTAATGCCACCGTTAGCGGCTTCTAGAATGGAGTCTTTACAAAATGGTGCAGGTACATAAATAACAGATGCTTCGGCACCCGTTACTTCAACTGCTTCTTTTACTGTATTAAAAACCGGTAAACCTAGGTGTTTGGTGCCACCTTTGCCTGGGGTTACACCACCTACCATTTTTGTACCGTATTCGATGGCTTGCTCTGAATGGAAGCTGCCTTGAGAGCCGGTAAAACCTTGGCAAATAACCTTGGTATTTTTATCGATTAAAATGCTCATTATTATTGGCCTCCTGCTGCTTTTACCACTTGTTGCGCGGCATCCGTCAAACTGGTCGCGGCGATGATATCCAAACCGCTTTCAGCTAATTTTTGTGAGCCAAGCTCAGCGTTATTACCTTCTAAGCGCACAACCACTGGCACTTTTACGCCCACTTCTTTTACGGCACCAATAATGCCTTCTGCGATCATGTCACAACGTACAATGCCGCCAAAGATATTCACCAGTACAGCCTTTACCTTGCTGTCAGAAAGAATAATTTTAAACGCTTCAGCTACACGTTCTTTAGTTGCACCGCCGCCCACATCTAAAAAGTTAGCTGGGTCGCCACCATGCAGTTTAATAATATCCATGGTGCCCATGGCTAAACCTGCACCGTTCACCATACAGCCAATGTTGCCATCTAAGGCGACATAGTTAAGTTCCCACTTAGCCGCTTCTGCTTCACGGGCATCATCTTGTGATGGGTCGTGCATGGCTTGTAAATCTTTGTGTGCGTATAACGCATTACCATCGATATTAATTTTGGCATCAAGACAATGAAGATCACCCGCCTTGGTGATAACCAGTGGGTTAATTTCTAACAACGCTAAATCTTTTTCAAAAAACAACTTTGATAAACCTAAAAAGATTTGGGTAAATTGTTTAATTTGATGATCTTTTAAACCCAGCTTAAATGCCAGCTCACGGGCTTGATGTGGCTGCGCACCCGTTAATGGATCTATTTCAGCTTTTAGGATTTTTTCTGGGGTTTCGTGAGCGACTTTTTCAATTTCAACGCCACCTTCAGTGGACGCCATGAAAACCACACGCTGAGAAGCACGATCAACAACCGCACCAAGATACAACTCTTGGTCAATATCTGTGCATTCTTCAATTAAAATTTGATGTACAGGCTGGCCGCCTGCGTCGGTTTGATAGGAGACAAGATTGCGACCCAACCAATGGGCGGCAAATTCTTTAATTTCGTCTTTGGTTTTAACTACTTTTACGCCACCAGCTTTACCTCGTCCACCGGCATGAACCTGCGCTTTAACTACCCACGCACTACCGGGAACACTATCAGCCGCTTTTGCGGCTTCCTCAGGCGAAGTGGCAACTACCCCTTGGGAAACAGGTAAACCATAAGCGGCAAAAAGCTGCTTAGCCTGATATTCATGTAAATTCATGATGACCTCGTCGTGCTTCCTTGGTGAAAATAACGCACCAAAAAGATTCAGTGCGCCTTATAGGTTTTTGTTATATCAAAAACCCAGAATAAAAGACACTTAAGAGGTGAAAACCAGGGTGTTTAAACCTAAAACTGGTTAGCTTTAACACTAACCAGTTTATTTTTCAGGCTATTTACGTTTACGATTCTGCTTGTGTATGGCGTGATTATTAACGCCCAATGCAGCTTCGTGAACCGCTTCCGATAAGGTTGGATGTGAGAATACCATCATGCCTAAATCTTCTGCACTTGAGCCAAACTCCATGGCAATCACCACCTGCTGCACCAAATCACCCGCGCTTGGCCCGATCACACTGGCTCCAAGAATGGTGTCTGTTTCAGCATCAGCAATAATTTTTACAAAACCAGCGGTGTCATTGGCAGCCATTGCACGACCAACCGCCGCAAATGGGAAAGTACCAACATTATATTTATCACCAGCTGCTTTTAGTTCATCTTCACTTTTACCGACCCAAGCAATTTCTGGGTGCGTATAAATAACTGAAGGAATGCAGTCATAATTCACTTGCGCTTTATGGCCAGCAATACGCTCAGCAACCATTACACCTTCTTCTGAAGATTTATGGGCAAGCATTGGTCCACGAACCACATCACCAATTGCATAAACGCCAGGTGCATCCGTTGCACAGCGGCTATTTACAAAAATGAAACCACGCTCATCAAGATTAACACCACAATCACCAGATAATAAATTCTCGGTGTATGGGCGACGACCAACCGCCACAATTAGTTTATCAAAGGTAATGGTTTTATCGCCTTCGCTGTCCGTGTAAGACACAATCACTTCTTGCTTCTTACCTTTACCTTTCACTTCGGTGCCTGTTAGGCGAGCACCCAGCATGATATTCATGCCTTGGTTCTTAAATTGCTTAGCTGCTTCTTTACCAATTTGAGAATCAACTAGGTGCAAGAACTTATCTTGAGCTTCAAGTACGGTGACTTCAGAACCTAAACGATTCCAAACACTGCCTAGCTCTAAACCAATAACACCCGCACCAATCACACCTAAACGCTTAGGCGCTTCAGTAAATTCAAGAGCACCTGAAGAGTCTACAATCACACCTTCAGTTAATGGCGCAGGTGGAATTTCAACCGGCACAGAACCAGTTGCAATAATGACATTCTCAGTTTCTAAAATTTCAGTTTTGCCAGCATGATTCGTAAATTCAACTTTTTTACCAGCAAGCAACTTACCAAAGCCTTCTAAAGGCGTTACACCGTTTGCTTTGAATAAACCTGCCACACCTTGCGTCAAGTTCTTCACGATTGTCTCTTTACGAGACAACATAGCAGGCACATCCATTTTAATATCTTTAATGCTGATACCATGAATGTCGTAATTATGTTTTGCTTCTTCGTACTTATAAGAGCTATCCAACAATGCTTTAGACGGAATACAACCGACATTCAAACAAGTACCACCAAATACACCTTTACCGTCTGCATTTAACCATTTATCAATACATGCGGTTTTAAGACCCAGTTGCGCAGCTCGAATTGCTGCAACATAGCCACCAGGACCACCACCAATTACAATTACATCAAACTTATCCATGACTTTTCCTTTTATGCGCGCTTAAGGGCATAACATAAATGCAATTAAAACCCGGCTCACACCGGGCCTTATTATTGTTAAATCAGATATCCAATAAAATACGAGCTGGATCTTCTAGCAATTCTTTAATGGTCACTAAAAATTGAACCGCTTCTTTGCCGTCAATCATTCTGTGATCATAAGAAAGTGCTAGGTACATCATGGGACGAATTTCAACTTGGCCATTAATCGCCATTGGGCGATCTTGAATCTTATGCATACCTAAGATAGCAGTTTGTGGTGGGTTTAGAATAGGTGTCGACATTAGTGACCCAAAAGTTCCACCATTGGTTATGGTAAATGTACCACCTTGCATCTCTTCGATACCCAATTTGGCTTCACGTGCTTTACCTGCAAAATCCGTGATACTGCGCTCAATATCAGCAAGACCCATGGCATCAACATCACGAAGAACTGGCACAACAAGACCTTTCTCAGTGGATACCGCAACACCAATATCTTGGTAGCCATGATAAACCACGTCATTACCATCAATTGATGCGTTCACTGATGGGAAACGTTTTAGCGCTTCAGTTGCAGCCTTAACAAAGAAAGACATGAAACCTAGACGTACGCCATCATGCTTCTTCTCAAACATGTCTTTGTACTGTTTACGTAAATCCATCACTGCTTTCATGTCCACTTCGTTATAAGTGGTTAACATGGCCGCATTTTGTTGAGCAGAAACAAGACGCTTAGCAATGGTTGCACGTAAGCGAGTCATAGGTACGCGCTTCTCAGCACGTTCACCTTGATTAAAGCTAGGAATCACAGGTGCAGATACCACTGGCGCAGGTGCACTTTGAGGTGCAGCAGGTGCCGCCGTAGCAACTTGTGCTGGCGCTGGCTCAGGGGTTTTAAGATGATTAAGAACATCTTCTTTAGTAATACGGCCGTCTTTACCTGACGATTTGACATCGGCAAGTGATACGCCTTTTTCTTCCGCTAATTTGCGCGCGGCTGGATTCACTTTTAAATCATCAGCACTTGATGACTCCTGCGCTGCACTTTGTGCCGCTGGAGCGGGTTCATCCGCAGACGCGCTGCCTTCAGCCCCAGCTTCAAATATTGCAATCACTTCAGCACTTAAAATGGTATCCCCTTCGGCTTTGATGATTTCTTTAATCACGCCGTCAGACTGAGCAACAACCTCTAGTACCACTTTATCGGTTTCAATATCCACCAATAGCTCATCGCGTTTTACCGCTTCGCCAGGCTGCTTGTGCCAAGTTGCAATGGTGCCATCAGCAACTGATTCAGGGAAAACGGGGGCTTTAACTTCAATACTCATGTTCACTATTCCTAATTCGTTGTTCGCTTGACCCTAAAGGCCCAATGCATCTTTGATCAATTGCTCTTGTTGCTCTAAGTGCAACGCCATATAACCAGCAGCCGGAGAGGCTGACGCTTCTCGACCTGCATAATCTAAATACAGACTAGAGTCATGTTGGTTAACCACACGACGCATATGGTGCTGAGAGCTATACCAAGCACCTTGGTTCATAGGCTCTTCTTGACACCAAACCGACTCTTTTAAATTGGTATATGGAGAAATCGCAGCAAACAACTCTTCTTCAGGGAAGGGATACAACTGCTCAATGCGAACAATAGCAACATGCTTCATTTCTTCTGAACGACGACGATCGATCAGATCGTAATAAACCTTGCCGCTACACAAAACAAGACGCGTAATATCTTTTGGATTTACGTCTTCAACTTCTGGAATAACATTTTGGAAAGCACCTTGAGCTAGGTCTTCCAATGTACTAATCGCTTCTTTATGACGCAACAAGCTCTTCGGTGACATGACGATTAATGGTTTACGTAATGGGCGAATAGCTTGACGACGCAATAGGTGGAAAATTTGCGCGGGCGTTGAAGGTACACAAACCTGCATATTGTGCTCTGCACACAGCTGCAAATAACGCTCTAACCGAGCCGAACTGTGTTCAGGACCTTGACCTTCATAACCATGTGGCAACAGCATAGTTAAACCGCATAAACGACTCCACTTATGCTCACCACTAGAAATAAACTGATCCATTACCACTTGTGCACCGTTCGCAAAATCACCGAACTGCGCTTCCCAAATCACCAGCATGTTAGGCGTTGTTGTAGCGTAACCATACTCAAAACCTAACACAGCTTCTTCAGAAAGCAGTGAGTCATGAATCGTATAAGTTGGCTGATCTTCGCTCATGTTTTGCAAAGAACAATAGGTTGCACCATCTTTTTGGTTGTGCAAAACAGCATGACGATGCGAGAAAGTACCACGCCCCACATCCTGCCCAGTCAAACGAATAGGATAACCCTCATCCAGTAACGTAGAGTAAGCCATTGTTTCAGCAAACCCCCAGTTAATCGGTAAGGCGCCCGCTGCCATCTTGCGGCGATCTTCTAGGATTTTGTTCACCTGACGCTGAACGGCAAAACCTTCTGGTACATCTTGCATTTTATAAGCAAGCTCTTGTAAGCGCTTAAGATCAAACTCAGTGCTCACTGTCAGGCTATTGTCGTGACCTAAATAAGGGGCCCAGTCTACAAACATCTCAGACTTTGGCTCAGTTACAAGGCTTTTTACAACGTGTTTACCTGCTTCAAGTGCATTACGATAATCTTCATCCATAGACTGAATGATTTCATCGTTCACTACACCGCTTTGATTTAACGCTTCGGCATACAGTGTACGTGTGGTTTTAATCGCTTTAATGATTTTGTACATAAGAGGCTGAGTAGCAGATGGCTCATCCGCCTCGTTGTGACCGCGGCGGCGGTAACACACTAAATCGATTACAACGTCTTTGTGGAATTCATTGCGGTAATCTACCGCCAGCTGAGTAACAAACAATACAGCTTCTGGGTCATCGCCATTCACATGAAGGATAGGCGCCTGAACCATTTTCGCCACGTCAGTGGCGTACTCAGTCGAACGTACGTCTTCACGTTTGTTCGTGGTAAAACCCACTTGGTTGTTTACAACAATATGAATGGTACCACCGGTTTTATAACCACGGGTCTGAGACATTTGGAACGTCTCCATCACCACGCCTTGACCGGCAAACGCTGAGTCACCGTGAATAGCTACAGGAACTACCGCTTCACCAATCTTGTCACCACGACGGTCTTGGCGAGCACGTACTGAACCCTCAACTACAGGAGACACAATCTCCAAATGAGACGGGTTAAAGGCCAGCGCCAAATGCACTTCACCACCTGGTGTTAATACGTTAGATGAGAAACCTTGGTGATATTTAACATCACCCGAGTGGTCAAATTGAGCTTTACCATCAAATTCATCAAATAAATCAGACGGCGCTTTACCCAATGTATTAATTAAAAGGTTTAAACGGCCACGGTGCGCCATACCAATTACAATTTCTTTTGCACCGTAAGTACCACAGCGCTGAATCAATTCATCCATCATAGGAATCAAAGACTCACCACCTTCTAAACCAAAACGTTTCACACCCGGATACTTAGACCCAAGGTATTTCTCTAAGCCCTCGGCAGCGGTTAAACGCTCTAGTAAATGTTTTTTAGCTTCGTCACTGTATTCAGGCTTTGCACGCACACTTTCGATGCGCTGTTGAAACCAACGCTTTTCAGCGGTATCAACAATGTGCATGAATTCTGCACCCACTGTTTGGCAGTAAGTTTTTTCAAGTGCTTCTACTATTTCAGATAATGGAGCTTCTTCTTTACCGATAAACAAAGAACCAGTTTGGAAAATGCTGTCCATATCCGCTTCTGATAGTTCATGGAAGCGAAGATCTAAATCTGGGACTTGCTCACGTTCCATAATACCCAATGGATCAAGCTTGGCGTGCTGATGTCCACGGAAACGATAAGCATTAATTAATTGGAAAACACGTAACTGCTTCTGATCATAGCCACTTGACGCTTGGCTTTGCGTTACGGTACCAGCATGGCGCTGGTTTTTTGAGATAAGAACAAACTGCTCTTTAATTGGAGCATGAGGAATGTCGTTAAGACTACCACCTTCAACTCTTGGCAGTGTCGCAAAATAACTGCGCCATTGTTCCGAGACCGCATTAGGGTCCGTTAAATATATTTCATATAGCTCTTCTATGTACGCTACATTCCCACCAGCCAGTTGGGACGTACTCCATAGCTGCTCCATCGAGCCTTCGTGCATGACTAAACCACCTTAAAATTATGTCTAGGGGCACTACTTTCCAAACTTCCCTGCGTGGATCGACAGATGACCGGATATGGTCCGAAGTTTTTCAAATAATACGGGGGTTACCCGATTCCCTGTTTGGTATATATATCTGTATCTATATAACAGCCTAGCAAATATGATGCTAGTAGGCCTTTTTTTTATATTATTTTTACGCCATGCCTGACGTATTGTTTTTAAATGCACAGTAACAACAAATAAAGGGGCAAATAGCCCCTTTATTTATTTAGATCTCACGAGTCAACAGCATGTTGCGAATGTGACCTATTGCACGGGTTGGGTTCAACCCTTTAGGACATACGCTTACGCAGTTCATGATACCGCGGCAACGGAACACACTAAATGGATCATCTAATCCATCTAAACGTTCTTGTGTTGCAGTATCACGGCTGTCCGCCAAGAAGCGGTAAGCCTGTAACAAACCAGCAGGACCGATAAACTTATCAGGGTTCCACCAGAAAGATGGGCATGAAGTAGAACAACATGCACATAAGATACACTCGTAAAGGCCATCTAACTTTTCACGTTCTTCAGGAGACTGAAGGCGCTCAATAGCAGGAGCCGGAGTATTGTTCTGTAAGAAAGGCTTAACCTTTTCAAACTGTTGATAGAACAAACTCATATCAATTACTAGATCACGAATAACTGGCAAACCAGGCAATGGACGTAATACTAGCTTATTTCCCTTAACACTTTCAGATAAAGGCGTCACACACGCTAAACCATTTTTGCCGTTAATGTTAAGGCCGTCAGAACCACAAACACCTTCACGACAAGAACGGCGATATGCCAATGTTGAATCTTGCTCTTTAACCAAAGCAAGTACATCTAGCACCATCAAATCTTTGCCATCAGTTTCGATCTGATAGTCTTGCATGTAGGGTGCAGCATCTGTTTCAGGGTTGTAACGATAAACGCTAACTTGCAACATATTCTCTCTCCCCCACTCTTAGTATGTACGAACTTTTGGTGGGAACGCAGGCATTGTTTTCGGCTCAAAGTTCACAGCACGTTTTTTGATGCTTTGATCTTGAGGGAAGTACAATGAATGGCATAACCAATTTTCATCATCACGCTCAGTAAAGTCGTTACGTGCATGAGCACCACGAGATTCTTTACGCTCTTCAGCTGCGATTGCAGTGGCAAGTGCAACTTCGTAAAGGTTATCTAGCTCAAGAGCTTCGATACGAGCAGTGTTGAAGGCTTGAGACTTATCTTCAAGGTAAGTGTTTTTAACACGCTCACCAATCTCTTTAAGCATCGTAAGGCCTTTTTGCATCGCTTCACCTTCACGGAATACACCGAAGTAAAGCTGCATACATTTTTGAAGATCTTTACGTACTTCAGCAACAGATTCACCAGAGGTGCTGTTGTTTAGACGATCTAAACGTGCCATTGCGCGCTTGATGTCTTCTTCGCGAGGATCAACAGAGTCAAAACCTTCACGGAAACTCTTCTCAATTTGTAAGCCAGCAGCACGACCAAATACAACAAGGTCAAGCAAAGAGTTACCACCAAGACGGTTAGCACCGTGCACCGATACACAAGCTGCTTCACCACAAGCGTATAAACCTTCAACGATTTTGTCGTTGCCGTTTTCGTCTTGAGTGATCGCCTGACCACCAATGTTAGTTGGAACACCACCCATCATATAGTGACAAGTTGGAACAACTGGAATTGGCTCTTTAACTGGGTCAGCGTGAGCAAATGTACGAGATAGCTCAAGGATACCTGGCAATTTAGCGTTAAGGGTTTCTTCACCAAGATGATCAAGCTTAAGCATTACGTGATCACCTTCAGGGCCACAACCACGACCTTCAAGGATCTCCATAACCATAGAACGAGCCACAACGTCACGACCTGCAAGGTCTTTGGCGTTTGGCGCATAACGTTCCATGAAACGCTCGCCATCTTTATTAATTAGGTACCCACCTTCACCACGACAACCTTCAGTTACAAGTACACCAGCACCTGCAATACCCGTTGGGTGGAACTGCCACATTTCCATGTCTTGTGCAGGTACGCCAGCACGTAAAGACATACCCATACCGTCACCAGTATTGATCAATGCGTTAGTAGTAGATTGGTAAATACGGCCAGCACCACCTGTTGCAAGAACAGTCGCTTTGGCTTGAATGTAAACGGTTTCACCCGTTTCGATGCATATAACAATTGCACCGGCAACTTGATCATTTTCGTTTTTAACAAGATCAACCGCGTACCATTCGTTTAAGAAAGTAGTACCGCCTTTTAAGTTACCTTGATAAAGCGCGTGTAAAAGAGCATGACCAGTACGGTCAGCAGCAGCACAAGTACGAGCAGCCTGAGTTGGATTATCAGGACCCTTAGACTGACCACCGAAAGGACGCTGATAAATACGACCTTCTTCAGTACGAGAGAAAGGCAAACCCATGTGGTCTAATTCAAAAACCGCTTGAGGACCTACTTTACACATGTATTCGATCGCGTCTTGGTCACCGATGTAATCAGAACCTTTAACGGTATCGTACATGTGCCAGCGCCAATCATCATTTGGATCATTAGACGCGATCGCACAAGTAATACCACCTTGCGCAGATACAGTATGAGAACGTGTAGGGAATACTTTAGTCACACAAGCGGTTTTAATACCAGCTTCTGTTAATTGCAGTGCAGCACGCATGCCAGCACCACCACCACCAATTACGATGGCATCAAATGTCATTGTACGAATATTGGCTGTCATGACTTATACACCCCAAATAATGTCAATGCCCCAAACCAAGTATACAAACATTGCTAAGAAGCAAGTCACTTGGAATGCAAAGCGAATAGCTGCTTGTTTGATATAGTCAGTAGAAATCGTCCACATACCAATCCAAGCGTGAGCCACTGTAGAAATAAGTGCTAATAAAGAAAAAATACGCACTGCAGTACAAGCGAAGAACTCTTGCCATTGAGCAAAGCTCAATTCAGGGTTTGCTAGCAAATAGCCAACAATGAACACCGAATAAGCAGCAAGAACAACAGCTGAAAAACGCTGGATCAACCAGTCTGACAAACCGCTGCGACTGAAGTTAGTGATGCTTACGCCCATACCCAAACTCCTGCTAAAGCAATTAATACAACCGAAAGAATGATAGTAATGATAGCTGCTACCTTACCGCTTTCTTTGGTCTCACCAATGCCAAAATCCATGAATAAATGTTTAATACCAGCAACAAAATGAAACGCTAATGCTGATAGCAAACCCCAGGTGATAAAACTACCGAAACCAGTAGTCATTGATTGTTTCGCTGCTGCAAATCCTTCGGCAGATTCAAGAGAACCGCTCAAAGTGCATAACAGAAAAATAATACCTACAAACAAAATTACACCAGCGACACGATGGGTAATTGATGTCAAAGCAGGAAGAGGGAAACTGAACTTAGTCAGATCTAAATTTATTGGTCGTTGTTGATTCACTTTTCTCTACACTCTCTCTCACGCCTCAAAATAAGGCGAGCTTATGTGGGCAGGCTCGTTTGTTGTGCATTTTTATCAATAAAAATGCGAACTTACGGGTCTTTTTAGTGCCTTCGCAAACGCGCCGAATTATAGACACAGTGTTTGTTAAATACAAATAAGCACCTAAACTTAAAACTTGTATTTCGCACTATTTTACGTGCTTGGATTAATAATAGATCATTCTTTAGACAGTTCGACTAAACTTACACCACTAACTCATGGTCAATAATTGACAATCACTATTTTGGCTCTATAGTTGGCCGTCTTTGCAACGGTACAGAGCTATTATTGCTCGACAAAATTAGGGTATTTGAAAAAATACCAGTATCAGAAATAGCAGATAGGAGGCCATGCATGGCTGACAAAAAGGCGCAGTTAAAAATTGACGGTTTCGATGAAACCCTAGAACTGCCAATTTACGAAGGCACCATTGGCCCAGACGTAATTGATGTTCGCAGTTTAGCCGGTCTTGGTAAATTCACTTACGACCCAGGCTTTGTTTCAACCGCATCATGCGAATCTAAAATTACTTATATTGATGGCGGTAAAGGTGTACTTCTACACCGCGGCTACCCAATTGAGCAATTAGCTGAGCACTCAGATTTCCTAGAAACATCTTACTTACTTCTTCACGGCGAACTACCAACCCCAGAAGAAAAAGAAAAATTTGTTGATACCATTACTCACCACACAATGGTTCACGAGCAACTAGCCCATTTCTTTAATGGCTTCCGTCGTGACGCTCACCCAATGGCCATCATGTGTGGCGTTGTTGGTGCACTATCAGCATTCTATCACGACCAACTTGATATCAATGATGACAAGCATCGTGAAATTGCAGCACACCGCTTAATTGCAAAAATGCCAACATTGGCCGCCATGGTTTACAAATACAACCAAGGCCAGCCTTTCATGTATCCACGCAATGACCTGAGCTACTCTGAAAACTTCCTTCACATGATGTTCAACACACCAGCCGAAGAAAAGAAAATCAGCCCAACTCTTGCTCGCGCAATGGATCGCATTTTCTTATTGCATGCTGACCACGAACAAAACGCTTCAACATCAACCGTACGCATGGCCGGCTCCACAGGTGCCAACCCATATGCATGTATCGCCTCTGGTATTGCTGCACTTTGGGGACCTGCTCACGGCGGCGCCAACGAAGCTGTACTTAAAATGCTTGACGAAATCGGCGACGAAACTCGTATCGATGAGTTCTTAGCAAAAGCTAAAGACAAGAATGATCCATTCCGTCTAATGGGCTTTGGTCACCGCGTTTACAAAAACTACGACCCACGCGCCACAGTAATGAAGAAAACCTGTGACGAAGTACTTGCTGAACTAGGCCTAGAAGATGATCCTATGCTTAAAATGGCAATGAAACTGGAAAAAATCGCCCTAGAAGACGAATACTTCCAAAAACGTGGCCTATACCCTAACGTAGATTTCTACTCAGGTATCATCCTTAAAGCAATCGGCATCCCAACTGAGCTGTTCACTGTAATCTTTGCTACAGGTCGTACACCAGGCTGGATCGCTCACTGGAACGAAATGATCGGCAACGAATACCGCATCGCTCGTCCTCGTCAGCTTTACACTGGCCACACACAACGTGATTACCCAAAAAAATAATCACCACGTGACCCAGTAAAAACTGAAAAAACCGCCCTGCTTGCAGAGCGGTTTTTTTTTATCTTATATTTACTTGCAACATCACATAAGTAATTACTATGAACATAGCATTCATCGGCCTAGGCAACATGGGCGCCCCCATGGCAAGCCACCTTAGCAAACAACATAAAATAACCGCTTATAATCGCAGCCCAAGCAAAACCCAAGCTTGGCTTGCACAACACCCCGAGCACAAAACCGCAAATAACGCACAAGATGCCTGCAAAAACACACACGTACTCATTTTATGCGTCGGTAATGATCAGGATGTTGAACAACTCATATTCGGCGAACAAGGTGCTCACCTCAGCCTCACAAAAGGCAGCCTCATTATTGACCACAGCACCACCAGTAGCGAACTTGCCAAACGCATGCACAGCAAACTCAAACCACTTGGGATTGATTATGTAGACGCACCCGTTTCAGGCGGCGAGCAAGGCGCAATCAATGGCCAACTCACCATCATGTGTGGCGGAGACTTACAGCCTTGTGAACAAGCCAAAACCCTCACCCAATGTTATGCCAAATCATTCACACACATGGGTGAAGTAGGCACCGGCCAGCTCACCAAAATGGTCAATCAAATCTGTGTGGCAGGTTTAATTCAAGCACTGGCAGAAGGCATCAATTTTGGACAAAAAGCGGGATTAGACATGGACAAAGTTATGAACACACTCGGCAACGGGGCCGCATCTTCTTGGCAGATGTTGAATCGATCCACCACCATGATCAAGCAACAATTTGATTTTGGATTCGCCGTGGATCACATGCAAAAAGATTTGAATATCTGCCTAAACACAGCAAAGACCATGCACATCAACCTGCCGACCACCAAGGTTGTTAGCGAGTACTACTCAGAACTTCAACGCCAAGGGCACGGTAAACTAGATACGTCCAGCCTAATACTCAGACTCAACAAAAAGACATAAACAAGAAAAATAATGCGCGATTCATTCACACAGAGTGTCGCGCAAAAAAACAAATAAAGGAAAAAACAGGAAAACTAAGAAAAGTCATTTACAAGAAGTAAATGGTGCGGAGGGAGAGACTCGAACTCTCACACCTTACGGCACCAGAACCTAAATCTGGCGTGTCTACCAATTTCACCACCCCCGCACAACAGAGGCCAACCCAAAGGTTGATACAGTAGCTCTAAACTTAAAACACCATTTATTTAACTAAAAATAAATGGTGCGGATGGAGAGACTCGAACTCTCACGCCTCGCGGCACCAGAACCTAAATCTGGCGTGTATACCAATTTCACCACATCCGCACAACATTTTTGCCTCAAGTGCCAAGTGGCCACTCAAAACAGAAATAATGGGGTGACTGAAGGGGATCGAACCCTCGACCACAGGAATCACAATCCTGCGCTCTACCAACTGAGCTACAGTCACCACAATACTACTTAACAAACCAAAGGCTGGTACGCCCGACAGGAATCGAACCTGTAACCCTCGGCTTAGAAGGCCGATGCTCTATCCGATTGAGCTACGGGCGCTTCATCTGTCTAAACAACAAGTTAGACGTCAGAGACAAACTCTCATTTGCCGCTCAGTGCAGTAGTGCTCACTGAGTGGGGCGCATAATACGTATGAGCCATGAAGTCGTCAACTCTTTTTTATAAAAATTTTATATAAAACAAGTAGTTCCAAGAATTCACAAGAATTGATCCCAGTACTTTGTATTACAGGCGAACCATGCGAAAATTGCGAAAATTTTTTACGCATACCCAGTAGGAAAGCCATGAGTGCACAACGCATAGACGGTAACGCCGTAAGCGCCACCCTCAAAGAGCAAGTAGCTCAACGTATTCAACAACGTACAGATGCCGGTAAACGTGCACCAGGCTTAGCCGTCATATTAGTAGGCAGCGACGCCGCCAGCGAAGTATACGTTGGTAAAAAGCGCCAAGCCTGTGAAGCCATCGGCATTAAGAGTATTGGTCACAACCTTCCAAGTGACACCGACGAAGCCACCCTACTAGGCTTAATTGATGACTTAAATGCAGATGACAGCATTGACGGCATTCTCGTGCAACTACCCTTGCCGGCTCATTTAGACAGCACCAAGGTGATTGAGCGCATCCACCCGCAAAAAGACGTAGACGGCTTTCACCCATACAATGTGGGCCGCCTAGCTCAGCGTATCCCTGTATTACGCTCATGCACCCCTGCTGGCATCATGACACTGCTCAAGCATTACGAACTTAATGTTAAGGGCCTACACGCTGTTATCGTAGGTGCATCCAACATTGTTGGCCGCCCAATGGCCATGGAACTACTCCTAGCCGGCAGCACCACCACTATCTGCCACCGCTTCACACAAGACTTAAAACACCATGTTGAACAGGCGGACCTGCTAATCGTGGCTATCGGCAAACGTGGCATAGTGGACGCCAACTGGATCAAACCGGGCGCCATCGTAATTGACGTCGCTATTAATCGTTTAGATAACGGCAAACTAGCGGGCGACCTAGATTATGACGTAGCCGCTGAACGCGCCAGCCACATTACACCCGTGCCCGGCGGTGTTGGCCCAATGACCGTTGCCACACTCATGGAAAATACGCTTTATGCGTGCGAGACGTTTCATGATGTTTAAGTGTTAGATGCTTGATGGGAGACGGGAGACGTTCTAACGTTTTCGTTTGACCAAGCGAGATACATAAAAAAACGGAAGCCAAGGCTTCCGTTTTTTTTGCTTAACGCTCGCAAGCACAGGCGAGCGAAGAATGAGTGAGTCCAGAACAGCTTGCTGTGCGGTTGTGCCTTGCTTTGTTATGATTCATTTTCTTCAGATGAGGCTAAGTATTTAAATTCTTCTTTATACCAGTATTTAGGATATCTAGATCGTAAGCTATAGTGCTTAGCCTCGCTTTTCGTAAATTTACCTGTGGCATACATGAAATAACTGAACACAGATATAGAAATGAAAAGCCCGATTATAGTAATTATGAGAAAGCCACTTATTCCAAAAAGCAGCCCCCAAATAGATCTATTTTCAGGTGAAACCGGTTTATCTAAATCTATACCTAATACAGGCAGCAGATGAAACCCAACAACACACGTTAAAAAAACGCCGAAAAGACTTCCAAAGACTCCAATCCAACCTGTCAGGGTTTTATATTTTTTTTGTAAAAGGCTTGTGTGTGCATAGTTTCTAAATATTTCTTGTAGGTAATTCATAAAGAACCATAACATTTTAATCGTGCGCGTGCGCGTTTACGCATTGTCAGACAATGCTGTTTTTCGGCCATAAGTATTTGAAGGGAAAGCGGTTTCTTTGAAATCCATTTCAAATCTTGCAGGAAAAACGCGCACGCACGGTATATTGAAATAACAGGCGCCTGTTAT